>JAKBLM010000032.1 GCA_021832085.1 Acidobacteriota bacterium | reverse complement strand
GGCTTCAAGAGGGCAGGTCTGCACTACATCGTGTTTTCGCGAAAGCCACGTTGCAACGAAACAACTTCCCGGCCGACTTCCTCGGAAAAAAGACAGAATTCGCGTCGCCGTGACGAACTTGGGCTAGGCGCGAACTGGTATGTGTGACTTTGACTTGGGCGAGTTTCCCACCAGCCCAAACACGCCGCACGGGTGACGAAGCACGAGTCACGAGTCACGAGTCACGAATCACGCTGCTACTGATGCCGCAGCGCCTCGATCGGGTCCACTTTCATCGCGCGCCGCGCCGGCAAGTAGCTGGCCGCCAGCGCCACCACGATGAGCAGCGCCGTCACCATCACAAACGTCAACGGATCGCTCGCGCCCACGCCGAAAAGCAGGCTCCGGAGCAGCCGTGTCGTGCCGAACGACACCGCCAGCCCGATCAACACGCCCACCAGCGCCAGCCGCGCCCCGTGCGCGAGCACCATTTGCCAGATGTCTTCCGGCTGTGCGCCCATCGCTTTCCGTATGCCGATCTCGCGCGTCCGCTGCCGCGCGCCGTAGGACACCACGCCGTAAAGACCCACCGCCGCCAGCACCAGCGCCAGCACGCCAAATACGCCGACAAACGACCCGGCCATGCGCTGCACGAACGTCGCCGGCTCCATCCGCGCCTCGAGCGTCGAAACCTCGAAAATCGGTAGGTCGGCGTTGAGCCCATGAACCGCCCGTGTCACCGCGCCGGCCGCCGCCCGCGGATCACCCTCCGTGCGCACCTGCAGTGTCACTTCCGACGGGTAGTGCTGGTAGAGCGGCAAATAGAGAAAGGGCGCCGGAGGCTCGTTCAGTTGCGAGTAGTTCGTCGTACGCGCCACGCCGACGATCCTCGTCCATTTCCCGTAGACGTGCAGCCGCTTTCCTACCGCGTCGCGGCCCGGCCAGTAGCGCTCGGCCAAGGTTTCATTGATGATGGCAACCGGCGCCGAATCCGCCCCGTCCGCCTCGCTGAAGTCGCGCCCGCTCACCAGCGGAATCCGCAGCGTGGAGAAGTAGCCGGGGCTGACGTTGGCCACTCCCGCATTCACCGCTTCGTGCTTTCCCGGCACGTACCCCTCCGGCAGGAAGCTGACGAACCGAGTGCCGAAGCCGAGCGGCACCCAATCGGCCAGGCTCGCTGCGCGCACGCCCGGCAGCGCGCGAACCCGTTCGAGCACCTGGCGATCAAACGCTATCCCGTCGGCCTCCTTGTAGCCGCTCGGGAACAGGTCGTAGGAGGCCGCCAGCACGTGGTGCGACTCGAATCCCGGGTTGAACTGCTGCGCCGCGCGGAAGCTGCGGATAAAAAGCCCCGCCGCAACGAGCAACACTAATGACAGAGCGATCTGCGCCACCGCCAGTGCGTCCGAGAGCCGCCCCCTGCGCCGCCCACCGGCCACGCTGCCGGCATCGTCCTTCAGCACGCTGGCCGGCTGAATTCCGGCCGCCCGCAGCGCCGGCAGCATGCCGAAAAGCGCCGCGGCGATCACCGAGATCATGAGCGTCGCCAGGAGCACTCGCCCATCCACTTTCACTGAGATCCAGATTGGCAAATTGCTCGCCGGCGCAAAATGCATGAACCCACGAGAGGCCCATAGCGTCACGCCCAGGGCCGCTAAGCCGCCCGCCAGCGAGAGCAGCAGGCTCTCGAGCAGCACCTGCCGCACCACGGGCCCCCGCCCGGCGCCGAGCGCCAGCCGAATCGCCATCTCTCGTTGCCGCGCCACGCCCCGTGCCAGCAGCAGGTTCGCCAGATTCGCGCACGCCAGTAGCAGCACCGCTCCGGCCAGCGCCATCAGAATCGGCAGCAGTTGTGAGAAGAACTCGTTCGCCCCGTTGGGCGCGCGCCAGAGCGGGTAGAGCTGTATGTGGTTCTCGCCGCGATGCGCGTCGGGATACTGCCGCGCCAGCTGCCCATACAGCGTGTTCAGTTCGGCTTGCGCCTCCCGCCGGCCGACTCCCGGCCGCAGCCGGCCGAGCACACTTAGCCACAGGGAGCTGCGTTCGGCGAGAATCTCACTTTCGACCTGTCCCACTTCGCCGACCATCGTCAGCGGCAGCCAGATTTCCGAGCGCAGCCCGCTCGTGCTGCCCTGAAAAATCGGCGGCGTAACGCCGACGATCGTGAACGGGTGCGTATCGATTTGAATCGTTCGCCCGAGGATCGCCCGATCGCCTCCGAACCGCGTCTGCCATAGCCGGTAGCTGATCACGGCCACCGGCGCCCCGTTCGTCACCTGGTCTTCCGACGGCAGAAACCCGCGCCCCAGCACCGGCTTCACGCCAAGCACTAGGAAGTAGTTCGCCGTCACCAGCGTTCCCCACACGCGCTCCGGCTTCCCCTGCCCGGTCAAGCTCAGCGGAAACAAGGTGAACGCCGTCATCCCAGAAAAGCTTTTTGCGCGATCGCGCAGGTCCTGGAAATCGGGATAGGAGAGCGGGTTGTTGCGATTGCGCGTCGCGGCCACCACCTGGCTGGTGTGCGTGAGCCCCGGAATCGGATGGAGCAGCGTCGCATTGATCCAGGTGAAGATCGTGCTGTTGGCGCCGATCCCAAGCGCCAGCGTCACAATCGCGATCGCCACAAAGCCTGGAGTTTTTCCCAGCGTGCGGAGGGTAAAACGCAAATCGCGCCAGAGGCTTGACATCCGATCTCCTCTAGCCCCAGGTCGCGCCCGCGATGCCCCCAGTATATGCCCGCTCGGCGCCGCGAAAGTAGCACAGTCAATCCTGGTCGTGCGTCTTTGGCGGCGCCGCTCATTCCTCCCGCAGAGCCACCACCGGATCGACGCGTGCCGCCCGCCGCGCCGGCACATAGCTCGCCGCCATCGCGACAACCAGCACCAACGCTGCCGTGCCGACGAAGCTTGCCGGGTCCCAACGCGCTACGCCAAAGAGCAGGCTTTCGAGAAAACGCGAAAGCGCCAGCGCCCCCGCCAATCCCGCAATCAATCCGCCTGCAACGACGCCGAGCATTCCTTTCAAGACCAGCCGAATCACCTCAACCGGCTCGGCGCCGAGCGCCGTCCGGAGCCCGATTTCCCGGGTGCGTCGGGAGACGGCCAGCGAAACAACGCCGGCAATCCCGACTGCCGTCAACAGCAGTGCCAGCCCCGCGAACAATCCCAGAAGCAGCGTTTGCAGGCGCCGGCTCGCAATCGTTTCCGCGATCCTTTGCCTCAGCGTCATCAGGTCGAGCAAGGCGACATCTGGATCGAGGCTGGCCACGAGCCGCCGAACCGTGGGCATCAGGCTCTCAGGCGTAGCCGCCGTATGGACCACGAATCCGCCCGCCCAGGGATGCATCTGATCGTAGGGAACATATAGCTCAGGTCCGGGGTTTTTCGCCAGGTTGAGGAACCGGGTATGGCCGACCACTCCGACGATCGTTATCCATTTCGTCAGGCCGATCTGCTGGCCTATCGGGTTCTGGTTCGGCCAATAAGCCCGCGCCATTTCGGAGTCAATCACCGCAACCGGCCTGCCCGAGGCGTTGTCGCTCGCGCGAAACGTTCGTCCGCGCAACAGCGGAATCCTCATCGTGCGAAAGTAGCCTGGGCTCACCTGGAAGAGGTCGGCCCTCGGTTCCTGCCTGCGTGGATAGCGGCGGCCCTTGATGTCGAAAACGGCGTAGCCCCATCCGGTGAAGGGCAGGATCGCATCGAAAGCGGCCGAGCGCACTCCCGGCAACGCTGCGAGCCGGCTGAGCAGCCGTCCATAAAATTCGCGTTGCTCGGCAGGCGTCTTGTATTTCGTGCTTGGCAGATAGGCCCTGAGCATGAGGACGTGATTCGTGCGAAGCCCGGTGGGCACATTTTCCAGCCGCAATAGGCTGCGAAACAGCAACAACCCGCCAACCGCAAGAACGGTGGACAGCGCCACTTCCGTCGCCACCAGCCAGGAACGCAGCCCGTTCCGCGCCAACGAGCCCGTGCCAACCGCTCCGCCCTGGCCGCCTTTGAGGGCAGCGCCGGGGTCACCGCGGAGCGCGAAGAGTGCCGGCGCTAGCCCGAAGAGCACTGCCGAGATCACGCTCACCCCGAGCGCGAAGAGCAACACGGGCATGTTCAGCCGGATCGGGGCGAACCGCGAAAGGTTCTCCGGCAGCAGCCGGCCCAAGACGCCAGTCCCGGCGAAAGCCAGCAGCACGCCGCCTCCGCCGCCGACCAGGCTCAGCAGCAGGCTTTCAGTTAGCAGTTGCCTGAGTACCCGAGCGCGCGTCGCGCCGAGCGCCGCCCGCAAAGCCGTCTCCCGCTCGCGCCCGGAAAGCCGCGCCACCAGCAGATTTGCCACGCCAACGCAGGAAATCAGCAACAGCAGTCCGACAGCGCCCAGAAGCACCATCATCTGCAGCCGGAATGCGCCCACCAAGTGCGAGCGCAGCGACTCGCCATGCAGGGTGATCGGGAAGGAAGAGTTCTTCGACAGGCGCCTGGCGATTACGTTCAATTCGGCCTGCACCTGCGCGAAAGAAGCTCCGGCTTTCAGCCGGCCGATGACATAGACGGGGTATGCGTTTTGGCCGGTCGGCAGGACGAGCGGCATCCACAACCTCGTTTCGCGCGACGGAAAATCCAGCCCGCGCGGCATCACGCCCACCACGGTGTACGGTTTCAGATCCACCACCACCGTGCGCCCCAGCACGTCGCGTTTCCCGTCGAATCGTTCCTGCCATAGCCGGTAACTCAGCAGGACCTCTTGTTGCCGGCCCTTGCGGTACTCTTCCGGCAGAAATTCCCTGCCGACCACGGGATGGACGCCGAGCGTCTTGAAAATGCCTGAGGTGACGGTAGCAGCAGGGACCCATTCACTCTCGCTTCCGATCCTCAACGCTTTCCCCGGATTCAGAAACGCCCCGATCGATGCAAGTGCGGTCAGGTTGCGTTGCAGAACGTGGAATTCGGTGGCCGAGACCCTCTGCGTCTCCGGCTCGCGCTGTTCGTGCCCGTAAATCCAAACCAGGCTGCCTGCGTTGGGGTATGGAAGCGAGCGCAGCATCGCGGCGTAAACCACGCTGAAGATCAGCGTGGTCGCGCCAATGCCCAGGGCCAGCGTGAGCACGGCGACGAGCGTGAAACCCGGTGCCCGGTGCAACATCCGCGCACCGTAGCACGCGTCCAGCCACAGATTTTCGAGCCACGGGATGCCGCGCTGCTCGCGGTACATCTGCTTGGTTTGCTCGGCGCCGCCGAGCTTGATGAGCGCCTGGCGCCGCGCTTCCTCCGGAGTCATGCCCGCGCGCAGATTGTCGTCGATGTGCAGCGCCAGATGGCTTTCGAGTTCCGCCGTCAGCTCGCGCTCGCGCCGCCCGCGGCCAAAGAGCCCCTCCACTCGCGCCGCCCATGCCCGCGCCCATCTCACGAGGCGCCCTCCTCGGGCGAAAGGAACCGGGCCAGAATCGCCGTCGCCTGCTCCCAGTCGCGCGCTTCCTTGGCCAGCTGCTTCCGCCCGGCGCGGGTGAGCCGGTAGAACTTCGCCTTGCGGTGGTTTTCCGATACGCCCCACTCGGAGGCGATCGCGCCCTCCTGCTCGAGCTTGAGCAAGGCCGGATAGAGCGTGCCGTAATTCACCACGAGCCGGCGGCCGCTGGTCTGCTCGATCCGGCGCGCGATGCCGTAGCCGTGGAGGGGCCCGAGCGTTTCGAGCGTCTTCAGCACCATGAGCGCCAGCGTTCCCTGCCAGACATCGGTTTTGTCGCCCATCGTTCTCCTATGGGAAAGCCATAGCAATTCGATGGGCGCAGATTGTCACACTTCCTATGGGATTGCAATAGGGAAGAAAAGGCGGTGGCCAGGGCTCGTGGCCACGTGCCCCCGTGGCCATGCGCCAGAAATTGAAGGCTGAGGAGAGGCGGCTGGATTACGCCGCGTCGCTGATTTCCTTGTTCAGCCGCTCGGTTTCGTAGTGCGCCACCAGGCCGTCGACCAGCGGCCCAAGCTTGCCTTCCATCACGACGTCGAGCTGGTGTAGCGTCAGCCCGATCCGGTGATCGGTCACGCGGTTTTGTGGAAAATTGTAGGTGCGGATCTTTTCCGACCGGTCGCCGGTCTTGATCTGCCCGCGGCGCTCGGCGGCGATCTGCTCGTGCTGCTTCTGCCGCTCCATTTCGTAGAGCCGGGCGCGGAGCACGCGCATCGCCTGGGCCCGATTCTTGATCTGCGACTTTTCGTCCTGGCAGCTCACCACGAGGTTGGTGGGGAGGTGGGTGATGCGGACGGCGGAATAGGTGGTATTCACCGACTGGCCGCCGGGGCCTGAGGAACAGAAGGTGTCGATGCGGAGATCCTTCGGCTCGATTTTCACGTCGATTTCATCGGCTTCGGGCAGCACGGCGACAGTGGCCGCCGAGGTATGGACGCGCCCCTGCTGCTCGGTTTCCGGCACGCGCTGTACACGATGCACGCCGCTCTCGTATTTCAATTTCGAGTAGACCTTGGCGCCTTGAATCGAGGCCTCAACTTCCTTGAGACCGCCCAGGTCGGAAGGCGAGCTGTTGAGCACCTCGACCCGCCAGCCCTGCGATTCGGCGTAGCGTGAATACATCCGGAAGAGTTCGCCGGCGAAAAGCGCCGCCTCTTCCCCACCCGTGCCGGCGCGGATCTCCAGGATTACGTTTTTCTCGTCGTTCGGGTCGCGAGGCAGCAGCAGCCGCTTCAGGCCCTTTTCGAGCTCCGCAATCCGTTCCTCGAGTTCGCGTACCTCGTCACGCGCCATCTGTTTGAGTTCGGCGTCTTCGGCTTCCACCACCATCTGCTTGGCTTCGCCAAGGTGACGGCTGAGCTTCTTCCACTCGCGATACCGCGTGACGATCTCGTTCAGCTCCGCGTGAGTTTTCGCGAGCTTTTGCAGGCGCGCCGAATCGGCGAGCACTTCCGGCGACGAGAGCTGAGCGGTCAGCTCTTCGTAGCGGGCTTCAATTTCGTCGAGTTTTTGATACAAATTCGCCATGACGCAATCCTTCCACTCCTCCATCGGTTCTGCGGTGATCTACACACGACCAAGAGCATGGCGGCCGGAACCGGCCGCTCGGAGAGGAGGACTAATAAAAGTGCCAGTACATTCTAACTATAAGACTACAAGGGGATTACCGTGCCTGTCAATTCGTTCCCCGTTCCTGCGTTCCGTTTCTTTCAATCCCTGCCGCCGCGTTTTCCGCTCCCGCCAGGCTGCATTCGCCCCCGGCCGAAATCATCAGATGGGCCGGTCAATCTTCGGGAAGTCCTGCCAAACCTTAATGCCGCAGAAATGCGAGCCTTCGGTGCAGATCGGCGTGGTGACCCCGGCGCGGATATAGCAGGGCGGCCCGAGGTAGCGACCGAGCGACGGATGAATCGCGCAGACCTGCTCGACCTCCTCGATCGACGCCTGATAGATCTCTTCCTGCGCGTTGAAGCAGGTGCGCATCGTCCACTTGTGCAGCAGATGGAGCAGCGAGCCGGATTCCACCAGCCGGATCGACTTGGCATTCGGCAGCAGATAGAGCGCATATTCGGCTGGCACGCCGCGGTCGAGCAATTCATTCTTTGCTGCCCAGGCTTCTTCCATAGCCTGCCGGTAGATTTCGAGCGCTTGGGGGTTGCCGGCGATGAGCCGCGGCGTGACGAAATCGGGCGCGCGCGTGTCGGTGAGCGTGAGCAGCGGCCGCGCGCCGGGCACCATCCGGTGCCGCTGGTCCTGGCTGTCGGCCGTGTGGCTGATCTTCTTTGCAAAGGAGAAATAGGCTTGCTCGAGCGCGCGCATCATCGGCGAATGCACACCCACGTTGAGCGTCTCGAGCCGATAGGGATTGCGCGCGGGATTGAGCAGCCGGTCGATCGCCTCGGTGTCCGGACACGCGCAGGCGGGCATGCCAACCGCCGCACGGTAAGCGGCCGCGACCGTTTCGAGTGCCTGCGGCGAATGATCGATCAGCTTTGAGACTCGCCCGCCGAGCCGCTCATCGAATTCGCAGGCGAATGCCTCGGCATCGGCGCCGGCTCGCGCCTCCGGCTGCCATTCCGGCAACGCTTCGAGCGGCTCGGTCGCGAACCGGTCGAAAAATTGCGGATCGACTTCCCGAACCCGCGCCACCATTTCTCCGATCACTGCGCGGCCCTCGGCCGGCGTGTCCGAGGCGAGCGCCATGCGCCAGAGCCGGTGCAGCACGATGCCTGAGAGTGTGTGCACCATCGTGGTGAAGGCGGCCACCGGCAACACATAGCGCGCCACCTCGATCGCCCGCTTTTCCGCTTGCCGCTCCACTTTTTGCGCGCGCTTGGGGTGCGACATTTCGCCGACATGCCAGATTTCGGCCAGGATCCGCCGCGCGTCGGGTGTGAGCAGTTCGGTGAGCTCCCGGTAGTGGGCCCAGGCGCGGCCGACGGCCCGCTCGTAGATCGCCCGCTCGGCCGGGCCGAAGTGCTCGCCCGGCTCGGGCACGTAGGCCTGTGCGCGGTCCAGACGCACGTAGCGCTGGCTCTGCTGCTCGGAGTTGTAAAAAGGGTGCGCGTGCAGGAACGACCAGACGAACTGCCGGCTCACGTTTTCCAGGCCGAACTCGAAGTGGGCGTGCTGATAGACGGTGTGATGCCCGCCGTAAAACGTTCCGGCGCCGATCGTCAGGCGCTGCTTATCGGTGATCTCTTCCGGCTGAATCAGCCGGGGCGCATAGCAGGTGCGCGCCGCAGCAATCGCGGAATCGTAGGGATGCTGGAACCAGTTGCGCAGACTGACCCGTGGCCGGGCGGTCTCGACCGAAGCGGCTGACGCAGGGGAGGGTTCGCTGGCCATTTGCGAGCGATTTTACACGGCAGGAGGCTGCCGTCAAACGCCGGCCTTGGCGGCGCGGCCTCTCCCGGCCGAACGCCCTCACAACGAAAAGGACTTCGGCCTCAAAGCCCGCTAATTCTTCTTGGCGTTGTTCTGTTTCGCGGCTTTTTCGTACTTGCGCTGGAAACGCTCGACGCGCCCCGCCGTATCCACCAGCTTCTGTTTCCCTGTGTAGAAGGGATGGCAATTTGAGCAGATTTCGACACGCAGCATCGAGTCCTTGTAGGTCGAGTGCGTCTTGAACGTGTTCCCGCAGGCGCAGTGCACCATCACTTCGTGGTAATCGGGATGAATCCCTTCTTTCATGGAAATTCTCTTCTCTCCTTGAGGAATCCGGCTGGCGAGCACCCCGCTCGATCCAGGCAGGATTTCATGATACCTGTCTCCCGCCCCATCTGCCAAGCCGTGCACCTCGCCGGCACTGCGCGCCGAAGGGTCCGCTACACGAAGGTGAAGAGCTTGGTGGGCTTGAGCGGTTGCGGCTGGCCTTCAAAGCGACTGGTGCCCACGCTGATCAGCAGGCCTTCCGGCCTGAAGAAGCCGGTCTCCACGAAGCCGTATTGCTCGAACCACTTCCGAACGCGGGGCGTCATGTCCGGCTCCCGCCGGTGCCGGGTCCAAACCGTCGTCGCCCCCCTTGCGCAGAACTGCGGGAGGCAACTGATGGTATGGCGAATATCGGCATTGCTGATGTTCCCGAAGACGCCGCACAGCAAGACAAGGTCGGCCGGCACGATTCCCTCATACTGTTTCGTATCAGCCGCGTCGCCGCGGATCATCTCGAAATGATCCAGCCTGGCGGCCCGTGCCTTTTCGCAAAGCTTGGCAAAATTGCGCTCGTCAAGCTCGACCAGCCGCGCGCGAATCCGGTCTGCATGGGGATATCCCTTGAGTGCCCCGATCAGGTCGTCTCCTTGCCCGGCGCACAGACTCACAATGGAAAACGGCTTGTCTGGCCGTTCCGGAAGGACCCTGCGGATCTCTTTCTGTACGATTCTCAGTCTTATGCTATGCGGGGAGGACGCGTCTCGATAGCTTTCATGCCAGGCTACCCAGTCGCGCCTCCCGGAATTTTCCGAATCCATGCTTTCTGCAATCTTTCTTCCGATGGCTCTGATTCTGCCAGCCACGGAATCGAAAATGGAAGACGCGTCCCGGACAATCCTCCCTGCCTATCATAAAACCGGTTTGGGGCCTTCACCCTCCGTCACGTGCCAGTTGCGAAAAGGCCGATGCCTGGGGAGGTTCGCGCCAAGGCTGTCCCTCCTCTACAATGGGCACGAAACCATGCCCAATCCGCAACTTCCCATCGCCCGCAATTATCGCGCCGTGCTCCGCACGACCCGCATGCTCACCGAATCCACCCGGCATCTCGAATGGCAAGTCGCCGAGGGAGGCCGATTCGATTTCCTCGCGGGCCAGTTCATTTCACTGACGCTCGTACGTAACGGCAACGAGCACACCCGCGCCTACTCCATTGCCTCCGCGCCCCGGCCCGACGGCACATTCGACATCTGCCTCAACCGCGTTCCCGGCGGCCTGTTTTCCAACTACCTGTGCGATCTCGCGCCCGGTGCCAAGATGGATTTCACCGGCCCGCATGGTTTCTTCGTGGTTCGCCGGCCGGTCGAACGCGATATCGTCTTTATCGCAACGGGAACGGGCATCGCGCCCATTCGCGGCATGCTCGAGGACCTTTTTGCCAGCGGCAACGCAGTCGGTCGCGACGTTTGGCTTCTCTTCGGCGTTCGCCATCCAGAGACCATCCTCTACCGAGATGAGTTCGAGCGCCTCGCCGCCTCGCACCCGCGCTTCCACTTCCTGCCCGCCCTCACGCGGCCGCCCGCGGATTGGCCCGGCGCCCGCGGACGCGTGCAGGAACACCTGCGAGCCCACTTTCGTGGCCGCCGGGATGTCGACGTTTACATCTGCGGGCTCAAGGCGATGGTGGACGACGTGCGCCAGATTCTGAAGCAGGAGTTCGGGCTCGACCGCCGGCAGATTCACTACGAAAAATATGACTGAAGCCCCGGCGGGGCGCTTTCTCGGCGCAGGGCGCGATGGGACCATGGTTCTAGTACGTTTTTGGTACGGCATTTGGCCCGCCTTTTCGTCGAGTTGCTATCTTTCGAGCCCTGAAACAGCTACATGAAATTGACTCGGTGGGACGGGAATGGTGCGCAGCGGCTGAAGTGGCAAGGTTCCAAAGAGGCAAATGGTACTGTATCTAGTATTGACATTCTGAGAAACGCGTTCCATCTTGACACAGCGTTGGGAGAGTGGCCCCACCGCTGTGGATGGCGGAGGTGACTTCGCTGCCGGCCGATTGTCATGCCCCGGCGAGAAGTGCCAAGTAAACCTTCCGCAAATGGGTAAAACTGGCCCGCTTGGAGCGCGGCGACGGACTCGCCAGAAACGGCGGTCAGGTGGCGCGGCCGGCTGCTTGCAGCCGGTGGCAGCGTGCTCAGGGATTCGATTTCGGAGGCAAACCAGCAATGACCAGCGAGCGCAGGAATTTTCACCGCTACGACCTTTCTCTTCCGCTCACCGTTCGCCGGGCAGACACCGGCCAGGCTACCGAGGGCCACACGCGCGACATCTCGTCGCGCGGCATCTATTTCCTGATCCCTTCGGAGTTCCCCACCGGCTGCCGCATCGACTTGACCGTATCGCTGGCCCGCGCGGGGATGGGTGAGCCGGGCTCGTTCGTTGCCGCACGCGGACGGGTGGTTCGCGTTGAGCCGCGGTCGCGAAACGGAGATGAACCGACGGTGGGGGTAGCCGCGGTGATCGAGAGCTACGATATTATTCGCAGCGCCCAGATCCCGAGCTGAGAGGATCGATTTGCTCTCTTGGCTGGATAAAGCGTTTCAGGCCGGCGCCGCCGGCCTCCTGCTCACCGTCAACCGCCGCCCTTGCTGGTGATAGCCAGAGCCACGAGCACCAGCCCTCCGAGGCCCAAGCCGATGGCTGTGCCGGTGTGTCCGCCCAGGTGATACTGCTCCCAAGCGTAGATGAACACCCACGCGGCCAAGCCGCCAAACATGATTCGGCGAACGATGGTAGCCGTCATTGCGTCCACAATTATAAGCCCAGCGAGCACCAGCGCGAAGTTGCGCATGCGATAGCTTGCTATAATCATTGACTTCCGTCAGGTTCGGCATGCCCGGCTACTACATGGAAAATTTCGGTTGTCGCGCCACGCAGGCGGACGCCGCCGCGATCGAGCAGCGGCTCGCCGAGCTTGGTTTTCGCCCGGCTGGCGAGAGCGAGGCCGATCTCTTCGTCGTAAACACCTGCACGGTGACCGCATCGGCCGACAGCCGCGCGCGCCAGGCGATTCGTGCCTTCCATCGGCGGCATCCCGGGGCGCGCATTCTCGTCACTGGGTGCTACGCACAGCGTGCGCCGGAAGAGCTGGCCGAACTTGCCGGTGTGCGCTGGGTTGTGGGCAATGCGCACCAGAGTGAAATTGCCCAAATCGTTGCCACGCCCGCGCCGAATGGAGGCGACGGATTCGTTCCGCTCAATCGGCTGCGCGGCGGCGCGGCCGGCAGTGCGCCAGCGGGGCCGGAAATTCTCATCGGCAATCTCTCCGAGCAGCGCGAAGTGCTCGTCGGTCCGATCGGGCCGGGCGGCTCGCACACGCGGCCGACGCTGAAGATTCAGGAAGGGTGCAACCACCGCTGCGCCTACTGCGTGATCCCGCTGGTGCGGGGGAGCAGCCGCAGCCTCGCACCCGAACGCGTGGTCGCAGAAATCCAGCGGCTCGTACAAGCCGGCGCCCGCGAAGTGGTTTTGAGCGGCATCAACCTGGGCAGCTACGGGCGCGATCTTCTGCCGCGCTGCTCGCTTGATGAACTGCTCGGACGCGTGATCGAGCAAACGACGGTCGAGCGGGTGCGGCTCAGCTCGCTCGAGCCAATGCACCTGACCGCCGACCTGATCGATCGCTTTGCCGCGAGCAACCGCATCGCGCCTCATTTTCACATTCCACTCCAATCCGGTTCGGACCGGCTGCTGGCAGCGATGCACCGCTGGTATCGCGGCGAGCACTACGCCCGGCGGATCGAACTGATCGCCGAACGGTTGCCCGACGCGGCGATCGGCGCCGACGTGATCGCCGGCTTTCCCGGCGAAAGCGAAGCTGACCATTGCGCCACGCTCGAGCTGGTCGCACGGCTGCCCTTCAGCTATCTGCATGTGTTTTCGTTTTCCCCGCGGCCGGGCACCGAGGCGGCGCGGCTCGGCGAGGCGGTGCCGCAACCGGTGATTCGGCGGCGTTCGCGTGAGCTGCATGCGCTGGCTGCGGAAAAGGCGGCGGCATTTCGCGCGCGGCAGGCGGGCCGCGTCACGCGCGCGCTTACTCTGCAGACCTTCCGCGACGGCGCGACCGACGCGCTCACTGGCAACTACCTCACCGCGCGCGTTCCAGGGCGCTGGCCGTCGAACCAGTGGCTCACGCTGCGGCTGCAGGACGGGGGCGAGGGGCTCATAGGGGAACCCATCACCTCCCGAGGGTGAAACATAGTTCCGCCAAGGCGGTACATACTTTCGAGCACTTTTCCAGATAGGTCCTTCGATTAGCGGAAACTAAAAAATTCAGGGCGTACAGATCGAGGGTTTCGTCTACGTGCCGCAATGCCGGAATAAGGCAGAAAGGAAACTGACCCTTCGGGAGACGCTTAGTTATCGTCTGAAGCAGCGGCGAAGCGACTGCGAACAACGGCCCGGGTCAAATGCCGGGCTGAAAGACTTCCGCTGGGCAACCGATCTCCTATTCGGTTCAGCGGACGGCGCCAAGGAAATCTGTGTAAGTGAGTGCGGGGTGCTGAGATCGGGACTCCTGTTCCGGGTTTCACACAGGATGCGTCTCCGTGCGTGCGGCTGTTCGGCAACAAATACACAGAAAGCCTGTCGAGGTCAATGCGCTTCCGAACGAAGTGATTTCTCGAGAGAGGCGCGCTTTGCACGTGCCTCCGGGGCGAAGGGATTCTTCGGGAAGTGCTTGAGAAAAGCGTCGAGCACGGCCAGCGCGTCCTTGCCGCGGTCGAGCCGCAACAGGTCGTTATAGAGCAGAAGGTAGACTTGTGGCATTTCCGGGCGGAGATCCCGGGCGCGAGCCAGGTGCGGATAAGCGGCAGCTGCGTCGTTCTGCCTGAGCAGCAGCCAACCGAGCCAAAATTGCGAGAACCACATTGAGCCAGAACGCCGGACGGCCTGCCGGAACGTCGCCGTGGCCAGAGCGAATTCCTTCTCGTGCACGTAGACGTAGCCGAGATAGCAGAGCGATTCAGCGTTCTTGTTGGTGAGCGCCACGGCGTGTTTCGCCGCGGCCAGCGCCTGGGGAAACTGCCCGTGATCGGCATAAACGCGACTCAACTGCATGTAACTCGCTGCGTACTTCGGATAGATTTTGATTGAGTTCTTCCATTGTGCGATCGCTTCCGCGATCTGGCCACGGGCGTCGCTCTTGAGGGCCCTCTCGTACTCCTGGCGGGCCTTGCTCGGAATGAGCAGATGGCGAACGGAAATGGTGGCTGGGCCTTTGGCCGAGTTTCGCCGGGAAGACAAGCGACCTCCGGCCGGCATCAGTGAAAGGTTCAATCCCACCAGATTTGAGCGTGAGACCTGGATGGGCCAGGATCCCGTGCGATAGCCGCGAACCCTGACAACAACCGCGTAACTCCCTGCCGGCACGCCGCTGAACGCAAAAACACCGGAGGAATTGGTAAGGGTAGACTCGACGGGATCGCCCAACGCCGTTTGGAGTACCACGCGAACCGACGAGAGGGGATTCCCGTGCGCCCCGGTCACCGTGCCGGTAACGAGCACTCCGCGCCTCCAGCCGCCAAATTGGCCGGTACCGGGAAGGGCGCGTGCCAAGGCACTCGTCGGGGCGGAGGACAAAATTGCCACGAGAGGGAGCCAGGCACCTAGCAGGCGGACGGTATGCACCGTTCCTCCCTTTCCTTTCTCTCATACCCCTTTTCGCCCCTGAAAGCCAGGGTCAGGAACTTTCCCTCGCTGATGCCCTTACTGTTGCGCGACCGGGAGATCGATGTAAGAAGCGTAGCGTTGCGACCGGTAGATGTGCTGGGTGGCCTTCTGGAAATCGGAAGGCTTGGCCTCGAAGATATTGGGCACATATTTTTGCGGATTGCGATCGTAAAGCGGAAACCAGGAGCTCTGCACCTGGACCATGATCCGGTGGCCCTTGAGAAAAGTGTGATTGTTCGTGTGCAGGCTGAAGACGTAGCGGGTGACCTTATTGGGAGTGATCGGTTCGGGGTGCGAGAAGCTGTGGCGGAAACGGCCACGGAAGATCTCGTCGGCGATCATGAGTTGGTAGCCGCTCATTTGGACGTCCTGGGGGTAGTGCTGGGGATAGACGTCGATGAGTTTGACCACCCAATCGCTGTCGCTGCCTGTGGTGGAGGCGAAGAGGTGGGCGACAATCCTGCCTGTTATGGTGACGTCGTGAGTGAGTGGCGGGGTTTCCCAGGCGACGACGCCGGGACGCAGGTAGACGAAGCGCTGATCCTCGACGAGCCAGGTGTACCACTTGCTGCCCGGGCCGTAAGTTTCCTGAATCGGCCTGTGGCGATAGGGCACTGGAAATGCGGGATCGGAAACGTAGCTATCGAAGGCATTGGGGCCGGTCGCAGTG
Source organism: Acidobacteriota bacterium (assembly GCA_021832085.1). Classification (GTDB taxonomy): domain Bacteria; phylum Acidobacteriota; class Terriglobia; order Acidiferrales; family UBA7541; genus JAKASX01. The sequence continues at coordinate 31,723 of JAKBLM010000032.1, read as the reverse complement.
GGCGGCGTGAAAGCGAGGCGGGAGCCGCTGCGGAAATAGAGCTTGCGGTGAACGATGCCGGTGGTTGGCGGCCAGGCAGAATATTTCATCCAGCGATTCGACCCGGTCTGGAAGGTGAGCACCTTGGTGAGCGGCAGCTGGCCCTGGCCCTTGAGCCAGTAGGCGAACCAGGCGGCTTCGATTTTCCGGCGGAAATACTGGCTGGTTGGCGTGCCGAACCGGATCGGGCCGAGATGGTTTCCCAGGCCATGCGCCCAGCCGCCGTGGTTCCAGGGACCGACGACGAGATAATTGTCGTGGTGAACGTCGTGTTTTTCCGAAGCGAAGTAGATGTGCATCGGGCCCCAGAAATCCTCCTGATCCCACCAGCCGGCGACGTTGAGGTTGGGCACTGTGAGGGTGAGGCGCTCGAAATAGGGCCAGACGGCTTGGCGGCGCCAGAAGGCGTCGTAGTTGGGGTGATGGACGAAATCCTCCCAGGTGGGAATGCGGCCGTGGAGATAGAGGCGGTCGACGTTGGAGAGCGGGCCGAGGCGCAGATACCAGGGGAACAGGTCGTAGGAACCAAAATGGAAGAGGACATCGGTCTTACCGGTTTCCATCATGGCGGCGTATTCGAAGGCGTAGCTCAGACGGAAAGCGCCGTTGTGGTGGAAATCGTCGCCAAGAAACATGTCGGCGGGCGAGGCCTGCTCGGAAGCGGCCTTGAGGGCCGGATTCGGATGCAGCAGCGACATGGCGGTGAGCCAGCCGCCGTAGGAGATGCCGAGGATGCCGGCGCGGCCGTTATTGTTGGGGACGTTCTTCAACAGCCAGTTGATCGTGTCGTAAGTATCTGTGCCCTCATCGACACAGCCGGCGCGCTGCGGCTCGCAGGGCGGGCGGTTCATCACGAAATGGCCCTGGGATTTGTAGCGGCCGCGGATGTCCTGGAAAACGAAGATGTAGCCGGCGGGAAACATGGCACGGTAGCCAGCGAGCAGACGCGAATAGCCGTCAGGGGCATCGTTGAGACCGTAAGGAGTGCGGGTGATCAGGAATGGCAGCGGCCCATGCGCTTTACGCGGGATGTAGATCTCGGTGTGAAGGCGAATACCGTCCCGCATCGGGATCATCGCGTCGCGCTTGGCGAACAGCTCCGGTAGCTTCGGTTCTTGCGCCGCGGAAGGAGCGGCCAGACCGAACCACAAAGGAAAGGCGAGCACGACTGCTGCAAGGGCGATGAGCCTCGGTTTCGAGTGGCGCATGGCGTAGCTCCCGGTGCGGGATTTTGCGCGTCCCCCGGCGCGCCGCAGCCGCACACCATATCACAACTTGCTGCTCTCCAGCGCAGCAACGCGCCGCTCGAGTTCCCGGGCGATCTGGTCGGCCTCGGTTCCCGGCTCGAAGCGCACCGGCGCACCGATGATCACGTGAACCTGGTGGAAGCGCGCGGTTTTGCGACCGGCCTGGCGCAAGGGGAACAGGCCGTCAATGCGGAGGGGGACAACAGGAAGGTTCAGGCCGCCAGCGAGCAGACCGATGCCGGCGCGAAAGGGCTGGAGCCGGCCGTCGGGCGTCAAGCGGCCTTCGGGAAAAACGAGCAGATTGTAGCCGCGATCGACCGATTCTCCTGCAAAGGCGAAGCTTTCGCGGAAGCCCGTGAGTTTCGGAAGCGGGAAGACGTTGAAGAGGGAGACGACGAGGGCGTAGAGCACCCGCTGGTACCACCGATAGATCACGTTGCGCTCGGGCGGCGCTTTCCGCATGCGGGCCAGGCGTTCACCCTCCATGGCGACTGCGAGCCGCTGCCGGAAACTGGCAGGCAGTGCGGCGAGGATGAAGCCGATATCGATGGGCGTGACGTGGTTGGAGACGAAGAGGACTGGGCCACGCACGCCAGCCAGGTGCTCGCGTCCGCGGATGCTCGGGTAGCCGAGCAGGAGCGTGGCGGGCCAAGAGAGAAGGTAATAGACCGCGAAGCGAACCCAGGTGGTCGGCCAGCGTTGCGTCCAGCGGGGAAAGACGTAGTCGGAGCGGCGGGCTGATGGCTCGCGCAAAATCCGCTCGAGCTGGCTGACGGTGGTGGCTTCGGTGAACTGGCTCTCGTTCAGCTCGACCTGATAGCGATCTTCGAGGGCAGCGAGCAGCTCGACCCGCTCGATGGAGCTGAGATTGAGGTCGCGTGCGAGATTGGCGCCGGGCGGGAGCTGCTCGACCGGGCGGCCGGTAATGCGGGAGACGAGTTCGGCGAGGCCGTTGCCCGTGGGCGCGGCCGCGGCGGCGGGCTTGACCGGGGCACCGAGGGCCGAGCGCGCGGTGGCTTCGATGGCGTGAAGCTTCGGCTTTCCGGTGGGGGTGCGGGGGAAATCGTCGTGGGGCCAGACGTGCCAGCGGCGGATCTGCTGGTAGTCGGCGAGTTTTTCGTTGGCGGCGCGGACGGCGGCCTCCGCGGCGGCGGGCCCGGCCTCGCGGAGCAGCAGCACCGCGCAAGGCTCGGCGTTGCCGTCGCGTTCGATGCCGATGACGACGGCCTCGCGCACGGCGGGGTGAGTGCGCAGGACGGCTTCGAGATCTTCGGGATAGACGTTCATGCCGGCCGGCGTAACGATCACGTTCTTGCGGCGGCCCTTGAAATAGAGGTTGCCCGCCGCGTCCGCGACCCCGAGGTCGCCGGTATGGAGCCAGCCCTCCTCGCCTACAACCGGTTCGAGCCGGACGCCGTTTGCCGACCAGTAGCCCTTGGCCACGCTTTCGCCGCGCACCAGGATCTCGCCGGTTTCCGACAGCTTGATTTCGCGGCCGGGCAGCGCCTTGCCGATCGAGCCGCGGGCGAGGCGGAACGGGTGCTGGACACTGACGAGCGAGGCGGTTTCGGTGAGGCCATAGCCCTGGACGACAGCGTAGCCCAATCGGTCCCAGAATTTTTCGACCGCCTCAGGCAGGGCAGCGCCGCCGGAGATAAAGGCCCAGAATTTCCAGCCAAAGCGGCGGCGGATGCGGCGGAAGCGCCACCAGCGCCAGAGAAAATGCTCCTTTTCACCAAGCGTGAAGTCGCGGCGAAAGCGCTCGATCAAGCCCTCGGCCTCGAGGTCGCGCTCGATCTTGTCGCGCAGGCTTTCGACCAGGCGCGGCACCGTTACCAACACCGAGACGCGTTCCCGCTTGATCGTGCGCTGGACCTCGCCGGGATTGAGCGTATCGAGCAGCAAGATCGTGCCGCCCAGCAGCGGGGGCACGAAGATGCCCATGAACTGGCCGAAGACGTGGCTGAGCGGCAGCAGGTTGAGGAAACGGATCGGGTGGAACCACCGTTCGTAGCGATCGTATTTGTGAATTTCGATTTCGAGCGGCTCGAGATTAGCCAGGAAGTTGCCGTGGGAAATGACGACACCGCGCGGCTCGGCCGTAGTCCCGGAGGTGAACACAATCTCGAGCAGATCGTCGCGCGTGAGGCCGGCGCTGGGCAGCGGGGCCGTGGAAAGAGCGGCGACGGCCGAGCGCAGCTCCTCGAGGATGAGCACCGGCACGCCGAGCTGAGTGGCCGCCTGCTCGCGGCCGAGCAGGGCGAGCCGCGGCCGCACCTGTGCCGCGACGCGGGCGACGAATTCCGGCGTGGCCGCGCGATCCATCGGCACCACAACCACGCCAATCAGCGCGCAACCGAGAAAAGCCACCACCCACTCGGCCGAATTTTCGCCCCAGAGCAGGACGCGCTCGCCCTTGGCGATGCCGCGGCGCTGGAGTTCGCGGGCGAAGCGAACGGAGGTATCCACCAGTTCGGCGTAGGACCAGCGCTCGATGCGATAGCTGCGATGGTGCACGAGCGCCGTCTGACGGCCGAAGCGACGGAATTCGGCAATGAGGTCGGCCAAGGACGCGCGGCGCACGGACTCCAGTGTTGCATCTTCTGTTGCGCAGCGAAAGGGCAAGGCGCTTAGCTGGAAGGAAAAGGCTTGGCCAGATTGCCCGCGGTGCTTATGATGCGCCGGGAACGGACCTCGATGGCGACGCTCGCGCGAAAACTCCACACTGTCGACTACTTCACCCTTTCCTTCGGGACGATGATCGGCGTCGGCTGGCTGGTGGTGATGAACGACTGGCTGAGCCGCGGCGGACCGCTTGGCGGCGTGTTGGGATTCGCGCTGGGTGGGGCTGCGCTCATTCCGATCGGCTACGTGTACGGCCGGCTCGCGATGGCCATGCCCGACGCGGCCAGTGAAATTGCCTACACCAGCAAGGTCTTTCCTGAATGGATCAGCTTTTTCACCGGCTGGATGATGGTGCTTGCGTATGCGATTGTCTGCCCGTGGGAAGCCGTGGCGATCGGAAAAATCGCGGCGTTTATTTTCCCCTGGCTCGACAGCTTCCCGCTCTACCGCGTCGGAGGCGACATTGTCTATCTGCCGCATCTTGTGGTTGGGCTGGGCCTGGTGGCTGCGCTTACGTGGTTGAACTGGCGCGGCATTCGCTCAAGCGCCACATTTCAGAATTGGATGACGTTTCTCTTGCTCGCGCTCTTTATTCTGTTTGGCTCGTTCGGGGTGGCGCGCGGCCATCTGGCAAACCTGCATCCGCTCTTCAGCCACAGCGGCTGGGTTTCGGTGCTGCTGGTTCTTCAGATCGTGCCATATTTCATGACCGGCTTCGAGGCCGTGCCGAAATGCGCCGAGGAAGCGGCGCCGGAATTCCGTAGTCGTGGATTCTTTCGCGCAATTTTGCTGGCGATCGTCGTCGGCACAGCCTTCTATACGGGGATGATTGCCGTCGTCGGATACGTGGGACACTGGCCCTCTCTGGTGAAGCAGAATTTTGCGACCGCAGTCGCCTTCGAACGCGCCCTCGGCAGCCGATGGATCGTGAGCGTTATTTTCGCGGCGGCGCTCTTCTCGCTGGTGAAAGTGTTCAACGGGAATCTGGTGGCTTCGAGCCGGCTGGTCTTTGCGCTGGGGAGGCGGGGAATGCTGGCAGGATGGCTGGGCAAGGTGCATGAACGGAACAGGACGCCGGCTGCGGCGATTCTCGCGATTGGGGTCGTTTCGGCGGGCGCCGTGCTGCTGGGCGAATCGATCCTCGTGCCCATCACCGAAGTCGGCTCCCTCGCTTCGGCCAGCGGTTGGTTGGCCACCTGCCTTGCCTATCTGGCTATGCGGCCTAGGGGGCGACAGGCTTCGGTTGCACTGCTGGGCGCGCTCGTGGCGCTGTGGCTCGTGCTGATGAAATTCGTTCCGGTGATTCCAGGGCATTTCTCCGGCCATGAATATCTGGTGCTTGCCTTGTGGTTGACCGCCGGGCTTGCATTGCGCCGGCGAGCAACAAAAGGGGTGGCATTGGCGTAGTTGGACGCCGCATCCCGTCGCGCAATCGCGGGCTTTGTTCTTTTCGACGTAGCCGGCTGTTTTTCCGGGAAATTACGCTTGACCGGACCGTGCGCTAGTGTGTATAAAATTGCGTTGCAGTGAATAAATACTCGACACCCTATGCCCGAGCAGAAGTCATATCGGCAGGGACAGATCCTGAAGCTGGTGGCGAGCGAGGCGATCGGCAGCCAGGAGCAGCTGCGGCTACGGCTGGCACAGCGGGGCTTGCGGGTGACGCAGGCGACGCTTTCGCGCGACATGCGCGAGCTGGGCCTGGTGAAAACCGCCGAGGGCTACAAGCCGCTCGGGCTGGCGGACCAGACGGCGAGCCTGTCGGGCCTGGCGCGGGGGCTGAGGGAGTTCCTGCGGGACGCGCTGCCCGCGCAGAACCTGCTGGTGCTGAAGACGCCGCCGGGCGGCGCGCAGCCGCTGGCGGCGGCGGTGGACCGCGAGCGATGGCCCGAGGTGCTGGGCACGATCGCCGGCGACGACACGGTGCTGTTGATTACCGAGAGCCGGGCCACGTGCCTGGCGGTGAAAAAGAGGATCGAGGATTTGCTGGAGTGAACGGGAAACCGAAAGTCGCGGTGGTTGGCGCGGCCGGCTATACGGGCCGGGAGCTAGCGCACCTGGTGGTGCGGCACCCGTCGATCGACGACGCAGTCTTCTTCCTGCGCGACGGGGCGGAAGAAGGACGGCGAGTGAATTGCCTGAGCGAACTCTATCCCGAGTTACGCGGGCGGGGCGAAGCGCCCTGCCGGACGTTTTCTCTCGAAGCGGTGGCGACGAGCGGAGCGACGGTGGCCCTGCTGGCGACGCCGCACGAGGTGTCGGCGGAAATAGCATGGCCGTTGGCGGAAGCCGGATTGAAGGTGATCGACCTTAGCGGCGCGCTGCGGTTCCGCGACGGAGAAATCTTCACGGAATGGTATGGGCTGTCGCCAGCACCGGCGAGCGTGCTCGGCGAAGCGGTGTACGGGCTCCCGGAACTCCACGCCGCCGAGCTGCGCAGGGCACGGGTGGTGGCGAATCCGGGCTGCTACCCGACGGCGGTGATTCTGGGACTGAAGCCGCTCATCGAAGCAGGCTGGATCGACCGCGAGCGGGGCATCGTTTGCGACGCGAAATCGGGCGTGAGCGGGGCGGGCAAGCAGCCCAAGCGCGAAACACATTTCGTCGAGGTGAACGAGAATTTTCGGGCCTACGGCCTTTTCACGCACCGGCACACGCCGGAGATTACCGAGCAGTTGGGACTCGGGGCGGGCGAGATGATCTTCACCACGCACCTGCTCCCGATCGAAAGGGGCATTCTGGCCACGCTGTACGTTTGGCTCGGTGAGGCGCGGCAGGGCGCGGAGGTGGAAGGCCTGTTTCGTGCCTTTTACGCGGGGCGCCCCATGGTGCGAATCCGGCCGGCTGGCGAGTTGCCGGAACTGCGTCACGTTACGCACACGAACTTCTGCGATCTCGGCTTTGCGCTCGACCGGGACGGGAAGCAGCTGGTGGTGGTTTCCTGCCTCGACAATCTGGGCAAGGGCGCCGCGGGACAGGCAGTGCAGAACCTGAACCTGATGCACGGGCTCGGGGAAACGGAAGGACTGTTATGAGAATCGTGGTAAAGGTGGCCGGGGCACTGCTGGAATCGGCCGAAGGGCTGGCGAATGCCAGCGCGCAGATCGCGCAACTGGCGAAAGGCGGGGCCGAGGTGCTGGTAGTGCACGGCGGCGGGAAGGCGTTTACCGCGACGCTGGCGCAGATGGGAATCGCGAGCCGCTTCGTGAAAGGGCTGCGGGTGACCGACCGGCAGACGCGCGATGCGGCGGTGATGGTGCTGGGCGGTCTGTTGAACAAGCGGCTGGCGGCAGCGGTTAGCTCGAAAGGCGTTCCGGCGGTAGGGCTATGCGCGGCCGACGCGCTGGCCTTTTCCTCCGAACCGATGTTCGTGGAAGGCGAGGAAGGTGGGCTCGGTTACGTCGGCTACCTGGCGGACCTGAACCTGGAGTTTCTCGAGCGGCTGTGGCATGCGGGGCTGATTCCCGTGGCGGCGTGCCTGGGTATGGGCCGGGACGGCGAGATCTACAACATCAACGCCGACCACATGGCCGCGGCCTGCGCGGAATATGCGCACGCCGATCAACTGCTCTACCTGACTGACGTGCCGGGCGTGCTCGACGGAGAAGCGGTGCTCGAAAACGTGGACTATGCGCGCGTCGACGATCTGGTGCGGTCGGGCAAGGTGCGTGGCGGCATGGCGCTGAAGCTGGAAGCCTGCCGGCGGGCGCTCGATGCCGGAGTGCCTGAGGTGAGGCTGGTGCCTGGACTAGTTCCGGGAGCTTTGATGGCTGCCGCGCGTGGCGGGCCGGCGCCGGGAACGAGAATCGCGAACGTGGCTGAGAGCCATGCAGCCTGAGGGGAGCCCGGTGGCACCGGAAGCAGCCGGAGAAGGGCCGGAAAACGGCGGCACGGCCGCGAGCGTGGAGCCGGTTTCTGAAACGCACCTGATGAATACCTATCGGCGGCCGCCACAGGTGTTCGTGCGTGGACGCGGCTGCTATCTCTACGAATCGCGCGGGCGGCGCTATCTCGATTTCATCACCGGAATCGGCGTGAACGCGCTCGGCTACTCGCATCCGCGGCTGGTGCGCGTGATGAAGCGCGAGGCGGCGCGGGCGGTGCACGTTTCGAACCTGTACCACCACCCCTTCCAAGCGCCTCTGGCGGCGAAGCTGGCCGCCTGGAGCGGGCTCGACCGTGTTTTTTTCACCAACAGCGGCAGCGAATCGATCGACGGGGCGCTGAAGCTGGCGCGGGCACGGGGACGCGAGATCAACGAACGGAAAACAAGGATCCTCGCGCTGGAAAGTTCCTTTCACGGGCGTACCTTTGGCGCGCTCTCGATTACCGCACCGGCCGAATACCGGGAGCCGTTCGAGCCGCTGGTCCCCGGATCGGAATTCGTTCGCTTCGACGATACGGCCGATCTCGAGGCGAAATTCGGCGACGACGTCTGCGCGATCGTGATCGAGCCGGTGCAGGGAGAAGGCGGAATTCACCCGGTGAGTGAAGCGTTTTGGCGGCGGGCGCGGGAACTCGCGACGCAGCACCGGGCGCTTCTCATCGCCGACGAGATTCAGGCGGGTCTTGGCCGCACAGGGCGCTATTTCGCGTTTCAGCGGCACGAGGGCAAGCCGGACGTTGTAACCGTAGCCAAGCCACTGGCCGGCGGCTTGCCGCTCGGCGCATTTCTCGCGAACGAAGAGGCGGCCGCAGCGCTGGTGCCTGGTATGCACGGATCGACCTTTGGCGGCGGGCCGCTGGCGTGCGCGGTGGCGCTGGAGGTCCTGGCAACGATCGAGGAGGAGAAGCTGCTCGACAACGTGCAGCGGCGCGGGGCGGAAATCCGCGAGGGACTGGAGCTGCTGGCCTCACGCGCCGGATTTGTCCGTGAAGTGCGCGGCGAAGGATTGATGCTCGCGATGGAACTGGAAGTGGAGGGCGGCCCTTATGTCGAGCGGGCACGCGAGCGAGGGCTGCTGATCAACTGCACGCACAAGCGGGTGCTGAGGTTTTTGCCTCCGTTCATCGTGGAGGAGCGGCACGTCGCGGAATTCCTGAAGAAGATGAAGCGGGTGCTGGCCCGGAAACCCGGGCGCGTCGCCGCCAGCGAGGCGAAAGCGGCAACTACTCCACAGGACGGAGCGAGGGCCTGATGATCGGCGCGGCAGAGGCACGGAGCGAGGCGGCGCGACTGGTGGCCGGCCGGGAATGGGCAGCGGCAGGGGTGCTTAACCTGTGGCGGCTGTTACCAGAGCGCGTTCGAGGGGCGGTTCATCGAATTGACCTTCGAGAGGCTCTCGCCGTGGACGCGAATGACGCCGGAGGTGGGTGTAGGCGGGCGTACCGCGGACTGGAAGCGAGCGAGAAGGCGATCGATTTTCCACGGTCGATCGTATACGAACAGGCTGAAAACCGGCGGCACATCGCCAATGCAGTGCTGGCGATGCCGGCCGGCTGATTCGAGACGGACTTTTCCCAAGGAGAAACGCGTTGGCGAAGAAAGTTGTGCTTGCCTATTCGGGCGGGCTGGATACCTCAATTATCATTCCCTGGCTCAAGGAAAACTATCAGTGCGAGGTGATCGCGATGGTCGGCGACGTCGGCCAGAACGAAGACCTCGAGGCAGCGAAGAAAAAGGCGCTCGCGACCGGCGCGAGCGCATGCTACGTCGAAGACTTGAAAGCGGAATTCGTTCGCGATTACATCTGGCCGACGCTGCGGTCGGGCGCGATATACGAATATCGCTATCTGCTGGGAACGTCGATGGCGCGGCCGGTGCTGGCGAAATATCAGGTGGAAACGGCCAAGCGCGTGGGCGCCAGCGCAGTCGCCCACGGCTGCACGGGGAAGGGCAACGACCAGGTGCGATTCGAGCTGACCTACAAGGCGCTCGGGCCGGAGCTGGAGGTGATCGCGCCGTGGCGGGAATGGGACATCCACTCGCGGGAACAGGCGATCGAGTACGCGCACGCCCACAACATCCCCATCGAGCAAACGACCAAGAAGATCTACAGCCGCGACCGGAACCTATGGCACATCAGTCATGAGGGCGGCGTGCTGGAAGATCTCGCAAACGCTTCAGAAGAGGATATGTGGCAGTGGGTGACGGCGCCCGAACAAGCGCCGGACAAAGCGGAGGAGGTCGAGATCGGCTTCGAGCAGGGCTTTCCGGTATCGGTCGACGGAGCACGGCTGGAGCCGGTAGGGCTGCTCGGGCGGCTGAATGCACTTGCCGCGACACACGGCGTGGGACGCGCGGATATCGTGGAGAACCGGCTGGTGGGCATCAAATCGCGGGGAGCCTACGAGACGCCAGGCGGAACGTTGCTGGTGCGTGCGCACCAGGAACTGGAATCGATCTGCCTGGACCGCGAGACGCTGCATCTGAGCCAGCAGCTCGCCGGGCGCTACGCAGAGATGGTCTATTACGGCATGTGGTTCACGCCGCTGCGCGAGGCACTCGACGGATTTTTCGAAAAGGCGCAGCAGACGATGACCGGAACGGTGCGGCTGCGGCTGTACAAGGGCAATATCACCGTGCTGGCACGACAGTCGCCCTGCTCGCTCTACCGCACCAAGCTTGCCAGTTTCCGCATGGATGGGTACAACCCGAAGGACGCGGCGGGCTTCATCAACCTGCTGGCGCTCTCGGTGGTGCCGCAGCGCGGAGCCGGACGTTGACCGGAGGAACAGGCAGGCTGTGGGGCGGGCGCTTCGAAGGCGCCTCCGACGAGACGTTCCGACGGTTCGACTGCTCGTTTGGCTTCGACCGCCGGCTGCTGCCGTATGAACTGGCGGTCGATCGGGCGTGGGCGGACGCACTGGTCGACGTGGGCGTGCTAACGGGAGAAGAAGCGGCCCGGATCACGGCGGTGCTCGAAGAAATAGGGCGGCAGATCGAGGCTGAGCCGGGCTGGCTTGATCGCGTGGAGGCCGAGGACCTGCATGGATTCGTCGAAGCGCAACTGGTGGAGCGGCTGGGAGCGCTTGGGGCGAAATTGCACGCGGGGCGCAGCCGAAGCGAGCTGATCGTCGCGGATCTGCGCCTGTTTGTGAAGGACGCGGCCGCGGATCTGCAGCGGCACGCGGCGAGATTGGTCGCAGCTCTGACGGATCAGGCCGAGCGGCACTTCGGCGTGCCGATGGCGGGCTTGACGCACCTGCAGCACGCGCAGCCAATCCTCTTCTCCCATCTGCTGCTCGCGCACGCCGAGGCGTTCCGGCGCGACGCCGAGCGGCTTTCGGCCGCAGGGCGGAGCGCCGACCTGTCGCCGCTCGGGGCCGGGGCGTTTGCCGGTTCGACGCTGGCGATCGATCGGGCAAAGCTGGCGCAGGCGCTGGGATTCAGTGGGATCACCGCAAACAGCATTGACGCGGTGGGCAGCCGCCACTTCGCCCTCGAATACCTGTTCGCTATCGAGTTGCTCGCGCTCGATCTCTCGCGGCTGGCGGAGGATTTCATTCTGCTGGCTTCGGCCGAGTTCGGTTATTTGGTGCTCCCCGACGCGTATTCGACCGGCAGCAGCATGATGCCGCAGAAAAAGAATCCCGACGCGTGGGAACTGATTCGGGGCAAGAGCGGGCGGATCACCGGGGCGCTTGTCTCGCTGGTCGTTGCGACGAAGGGCTTGCCTTCGAGCTATCAGCGCGACCTGCAGGAAGACAAGGAACCGATTTTCGACGCGACCGATCAGGCATCGGCGGCGACGGAAGTGGCGGCGGGCGCGGTGGCCGCGACCGGTATCGATGCAGAGCGGATGAGGAAGGCGGCAGCGGATCCAACTCTACTCGCGACCGACGCGGCCGATTACCTGGTGGCGCGCGGCGTGCCATTTCGTGAAGCGCACGAAATCATTGGCGCGCTGGTGAAAGAGGGCGAGCGGCGCGGCGAGGCGTGGAACCAGCTGCCGCTCGAGGTGATGCGGCAATTCTCGCCGGCGTTCGAGCCGGGCTGGCAGCATGCAGTGACCGTCGAGGCCGCACTCGAGCGGCGATCACTCGCGGGCGGGACCGGGCCGGCGGCGGTGCGGGCGGAAATCGAAAGCTGCCGGTGTTGGCTGAGCGAGCAGAGCAAAGGGGAGGGCGGCGAATGAGAACGCGGCGCGCTCGGATGGAGGACGTTGAAGCGATCGCCGGACTCATCGAGCACTACGCGGCCGAAGGGTTGCTACTGGCGCGCTCGCGAGAGGAAATTCGCGCCGGACTCGACCGGTTTCTGATAGTGATCGATGGAGGGAAGATCGCGGGGTGCGTGGCGCTCGAGGGCTATGGAACGGGCCTGGCGGAGATTCGCTCGATTGCGGTCGATCCGGCGGCGCACGGCAAGGGACTGGGTGCGCGACTGCTGCGGGCCGCGATGGAAGAGGCGCAGCGACGCGGCTACGCACGTGTTTTCGCGATGACGCAGACGCGCGAGTTCTTCCTGCACCATGGCTTTCGGACGGCCGAGCGAGAAACGCTGCCGGAAAAAATCGAACGGGACTGCCGGCAATGCCCGCACGCGGCGGGTTGCAGGCTGGAGGCCGTGGCGACGACAGTCGTGATGCGCCAAGCGAGCCTTCCGGCGCCTTCGAGGAAGCCGGTGTTGCCGCTCCTACCATGACGGGGCAAAAATCCAATTCGATTCTTCCGCAGGGCTTTTCCTTTGGCGCGACGCATTGCGGCATTCGCAAGAAGCGGGCCGACCTTGGCGTGATCGTTGCCGATGGGACGGTTTCGGCGGCGGGCATTTTCACGACAAATCGCGTGAAAGCGGCGCCGGTGCTGCTGACGCGCCGGCATCTGGGCGCGTCGAAAGGGCGGGCGCGGGCGGTGGTGGTGAATTCGGGTAACGCCAATTGCGTCACCGGCCCAGCCGGCTTGGCGGCTTCGCGAAGAACGGCCACGGCTCTCGCGCGCGAGCTCGGCTGCCCGCCGAAAGAAATTCTGGTCTGCTCAACCGGCGTGATTGGCGTGCCGCTGAACGCCGAGCGGATCGTGGGCGCGTTGCCGGTGCTGACAGCAGGCCGGACAGCGAGGCGGGAGGCGTTTGACCGATTTGCCGAGGCGATCCTGACCACCGACACGCGCAGCAAGCAGTCGTATGCCAGTTGCCGGATCGGGGGCAAGACGGTGCGGCTGGCGGGCTGCGCAAAGGGCGCGGGAATGATTCATCCCCAGATGGCGACGATGCTCGCCTTTCTTGTCACCGATGCAGCGGCGAGTCCGAGCCTGCTCGGCGGCATGCTCAGGCAGGTAGCCGATCGGACGTTCAACGCGATCACCGTGGATGGCGACACCTCGACCAACGACACGGTACTGCTGCTCGCGAGTGGCGCTTCGGGCGCGCCGATGCTGCGGCCTGGAAGCGACGGCGAGCGGCGCTTCGCCGAGACGCTGGAGAAAGTGTGCCGTAAACTGGCGCTCGACATCGTTGCCGACGGCGAGGGCGCTCGGCATGTCGTGGAAGTGGAGGTGCGCGGCGCGCCGAGTGACCGCGCCGCACGTCGCGTGGCCGAAACGATCGCTACCTCGCCGCTCGTGAAAACGGCTCTTGCGGGCGCCGATCCCAATTGGGGCCGGATTTTGGCGGCGGCCGGGAGGGCCGGCGTCCCGTTTGATCCGGCTCGGGCGCGCGTGTGGGTGGTGGGACGGCTGGTTTGCCGCGGCGGGGTGCCGACACCCTTTGACGAAGCGGAATTGCACGGGCGGATGCTGGAGAGGGAAATCGGGCTGGCGATCGATCTGGGCGCCGGGGACGGGCGCGCGCGGATGTGGACCTGCGATTTCACCGCAGAGTACGTGCGGATCAACGCAAGTTACCGGACTTAGCCGGGAAGCGGCGGGAGGCTGCTTTGTGCGGCGAGGTTTTCGCCGGCGCGCAGATCACCTTTTCTTGCGCATATCGGGGGCCGGAGGAGACCAATCGCGGTATTGCTCGCGCAGCGCACTCTTCAGGAACTTGCCGACGGATGTGCGGGGAATCTCCTTGGCGAAAACGAATCCGTCGGGAATCTGCCATTCCGCGAAACGGTCTGCAAGGAAAACACGGAACTGCTCCGGATCAGCCGAGGCGCCTTCGCGGAGCACGACGACCGCGAGGGGACGCTCTTGCCATTTGGGGTGAGGCACGGCGATGACTGCAGCTTCGCGGACGGCCGGATGCTCCATCAGCGCGTTTTCGAGATCGACCGAGCTGATCCATTCGCCACCGGATTTGATGAGGTCCTTGGTGCGATCGACGAGCTTGACGTAGCCCTCGGGGTCTATCGTGGCGACATCGCCGGTGCGAAACCAGCCATCGTCGGTCCAGCGAGTGGCGGCTTCGGGCGCATTGTAATAGGAAGAGGCAACCCACGGACCACGAACTTCGAGTTCACCCGGCGTGGCGCCATCCCACGGGACTTCACCCTCGGGCCGCATCAGCCGCAGGTCGATCAGGGGCGCGGCAAAGCCCTGCTTCGAGCGGACCTCGTATTTGCGTTCGTCGTTCCAGGGTTGCATGTGTACCTTCAGGCGGCCCATGGTGGCCAATGGAGAAGTCTCCGTCATGCCCCAAGCGTGCAGGATGCGCAGGCCAAAACGGTCGAGTTCGCGAATAAGGCTGGCGGGCGGAGCGGCCCCGCCGACGAGCAGGCGAACCGGGCCGCGGAATTTCCAGCCGCCGGGATTCTTGCGCAGCGCTTCGAGCGCACCGAACCAGACGGTAGGAACGGCACAAGCAATCGTGACGCCTTCCCCTTCAATAAGGTCGAGCAGATCCTCCGGTCCGCAGCCAGCTCCGGGCAGCACAAGCTTCGCCCCGGCCATCACGCAGGAATAGGGGAAACCCCAGCCATTCACGTGGTACATGGGAGCGACGAGCAGGACGGCATCGGAATGAGAGATGGCCAAGGTATCGGCCATGCATAGCGCCATCGAATGCAGCACCTGCGAGCGGTGAGAATAAACCACTCCTTTGGGGCGGCCGGTGGTACCGGAAGTGAAAAACATGCCCGCGGCGTCGTTTTCGTCGAGTGGGGAAAAGACGAAATCCTCGGCGCCGCTGCTCAGCAGCGATTCGTAGCGCTCGATACCAGCCGGAACCGGCGCGCCACCGAGCGAGTGTACCCAGACGCGTTCGAGCGAGACTTGATTGCTGAAACGCTCGTAAAGCGGCCAGAGGACATCGTCGACAAGCAGGAATCTGTCGCCGGCATGTCGAGCGATGTAGGCGATTTCGCTCGGATGAAGGCGAGGATTCAGGGGATGAACGATGCCTCCCGAAAGCGGAATGGCGAAATAGGCTTCGAGGTGTGCCGCGTGACTCCACATCAGCGTTGCCACCCGGTCGCCGCGAGCGAGTCCGGCCTGCTGTAGCGCGTCGGCGAGCCGGTGTACGCGGCGGCAAATCGCGCCGTATTTGGCGCGGGAAATGGTGCCATCCGGGCGACGGGAAACGACTTCGACCTGAGGGAAATAGCGCCGAGCGCGTTCGAGCAGCGACGCCAGGGTCAGGGGAACGTCCATCATCAGTCCACGCATCGGAAGTCTCCGTGAGAGGCGCGAATTGTAGCATTTATGCAAAGAGGGCCAGAAGCAGCAGGGGACTGAAAAGGCAGCGGAGGCAGTTTTTTCCCGGCGTTACGGCTGAGGTGCGGAAAGGCAGCTTCTCAGCCGCCAGAGGTTTCTCGCGCTTCCACCACAATCACGACGTAACCGTGGCGGCGCAGCCAGGTGCCGAGATCGATCAAAAGTTTCAGCAAACCGTACTTGCGGGAGAGCAAACGGTTGGCCCGGTCGGCCTCAGGGCCTTCGACGATGCGCGCGGTGGCGTCGACCCAGTCACCCTTCAGCCGACCACGAATATCGCAGACGGCGACGCGAACGTGAGGATTCCGCCGAATGCGTTTCAGTTTGCTGGTGTCGTCGGGCGTGCGGACATAGAGGGAGCCGTCCATCTCGACAAACCAGAGCGGAGTGCGCACGGCGTCGCCGTTGCGCCGATAGCTCTCGAAATTCAGATACCTCTGTTTTGCGAAGGGGCGAAACAGTTCGCTCGTGGGCGGTGGAGGCATTTCCAGCATTGGATGCGCGGGAGACGGCCCGAGGTTTCGACGCAAACCAATGCTGCAGTCAGCGTCGCTCTGGTTCGGGAACATTTCCGGTGAGCGCCGGTTGCTCGGTGATGAAATTGGGCTGGCGTCGTTCGGTGGAGGAAACGGGGCGGGAATCCGGTTCGCGCTGGCAGAGGGGGAGCGGTTGGGGAGCGGGCGTCGAACGCGCAATGCGCTCGACCTTGCCGCCGACGAGACGATACTTTTCGTGCGAAGCCGACTGGAATCCCAGGCGCGTAAGAGCCGGGATATCGAGGCGGGCTTCGGCACGGTCGAGATCGGCCGGGGTGGCGCGAAGCGCCGGGCTGCGCGGGAGAAAGACCGGGCAACAGTCGTGAAACGGCTCGGCGGAAACGTCGTAGGTGCCGATGCGGCGTGCGATAGCGAGGATTTCCTGCTTGTCGTTGCCGACGAGCGGCCGGAAAACGTGTAGTGGGGCGGCGGCGTCGACAGCCAGCATATTTTCGAGCGTTTGCGAGGCGACCTGGCCAAGGCTATCGCCGGTCACGAGCGCGAGGGCGCGACTGCGAGTGGCAATCGCGGCAGCGATACGCAGCATCATGCGACGATAGAGCAGCACCCGGAAACTTTCCGGGGCATAGCGAACGATCTCACGCTGGATTGGCTCGAAGGGAACCAGGTAGAGGTGCGCGGTGAGTTGGTAGGGCGTCAAGCGGGCGACCAGCTCGCGCGCGACGTGAATCGACGATTCGCCAGGCTGGGCGCCAGTACCGTAGAAATGCACGAACCCAAGATGGGCACCGCGCTTCATCATCTTGTAGGCCGCAACGGCCGAATCGAAACCGCCGGAGAGCAGACAGACCATCTTGCCAGCCGTCTTGGCCGGCAGACCGCCCAAGCCGGGGAGCTTCCGGGCGTAGACAAGCACGGGGCCCGGCGAGATTTCGATCCTGCAGGTGCGGTCGGGAGCACGGAGATTGACGCGGGCATCACGGTCGGCCTCGCGCAGGCGGGCGAGCAGGAAGGCGCCGACGTCGCGTTCGATTTCCGAACTGCGGAAGGGAAACGATTTGTCGCTGCGCTTGGCGCGGACGGCAAAGGTGGCGAATTGTTCCGGCTGGATTTCCTCCCAAGCGGCCTGGCGAATCGCCGCCATGTCGCGCTCGACGATGCGGGCGGGGGCGAAATAGGCGACGCCGAAGACCTTCGCCATTCGGCGGAGCGCTTCCTCGGAGTCGGCTCCCTCGTCGAGCCAGACAAGGATCCGGTCACCGGGCTGGTGGATGCGCGCCACCGGTATTCCCTCGAGGCTGCGGCGCACCGCATCGACCAGTCGGTTCAGGAAAAAGCTCCGGTTGCGGCCCTTGAGCCACAATTCGTGGTAGTGGAGAACGATCGCGCGAGTCGGCATCGGCAAAAGGGAACGTTGGCACCAGACCAAGCCAGTATAACAGCCCGGTTGGGGCACGAGTAGCGTTCGTGCGACGCATTTTTGCGGCTGGAAACGAGCGCGCGAAACGTGTAAGAATCTCATGATGTGCTTGTTTTCGGGCCTACGCGGAATGCTTGACGTGGAGCGGCGAATCTGTACACTCTCTAGTTTCGATGGCAACGACGACGGCCAATTTCGAGGAGGACCGGGATTTCGCATTCCCGCAGAGGGAGGCGGCCTTTTTCTACGGGCTGTTCCTGCGTGGGCATTCAGTCGAGCAGTTGCGACGCGACATTACCGTTCCGGTCGAGGTAGTCCAGAAATGGAGCCGGGACCGGCACATGCTCCCCGAGCAACGGGCGCTGCTGGACCGCGTCCTAGAGTACCGCACACGCGTGCTGGCCATCTTTGACTCCCTGGTCGGCAGCGAGGCCAGCTACCGCATGGTGCAATAGGCCAGCCCGCTTTTTCTTTGTCTGCTTTTGACAACGTCCGCTGTCCGACCGCCGGCCCGCGCCGCCGACGAGCCACGGGTGCGAAGAGCGTGCTGCCAGAGTTGGGTCCGCCCACTTCGTTGACAGGCGGAGAGCGGTTGTTTAGACTCGCCTGGGCTGGCATTACTTCAGAGGCCAATCTGTTCCCCGGTAGCTCAACGGCAGAGCATTCGGCTGTTAACCGAAGGGTTGCTAGTTCGAATCTAGCCCGGGGAGCCAAATTCTCCTTCTCCATCAATCACTTACCGGCCGTCGCTGAGCCTTCTTCTTGCTTTTGGACACGACTGTCACGGAAATGTAACGCCCGGCGCCGGCCGTAAAGACGCGTGTTCGCCTTCTCGACCGCCTTGCGCACCTGATCGGCCATTCCCAACTGGTAGCGTCGCTTGGTTTCCGGGCTCGTGTGCCGCATCGCGCGCTGCACGACGGCGTCCGGAGCGACCCCGCTCAAGCGAGTACAGAAGACGTGCCGCAGCGTGTAGAGCGGGAAATGCGGAACGCCGGCCCGCTTCAACGTGGCATTCCAAGCGGTCTTGACCGTGGAGATGGGCCGGTCAGGGAGAACCGGGCTGGGGAAAACGTACCTGCTCCCGGTGCCCTGCTCCTCCTTCCAGGCCTTAAGAACATCGCAAGCGTATTCGGACAGCGGGATCGGTTCGACCGAGCCGGGCGTCTTCACGTTGTTGTCCAAGCGGATCACCTTGCTCTCGAAATCCACCTGGTCCCAGCGCAGCGAGAAGCCTTCGCTGTAGGTCCGCCCGCCCGTTTGGGAAAGCAGGATGATGGCTACCCTGAGATGGGGAGGGGCGACCTCCAGAATTCGCCGTTCCTCATCCAGCGTCAGCATCCTCCGAACAGGCCGTTCGCGGAGTTCATTGAAGTGCTTCACCGCCGAAGCGGGATTGTCGGGAATGTATTTCCGATTCAAAGCGAGGTCCAAAATGCACTTGAGGCATTCGAGTTCCCGGTTGACCGTTGCCCCTTTGACTGTTTGCTTTGGGTTGTGTTTCGCTGGCTGCTGCTTTCGCTGATCACGGTAGGTTTCGACGCTTTCGACCGTGATCTTGTCGAGCGTGCAGTTTGCGAAAAACGCTTTCAGGTTCTTCAGATACGAGCGATGGCCTTGAACCGTGTTCTCAGCGAGTCCGGCAAAATGAGAACGTTCGAATTCCTCACACAACTGGTCGAACGTCATCCGTTCACCGGCCCAGCCGACTTTGAACAATCCCAGAGCGATCTCTCCCTCTCGCTTCATCCAGATCTTCCTCGCGAGATTCTTGCTCGTGGTCTTGGTCGATTCGAAGTTCCGCTCGCCGTTCATCGTGTAGGTCATCCACCAAAACCGTGACCCACTTCGTTGATACAGTCCCACTGGCGCTCCTCTCACTTGCCGGAGCTGGGCGCCGCAGAAATTATACGCCGTTGCAGAAACTGGCGGCGGGCGGGACGGATTTGCTGGTCTTTGAATTGATCGAGGGTGGAACGGCGGTATTCGAGGCGACCAGCCAATTTGCGACACTCGACCCTCTGCTGGCAGGCGTATTGATAGAGGGTGCTTCTGGAGATGCCCAGGTAGACGGCTGCTTCGGCGTGCTTGAGCCAGGGGTCTTCTGGGTCTGGTTGGGGCTGAAACACCTGGGAGGCCGTCAGCACTGCCGAGTCCGGCGCGGCAATCCCAGTCAATGCCTCGCGCAGCAGCTCTACGAGTTGCTCAGGATCCCGCGTTCGGAACACCACACAGGCAACGAGGGTTGGCTCGGTTTCTTCGTCCTTACCCGTCAAATCTCGGCGGTTGTCGATCCCGCCTAAAATCGCGTTCGTTGCGAGAGCCATGGTTGGCGGAATCCTACTCTTCCACCATAAACCTTCAAGTTCTTAAGCATGGGGACGCACGAATTGGATCACCCGCAGTCCCTTGAGCAAAGGGGATTTGCCTCGGGAGACTAGGGAATGGCACGCGGATTCGCATGCCCGCGTACGTTTTTAGGCTTTTAGGCCCTGTTTTGACTGATCCCAAACTTGATGGCTGCCGTCGCCCGGCTGCGCTTTAGTCCACCCGCGTCTAACCACGGCCCAGCAGTCGCTCCCCTCGCGTGCGGCGGCCAGGGGAGTGCGTGTCTTGGTGATCGTTGGTAGGAAATCAATCGCTTCATGGAGGAAAATCACATGCCGAATGTTGGAGTCAACAAGGTAATCCTGATCGGGAACGCCGGGCGGGATGCGACCGTGCGAACCACATCGTCGGGCAAGTCCGTGGCCAATTTCTCGCTCGCCATCAATGAGCCTTTCCGCGACAAGAACAACGGAAACCGGCAGAGGGTCGAGTGGGTGCGCTGTGTCGCATGGAACAAGGTGGCCGAGATCGCCGGTAAATTGATCACGAAAGGGAAGCATGTGTTCATCGAAGGGCGCTTGCAGACGCGGCAATTTGAAGACCGTGAGGGCACGACAAGGACCGCTACTGAGGTCGTAGTAACATCTCTGCGCGTTCTCGGAGGGACGGCGAATGGGAACCCCAACGGCAGCGAGCAGCGCACAATGGCGAGCAGCACGCAGCATGCCGCGGATGATGAGATTCCGTTCTGAGTGTGGCTGGTCAATGCTGCTGCTAATCAATCCGGGAGTTCAGCGGATCCGGAGGTTTCCCCGAGGCGCGCCCTGAGCTCTTTGAGCCACACCTGGGGATTCGTGCCATGCATCAGGCGGGTCTGAAAGGCTAGCTTCTCCGCGATGTTACTGCGGTTGTGGCGGATGTCGTCTTTCGTGACGTGGCTGTAGAGGACCAGGAAATCGGTCATGCTGGCCGGCTTCGAGAAGACGTATGTCGCGTGGCCGAGCCGAGGGGTCTCCACGATCACCGCCCGCTCAAGATCGAAAATGTATTCGGAGCGAAAGAGAAAAAGGTGGCGAGCACGCTTCGAGAGTTGCCTGTAATAGAAGGCGTCGTAGTCCGGTTTCCAGGTGATCAAGGCCACATCGAAATCGTGGGGAATGCCAAAGGCCGCGCAGAGCTGTTGCAGATCGGCTCGCTCAAGCGGGGCAGATTCGATTCGTTGGCGGAGTCGATCGAGGGCTTGGGCGCATTGGCCGAAGCAGTGGTGGATTCTGCGGGCCTCGCCGATCTGCTCCTCAATGTTCGCGGGAAGCTGGACATCGATGCGGCTGGGAACCGCCGCCTCCCATTCCACAAGATGCCATTCGCCAGCGCGGTGTTGATATTTGCCGGTCTGAACGAACGTCGCCTTCACTCCGATTTTCGTGGCCAACAGATGCGCCCACTGGTTCCAGGTCGAATCCCACGACAGTGGCAACAGGGCTTGGTCGAAAAGGATCTCAAACTTGCGCCGGGAATCGCGGTAGGCTGCGCGATCAGCGTAAAACGTGACCTTTCGCAGCGGAATCCGGAAGCTCTTCACATTTCTGTCGGGCAAGAACGCCAAAATGCGGGAGGCGTAAAAGGTTGTTCCGTCGCGTGAGAGGTCACCTGCGACAAGCACGGACCCGAAGCCGCCGTAAGGAAAGAGGGCTGGAGCCGCTGAATCGGTCAAAAGAGAGTCGTAGCAGGAGCGGAGTTCGGGACGAGCGAGAATGTTGAAAGCGCGCTCCAGGCTGGCAAGATCACTGGAGGGTGCTCGAGCTGCACGGAGTTCCAGACTGCGAAGTTTGAAGGCGAGGCGCAAAGCACTTGGCGGGGCCTTGGAATCGACGCGTAGCAGCTCATACAGCGAAGGCTGTCGGTCCCAGACCCGGCGACGATTGCCGACGTAGAAATAATCTCGCAGGGTTTCGCAACGGATGTGGACCGATGAGATCCCCAGCCGTCCTCCGGCTACCTCTGCCGAGACGAAGAGATTGTTGCGCTTGTCCTTGTGGGGCTGGGTGGCGTATCCGATCGGTGCCTGGAAGATGTCGCGCCTTCTCGATTCCGGATTAGGGTTGCGGACGTAAATCTCTGTTCCCCCGTCGGTGGCTTCGAGGGCGAGAGGGAAACGAAGTTCGTCTCCAGGCCGAATGAAGGACGCCAAGAAATTCGAGACCAGGATCGACGTTCCATCCGTGAACAAGCACGTCGCCTTGACCGCATCCAGCCGCGTTTGCAAAACCGGCTTCTCGCGCACATCAGGCGGAAGGGTAGCCCTTGCTTCGAGTGCCGCCTTCATCACGTGAGAACTGTAGGTCCGGCCGCGCTTCTTGGCAAACAAGTGAGATGAATCGGCAGACCACAGCGGCTCAGGGGGTTAGAGGCCCTTCTCGCTGGCCAGTTTCAGCTTGCGTGGCTGAGTTCCTCCCGGATCACGCGTCGCAGCGTCGTCTCAAGCGGCTCTTGGGCGCGCCGGATGTGCTGCCTGAGCGCATCATTGATCAGCGTCTGATAGTTGCCGCCACCAGCCTGATCCACCTGCTGGCGAAACCAGTCGAGAATGTCATCATCCAGCCGAATCGTGATCCTTGTCTTACCCTTGGGAACCGAGATGACGGGTCCGCGTTTTGCCTTGCGGAAATCGTATTCACGCTTCATGGCTCTCCTCATACTGCAACCTCTCGTGCGGGGTTGCCGGCCGCGCCGAAATGAGCCGCACCTTGTCGCCCCGCCAGGTGTACACAACCACCAGAAGTCTGCCGAGCGCGTCCAGGCCCAGTGTGATCCATCGCTCTTCAGTTTCGGAGTAGGGATCGCGGATCGTCAGCGCCGAATCGTCTGCGAGTGCTGTGGCGGCATCTGCGAAGTGGATCCCGTGTTTTGCGAGGTTGGCCCGGGCCTTGGCCAGATCCCATTCGCAGTCCATATTTTTAGAGTATGCACAGATGTACACCGTTGTCAATGAGAAATGCCTCCAGGGAGGACACGATGCGTCTTGCTGGTCGTGGGCGTTTGGGATTCTACCCGCTTCCGGTTTCGGAGGCGGAGAGTATCCGCCGTTTCCTGCGATTCCCTGAACAACAGTGTTCAGTGCTTGATCCCTGCGTTGGCGATGGGATCGCCTTCGGTAGGATCGCCTGCGATGCGAAGGTGCTTCGCCACGGAATCGAACTGGACGCCTACCGGGCGGAACAAGCGCGTGCATTGGTAACTGAAGTGATCCAAGGGAACTGCTTTGACGTGCAGTGTCCGGTCGACTCGTTCTCGCTGATCTACCTGAATCCTCCCTACGATTTCGAATTGGGTGAGCAGGACTCACAGCGTATGGAGCGGCTGTTCCTTGAACACGTCTACCGCTGGCTGAAGCCGGGTGGCGTCCTCGTTTTCGTGATTCCTGGGACACGCATCGGGGAATGCAGCGCCGTGCTTTCCATCCAGTTTCGAGACGTACGCGTGTACCGGCTCACGGAGCCTGAGAGTGTCCGCTACAAGCAGGTTGTCGCGTTCGGCGTACGACGGACACGGCACGAGAGGGAGCGACTTCGGGACAACGACATCACGCGGGCCCGGCAATGGTATGGGTCGCTGGCGAGGGATCCGGAGCGGCTTCCGCCTCTGCTCTCGGAACCCGATCGCCAATACGCGCTCCCGTCAAGCGGCCCTGCGCGCATGGTCTACCACGGGCTTCCGCTGGACGATATTGAGGACTTGCTTTGGAGATCCTCTGCGTACCGACAAGCGGCACCGGTGCTTTTTGCGCAAGAAGCAGAGATCAATGGCCGGCCGTTGACACCGCTTCATGGCGGGCATGTTGGGCTGCTCTGCACGGCGGGGATGCTGAACGGGATTTTCGGTGAAGGCGAAGCAAGGCATATCGCTACGTGGCTGTCCATAAAACTCGTGGACAGAACAGAGGAAGAAGAGGATGGGGCCACAGTCGTCCGAGAGAAAGAACGGTTCTCGAATGAGCTCACCCTGGTGTTTTCGACTGGGCAAATCGCAACCCTGAAGTAATCCCCTCGGTATCAGGCCAAGCCTGCCATCTGACCGATGGTTGCGAGGGGCTTGCCGATGATGGGCAGCCATGATCCGAAGACTTAGTCGCCCCTATTGAGGCGGCCATTCCAGTCGTAACGGAACCTGTTTAGTATTCTGTTCTGCATCTCGACCGCCTCAGCTTTCGACCGGACCCCGTAGCTGCGGTAGTAAATGCAGCACCCCTCCTTCAGATGCCAACTGATGATTCTGGAGAGATGTGAGCCGTCGCGCCCATACTGGGACATCCTCTTTATTTCGTTGGCTGTTTCGCCGACGTAGTGGGGCTCGATGGATCCGCCGCACGGCCCACCTGTGCCGAGTTCGTAGCAACAAGGACCGTCGTAATCAAATCCGTCGTTGAACCATTTACTGCCTCTTGCCAAAAGGCGCCATTGCGTCCAGCTCATGGCGTTAACCGTAGCACAGAATGCGCAGCGACAAATGCCACGAGGGACAGGAATGAAAAACGCACATGAGCGCTTTGGAACTGTTTCGTTCACGAAGCGCGTGAAGGACACGGTCACGGAGATCCGCGTTTACATGGATCGGTTTATTGCAGAATCAGCCAAGGAAGATCACGGGGCAGCGGGCGCTCATCTTCTTTCGGTGCTGGGAAGTGACGCGGAAATAGCAGCGTTGTGGGTAGCGGTGACCGAAGGAGCTTTCTTCCAGATTCGAATGCCGGGCAGGGCTCCACTTACGGCTTCCTTGGGTCCCGAGGCGCAATGCTATCGCGGGAGCGTGATGCTGCCAGGTCGGAAACGTCCAGTCCGACATCTGGTGGCTTTGTCAGCGGAGATGCTGAAGACGCGGCAAGGTATGGACCCGGAGGGGAATCGCACAGTTCTATGTGACGACGACCCGGCGTTTGTGCTCTTCCGCATGGCGCGTCGGTTTGGGTTGCCAGTCGTGCAGGAGTGGGCGCCGTGGTTTATGCGAGAGCTGGGGCAGCGCAAGTCAATTCAACCGTTGCTCGGCGTGGGATGCTCACCCGTGCTGGTGAAAGGGAACAAGGAAACGTTCCTCAATTGGATCGGTAAGGGGTTGAAAACACGCTCAATCCGGATACCAGAAGAGAACGGGGCCATTGCCTGGAAGCTAGCCGCGAATTTCCTGGACCAGTCTGTATCGCCCGAACGAAAGATCGGCGGGCTGACTTCGAGCGCAGGTCGGAGCAACGCGACCGAGGAGATCCTGTGCAAGTCATTCTAAAGGTCTGGAGCAGCAATCCGAACAATAACGGCGGGTGCGATTTCGCCGTTCTAGACATGACTCCAGAACTCGCGAACCAGGCGCTGCGCCGAGTCGGCATTTTGCGCGAACAGAAGGCTGCGGATCCGGCACTTGACGAGACTCATTACTGGGACTCGGCAGCAGATTTCTTCAGCGCTTGGCTACCTGCCGCTAGCACCCCAGAGAGCGAAGCGACATGTCTGAAACTCGAGGAGGAACTGGACCTCCTCCAAATCGACAGGCACGAGGTTGTCACTGCCTCAGGCAATTTGACCATTCCAGAAAGCCAGATTGCCAGAGTGGAGTGCGCCCAAATGGTCGTTCGCGAAACTGGCATTGCCTTTACAGCCATCCCGAAGCACACAGACTTCCACGTGACGACCGCTGGAATCCCGAGAGAAGCTCTCACACAATCTGTGAGCCTGACCAACGACTGAGAATTTCCACTCTTCTTCTTTCCTGGCCAGGAGCAACCCCCTTCCCCTAAACAAAAGGATAAGACTGTGCAATTGCCGAAGGACATCAACGAATATTTGCGGGCATGGGCCACGGACTTGGGCGAGAGGATTCTCCAGTCCTACCCGCCACTGCAGGGCATCGAAGATCTGCCGTCGTCACTGCTTGGTCAACTGGTGCGGAAGCCTTTCCCCGCTCAGACTCTTGCCATCATGGGCGTGGTGAAACGTTGGAACGAAGCCCGCGCCGCCGCGGTGATCGCGGAATGCGGCACAGGCAAGACGCTGATCTCCCTCGCCGCTTCGCATGTTCACAGTGCTGGGCGGTCGTTCACTGCATTGGCGATGGTCCCGCCCCAATTGGTGGAGAAATGGGCCCGAGAGGCGTTTCGGACCCTTCCGCGAGTGCGAGTGTTTCTCATCGATGGCCTGCGGGCACAGACGGGCGCAAAGGGCCATGCAGGGGTCAATGAGGTCAGGCTCCGGAATGGCCGGATCATTCGCGAGGGGTTACGGACCACGCTGACCGAGTTGCGACTGCGGAGGAGATCCCGCACAGCTCGCGAGTGTTGGGATTCCATCTGCCAATCGCCCGCGCTTTTCGTTGTCGGGCGTGATCGGGGGAAGTTGAGCTATTTCTGGCGGCATGCTTACGGAGTCGCGGAGTGCGGGCGGTACCAAGGGAGCGTCATCAATCCAGACAGTGGCTGCCCGATCTACCTGAGCGACGACGGGGAGCGGTTGCTGCGCGCCGATTTCAAGAAGGCCAAGCTCAGCGAGACTCTTGGGAGTCGGAACGGCGAGGACTCACGCAAGGCTCGGCGGGCCATGTATAGCGCGTTGTGGCAAGCCGACGGGACGAAAACCAGGCGGTTCGCCCCGGTGGATTTCATCGGGCGGTACATGCCCGATTTCTTTGATTACGCCATCGCTGATGAGGTGCACGAACTGAAGGGCGACACCGCCCAGGGTAACGCGCTCGGTACGCTGGCCGCTTGCGCTCGGCGCATAGTGGTCCTGACCGGGACCCTGCTCGGAGGGTATGCCGACGAGGTGTTCAATATCCTCTACCGGCTTGAGCCGGCCAAGATGGTTGCGGAAGGATTCGAGTACGGCGAAGCGGGCGTTCGTGCTTTCACGGAAACATACGGCCTGCTGGAAAAGGTGACCGTGATCGAGCCGACGGACAACGCCTGTTCGGAGGCGCGCGTGACGAAGCGCGTACGGCGCCGCCCGGGCGCATCTCCACTGCTCTTCGGCCGCTTCCTGATGAGCCTTGGGGCGTTCATCTCGCTCGAGGACATCTCGGAGGCGCTGCCGCCCTACCGTGAAGAGGTCGTCAGCGTGGAGATGGACCCTCCGCTGAAGGAAGCCTACAAGAAGCTCGAAGAAGACGTGAAGTGCGCCCTCAAAGAGCACCGTGGGAATCAGTCGGTGATGAGCGTGGCATTGAACGCCCTTCTGCTTTATCCGGACCGGCCGTTCCATCTGGGAAACCTGGTTGGATGGGAATACGACCCGGAGACGCAGCGCCGCGAGAAATTCCTCATCGCGGAGACGCAAGATCTGGACGAGGAACGCATCTACGCGAAAGAGCGCCGGCTGGTGGAGGAGGTGAAGGCCGAACTCGGGCGTGGCCGTCGCTGCCAGATCTATGCCGTGTACACGCAGAAGCGCGATGTGACGCGGCGACTGGAGCGCATCCTCAGCGACGCCGGGATCCGAGTGGCCGTGCTCACGACCGACGTGCCGCCGGAGGCGCGGGAGGCGTGGTACGAGCGGCAACTCCGCGCCGGGCTGCAGGCAGTGATTTGCCACCCGAAGCTGGTGCAGACGGGACTCGATCTGATCGAGTTTCCCACAATCCTGTTTTACGAGACCGGCTACTCGATCTACGTCCTTCGCCAAGCCAGCCGGAGAAGCTGGCGGATTGGCCAACGAGCACCAGTCAAGGTGAAGTTCCTCCATTATGCCGAGACGATGCAGGAGACCTGTCTGCGGCTCATGGGTAAGAAGCTTCTGGTGTCGCTGGCCATGGAGGGCAAGTTCTCTTCGGAGGGCCTACAAGCCATCAACAACGACGATGACATCCTGATGGCAATGGCACGGGAGTTGGTCACTGAGAAAGGGATCGGAGAGAATGCCGATCTCGTCTGGTCGCAGCTCCAGAAGAAACAGGAAGAAGCTTTCGGTGTACAGGCTTCCCAGGCGGTGGAATCGGAAGCGGACACTGCCAGAGATACGGTTTCCGTCGCAGAGGCCGCCCCGGTGGTAGCTGATTTGGGAAGCCCACTGGGTGCACACCTGGAAACCATTCACCGTAAGAACGCGCCGCGGAATGCTGCAATCACGCCTGAAGGACAGCTCACTCTGTTCTGAGCGACTTCGGTTTCGGCAAGAACCCCCGCCCAGACCATCCAGCCCAACCAGATCACAAGAACAGGAGGACAGGACCATGGGCATTCTCGGATTGACGCATGATGACAACGGCGCAGCTCTAGAGAAATTGCCGGTAAGGATCAAAGTGGCGATTGGCGAAGGGCCGGAGCCGGGAAGCCAAAACGGTCATCCGCGCCGGCTCGACCACTTTGTCTTCAAACGGAAGACTCTTCGTGGCCAAGATGTCGTTTGGGAGCCAGCTTCGGAAATCGCCAAGCTCTACGACGAGAAGCCATCCGAATTGGGCATCGTTTTTCTGAATGATGACCCAAGAGAGGTCCTCCGGACGGAGTACGCGCTGTGGACCCCGGCGGGCTGCAAGTGCCACGGGGATCTTGTTCAAATCGTGAGCGGACACGGGGCGAAGTACGAGATGCGGGCGGTCCGGCGGACCCAGAAGCACACCGAGGGCGAGCCCTGGCCGGGGAAATACAGATACACTGACGGGCCGAAGAAGGGCCAACCGGTCGAGCCTTGCGGTGACGGCTGCCCCGATCTCGATCGCGGCGACTGCAAGCCTTCTGGCGATCTCTATTTCATCCTGGAAAAGTTCCCGACGGTGGGGGCGGTGTGCCGCCTCCACACGAGCAGCTATCGCTCGATTCGCAACCTGTCGAACGGACTGATGCAAATCCGGCGATTCAATGGCGGGCGTTTAGCCGGGATCAAGGCATTGCTCATGGCCACTCCGGAGAGGATCTGGTACAGCGACCGGGATGGCATGAGGCATTCGTCTGTCGTTTACATCCTCAGTCTCGAAATGGGCGGAACGGACATTCCCGAATTTTCTTCGGGGCCGGTCGTTCCCGCTTTGAGCGTGCGCCAGAGTCACGCTTCAACTGGACCGGATCCCGGGATGCAGTACGCTGTGCATGAACCAGATGCGGAACGGGCCGAGGAGATCGCTGGAGAGTTCTATCCGAACGGCGACTCGGTACGGAGTGACTCGGAGGTTTCACCGGACGGGCCAAGCGAGGAAGACGAACAGCTCGCGAGGATTTGCGACCTTGCCAGGCAACTCGGATATAACGAGGCAAAGACCAAGATGAAGCTGGGCCAGTGGGCGGGAAAGCTCGCCGGTCTCGAAGCTGAACTCTTGAGCGAACTGGACGGTCTGGCCGGTCAGTTCGTGCGGAGCGGTCAGGAGGCGCGGCGAAACGGCGGAAGCAGTGAGACCAGGAATGAGCCAACCCGCGCACAGGCGCCAACTCTTGCCTCTGCGCCTGCACCATCAGAGGAGCGACCGCTTGAGGAGGGCTTTCTCTTCTGACCTCGCGGTGGGGTGCTTGGCCCAACCGGGCGTCGGGCTGGGCTGTCGAGAAAGGCGCTTCGGCCCCGGAATGCAGCGGGTCAGTTTATCGTCTCTGGGCCACCATCATTGTCGCCGTCTTCGGGCAGGCCCTCGAACCACGGCTCGATCGGCTTGGCTCCTGCCGCTGGCGGCGAGTACTGGATCCAGGTTGCAAGTTCCGAGACACTCTTCGTCCCTTCATCGAGGGTGGTCTTGAACGTCCGCGCCAATCGGTCGAACTCGTCATGCGGGTCCTTCTCCGCTTTGCGGCGCTCGGGGTCGTCCCAAACGCGGGGAAGGTGGACAATCCGGAATCCAGAGACCGCCAGACCCTTCAAGGAAACAACGCCATCGGGTTGGCAGTGGGCCTGGACGTCGACATCCTCGTGCGCGCCTAGGACAGCGACTATGCGCCCCTCCTTCTCCACGACATCGGCAAAGGCTCCATGGACCTTCTCCAGAATCGATGCAGTCCAGGCTGCGAACAACTGGGGCTCGGGCATTGCCGTCGTGGAACCGTAAGGAAGCCCGGCGTGGAGCGAGAGGTCTACTCGCTTTCACCTGCGCTCGGTTCTTGGCAGGCGCTTCCTCCTGGCCATGAGCTCCGTGAGGAGGTCTTCTTCGCACGTGTACGCTCGAGCGGCGTCGAAGGGGTTCCACTCGAAGTTGATCTCGGCCGAGACGTGGAAGGGCTCGACGCTCGGAGGTGCAACCCCGTAGACATAGACCTTCCAATGCCGCGCAGCGTTCGCGAGCTCGATGGTCTCAACACGTTGGAAGCTATGGGTGTAAAGACCGTTCCGCTGAAGAGCAGCTTCCAGCCGGTCACGGAAATCGTCGTAGCGCACGGGCGTTCCTCCAGGGAGATTGGGCAATGCACGATAGCACAAATGCGCGCGGACCCACGGGTCGCCCGATCAAACGATGGGGCCACTTACACAGCGCCCGCATCAACCGATTGCTACCACGCGCGGGCGAATACCCCCGGACCCAGTAGCCTCTCCTGTTGAATTCCTTGGCCACGAGTCCTCCCAGGCAGCCATCGGCACCGGCCAGGAGCACTCTTGACACCCCTGTCGTCCATCTCTGTCTTCCCTCCTCGTTCGACCAAGCGGGATCGTGTATAGTATCGGCGAGCACGAAATCCCTTGCCGGGTAGAAAGGGAACTAAGAGATGACGGTGAACCTCGATAGCGCGCTTGCACAGTTGCGGGAAGAACGGAACCGTGCCCAGAAGGAACTTGGCCGGTTGGACGAAGCCATTTCAGTGCTTCAGAAATTGGCCGCTGATCATCGTGCACCGGCTCGTGGTCCGAAGGCGAGGGTACGTCGCAAGCTCTCTGCTGCCGCGCGGAAGAGGATTTCGGAAGCGCAGAAGGCCCGGTGGGCCAAGATCAAGAAGCGGAAAGCGGCAGCTTAAGCAAGCGACAGCATTACTCGGTTCCAGCCGTTGCCGCCTGGGCAGCTGCAGGTGGATGAGCTGAAGACGTGTCCCAGGCGAGGTCAAAAAACTCCCTACCTTTGACGCGCGAGCCTCCCTGTCACTCCCTACACAATGGGCGCGGTGTCGTGGCCAACCCTATTCACGGTATCCAATGACACGGTGCCTTTGTGCTGACTACCCACGCCACTGCGCCCGCGACTTGCGGTAGTGGGTCAGTTTCCGGTTAGCCCGTCACCCGGAGAGGCGCGACGGAAAGGACTTGCCGCAAGCTTAGGGATGTCAAATTGTCGGCTACGAGAGGAGAAGGCGATGACTACCGAGGAGAACAAGAAACTGGTTTTGGACCACTATGAATCGTTCGTCCACCGGCGGGACGCGGAGGCAGTGAGAAAGCAGTTGGGGCCAGATTTTCGCGACCATGAGATGCCTCCGGGGGATGCCACCCGGCCCCGAGTCCGCCCTCCAGTATTGGCCACGCTGCACGTGGCATTTCCAGACCTCCGGATCAAGATTGAGGACGTCGTGGCAGAAGGGGACCGCGTTGCCGTGCGCGCCCCCTGGACCGGAACGCACCGCGGGCCCCGCTGCCGATACTGCCTGTCCCAGCGACAAATCGCGCTTTCACGCTCACGGGAATGGTGTTCTGGCGCATCCGCGACGGCAAGATTGTGGAGCGGTGGGCGACACTGGACCGTCTCGGATTGCAGCAACAGCTAGCCCCGAAATCCTAATCGGAGTGGCTTTACGCGGCGTTTGGATTCGAACCAACAAGCGATCACCCGCGTATTGTCGGCTACTCGGAAACTGGTCCACTGCCCGATTTGCGCCTCCGTCGCCCTCCTTCGCTGAAGCAATTGCCGGGAGAATGCGTCCGTTCCTTTTCTGCCTCATGAGTTCTGGGGCTTACAGGTAGGCGGAGCCCACGCTCGCCGAGGAGAGATCCCGATGAAACCAAACGAGGGGTATGCCACAAGTGTGTCGTGAGCTTTCGGTAGGCCTGCGTAGATCGGGGGCTGAAGTGGGTGGTAGCTCAGAAGCAGTAGGCCTGCGTCACCCGATAGTGCCGGTCGCCGAGGGCGCTGGGCTGGAATCCCCCGCTAGAATC
>JAKBLM010000031.1 GCA_021832085.1 Acidobacteriota bacterium | reverse complement strand
GCGAAACTTTCCAGCAGTTCTCGCTCTTTCTTGCGGAGACGCAAAGGTTGAGCAGCTTTCCACATGCTGCCCACTATACCGCGAATCACGCGTATTGTAACGTTATTTATGCAACACTACACTAGAATGATGAGAAAGAGAAACAGGAACACCGGCAGGTTACGCCGCGGCCGGAAATCCGCCTCGATTCTGGGCCATTGTTTGGTTTGCCAGTACAGCAACGCCAGCAGGCCCAGGGCGTGAATGAGCGCGCTCAGGGCAGCGAGGACGATAACGAAAACTAGCAGCGCGAGCATCGTTTGAGCCTTGCCTATTCCATTGGCCCGCTGGGAGCACGGGGTTCGTTTTTTCTCAAGAAGAAGGAGAGCAGGAATAGGACGGCCGCAGCAACTGCGAAGACGTGGTAGGCGTCGATGTATGCCAGCGACACGGACTGGATGAGCAGCCCGCGATACACGCGGGCGTACGCCTGGTTCAGCGCATCGGAAGCACTGAGTCCGGCATGGAATAGCGCCTGGGTCAATTTGTGAAGGGCTTCGGAGGCGAACACGTCGCCCGGCGTGAGATGGGACACGAGCACTTGCTGATGAAACTGTGCTCGTCGTGCGAGGATTGTTGTCACAATCGAAGTGCCGAAGCTCATCCCAATGTTCCGCATAAAATTGATCATCGCGGAAATCGAATTGTTTTTCTCGGCTGGCAACCCGACGTAGACAACCGTGGTGAGCGGAACGAACAGAAGCGGCAAGCCAATCACCTGCAGAACCCGAACCCAGGATGCAGCGCTGAAGCTGATCAGTGTGTCCATGTGCGAGGTGGAGTACCACATGCCAATGGCCATCAGCGCCCAGCCGATGTGGACCAACCGCCGCGCCTGTACTTTCGCTAGTAGCCTTCCGACAATTGGCAATTCCAGGAGCAAAAACAAGCCGCCAAAGGAGAGAACAATTCCGGCGGACTCGGCCGTGTACCCCATCAGGGTTTGGAGGTACAGAGGCATCATCACCAATGTGCCGAACATCATCACGCCGAAGCCGAACATCATCAGATTGCTGGTCAGAAAATTGAAATGCTTGAAGAGGCGAACATCTATGACCGGATGGTCATGAAACCACTCCCAGATAAACAGCGCGATCAAGGTAACGGCGGCAATCACCGCCAGGGCAAGAATGAAGTGCGATCCGAACCAATCGTCTTCTTGTCCCTTGTCGAGCATTACTTGCAGGCAGGCGATGCCGATTGCCAGCAGGCCGATGCCGATGTAGTCGATCTTCACCAAGGCCCGGCCCAGACGGCGCAGATACGGCGGATCTTCCACCAATTGCGCGGCCAGCATCAGCGCCAGGATGCCAACAGGGATGTTGATGAAAAAAATCCAGCGCCAAGAATAGTTGTCGGTGATCCAGCCGCCAAGGGTGGGTCCAATAATCGGTGCAAGAACAGTCGTGATTCCATAGAGGGCGAAAGCCTGGCCGCGCTTGCTTTGGGGAAAAGTGTCGGCCAGAATGGCTTGCGCCACGGGCTGGAGTCCTCCGCCGCCCGCGCCCTGCAACACGCGAAAAATAATGATGGCCGAAAGGCTCGGAGCGAGGCCGCAAAGCACTGAACTCACGGTAAAAAGCAGCAGAGAGACCATGAAATATTTTTTGCGCCCGATGGTATTCGAGATCCAGCCGCTCAGTGGCAGGATGATGGCATTGGCCACCAGATAAGACGTTAGAATCCAGGTCGCTTCATCGTTGCTCGAGGACAGGCTGCCAGCCATGTGCGGCAGGGCCACATTGGCGATACTCGCATCGAGCATCTCCATGAACGCTGACAAGGCCACGACCGAAGCGATCAGCCACGGATTGTGCGCGGGCGCCCACGGCAGTGCCGAAACGCTGGTGCCTGCTTGGGGCATCTTGCCAAGCGAGTTTTCGGCGGAATTGGCCAAGACGCTTCTCCTCCGGGCGGGCTCAACGCACCCGGACGCGTGGTTCGACCGAAAGCCCTACCTGAAGGAGGTGGCGCGGGTCCTGCCCGGGATCGAAAACAATCCGCACCGGAACTCGCTGCACGACTTTTACATAATTTCCCGTCGCGTTCTCCGGCGGCAGCAAACTGAATTGAACTCCCGTAGCCCCGGCGATGCCCTCGATCTTGCCCCGAAAGTCACGGTCATAGGCGTCCACGTGGATTTCGACCGGTTGACCAACGCGCATGTTCTTGAGTTGGGTTTCCTTGAAATTTGCCGTCACCCAGATGTCGCGCGTGGGAACGATCACCAGCAAAGTCTGCCCCGGCGAAACGTTCTGCCCAACGACCGCGGTCCGCTTGCCCACGATTCCGTCGGCCGGAGCCACGATGGTGGTGTATTCGAGATTCAATTCCGCGCGGTGAAGTTCCGCTTGGGCTTCCTCAACTGCGGCGGCGGCAGCTTGCGCCCGTGCACGCATGGCCTGCAGTTGCTGGGGCCGGGTGTGCGCGCTGCGGAGTTCGGCTTCGGCTTGCCGCAGGCGGCTGCGTGCCTGGGTGACTTGCTGTTCCGAGGCGGCCACGCCGGCTTGAGCACCGATCACCGCCGCGGCGCTGGCTTTCGAAGCGGCGACAGCCTGATCGTATCGCTGGCGCGAGATTTCCCTCTTCACGATCAACTGGCGATAGCGACCCAGGTCCTCCTGCACTTTGACATTATTCGCTTCGACCTCTGCCAAGCGCGCTTCCGCTTCCTGAAACGCTTTCTCGGCTGCCAGAATTCCCGCTTCCGCCCCTTGGACGTCGGCTTCGGCCGAATGGACCTGACTCAGCGTGCTCACGGAAGTGATCGGCACGCCCGCCATGGCTGCGGCTGCCTCAGCTTGGGCCTGGGCAAGCTTTGCCTTGGCCAGTTCGACGGCGACTTGGTAGTCGCTAGGATCGAGCTGCACCAGCACCGTGCCCTTCTCGACGTATTGCGTATCGTCCACCGTCACCTTGGTGACGTACCCGCTGATGCGGGCGCTGATCGGATGCAGGTAGGCTTCGATCTGCGCGTCATCCGTGGTGACGAATTGGGCGTAATAACGCCAAACGAAGAAGCCTCCTGCCAGCAGCACCACGATCGTCGCAAGGAGAATGCGTTTCTTCTTCTTGTTGAGCTTAGGACGAGCGGAAGCTGCCGGCTGCGATCCACCCTGCGTCGTCTCGGGCCCTTGCGGCTGGCGATCGTCATTTACTTGTTTTTCTTCGCTCATGGCTTCTTCTCTCCCAAAAAGCTCAGACCGTCGCGTTCGGCCACCCCCATCGCTCGCGCCAGATTCAGCTTGGAAAGGTTGTAGCGGTAGAGGCTGGCGATATAGGTTTCATCGGCTTGCGCCACGGTCTGCTGCGCCTGCACGACTTCGAGGTTGTCAGCCACACCGGAGGCGAAGCGGTCTCGAGCCTGTTCGAGCGTTTGAGCCGCCAAGGTGGTATTCGTTTCCGCTACGACCACTTGGCTGGCATCTGTTTTCAAATTCATAAGCGCGGTGCGCACTTCGTAGTCAATCTGCTGCTTCAGATTGGCGAGCCGATCCTGCGCCTGGCGAAGGCGAGCATCGGCGGCCATCACTTCGCCGTGCACCCGTCTGCCTTGAAAGATTGGAATCCGCAGAGTTCCGGCGATTACGTATGTTTGGTGGGCTTCTGAAGGCGGGGATCCGATATCACCCCAGTTCGCGTTCATCCCGATTGTAGGGTAGCGGTCGGCCTGTGCTGCTCGCAGTTGAGCTTGGGCCGCGGCAACGGTAGCCGTCGCGGCCTGATAGTCGCTGCGATGCTGGTATGCCTCGGCCAGAGCTTCTTCGAGTGTCTCGGTAGGCATCGGCCGATAAGGAACCGTTGTCGCGAGCTCAAAGGCTTGGCTGTTTGGCAAACCGATGACGCGTGCCAAATTCAGCTTTTCAGTAGCGTAGCCATTCTCAGTGGCAAGCAGGTTTTCCTGCCGCGACTTCAACTCGACCAGAGCACGTAGGGTATCGATTTCCGGACTCAGCCCTGCATGCTCACGGTCGAGAGCCAGTTGGTAAAGCGCTTGAGCGGTGGTCAGTTCGGCCCTTACAGCATCGACTCGTGCCTTGCCGGCAACGGCCATCAGGTACGCGTTTCCCACGGCCAGCACTACCGTGTCGCGCGCGTCTCGGTAGGTGTAGCTGGCCGAATTCACTCTGTGCGAAGCGGAACGCTCTCCCTCGAGCGCGCTCAGGTTCAGCAGAGGGACCGAAACATAGGCACGCGCATCGAAAACGTGGAATGGCCCGGCAATTGTGGGGAACGTGGGAGGAAGAGTATTAGGACCAACCATCGTGTCCAGATTAATCTGCTGCTGTGAGCCGCTGACAGTTCCCTCCACCACGGGCAAGAGCCGGCTGAGCGCCTGCCATCGGTTGCCACGGGCGACCTTGGTCTCTTCGCTGTTCAGCAACAATCCAAGATTCGAGCGAAGCCCTCGTTCGACCGCCTCACCCAGCGTGAGCCGCAGAGTTCCGGGTGAGGCCTTGCCCCTTGGAACACTGCCGAGGAAAGGGTTCTGGACGGAACTGGCACCGGGAGTCTGCTGCGCCCGCGCCACGGTCCCGCCGAAAGGCAGAATGAAAAAAACGGGAATGATAGCAAAATGTTTCACTTCGAAGCCCCTTTCCCCGCAGCGATTCCCCGCCAGTAAGCTTCGAAGCTCGCGCTTAGCCTTGTCCGCAGCTTTTTTTCGGGCTGGATCGCCCAGACCACCAAAGCGCCGAACAGTGCCTCCTGAAAAGCCAGGCCCATGATCCGAGGATCCGCGTCGCTTCTCACTTCGCCTCTCTCCTGACCTAGGGAGAAGATTCGGGCCAGCAAACGGCGTCCTTCAGCCATTCCCTCCGCAGCGATTTCTCGGACGGTTCCCCTGCCCAGAAGAGCGGAGACCAGCGCTGCGGCGAGATCCCGGCTGCTCCCCGGCTCCTCGGCCAGGGCCAGGAAGAGATCTCGCAGGACGACGTACGTGCTCCGGCGCCCTTGCTCCGCCTCGGCAACGGCTTGGCGAAGCTTGCCGTGCTGGGTTTCCACGAAAATCACGAAAATATGTTCCTTACTCGGAAAGTAGTTGAAGAACGTTCCCTTGGCCACGTCGGCCGCTCTGGTTATTTCTTCGACGCTTGTCGCGGCCAATCCGCGCTGGGAGATCAAGCCCATCGCGGCACGGCCGATGCGTTCACGCGTCTCCGCTTTCTTCCTTTCCCAGCGGGAGGGTGCGTCTAGCTGGAAGGTCCCTATGGTTTGTTTCATGTTCTGACTTGAGAAAATTATGACTGACCGTCAGTCATTGCAGCCCAGCTGCCAAACTGCACTCGGACGGGCCGCGAGGCTATCTCGCAGGAGGAAGAGGATTTAGCGTTGGATGCGGGGGACGTGCTGGCCCTATGTCGCTGGCTCTTCCGCGTCTAAAGACACAGGCATGGGTCAATTCGCTCATGCGTATGAACACGTAAAACATCAGAAAAGCGGAGCATGGCGGGCCGCGGCCCTCTTCGCCTCCTCGGCCAGCGGCAACCGGGCTTAGCTCGAAAGGGATTCGAAAAGGGATTCCGCCTCGCCGATGGCCTTCGTGGCCAGAGCAAAGCGGGCGATGCGAAACGCCTCGAGCACCTTGGCGCGGGCGATCTTTTGGGTTTTCGCGCGATTCGCCATGGCATCGATGCAGGCGCGGCTGCCCGCGGCGATGGCCGAGGCCAGATAAAGCAGCGTGCGCGTTTCGTCGTCTAAGACCCCGCCAGCAGGCATGGCATAGCCTCGCGAGCGCACATGCTCGCGCACCAGACTCTCATCCACCCTGGCCGCTTTTTCCATCGCCGCCGGCAACGAGCCCATCATCTGCCGCATCATTCCCAGAACTTGCTCGATCGTCGGTTCCGAATTTCCTTTTTCAACTTCGGGCATGATTGTTTCCTCCATGTTCAAAGCAGTATTTTGCCCGGTGCAAGGGGCGGGTTTCATGTCGCCTGGCGCCACGATTCATGTCACGCGGTTAGACTCTTGCTTGCTTCCCCGCTGCCGGACGCACATCGTTGGGGGCTTTCTCAGTTTCGATCACCTGAATGTCCGGCTCGACGAGAATGGCCGACTTGACGGAATTCGCCACTAGGCTGTATTTCTGCGCAGCCTGCAAGGCGCGGCGCGTCTTGGCCTCGACGGATTCCCTTTCCCCGGGCCTGCATTGCACGCGGATCACCGGACGAAAACGCAGGTGCGTGAAAATTTCCGTGCGATCCAGTTCGATCAATTTCGTTCCTTCCGTGCGGCATTCGTAGGAAAGCAACCGCAGCTGGAATCGTTCGGCAGCCCAGATGAACATCAACATCACGCAGGTGTTAGCCGCCGCCACGAAAGCATCCTCTGGCGTCAGAACCCCGACATGCCCTTGGGCGTCCGGTGGGGCGGAGAATTTCATTTCTGGTCCGTTGCCCAGGCTAAGCTGGCCCCAATGTTCGCCCGTCCAGCGCACATCCGTGTGATAGATCGCCATCCGGCTCACGGACGCGCCTCCGCGCAAAATGCGGCATATTCCTGGACAATCGCCGCGCGATATATGTCCTCATCCGGAGCCGGAACTACGTTGTAAAGCTTGACGGCTTCGAAGAGTTCATTCCCCGCAACTTGTGGATCCCGCCCTTGGTTGCGGAACTGTTTGAAGATCAATGGGAGGGCGAGAAATTCCACGGATTTGCCTACGATGCTAATTCTCATCGATGGGATTGCAGACCCGCAGGAGCATCCTTGCTTTTGCGCTGGAGCAGGACCTTGCGCCGGAAGGATGTTTAACTCCGGAGGTCCAAGGATCTTGTCCACCAATTCCGTAATGCGCTGGACAGCGAGATCAACCGCTTGCCTGCCCGCCTCATTCAATTGGCGCCGGCCTTCAATCTTGCCGAGCTGACATTCACGAGC
Source organism: Acidobacteriota bacterium (assembly GCA_021832085.1). Lineage (GTDB taxonomy): Bacteria > Acidobacteriota > Terriglobia > Acidiferrales > UBA7541 > JAKASX01. Next base: position 40,473 of record JAKBLM010000031.1, on the reverse strand, counting down.
GAGTTCGCTGATCACGATGCTTGCCGCCGGCTTGCCGGAGTACATCTCCGTTCCGCGCGCCGCGCACCGAAGCTCGCAGCCATCGACGGTAATGGTGGAATGGAAGCGGGCGAAGGCTCGATCCCCTGCGCCGCCTGCGAGGAACAAGGGTAGACAAATGGTTACAGTTCTCGCGGGGCGCAGCTCGTGCAGCACCTTAAGCGCGGCAAGCCTTGTCACCGTACCTTCGGCCATCTCTTCTCCCGAACAGGCCACGATTCCCACTTTTCGCTCAGGCAGATTCGGCATGCTGACCTTCTTCGCAGGCTTCCGGATTGGCCGCGAGATCCAGTTGCTGCGCGATTTCTTCCGCCAGGACCCGCGCCAGTTGCATGCCCTTCGCGTTCAAAACGGCAATGCCCTCGGGCTTGAGGTCCTTGTGGCGGCGGAATTCCTCAAACACGGCAACCTCCCGAATCGCCACGCCGCCGCTCTGTTTCACCAATTTTGCAGCGCACATCTGCTTGCAGCCATCGATGGTGATCGCTGGATTATTGCGGATGCGCTCGCGCGCCTTCGAGTCTCCAAGGACCAGCGTGGAGAGCGCGAGTAGCTGCGTGTCCTCAGGCCGGACGTTTTCGCACAATTCATAGGCTGTCTCCCGACTCACCGTGCCCAACGACTTCCCGATTCCGCTGCAAGGCACGACCACGACCTTGGGTTTGCTGATACTCATCATTTCAGCTCCTGCTCCGCTTGGGATCGCATAGTCGCCAAGTAGGCGGCTGGGTCCAGCAGTTTGGCGCGGACGGGTTCCCAATCCTCGGCTGCAATCGCCGCCAGCCAGCCCTTGTCGTAAGGATCCTGGTTGATTAGTTCCGGTGTGCGCACGAGCGCCTCATTAACCTCCGCGATCGTGCCACTCAGTGGTGAGGGCAATCCCACGGTGACCTTCATGGTCTCGATTTCGGCAAACTCATCGCCGGGCGCGAGACGCGTTTCCGAGGGACGGACATTGGCGAAGGCCACATCCCCGTTGTGCTGCTGAAAGAAATCCGTCACACCAAGCCGAACGAGCGGGGTCGCCCCAGCCTGAATCAAGAGCACCCACACACCGTCTTCGGTATAGAGCCGGTCTTTGGCTACCTGGAAGGTGAACTTATCGACTGTGGTCTCGAAATACTCGGGCATTACGGATTTCTCCTATTCTTGGGAAGTAGGTTCTCAGCATGGCCACAGCTCTTCATTTCTGTGACGATTGGCTCGCCGCCGCAATTCACGCCTGGATTTCGGCCGAGCCTGGCACGCGTCCCGCGGATTTGACCTTGCCATTGACCACCAAAGCCGGCGTAGCGAGGATCCGGTAGGCCGCGATCTGCTCGATGGCAGTTATCTTTTCAACCTTCGCTTCGAGTCCAAGCTCTTCCAGAGCCTTCTTGGCGTTCGCGGCCAGCGATTGACATCGCGCACAACCGCTCCCCAAAATCTCAACTCTCATCGCTATCTCCGCGCGGCACATCCGGGAAGACAGGATGACTGGCTGCTCTCAATGTGCCCGGCGTCTTCGATCGTGTTTGCTGCACTGAAATACCGGCGTTGAAAGTAGAATGCGACGCTGATTAAACTGATCATGACCGGCACCTCCACCAAGGGACCGATGACGGCCGCAAAGGCCGCGCCGGAATTGATCCCAAAGACCGCGACGGCAACGGCGATGGCCAACTCAAAATTGTTGCTGGCCGCCGTGAACGAGAGCGTCGTAGTCTTCGAATAATCCGCACCCAGCTTGTACCCGAAATAAAACGAGACGAGGAACATCACGACGAAATAGAGCAGCAGCGGAATCGCTATACGGACCACGTCCATGGGCAACCGGACGATATAAGCCCCCTTTAATGAGAACATCACGACGATTGTGAAAAGCAAAGCCACAGGCGTGACGGGGCTAATGCGCGGAATGAAGTGGTTTTCATACCATTCCCGGCCCTTCGCCCGCACTAGCGCCAGCCGGGTGGTCATGCCGGCCAGGAAAGGAATGCCCAGGTAGAAGAAAACGCTGCGGGCGATTTCTCCGATCGAGATGTTGACTATCGCCCCGTGCAGGCCAAACCACTGGGGCAATTTCGTCACAAAAATCCAGGCATACACGGAATAAAACAGAACTTGAAATACCGAATTGAACGCCACAAGTCCTGCGGCATATTGGGTGTCGCCCTTCGCCAGTTCGTTCCAAACGATCACCATGGCGATACAACGCGCCAGGCCGATCATAATGAGCCCTGCCATAAACTCCGGGTAGCCGCGCAGAAAAATAACGGCCAAAACAAACATCAGGATCGGACCGATGACCCAATTTTCCACTAAAGAAAGGGTTAGAACTCTCTTGTCGCGGAACACCTCGCCCAGCTCTTCATAACGAACCTTGGCGAGCGGGGGATACATCATCAGGATCAAGCCAATGGCAATAGGAACCGATGTTGTGCCCACGCTGAAAAGGTTCAAAAAGGGCACAATGCCTGGTATAGCCCAGCCGCCTACCACGCCAACGGCCATGGCGGTGAAGATCCATAGAGTCAGATACCGGTCGAGGAAGCTTAGGCGGGAAGAAAGTACGCGCTTCATGATTTCTCCAGTCGCGAACCCTCAGCGGGCCTCAAGTTATATGTGGCTGCGGGACCGAAAAGTTGTCGGTAGCGCACGCGGCTCGTTCGAGCCATGTCCGAAGGAGAACCCCCTGTCAGTGGAATCGCGATAAACCCGATGACTGAGTACAGGAGAACGCGAAAAGGAACAGATTCATGATTGATCGCACTCATACGACCTCTGTCGCGGCGGGGGCTTTGATGAGTTTTCGCAACCGCTCCGGGCCAATCGGCGGTTCCAGTTGCCAAGGAGTCAGCGCCATTCGCCGAGCGTAGGACTGTCGGACCTCGACGAGGAAGGGTAGTTCGCGCAAGCCTCGCTCAATCAGAAATGGATCACGGAAGCGTTGGCCCGCAAAACATTGATTCATCACCCAGGCGAAAGGTTCGATCCCAGCCCGAAGCAGGTCCTCTTGTAGTTTCGCTGCCTCATGCACCGGTGTTGCCTCTGGGACCGCGACCAGCAAGATTCGGCTGAAGTGCGGATCGCGCAGGCGGGGTAGAAGGTTTCGCACCGATTCGGGCATCTCACTCTGGGTACGCAGGACCTCGCGGTGGTAAGCCTCGGCGCTGTCGAGAAGCAGCAGGGTGTGGCCCGTCGGAGCCGTGTCGAGCACGACAAAACCGGACTCCCCTTGCTCTACTGTTTCGGCAAAGGCGCTGAACACGGCAATCTCTTCGGTACAAGGCGAGCGGAGATCTTCTTCAAGAAGCGCAATGCCTTGTTCGTCCAAGTTCGGAGCCAACTTGGTCAGCACGGAAGCCGTGTAGCGGCGGACCTCAGCAGCCGGATCGATACGGCTCACGCGCAGGTTGCCAATCCCATTCCCTACGGTCTCAGCAACGTGGGCTGCGGGATCAGTGGTGCTCAAATGAACTCTGTGTCCTCGCCGCGCTAGCTCCACGGCGATTGCCGCGGCGATTGTCGTCTTGCCCACGCCTCCCTTGCCCATCGTCAGCACAACACCACGGCCGGCGCTCTCAATTTCCTCAATCAGCGACGCTAGCGGTCCAAACGACTCTGGCTCGGCGTGAAACTTTGTCTCCGGAGTTGAGTTCACAATCGGGCACGGCGAGAACACCTGCCGCAGATTGTCGACGCCCATCGGTGCAACGGCCAACAGCGCCACGTTGGCGCGTGGCAGAGCCCCAAGACCCGCCGGCATCTGCTCGAGAGCCTCATGCTGCCTGGCCTGCAAGGCCTGAAGGACAGGATCATCGCTCTCCGCATTTGGAGACAAGTAGCCGTTCACTAAGAGAAATTGATTCTTCATTCCCAGTGCCGCTAGCTCCGCGCGCATGCGCTCGGCTTCAGCCAGCGTGGAATGCTCGGGCCGTGCCACAAGAACCAGTGTGGTGAGGGTAGGATTAGTGAGTGCCTCCAGACTGGCCTGGTAGAGCTGCTGCTGGGCCTGAAGGCCGGAAAGAGGCCCCAGGCACGAGGTGCCAGTCGTATTCTCGGTCATGAATCCAGTCCAGGCCGCCGGCAATTTCAGCAAGCGCAGCGTGTGCCCGGTTGGCGCGGTATCAAAGAGGATGTGACCGTATGGCCGGGTTCGTTCGGGATCGCCGAGAAGACCGGTGAACTGATCGAAGGCGGCAATCTCCAGCGTGCAACCTCCCGAAAGTTGCTCTTCCATACTGGCGACAGCCGCTTCCGGGAGCACCCCTCGATACGGAGCAACGACGTTTTCGCGATAGGCACGGGCGGCAGCTTCTGGATCGATATTCAAAGCGAATAGGCCTTCGGCACCGGGAACTGCCGTTGGCTGGCCAGACAGGGAAACACCAAGCACCTCGTCCAGGTTGGAAGCGGGGTCCGTGCTCACCAACAACACTCGTTGCCCGCGGCGAGCCAGCTCCAGCGCGGTGGCACAGGCAAGCGAGGTCTTGCCAACGCCGCCTTTTCCGCTGAAAAAAAGAATCCGGGTGGCAAGAGCAAGAAGATCTGCCGTGCCATTCATCGGCAGCAACCTCCGCCACGCTTTGCCGGAGACTTGAAGGGTGCCGCCGGAACGCTCGGCGAGTCGGCCTCCGGCAACCCGAGGAGGCTGCGTAGATGTTTTCGAGAGGGGTAGGATCCCCGCTGCACAATCGCCTCTCCGATCAGGACCAGCGGCAGACAGTTCGTCCCGAACTGTCGGAGAGCGGCTGTGACGGTCGGATCGGCGGCAAAAGCCTGTGGTTGCTGGGCCAGATTGTAGCGTTCAACCTCGACGCCGTGTCTCTTGACCCATTCGAGATCGCTGGCAAATTGCGGCAGCACCGGGTCAACGGTGGGGCCGCATACGCCGGTTGAACAGCACATCGGCGGGTCAAAAACTCGTAATTTCCTCATCTCCTACCTCCCTTTCGGTCTGTTTGCAGGATCAAACGCTGCATGCACAGGCAGAGACTTCGGCGCACAGTATTTTCCTTTTCCGGCTGTCTCCACTGATTACAATATGTTTATCTCTGTATACATGTATGCGTTCAAGCATATATATTACCAGACTTGTCGGCCACGATGGGGAACAGTAACGGCCCATCGTTTCATGACGTTACGACGATGCTGGGAGGCTGGCAGGTCGGATTCTACAGAACCCGATGGGGCAAATAGCGCACGCCGAGGACTTTGACCCAAGGGGGCACGGATTTCTTCCAAGCGGGTTTGGCGCTGGGCCCACGCTGGTAGCAAATCGGCGCGCAACGACGGAGATCGACTCAGACGTAAGAGCCGCCTGCGAACCCAGCGGGATGGCCCCACGCCTGCACCCTTATGTTCTATGTTTGGATTCTGTTTCTCGTTCGGATCTAACCCCGAGAGGCCACAAACATTTCATTCTGGCACACATTGGCACACTCTTGACACCGAGAGTCCTCCTGCTCCATCTCGAATGACTACGAGGCAGATATGCCCTTATTTTCCTTGCCGCTCTGCGGCGCCAGCGCGTGATGGAAGTATTAAGCAGTGATCGGCAGTTTAATTGGTTCGGAGCGTGCGCAACGCCGACGGCCCTACGGTAGCTCCACTGCAAATTGCTGATTAGCAGCAGAACATTTGACTGCCGCCGGCGTGTTTATGTGCTTGCACTTAAGCTGTCAGAATGTCAGTGCCGGTGTAAAAATCCCCAAAGTGCCGATTGAAAATTCCCCACCCCTGATGTGGTAGACCGGAACCCACTCCGCAGGGAGGAGGTTCCGAGACTTGTTCAGGGGGAGAGACGTGGAACAGATCAAAGAACTGCAACGGCAAGGGATGAGTATCCAGGCGATCAGTCAGCTGACCGGCTGGGGTCGCAAGACGATTCGCAAGTACCTGTTGGGACCGGAAGTGGCGCCGGTTTATGGGCCCCGCCCGCGGCGAGCCAGTAAGCTGGACCCGTTTAAAGCGTATCTGGAGGAGCGTCTGCGCGCCGGGGTGTGGAACGGGCGGGTGCTGCTGCGGGAACTGCGCGAGCGGAACTACTCGGGCAGCTAGACGATCCAGCTTCTGGTTGATGAAAATCTGGAGCCTCTGAATGATGCCACCGTTCAGGATATCGAGAGCCTTGCCGGCATGGTGCTGACGGGCCGCAAATCGCTGGACAACGCCAGCAAACCCTATCCGCGATGGCCTCCAGAAACTGGCCTCGTGGGCTGTCGCCGAAGGTCACTTTCTTGAGGGTTGTCAATATGGTCTTTTCGGTCGTTTGCGGATTGGCCAGACCCGAGAGGAATGCCTTGAATTCCGCCTCGAGAGTTGGATCTTTCTGCCCGATAAACGTCCACAGCATCGACGAGAGCTTCCCAGGCAGGCTAGTCCAGGTGTTCAGCGCGTCAGCGAGAGCCTGTTTGGCCCTGTCGAACTCGGCTGCTGGATCAATGTTTGGTACCGTTTCTTTCAGCAAATGGAGAGCGGTCTGCTCAGTAAGGCCGGCGAGTTTTTGACCAAGATCGGCGGATGGATCAGTCCACTGGCGCAAATCGTTGAGGACCTGGAGCCCATGCACCCCGAAAATGCTCTGGATGAAGTTCTCGAAGCTGGTGGGAAGCTGCGGGTCGGAGCCCTGGACACCCACATCTAGATTGAAACCGAAATTGAGACCCTTGGTCGATTGCTTGTACAGTCGGAGCCGGACCACCGAATTGGCGCTTTCATGCCCGACTACCACCAAGTATTTGCCGCTGAAACCCAGGTTTGCCTTCAGGCTCGCGTCAACCTTTGCGCTGAGGTCATGTGTCACGTCTAGTCTCCTGTTTCTGAAATGCGCTTACTATTGGAGCCCGTGAGAACTGCGGCTTGGCGGGTTCTCAATGGTCAAGAGATTTCGGATATAGCAGACTAGCAGTCTGGCATCCTTGGCGAAACTCATATTCCAGCCAAGTCCGGTGGCGAGAGTGAAGGCGAGCGAGCCGTCGGCTTCCGCCAGAAGCCAGGTTCCCGGCTTTAGATTTACGCCTCCGTCGATGTAGTTCACCTGCCGTGGGAGCATCCAGCTTTCAATCGTGTCCTCGACGACATCGCAGGCGCCTTGACCTTCGCCGAACCGGTGCAGGATGGCGAACACGGAGTTGTGCTTCGCTTCCACGCCGAAGCTGACTGACCCGAGAACGCCTATCGGATTTGACGCCGAGCCAGCTAGGGACGCTGAATAACCCCAGTCCATGAGCAGGTAGCGTTCGCCTGGCGATTCGGCAATGTTCAGGCTCGGCGTTTCGGCCAGATGGAGAGCCGCGATCGCGTCGGCCGCTTTCGCGTACACCCCTGCGCCTGTTTGAGCCGAGGCCCCGATGTCGAAGCTCACAGACGCCTCGCCAATCGGCTTCATCGTCATTTTGCCGTTTTCCGCCGCAAACGAGATGTGGCCGAGCTGAATGTCTCCGGCTGGGAACTTCTCGTTCTAGAGAATGACCTCGGCCCCATTCGCGTCGGTCGAAGCAGCAAGCGTCAATTTGGCCGTGGTAAAAATCCCCTCATCTAGCGGGAAGTCCTTGGAAAAACCAGTAGACTCGCTCATACGCTCGTCTCCTAGCTGAAACTTCAGACATGCATCCAGGGAAGGGAGAATATACCCGTGGCAGCGCCTTGGCGATCGCGATTTTAGGGTGCCTGCATAGCCTTGCTGCAGGCCTTTACAGTGCTGTTCATGCTCTGCTTGGCACCAAGCCTCTCTGCGGTGGGCGACAGCCCGGTCCGCCGGCAGACTTTCCGTGGGAGGTTTGACAGGCCATGGGAACCTGGGATCGGGAAGAGCTCTACGCGGAGGTGTGGGAGAAACCGCTGGTGAAGGTGGCCCCGAAATACGGCATCTCGGCCGTGGCGCTCGCCAAGGTCTGCCGAAAGCTGCAGATCCCGTTGCCGGGCCGCGGATACTGGACCAAGAAAGAGTGCAGTAAGCCCCGTCCGTCTCGGACCCAAAATAGTAACGGCTCGGACCCTGAATTCGCGTGGAATCATGCCTCCATCCTCACCTGCGGGTTCGCCTCGGCAGCGAAATGTTCCTCGTGAAGGGCCTTCATGTCGGGGATGGCCTTCCGAGCGACGCCAATAAAGTTGGGGTCGTTCAAGGATTCGTAGGTCACATCCTTGAAAATGACAGTTGCATTCATTTCCTTGATCAGATCCTGAGCAGATCCGAAGGACTCTTCCAGCTCGCGGACAAGATGTTCTCGTAACACGGATTTTTTGGGCCGCGGGCCGAGAAACTTTATCCAACGTTGTGGCGGGTTTTCGTAGACGGCGGGGAGGAGCGCCTTCACAAGACGACCGCGGTTGTGGTCCATCTCGGACTGCAATTGCTGTTCGATCCTTTTCTGGAACTGTGTGATCTCTTTCTTAAGAGCTTCGACCTCGGTGAGGAAAGCCTCTTTGTTTGCCCGTAGACACACGGTCCCATAGCCTTTCAAGGAGAACAGGTATTTCCCCGAGATCGTTCGCTTCCTCTCGAAGATTTGGGCACCAGAGATTTTGCTGTCGTCGCGAACCAGCTTAAACGTGCTATGAAGCAACTTTTGTGTTTCCTCATCCCCCGCGAGTCCCAATAAATCAGGAGGAATCGGAGCAGTCATCCGGGAAACGAGCAGGCCGGAAAGTTCAAATTCCACGAACTGAAATCGAGCGTTGAAAACGTGCACCACCCTGGCCAAGTCGAATTTTAAGGGAGGATTTTCCGCCAGGTCCCGGGCGAGTTCCTCTACTTTTTCATTGTCAACCGGCTCGCTGCCATGGATTAGGTCATCTGCCTCTCGCTTGAGAGTTTCGACCGGCGAGGCTGGATCCTCCGCGGCGGAATCGAGGCAAACCGCATTGGGACGGGGGAAGGGGACGGACTCCGCCTCAATTAGCAATGGGATCGGGGCGAAAACCAGAGTGGCCCGCTCTGTCCCGACGAGCCCAACTCTGATTCCGGGGCGGTGATGAAGGCATTGCCCCATTTTCAGAGCAGTCTGGTGCAACAACTCGATTGCCTGAACTGTGCCATATCCCAAGCGGCAGACCTCGGGGTCAACGTCGAGGAGTATGGATACGCTCGCAGGATCAAGTTCGCGCCACTTCTGGGCGAGCGCCTCCGCGACCAGGAGGCTGACGCCGGGGCCCGCAAAAAGCAGCGTTTCTTGGGCTTGTTTAATGAACTCCACGAGTTGGCCGTCGTCCAGGCTCACCACCGTCACTTGAGGAAAGGTCACGGTAATCTCCTTCTCTTCGCCAGGAAGCCTTCTTCGTCTGACTTTTGCGTGTCCGGCGCGGGGGAGCGTGATCCGGTGCGAGGCGCACCGCGACTCCGTGTGGACGTCAAGGTTTTGCTGCTTAGCGGTTACAAAGCATGACGCAATTCGCCGCCGGCAGCGATCCAAAACCGGGGAGTGTCACCAAATTGTCACCACGGCGCTGCCAAGACTGGCGAAGCACTCGCTGGTCCAAAAGCCAAGCAGCGAGTTCGAGGGCCAGTGTCGTTTTCAGTTCTCCAATCCTGGCTACGGCGTATACCCCGCGACCGCTCCGCGAGGCGCGCAAATCCAATCGATAGTGTGGTCCGCAGTCCCCAACCGTGATCGCCGACGCGGTGTCGGTTACCTGGACCGCCGCGGCTGCTGTCGTGTCTGTGCCGATGCAGGTCGGAGTGGCGGAGTACGCGGTTGAGAAGTTGCATGTTGCTGTCCCGGTTGACCCGGTGCTGCACTCTCCCGACGTGACGTTGAGCGTGACAGCTCCGTCTGCGTTCGGGAAAGTCCACGCCCGGTCAGTGGTAGCGTCTGTGACCATGTGGGCGTTCTGGGTGCCTTCGAGATAAAGTCTCGGGGTGATGATGGGGTTGTCCCCTTGAGTGAGACAAGCGGTTAAGGGTCTTTCTACCGTTCGCTGCTTTTCGATTGTACTCGCCACTGCTCTTGCTTCAACCTGCGTGCCGGCCGGCGAAGCGGAGGCGGGCTCTGCGGGAGCGCAACCCACCAAGGAATAGCCAGCCGGAAACTCATCGTTTCGATGAGGCGCGGGGCGGTCCAACCGGGGCCGCCCCAGCGCAAATGCCGAGGCGCTCATCGGATGATGAGTTTCCCCATGCCTGAAAAAACTCATCTTACCGACTCCCGAGCTCGCTGCGCTGTGGCCCACGAGGGGAGTCTCGGACCGGAGACAGTCGCCAGCGAGCGCTCGAACTCGGCCGGCGGACGATAGCCCAGCGCCGAGTGCAGCCGTTTTTCGTTGTACACCTGCTCGAGGAAGCGCCCGATTCCAGCCTGACCCTCGGACAGATCGCGGTACTCGTTGCGATAGACCTCCTCGTACTTCAGCGTTTTCATGAACGACTCGGCCATCGCGTTGTCGTAGGGATTCGCTCGGCGCGACATGCTGATCCGCACACCATGGGCCAGCAGCAAAGCGGTGTAGTCGCGCGAAGCGCACTGCACGCCGCGATCGGAGTGGTGGACCAAGCCGGGAACCGGCTGGCGTCGTGCCAGCGCCGACCGCAGCGCCTGCAGCGTCAGTTCGGCTCCGAGTGTCCGGCCCAGCGCCCAGCCGACCACGCGCCGCGAGAACCCGTCCAGGGTGCAACAGAAAGATTGTGAGGGGACCTGGATTGACGATTCTCGCTGCGTTGAAGCCGGGCGAGCCTGGCAGCCCGCGGCAAGCGCGGGTCAGCGCGGAGGGTCGTAGTGGTATTGGAAGCGGTAAGTGTTGCCGGCGGGGCTGTCGACTGAGCGCGTGTTGTATTCGAGTTGGTAGCGGATGTGCTGGGGTGTTTCGGGATAGCCGGTGCCGTGAGGATAGGGATACGGAATCAAGGTGTCGAAAGGCAGGGGCGGGACAGTCGAGCCGTCGTAGGCGTAGAAGTCCATGTCCTTGTCGAAGCCGTTGGCATAGAAGAAATAGTCGCGCTTCCAACCCGGCGGCGGAGGTGGCAATGTAGCGGGATTGAAACGGAGGCGGACCTCGTCACCGGAACCGAAGATTACATACTCTTCATCGGCGCGCTGGAGCAGCGGGAGAACGTTGCCGTAGCGGGTGTAGTTGCCGACCTGGCGGGCGTAGGGGCCGGTGGGACTGACTTCGTCGTATTGGTAAGTGAGATCGGCGGCCGGATGGCCCTCGATCGCGCGCGGATAGCCGCGGAAATCAAGATGAGCGCCGACCAGCGGAACCACGTTGAGGCGATAGGGAAGGCCGGCGGGCGCGTTGTCGACGAGGATTCGATCCCAGTAGATCTTGAGATTTGTGACGATGCGGATGAAGCGTGTGCCCGGCGGCAGATGGCCGGTAAGGTTGACGACCATGGTTCGCTCGAGGCCAGCGGGAAAGCCCATGTTGGCGATTACACGTTTCCAACGGCCATCGGGTTCGAGTGCTTCGACGAAGGGCGGGATCGGGCTCAAGCCCGCCTGCCAGGCGGCATAGAGCGAGCTGGCACTGAAATAATCGGTGAAGCCGGTCATGATGAGCCGCAGTGGCCGGCGAGGATTCCAGGGGCCGAGTTCGAGTTTCAAGGCGTGTGTCGCGGCGATGCCCGCGAAGGGCGTGCTGGAAAAGCTTTGGACGAAGCGGTGATCCTTCTTCAGGAGTTCGGGCAGCACATCTTGACCGCGACCATTCCAGGCGCCGAGTAGGGGGCGAGCGCCGCGGCTGACGATCACGTGGAAACGCGGGAAAGGCGGCTCCATCGAGAAACGCGAATTGGAATAGACGGAGGTGCCAGCGGGGTGGTCGACGGCGAGCAACCGGACCTGATCGAGATAATCGAGTTCCTCCATCGGCTCGAGCAGGCGGAAACTGAGCCGGCCGTGGCGCGGCCGAACGAGGGAACCGGGAACTTTCACGTACTCGATTGGATCGGGGATGTTGCGCTCACCGGGTGCGACCCAGTGGCCGATGATTCCGGCGCCGAGGATGTCGGAGACGAAGTGGAAATGCCGGCCGTCCCAGACGAACAGGAGAGGACAGGAGCTGCCGCGGCGATTGATTTCGTTGATCAGGTGGGGCTGGTCGGCGGAGATGTGGACTTCATCCTGCAAGACGCCGGTGGGCCAGAGCATGCGCACGACGCCGGCCTCGGAATGCGAGCCGAGACCGGCGGTGAGCGTGGCCGGATCCTGGCTGAGATAACCGGAGGCGCCGGCAATTTCGAATTTCTGATGCAACGTGCCGGCGAAGATCTTGACTTTGGTGCCGAGGCCGCTGTGGTTGTCGTGGTTGCCGCGCAGCTTGATCTGGAGCCAGTGATTGCGGTTGCCGCCGACGTTGCGGAGCAGCACCGGCGGGCCGTCGTGCTGAGTGATGAGCAGATCGGTTGCGCCGTCGCCATAAAAATCGGCAGCGACGATCGAGCGGGGATGGCTGAGATGAATCTTGTCGAGCCCCACCTGGCGCGTGACGTTGCGGAAACCGGCCGGACCCTCGTTGCGGAACAGGGCGATGTGGCCGCCCTTGGCGTTGATGCCGACGGCGACCAGGTCGATCCAGCCGTCGTTGTCGTAGTCGATGGGGGCGACGCCCCAGGCGCGCGTCCAATTGAGCCGGGGCAGCGGCACGCGGACGAACTTTTTGCCGTCGATGTTGCGCCAGAGGGTAAGGCCGGGCGTGCCGTCCTGGGTGAAGGCGAGATCCATCCAGTCGTCCTTGTTGAAATCGAGCGCGGTGACACCGAGCGTGGGAACGGAAAAGGCTGTGGTCCAGGGGCGAATAGGACGAAACTTACCTTCGCGGGGATTCAGGTAGATGACCGGGGCATTGCGGTAGCCGGTGAGGACGAGGTCGACAGCGCGGTCGTTATTGACGTCGCTGAGCAGCGCGCCAAGGCTCAGGCCCGGGCCGGCGAGGCCGGTGGCGGCGGTGACGTTGGTGAATTTCCCGTTGCCGTCGTTTCGCCAAAGCACGTTCGTAGGCACCGGTTTGCCAGGGGGCAAGGAAAGCGCGCCGGTCGAGGGGTTGACGGGAACGTTGGGGAAGCGCGTGGCATAGAGATCGAGATCGCCGTCGTGGTCGTAATCGACAAAGGTGAGGCCGAGGACGAGGCCGGTGGTGTTGATGCCGGCCTGGCGTGTGACGTTGAGGAACTTGCCGTGGCCTTCGTTTTCGAAGAGGGCGATGCCGCCGTTGTAACTGATGGCGAGATCGGGCCGATTGTCGTTGTTGTAGTCGCCAACGGTGCAGCCGATGCCGGGACCGGGGATGGAGATGCCGGAACCCTTCGTCACGTTGACAAAGTGGCCGTGGCCGAGGTTGCGATAGAGCGCGGGAGCGCCGCCGATGTCGAGCAGGAGGATGTCAGGCAGACCGTCGCCGTTGTAGTCGAAAACGCAGGCGCCCGAGCCGAACCAAGAGGCCGCGGTCGTGGAAGTACCGGCAGCGGAGCGAGGAACGCTGACGGGCAGACCGGAACCCTTGGTGACATTGACGAAATGGACCGGGAGGGGCGGAGGGACGGGCTCAAGGCCGGTAGGAACGTCGACAGCCTGAGAATATTTGCCCTGCTGACCGTAGATGAGGGTGAGCGGGGCACCGAGTTTGGCTGCGGTGAGATGTTGGAAGATGGCGAGATGACGCCGGGCCTCGGCCATGTTTCTCATATGCAGGTAGGTCTGTGCCAGGCCGAATTCTGCAGAAACGTGGAAGGGATCGATGCGCAACGCGGCTTCGAACGAGGCGATGGCCTGGGCATATTGGCCGAGCTGAAGATGCAGCCGACCGATGAAATAACGGGTATCCGCGTCGTGGGGATCGATGGCAGCGACCCGCTGGAAGTCCTGGAGCGCGGCTTTCGGATGGTTTTCATCCATCGCGAGCAGGCCGAGGTTGTACCAAGCATAAGGATTGCGCGGCTCGGAATGGACGAGGCTTTCGAAAATCGCACCGGCCTCGTGATACTTCTGGGTATTCAAGAGGGCGATCGCCAGGTTGAGCCGGGCAGTGCTGAGCTTGGGATCGGTGGCGTGGGCTCGCTGGAAATAACCGGCCGCTTTCACGATCGACTCGCGGTTCATGTAGGCGACGCCGAGATTGTTGAGGAGAGAAGCTTTGAGCCGGCGCGCCGAGAGTTGCTTGGGCTGGCCCCCCGCGGCGTGTAACGCGGGGAAGTAGAGGAAACCGGCCAGCAGGACAGACCCGCAAAGCAGCGTCACGCCCAGGATTCCCACCTTGGGGAAATGCTTGGCCCGGAGCGATTTCACCAAGTGCCCCTTCTATTCAGCGGCTTCCTGGCGATAATCCCGACGCCTTCCTTGACCGTGATGAGCTGGTTGGCGGCGACGTTCCTCAAGAAATCGCGATGACCGCTGGGCCAATCGATTTCCACCAAGCTGGCTTTCTTGTACCGGCCGAGGCCAAAGGTGAGGATCAGCTCGCTCGAGGAAAGATAGCTGCCACCGTTGGTGAGCATCTCGGATTGCGTCATTCCTCCCGCGCGGACTCTGACGGTCGAATCGAGGCCGTCACGGTTGGATTCTACACCGACGAGCTTGATCTCCAGGCTGTTATTGGTTTCACCCTCGTTCAGGAAGAGCGCGGCCGGGCCGTTGTTGGTCGTGATGACGAGGTCGGGAGCGCCGTCGTTATTGACGTCGGCGAAGGCGGTGCCGCGAGCGACTCGGGGCTTGTTGAAGGATGCGCCCATCTGCTTGGTGAGGTTGGCGAACTTGCCGTTGCCGAGATTTTCGAAGAGCAGCGGGGGTTCGGCGTAGTGAACCTGGGGCTGGATGGCACTGATACCTGGATCGATGTGGCCATTGGCGACGAACAGGTCTGGCCAGCCGTCGAGGTTGTAATCGAACCAGAAACACCCGAAGCCGAGAGTGAGCAGGCTGGCGCGACCGATTTCGGAATGGGGCGCGAGGTTGATGAAGAGGCCGTTGCCCTGGTTTTGGTAGAGCGAGAGCATCTGGTTGGAGAAATTGGTGATCACCAGGCTGGGGTAGCCGGAATGATTGTAATCGGCGGCGGCGATGCCCATGCCGGAGCGAGCCACGCCGCTGCCGCTATAAGCGATGCCGGCGGTGACGCCCTCGCTGGTGAATGTGCCGTTGTGGTTGTTGATATAGAGCTTGTTGGGCTCGTCATCGTTGCTGACGGCGATGTCGGGCCAGCCGTCGTTGTTGAAGTCGGCGACGGCGATGCCGAGGCTCTTGTCGTTGGGATCGTAGAGGCCGGCTTGCTTGGTGACGTTGGTGAAGGTGCCATTGCCGTTGTTGCGCCAAAAGGTGAGGGATTCCCCGTGGTATACCTGGGCGGTGCAGTAGGACTTCGTCTTGCCGTTGATGGTGCAATAGATGTCGGTTTTGGGCGACCATTTCACGTAGTTGGCGACGACGAGGTCGAGCAGACCGTCGCGGGTGGCCTGGATCCAGGCGGCGCTGGTGCTGAAGTCCTTCGGTCCCCAAAGTCCGGCTTGCTTGGTGACGTCAGTGAAGGTGCCGTTGCAATTGTTGCGGAACAGGTGATTTTGGCCGACGGCGGTGACGAAGATATCGTCGCAGCCGTCGTTGTTGTAGTCGCCGATGGCGCAACCCATGCCGTACATGGGCACGTTGAGATGTGCCTGGCGCGTGACGTTCGTAAAGGTGCCGTTGCCGTTGTTGCGCCAGAGTTCCATGGTGGTGGGATAGCGATGGAGTGGATGGCCCGGCCAATCCTCGCCGTTCACGAGCAGGATGCTCTGCCGGCCGGTGTTGTTGTAGTCGATGAAACAGACACCCGAGCCGAGAGTTTCAGGCAGATATTTGGCGCCGAAAGCCCCGTTGTTGTGGACGAAATTGATGCCGGCGGAGCGCGTGATATTGACGAAGCGAGGATGGGGAGCAGGGGCCGGATTGTTGGCACGGGCGGTGACCAAGGCCGAAAGCAGAATGGCGGCCACGACCAGATACGGCAGGAAGCGAAGCCCGCGGCGAAATGTCATCAGCGAACTATCCCCCTAGTGAAAGATGTTCTTCGGGAACGGGGGATCGTAGTCTCCATTCTCGATGTATTTCAACGGCACGGAAACTTGCTCGTGCACCGGCTGGCGCTCGTTGTTGGCGTTGGGGTGGTTGCGCACATACATGCCGATCAGCGCCGGCGCCGCATTATCGGCCCTGAAGCGGAGATAACGGATCTCGAACTGGTGCGCGATCTTGGGCTTGTCGAGGCCGGTGTAGCACAGCATGAGATTGTAGTTCGCGAAGAGATCCTCGGGATTGATGGCGATGGCCTTGCGGAATTGGACGATTGCCTTGCGGTAGCGCCGCATAAGGAAATAGTTGCGGCCAAACTCGTTGCGCACCACGATGTCGACCGGATACAGGCGTAGCGCCTCCTTGTAGTAGGGGATGGCTTGTTTGTACTTGCCCTCGTCGCGCAGGATATGGGCCATGAAGTAGTGGGCGCTGGCAAGGGGCGGGTCGACCTTCATCGCGCGCTGGAACATCCCGGCCGCCAAGGGCAGATTTCCTTCCTGCAGTTCGACGCGGCCCATGTTGTCCCAGCCGTCCGGGTTGTTGGGAGCAACCGTCGCCACTTCCTGGAAAGCGTCATAGGCGGCCTTCAAGTCGCCTTGGAGGAGCAGGCCGATGCCGTAGTCGTTCCAGTGCTGCCAATCTTCGTGGTTCAGAACAATCTTGGCCCTGGGCGGCGGACCGTTGGCCGCCAGCACATCCAGATTGACCTGATCGCGGGCCATCACCACGATCGGGAGATCCGGGATGCCTTTGCGCTTGCCCGCGTCGCCCTTTGTGGAACCGGTAAAGACGTACTCGGTGTCGTCGGCGTTGTAGTTATAGGTCGGTTTGGGTTTCTGGTTCGGATCGGGCACGCCAGCGAAGGCGAACTGGGTGAACCACCAGTTGAACTTCCGGTAGTTCAGCTTCGCGGTGAGGTGAATGGGACCGACGATGTTCTTGGGGATGTGAATCAGATAGTGCACCGTGCTGGCCGCGCCCGGAGGTATCAGATTGGAGTAGATGACAGCGTGTTCCATAAAGGCGTTTCGCTTGTCAATCGGGTTGCCGCCCTTGTCGATCAAAAGCGCGCGGTAGAACTCGGCGCCTGGATCGACCGGCCCGTCGCCGCCATCCTGGGGGGCGCCGCTCCAGAAGATGGTGTGTCCATTGGCGTCCACCGCTTTTAGCTCGAGCCACACGTTGTTCGAGTCCACTGTGCCGCCGGGGAAAAAATGTCCGACGCCGATCGTACGGACGACGACGTCGACCCGCACGGTTTCGCCGGGCTTCACTTGGCCGGTAACCCGGTACAGCGGCGCGGTCAGGTCGGCAAAGCTGGGGGCGATACTCGCACCGGCGATCGGGGCGTGGAAAGACACTCCGGGTCCCGCGGGGAATATGCTGGAAGTGGCCCTTTGCTGGATGAGCGCCTGGGTGGTCAGCTTCAAGGGCTTGGCTTGCGGAGCCATGGCGAAGATCGTGACGCTGACCTTGTCGTTCTGGAGGAAGCGGGTGACGTCCTCGAGCTGTTTCTTGAATTTGTTGTCATAGGGCAGCGCGGTGTTGGCACCGGGGAAGCGGTGGGAGTGGATGAACCCGTCGATATTGCCGTATTCATGCGAGCGAACCAGTGGCATGTGGCAATCGGTGCAGACGAACGGATGAGCCGGGTAGTAGAAGGAGCGGGCACTGTTACCTGAGACGCCGCTCGCCTGCCAGTGATCGTAGTCGTCGAAGCCGCGGATCCAACGGTAGTAGTTGACCGGATAGTCGAGGTGCAGCTTGTGGCAGACCGAGCAGAATTCCGCCACTTGCTTGCGATTGTGCATAAACGGCTGCATGAAGGTGCGTTTGTGCGGTTCGGGATTCAGGACGATGAGGAAATTGACCAGTTTGTGAATGATGGGGTTCTTGCTGGCGGCGAGTCTGGCCAAGGGCGGGTACTTGAGCACGTAGCCCCCCTGACCCATTGTGCTGGGAACCTTTGCGATCGAATGGCAAACCAGGCAGCCGACGCCGGCGTTGGCGGCTTTGGTATGGATTAGGTCCTTGGCTGGGGTCTTGGCGAAAACGCCGCTGAAGAGCAGGGCTTCGTCGTGGCAGCCGGCACAGAACTTTGACGGCTTGATGCCGACACGGCTCTGCATGTAGAGCACAGCGGCGCGATACCACTGGTTGTTGAAGGACGAGAAGTGGTGCGCCGACTCGAACCATTCGTGGTAGGTGCGAGCGTGACATTCTTCGCACGACTTGGACTGCAGGAAAAACGACTCCGGAATGTCCTTCGCATTCTCGATCGTGGCGGAACTGGGGAAAAACGCGCTGTTGGCGCCCCCTCCCTCCTGGTACATGGTCGCCGGAGCGATCGGGGGATTCTGAATCTTGGCCGCTTCTTCCCACGGTATGTAGCGCTCCCACCAGGCGCCGTAAGAGATGCCACCGGCAACGAGGAAAAGCAGAGTGAACCGCAGCGCCGCGCGTGCGCGCGAGCCCGCGAGCCAGCCGCACCGGCCGGCCCAGTCGCCCAGGAGCAGGCACAGCGCCGAAACGCACAGGGCGATGTGGGTGTAGAAGATGCCCATGTGGTTGACTGAGTCGCCCGTGTAGATCAGCACGCCACCATAGGCGCCGCCGGCGAGCAGCAGCGCCCAGCCCAGGCGCGCAGTTGCCGCGCGGTTTCGGAACAGGCCAGGAAGAACCGGCAAGAAGAGGAGCATCAGCAGAAGGCCGGAGATCAGGTGGAGGAGAACAGCGCCTTCATACGTCAGGGAGGGGTTTGGCCAGCCATATTCATAGAGGGCCGTGGCAAACAAAGCGGCGAGGAGGACTGCCCGGGATTTGACCGCAAAGCGTTGTAAGCCCGCCAATTTTCCGAACCCTTCCCCCGGTCGTGAAAACGCTTTCACATTACCAGATTGGGATAGGGCCAGCAATAATGTCTTGACAGGACAGGGGACGCACAAGCCTCTCTGCTGCCGGGCGAACCAGCGTCGCCGGCCACCCTCGGCGGGCCCGATGATAGACTGAAAGCGATTTCCCGGAATAGGCAGGGAGGAGCGCAAGATGAGCGATTTGACCTCGCTTTCGGCGGTGGAAATGGCCGCTGGAATCCGGTGGCGGAAATTTTCTCCAGTTGAACTGGTGCGCGCGCATCTGGATCGGATCGCGCGGCTGAATCCACAGCTGAACGCGTTCGTGACGATCGATGAGGAAGGTGCGCGAAAGGCGGCACAGGCCGCCGAAGCAGCGGTGGCGAGCGGTAAGAAACTGGGAGCGCTGCACGGCGTTCCGATGACGGTCAAGAGCAGCATCGACGTGGCGGGGTACCGCTGCGAAACGGGAACGCCGCTGCGGGCCGGCAACGTGCCCGCCGCCGATGCTCCACTGGTGCTCCGGCTGCGTTCGGCGGGCGCGATCTTGCTTGGAAATACGAACGCGCCGGAATTCCTGATGGCTTACGAAACCGACAATCCGCTTTACGGGAGGACAAACAACCCCTGGGATCTCGCGCGGACGCCGGGCGGCTCGAGTGGCGGTGAAGCGGCAGCGATCGCGGCGCGATGCTCGGCGGGAGGAATCGGAAGCGACGGCGGTGGCTCGATCCGCATTCCTGCGCATTTCAGCGGAATTTGCGGGCTCAAGCCGACACCGGGCCGAATTCCGGCGACCGGGCATTTCCCGCCTTCGACCGGGCCGTTTGCTGCGCTCGGAGTGGTAGGGCCAATGGCGCGCAGGGTGGGGGACCTGGCTTTGTTTCTCGAGGTATTGGCCGGACCCGACCTGGGTGACCCGAACTCGGCGCCGGTGCCGTTGCGGTGGCCGGGGGAGCAGGAGTTGCGGCGCTTTCGCATCGGCTACTTCGAGGAGGATGGCCGCGTGCCGGTAACGGCGGAGACGCGGGCGGCGGTGCGCGCCGCAGCGTGGGCGCTTGAGGAGCAGAATTTCGATGTCGAGGCCTTTTGCCCGGAGGGCCTCGAAGAAGCACGGCAAATCTGGTGGACACTCTTCGGGCCGGCAGGCAGCCTCGTGCTGGGGCCGACACTGGCGGGACATGAGGGCGAAGTGGGGCCGATTCTGCGGGAATTCATGAGCATCGTGGCAGCCGAGCCCGCGCTGACGCTGGAGGGATTCATGGGGGCGCTTTTGAGGAGGGACGAGATTCGTGCGCGCTTTCTGGCGCAAATGGAGGAGCATCCGGTGCTGTTGTGTCCGGTGTGCGCCGTGCCGGCTTTCCGTCATCGCGAGCGCGTCTGGAATGTGGAAGGGCGGCCCGTCGAGTACCTCGATGCGATGAGTTATACGCAGTGGTTCAATCTGCTCGGCAATCCGGTGGTGGTCGTCCCGGTGGGGCGCTCGCCGGAAGGGTTGCCGATCGGCGTGCAGGTGGTGGGCCGCCCGCATGAGGAGGAAGTGGTGCTAGCGATCGCGGGAAGAATTGAACAGGCGTGTGGCGGGCAGGGCGAACCAAATTTGTGAATGCCGGGACTGCGACAAGGAAAAAGAAGCCCCGGGTACAACCAGGCGAAAATGCCTCCGTGGGGCGCACAATCCGCGGCCAGCAGAGGCGCCATGCTAAACTATTTGCCGATGCGGAAATTCTCCGGCGTGATTCTTGTCTGCGCGTTCGTCTGCGGGCCGATGGCGGCCTTCGGGTTGGCCCAAGCTGCCGGGAAGGTTCCGGAAACGGCGGTCGCCCGAGCGCAAAGAGGCATCAACCTGGCGGCGAGCGGATATTGCCGGCAAGCCCTGCCGCTGCTGGCCGAGGCACTTCCGCGCCTTAACGACAAACACTTGCAATACCGGGCGGCGATGGCACGGGCGCAATGCGGCATGAGCCTGGGTCGCATGGGAAATACGGTCGAGGCGCTCGCCTTCCTGAATCGTGAATTCCCCAACGATCCCCAGGTACTCTTTGTGACCGCGCACTATTACTCGCAAATGGCGACGCAGACTGCTCGCAAGCTAGTGACCCAGGACCCGACTTCGGCGCAGGCCATGGAGTTGAGGGCCGAGCGATATGAATCGGAGAAGAGGTGGGACGACGCCGAGAAAGTGTTCCACGACATCCTTGCGAAATATCCCGATACCGCCGGAATTCATTACCAATTGGGCCGGCTTCTGTTCTTCCATGGCTCGAAGACGGCCGATTCCAAGGCTGAAGCGGAAAAGGAATTCGAGGAGGAACTCAAGGTCGATCCTCACTCGGCGGCGACGGAATTCATGCTTGGCGATCTCTTCTGGGAAAAACAGGACTGGCCGAAAGCGATCCACCACTTCGCGCTGGCAACGAAATACGATGTGGAATTCGCGGAGGCTTATCTGGGCCTGGGCGTGGCGCTGAACGGGGCGGGCAAATACGCCGAGGCCATTGCTCCGCTGGAGAAGTACGTGAAGGCCATGCCCAATGACCCGGCCGGCCATTATCAACTGGCGATCGCCTACGCACGAACCGGGAACATGAAAGATGCCCAACAGCAGTTGAGGCTCCAACGGGAAGCCGCGCAGAAAGCGCAAAAGCAGACCTACCGCCCCGCGGATGGCGGGTCACCCAACTAATTCCCTGAGCGGCAACCGGACCCGAGGAGCGTCGGCGCGCCGCTCCCTGGCTATCTATCCTTGGCCACGCCGTTCCCGGCTCATTTCCACTTACCCTCGCCCTCGACGATGGTGATGTAGCGGTCGATGGGAAGGTTGAGGAAGCGCTCGGTGGCGCCGCCCGGTAGTGGCCACTTCACTTCGAGCCAATCGATTTTAGTTTGCTGTCCAAGGCCGAGGACGACGCGGGGATCGTGCGCCGAGACATAGCTCCCGCCGCCGACTTTGAAACAGTGGCGGACCAGGTTCCCGGCCTGGTAGGTGAGCTTGGCGCCGACGGCGTCGATGTTAGACTTCCGGCCGATCAGGCGGACGCCAAGCCAGTGGTTTTGGAGTCCGGCGTTGTTGCGCAGAAGAATCGGAGCGGAATTGTTGACCGTGACCAAGGCGTCGACCGAGCCATCGTTGTCGAAATCGCCGATCGCAAGTCCGCGGCCGGCGATGCGCTCGGAGAAGATCGGCCCGCTCTGCTTGCTGACGTCTTCAAACCAGTGCCCACGCGCGTTCGGGCCGCCCATATTGCGGAACAGGAGCATCGGCTCGCGGTAGGTGACACC
Organism: Acidobacteriota bacterium; assembly: GCA_021832085.1. Taxonomy (GTDB): domain Bacteria; phylum Acidobacteriota; class Terriglobia; order Acidiferrales; family UBA7541; genus JAKASX01. Next base: position 18,335 of record JAKBLM010000031.1, on the reverse strand, counting down.
GGGATCGTGCTTGGCCACCATGAGGTCCGGATGGCCATCGACGAGCAAGAGATCGATGTTGCCGTCGTTGTCGTAATCGAAGAATTTCACTCCCCACCCGCTCAACAAGCGCGTCGCGGCGCCGATGCCGTCGGTCAGCGCCTCATCGGAAAAGGTCTCGTTGTGATCGTTGCGGTAGAGGGAGAACATTTCATGGTCGACGTTGTCGACGAAGAGGTCGATCCAGCCGTCCTGATTGTAATCGGCGGCGTCGACGCCCATGCCCGAGCGCGCCATGCCGAAGGTGTTATACGCAACTCCGGCGAGGACGCCTATATCCTGGAAGGTCTCATTGCGCTGATTGAGGAAGAGGAAGTTGGCGACGGTGTCGTTGCTGACGAACAGATCCATCCACCCGTCGTTGTTGATGTCGGCGGCAACCACGCCCCAGGCTTTGGCGGGAAGGGCGATGCCGGAGGACTTGCTGACGTCGGTGAAGGTGCCGTCGCCGTTGTTGTGGAAGAGCCAGCAGGGCATGGGCTGGTAGACGTTCGGCTTGCAATACCAGCGTTCGCCGGTGAGCGTGTTGCCGCAGAACTTGTTCAACTCCTTGTCGTAGCGGATGAAATGGCAGACGAACAGGTCGAGGCGGCCGTCGTTATCGTAGTCGAACCAGACGGCGCTGGTGGCCCAGCCGGGAGTGGAGACGCCGGCTTTTTCGGTGACGTCGGTGAAGGTGCCGTCGCCGTTGTTATGATAAAGAATGCTGCGCGGATACTGGGTGACGTACATATCGGGGAAACCGTCGGCGTCGTAGTCGCCAACGGCCACACCCATGCCATAGGCATTGCCGGGAACACGGGCTTTTTCGGTGACGTCAGTGAAGGTGCCGTCGCGGTTGTTGTGGTAAAGGGCGTTGCGCAGGGGCGTTTTCGGGTCAAAGAAATCGCACTTGCCACTATTCACCAGATAGATGTCCATCCAGCCGTCATTGTCGTAGTCGATAAAGCCGCAGCCGGCCCCGAGCGTCTCCGGTTCGTAGAACTGTGGCGAACGGCCGGCGACATGAACCCAGGAGATGCCGCTCCTGGACGGTGGGACGACCTCGAAAGCCGGCAGAGCGGCTCGCGGGAGTGACGCACCGAGTGCAGGGAAGACCTTCAGTTGCCCTAAGGTGCCTCCAAACGCGGACAGGCCCAGCATCCGCAAGAAGGCTCGGCGAGAAAGCGTTTCCCACCTGCGGTCAGAGCGAGTTGGCATTCACGCAGCCTCCGGAAACCCTAGCCGGCCCTTGCCCTGCACGGCAGCGCCGGCCCGGTGAGAAACCGTTTCCCTGACTCCTGTGCCCAACGGGAAAAGAGTACCAGCCTTGGCTTGTCTTGCCGAAACGGAAACTATGGTCACGCCGGCTGGTTGGGACTGAGTTTTCCCGTGAAGGCAGGGCCAGGAGACGATCGCGTGCCGGGAACCGAGCAGGAGCGGCGGTGTCTTGTGGCCGACTCAGGCTCGGTTCGCGAGACGGACGAAAATGGGGGAATCGAAAATCCGCTCGCGCCTGGCGGCGGCGCTGCTGTATGCTGATTTGCTTGTTTCTGCAGCGAATCGGCAACTCGGGTTTCCGGTGAGTAGGCGCACGAATCCTTCCCGAAGGGATGTGCTGAAACTGATGGGAGCCGCTCTGGTGGCCGCTCCCTACGCCTGGTCGACCGCGCTGGCACCTGCCTCTCGAATTATCCCGGTCACCTTCCGCGACATCGTCCCCTCTTGCGGAATCACCTTCAAGCACGATAACGCGGCTTCGGCGGAAAAATACCTGATCGAGACCATGGGGTCGGGTTGCGGCTGGATCGACTACGACCAGAACGGCTTGTTCGACCTCTATCTGGCTAACGGGGCGGCGACGCGGGTTTACAAGCCCAAACATCCGCTGCGCAGCGCTCTCTACCGGAACAATGGCGACGGCACTTTCACCGACGTCACGGAGAAGGCGGGCGTCGGCGCGGAAGGTCTCTTTGGCATGGGGGTGGCCGTGGGGGATTACGACAACGACGGCTACCCGGACCTCTACGTGCTTGGCTATGGGCGCGCGATCCTGTATCACAACAACGGTGATGGCACCTTCACCGACGTGACGGCGAAGGCGGGCGTCGCCAATGCCGGACGCTGGGGCTCGAGCGCGGCCTGGTTCGATTACGACAACGACGGGCATCTCGACCTTGTGATTGCGAACTACGTCGACTGGTCGCCCGAACGCAATTTCTGGTGCGGTGGCCATGGACCGGGGATGCGCAGCTACTGCTATCCGGACGATTACAAGGGCGAACCGCCCACGCTCTATCACAACAACGGTGACGGCACCTTCACCGACGTCAGCCAATCGTCGGGCGTAGGGCGTAAGTTGGCGAACGGGTTGGGCGTGGTGACGTTTGACTACGACAACGACGGCTGGCAGGACATCTTCATCGCCAACGATTCGATGGGTAATTTGCTCTTTCACAACAATCATGACGGGACCTTCACCGAAGTCGGCTACCTGGCTGGGGTCGCCGTCAGTATGGATGGGCGGCCGGAAGCGGGAATGGGGACCGACGCGGCAGATACTACTGGCGACGGCCTGATGGACCTGGTGGTGACTCACCTGGACATGCAACTGGCGCGGCTCTACCGGAATCTCGGCCACGGAATATTCGAAGACGCGACGATTATTTCGAAAATCGGTTACGCCACTTACCACCGGAGCGAATTTGGCGCCCGATTCATGGACTACGACAACGACAGCGCCGTAGATGTGTTCATGGCTGAGGGCAACGTGCTCAACAACATTCGGCTCTACCATCCCGACGTCCACTACGCCGAGCCGAAGCAGATGTTTCGCAATACCGGGCACGGCACCTTCGAGAACGTGAGCGCGTTGCTCGGGCCCGATTTCCTGCGGCCGCGCGTCAGCCGCGGTGCAGCGGTGTGCGATTTCGACAACGACGGCGATCTCGACATCCTAGTGAGCAACAACGGAGAGCGGCCGCAACTGCTCCGCAACGACGGTGGCAACGCCAATCATTGGCTCGAGATCCTGCTCGTCGGCACGCGCTCGAACCGGGACGGAATCGGCGCACGGATACATCTGGTGGCCGGCGACCTGCACATTTATGGGCAGAAGAAAGGCGGGATGAGCTATCAGTCGGCACAGGATCCGCGCCTGCATTTCGGACTGGGGAACCGCACGAAAGTGGACTCGATGGAAATCAAATGGCCGAGTGGGACTGTCACCCGGCTGACCAATCTCCCGGCCGATCGCATCCTTACCGTCAAGGAAGGCAAGGGCGTGATAGAGCGCCCGTTTCCTCGCATCGTTGCCCGATAGCCAGGCGAAAAATTCTCTTGTGCCACTCGGTCGCGTGGACGCTCGGGCTCGCCGGCACGAGCACGGCGGTGGCAGAGCGACGCGCCGAGATGACAACTCTGCGTTTGGCAGAGGCTTGCCGAAACTATTCGTGGTGGGGAACGCCGGACGAGGGTTGGACCCTTCCAGCCCGATCTGAAACATAGCCCTGGCGTTGGTTGGGCGGGCCTGAGCGATAGGCGGCGGCCTGCTGCTCATTGAGGCGCGCCAGCGTTTTCAGTACCTGCCGCGCTTTCTTGAGATTTCCACGCTGACGATAGGCATCGGCCAGATGCGCGTATACAGAGGTGTTTTGCGGATCGAGTGCCCGGGCTTTCTGGAGATGCGCGATCGCCTTGTCCAACTGACCTGCCATGAGATACAGGTTGCCGAGAGTGACCTGGGAATCGGCATGGTCCGGCCGTTCGGCTACCGCTTTTTCCATTGCCTGGAGCGCTTCGGTGAATTGAGGCTGGCCGGGGACCGCTCCGGTGCGGAGGATCGCCTTACCAAGAATCGTCAGCAGTACGTAGTTGTCCGGACTTTTTCGCAATCCCTGGCGCGAAGCGTCAATGGCCGCCGGCATGTTCCCGTTCATGAAGGCCGCCTGTGCAGTTGCCATGCAGGCGATCATCCTGCCGGAGCCGTAGCGGGCGGCCAAGTGAAATTGCCGAATGGCTAACCCGGAGTGCTGCATTTGCGCCAGGAAAATGCCGCGCTGGTAATGCAAGCGCGCCGAATGCGGGAAAACATTCAGACCCAAGTCGACCACTCTGAGGCCCAAGGGGGAGGAACGACTCTCAATGCAGGCATCGGCGACAAATAGATAGAGCTTTTCATTGTGCGGGTTGATGGCGACAGCCCAGCGAAATGCCTCGAAGGCTTTGTTCGGTTGGCCGGCACCAATGTAGGCCTGCGCGAGCAGGTTCTCGACATTCACGGGGCTGAGGCCTTTCCGCCGCAGGGCGAGGAGGATCGGAATGGCCTTGACGGGCTTTCCAGTACCGACGTAACAGAGCGAGAGGTCGAAATCAGCAGCAAATTCCTGGCCGGCGGCAACACGTCCCCGCGCGGCTTGCAGATAAGCAATCGCTTCGGCAAAACGACCCTCTCGGGTGAACCGGATCCCGGCTTGCAAAGCGGCGCCGGGATTTAGAAAAGCTTTACCTGTGGCATGTGGGCCTTGCGGAGGTGTCATGCCAGTTGGAGGACCGGTTTGTGATCCCAATTGCCGCTGCAAGACACTGTATCCCTGAGCGTTAGCCGTCAATTGACCGCAGAAGAGGGCGACGAGAAGCGGAATCCAGACAAGGGGAGCGGAAAGCAGGAATTTCCTCTGCCGGGGTTTGGTCACCGATGGGGTGTATCTAACGGGCAAGCGAACCTCGATTCTTTGCGGAGGCGGAGCGATTCCGCTTTCTTGCGCCTATAGCACAAGGGCGGGCACCGGTCAATGCGATCTTGGGAAAGACAAGGCATTCAGGGAGCGTATGTGGCCTTTTGCCTGGGGATTGGCACCTTTTGGGCGGTCTTTGCGGTAGATCGCGCGGCCGCAACGTGGCGGCTCTGGCTCGAGAGTGAGCGGGGGCTCGTCGAGCGGAATTGGGGCGGACAGGGAAGAACGCGCGTGAAAAACGCGGCTCCAGGATCGGGGTGGAATAGCACGCGAAAGAATCCTCTTGACATGGGAGCCCAGAAGCTATAGAAACGCGGACCTAGAGGTGATGTGTGGGGGCTCTAAGAAAACGTTTACTTTAACGGCGTGGCCGGCCGGTTTCCTGGCCGGTCCGGGGCAGCGCCTACTGAGGAAGGCGCGCATTTGCATACGCGTTGGCATTAGAGCTTGGCGAACAGGTTTTTCCGCCCGGTCGGCCGTGCGTGGAAAGGCGCCGATTTTCAGGTGGGTCACGGAGGCTTTGAATCGATATCGTCTTCCTCTGGGAGGTGAGGAGATGCCGCGATGTACAAGTCGGGCGTGGCTGATTAGTTTCGTCGTTGTTTGTTTTGCGTTTGTTTCGGGGTTGAGCGTTCTGCCAGCCCACGCGCAAGGAGTAAGCCGAGGAGCGGTCACCGTTACCGTCCTCGATCCGAGCGGCAGTGTTGTTCCTGGAGCAAGCCTGCAGCTCCTAGACCTTTCCACCAACACCATCCGAAAGGCGACAAGTTCGGGAGTTGGTACCTACACTTTCGTTGGCTTGCCCCTCGGAACCTACCAGTTGACCATTACCAAGGCCGGCTTCAATACCCAGGTCAACAACAAGGTCATTGTGCAGGCTGGCCAAACGACTGACATCAGCGTGACTTTGAAGGTAGGCACCGGAGCCCAGAAAGTGGTGGTGAGCGCCGCAGCTGTGCCATTGCTGCAGACGACGACCAACGGCATCAAAACCACTATCAACATGAAGCAGTTGCAGCAACTACCTCTGAGCGGGCGCAACGTTTCCACGCTGGCCTTCCTGACGCCAGGCTACACCGCAACGCCAGGGATTGCCTCTGGCAGTTGGAACGGTTTGCCCTCGATCGCCCAGGGGAACAGCATTGACGGCGTGGTTTCCTCGACCACCCGCATGAAATTCGCCGGCAACGCTCAGCCGGGCGTCGACACGCGACTCGATAACATTTCCCAGATGACAGTGGATTCGAGCCAGATGAACGTGAGCCAGGGTTACGGTCTCTCGGCAATGACGGTGAATTTCAACACGACGCGCGGCACGAACCACTATCACGGCCGCGTATACGAGGACTTCCGCAACTCCTATCTCAACGCGAACAGTTGGTTCAACAACGCCGTCGGCTTGCCGAAGAACCACTTCATCCTGAACGATTTCGGCGGCAACATTGGTGGCCCGATCCTTAAGAACAAGCTCTTCTTTTTCGGCGCCTTCGGGATGTCGAAGCAGCCAGGCGGCTATACGATGAGTAATCCTGTGCTGACGCCGCTGGCGCAGAAAGGGATCTTCACCGAAAGCGACGGAACGCAGGTGAATTTGTTCAGCCAGGTGGCCCAGCCCAACGGCTTGCCCTCCTCTGTTAATGGCGTCGTGGCCTCGGACTTGGTGAACGTCAACGAGGCCATGAAGGCCGGGACGTTGTCGCCGACGAGCGATCCGAACGTCGATACGCTCAGTTGGTTCGTTCCCGCGCCAATCACAACCTACTATCCGACGGGACGCATCGATTACACGGTCAATTCAAAACTGCGCATGGATTTGGCCTTCAATGACACCTACACAAAGGCGGAGGGCCAGTCAGCTCCGTTTCTGCCGGGCCCGTTTTCGAATACGGGCGCGTCGAACAAATTCGAAAACTACACAGCCTCTCTGGGCATCGACTGGACCATCTCGCCGACCCTGATCAACCAGTTCCGCGGCGGCTATTACTACAACGCGGCCTGGTATGCCTATAACGCCTCGACCGGCTATCTCCAGGGCGAGCCGATTGTCAACTGGGCGCTCGGGACCTCCGGCCAGAATTTCAATTTGCCCGTTACCACCTATTATCCAGTGGTCAACTTCAGCGACGGTACGACGTGGCAAAAAGGCGCGCACATGGTCACCTTCGGCGTGTCGTACTGGCGGGAGCAGGACCACTACTGGAACCCGCCGGACGGCATCTACACCTACTCATTGGGCTTGGCCAACGGCGACCCGGCGCTCTCAGCGTTCAACAGTTATTTCGCCAACGCCTCAAGCTTTGACCGTACCGACGCGGAAAATCTGTACGCCACGCTGGTTGGGAGAGTCAGCTTCGTGGGGCCGAACGGCAGTGGCTTTCCCCTGGATCTGAAGACCGGACAGTACTTCACTCACGTCGGCGAGTACCCGCTGGACGAACTACAATCGACCTGGAACCTCTACATTCACGATTCCTGGCGGCTGCTACCGACCCTGACGATGAACTACGGCTTGCGCTGGGGCTTTTACGGCGCGAACCACGACCTCACCGCGGCGTATCACAGCGCCAATCTGCGGAACCTTTATGGTCCAACTGCGCCCGGCCAGCTCTTCCAGCCCGGCGAGCTGAATGGCATCCAGAATCCGGTTCTGCAGTCGCTGCCGTATGCCTACCAAAACTACTACGTTACGCCTCAGCCACAGATCGGTTTTGCTTGGAACCCGCGGCATGTTCACGGGTGGTTGGCCAAGCTGACGGGGCACGGCAACACGGTGGTGCGCGCCGGCTACAACCTGACGAGATTCACCGAGCCGCAGCAGTATTTCTGGGATGCAGCCTCGAACTACGGCTTCGCCTTCTATCAGTATTTCAGTCTGAGGCCATCGTCCAGCACGGGCCCGGGCAGCTTTACGCCAGGCAGTCTGGCACTGGGTGACACGCTTCCGCCGTTCGCTTACAACATCCAGAAATATCAGCAGAGCTATACGCAGGCTTCCCAGACGTGGTTTGGCGCCGGCGTGAACGGTTTCAACTACCATCTCGGCCAGCCGTACATCCAGCAGTGGAACCTGGGGATCCAGCGCCAGTTCGGGCAGAACAACGTGCTGTCGATCTCGTACCTGGGCAGCCACACCGTACACGAATGGATCGCCCAGAATCCGAACGAGGCGAACATCTTCCAGCCGACGATGCAGATCGGCGGGGTACAAGTGCCGGGATTCCTCTCGGAGTTCAAGGGTGCGCAAACCAACTTGGCGATCAACACCGCCCACGGGATGCCGGGGACGTTTGCCGACAACGGCTTCCAGGGCCAGCAAGCGTTGCCGATTTTCAATGCTGCGTTCGCGGGTGAGGCGACCGACACTTCAGGCAGTCCGGTCGATTACAGCAACAGCACCTATATCAATTATCTGAACCAGGGGAATGTGGGCGCTATGGTCGGGACGATAGACTCGGTCTTTGGCACCGCGCCCTACTTCTGCAACCTGGTTGGCACATCGTTTGGGCCTTGCGCGACCAACTTCTCCTCCGTGGGGGCCGGCGCAGGGTATCCAATCAACTACTTCCAGGCGAACCCATACGCTTCCGGCGCCTCGACTGGCCTGATGACCGACGCCGGTTTCGGCAACTACAACGCACTGCAGATCGACTTCCGGCAGAACGACTGGCACGGGATGATGTTCGACGCGAACTACACCTGGAGCCACACGCTGGGCGTCGAGCCGAACAACCAGTGGACCGGAGCCACCAGCCAATTCACCATGCGCAATATCATGCTGAATTACGGACCGTCGCTCTTTGACATCCGGCAGGTGCTCCACGTCAGCGGCACTTACGATCTGCCCTTTGGGAAAGGCCAACGGTTCCTCAATACCAGCAACCCATTCCTCGATCGTGTGGTGGGCGGCTGGACCGTGGGAACGATCGTCACTTACCAGACGGGCACGCCGTTCCAGTTGATGGGAGGCTACAACACCTTCAACGATTATGCCGACGGCGGCCTGGTTTACCACGGGCTGACCAACAACCAGTTGCAAAGTGCGATCGGTGTGTACGCCGCACCAGGCGCCTATGCCTACGGCATCAACCCGAAGTATCTGCTCAATGGGACCGCCAATCCGCAATACCTGACGCCGAACGAGACGCCGGGCACTTTCGGCTACCACACCTGGTTGTATGGCCCGCATTTCTCGAACACAGACATCGCCATCACCAAGTCGACGCCGATTCGGGAGAACGTGAATTTTATCTTGCAGGCCGAGTTCCTGAATGCATTCAACCACCCGAACTGGGGTCTGGTGAACAACCTCTACCCCTATAACCAGAACAACCTTCTCTCTTCGTCTTTCATGACCGCCAACGTAGTGAATACGACGCCAGAGGGATTTGGACGAGAAATTCAGTTGCGCGCGAGCATTACCTTCTGAAGAGCGAATTTGGCTTGCACCCCCAGCGATGCATTCACTGGACGGGATGTTGAGATATAATGCGACGTCCAGTGAATGCATCGCCAAAATTCGCTAACCGGCTTCTTTTCCCCGAATCATATCTCCACAGATTCCCCACCAAGGGACTCGGGGGAAGCAGGGCCAAAGGATAACCATGAAAAGGCTGTTTCCGCTTCTCATCGGCGTGTTGTTCTGCGTGAGTCTGGCCGTTCCTTCCTTCGCTCAGAAGACCGACTTGGCGCCGACACCTCCAATGGGTTGGAACAGCTGGAATCACTTCGGTGCCCGCATCGATGAACAGATTGTTCGCCAGCAGGCCAAGGCCATGGTGACGAGCGGGATGAAGGCGGCCGGATTCAAATACGTGATCATCGACGACACCTGGGCGGGCAAGCGGAATGCCCAGGGATTCATCGAGCCGGACAAGAAGTTCCCGAACATGAAGGCGCTCGGCGATTACATCCACAGCCTGGGCCTGAAATTCGGCATCTACTCGTCCCCGGCGGCGAAGACCTGCGCCGGCTACACCGGCAGCCTCGGCCACGTGCAGCAGGACGCGGACACCTATGCGAGTTGGGGCGTCGACTACCTGAAATACGACTGGTGCCAGCGGCCGAGCACCCTGGCGGCGATGAAGACGGCCTACGAGCAGATGCACCAGGCGCTACTCAAGACGGGCCGGCCGATCGTTTTCAGCCTTTGCCAGTATGGCTGGTTCGCCGTGTGGCGTTGGAGTGCGTCGGTGGGCGGCAACCTGTGGCGCACGACCGGCGACATCGAGGACAACTACTACCGGATGGCGGAGATCGGTTTCAGCCAGGTCGGCTTGAGCAAATTCGCCGGGCCCGGCCACTGGAACGATCCGGACATGCTCGAGGTGGGTAACGGCGGAATGAGCGAAGACGGGTACCGAACGCAGATGAGCCTGTGGTCCATCCTCGCCGCTCCGCTGATTGCGGGCAACAACCTGGCCAAGATGACTCCCTACACCGTGCAACTCCTCACCAACCCGGATGTGATCGCGGTGGACCAGGACCCCCTAGGTAAGGAAGGTTATCCGGTGAAGCAAGAAGGGCCGCTCCAGGTCTGGATGAAACCGATGGCGGACGGGAGCAAGGTGGTGGGGCTGTTCAATGAGGAGATAACCACCAATCATATTTCGGTGAATTTCGACCAGCTTGGGATCCAGGGAGCCGCGCGAGTGCGCGACCTTTGGCTGAGAAAGAACCTTGGTATATTCAAGAGCAAGTTCGGCGCTTGGGTTCCTGGGCAGGGCGTTGTGCTCGTAAGGATGTGGCCAGTAAAAAAGTAAGTTGGGGGTCGCGAACAAAGCTCTGGCCGCGGAAATTTCCTTCGAAAGAGAAAAGATGGAAAGAGCTAGCGAGGACAAGCGCGTGGCGAGTCCAAGGATCGGGGTGGTTTGGGGCTTTGTTGCCGAGAGGCGAGAGCGTTTCCAGTTGCTGAAGGACGCTCAGCGGAGGTGTTGCTGCGGGAAATGGATCAGGCAAGCCTGCAGCGCGGGCAACGGAGTTCAGATGTTTCCCTTGCGACACGGCGCGGTTATGATTCGGGAGTGTCTTTCTGGATGACATCGCATTGGGTACCATTACGCTGGCGAGTTAAAAAGGCAACATTTGCCGGAGGGTCTTCTGTCTCGTCCGGGCGGTTACTGGCCGAGAACCGGAGGCTCAGCCGCGCATGAGCCCACTGTTGGCCTTTGCTGTCACCCCTCGACTCGCCCGACTTTCCCCGGTTGATCTTGCCATCATCATCTTCTATTTCGCTCTGGTTCTGGGGATCGGCTGGTATTTGAAAGCCCGATCCAAGACGGGCGAAGACTTCTTCATGGCCGGGCGCGAGATGACCTCGTGGATTGCCGGCCTGAGTTTCATGTCGGCGAATCTGGGCGCGCTGGAGTTGATGGGGTGGTCGGCGGCGGCCTACGAATACGGCATCCTGGCGACGAACGCCTACTGGATCGCCGCGATTCCGGCGATGCTGTTCCTGGGCGTCGTCATGGTGCCCTTCTATTACATCTGCAAGACGCACTCGGTCCCTGGCTATTTGAAACTGCGCTACGACGAGCCGACGCGGGCGTTATCGGCGATTTCGTTTGCGTTCATGACGGTGCTGATGAGCGGCATCAACATGTACGCGATGGCACTGGTGCTCGACATCGTGCTCGGCTGGCGGATGGATTTCAGTATCTGGATTTCGGCGCTCACGGTGGCGATCTACGTAGGGCTGGGTGGGCTGCGCTCCGCGATTTTCAACGAAGTGCTGCAGTTCGTGCTGATTTGGGGCGGCGCGCTGCTGATCCCGGTCATTGGACTGATCGAGACGGGCGGCTGGGAAAACCTGAAACTGCAGATCATCCACAACACCTCGGTGCAGTACGTCCACCTGTGGAAGTACATGGGCTCGTTCCACAATCCCATGGGTGTGAATTGGGTGGGGGTGGTCTTCGGGCAAGGCTTGGTGTTGTCGTTCGCCTATTGGACGACGGACTTCCTGGAAGTGCAGCGCGTGCTGGCAGCCAAGGACCTGCGCTCGGCGAAGATGGCGCCGATCATCGCTGCGGGCTTCAAGATGTTCATTCCCTTCATCGTGATCCTGCCCGGGCTTCTGGGCCTGGTGGTGCTGCCGCACCTGACCGGCGCGAGCCTGGCGAAAGGTGGGGCGCACAGCTACAACGCGGTTTTGCCGCTGATGATGGTGCGGTATTGCGGGCCGGGGCTGCTCGGACTGGGGGTGACGGCGCTGATCGCCGGGTTCATGTCGGGCATGGCGGGCAACGTGAGCGCTTTCGCCACTGTGTGGACCTACGATATCTACCGCCCGCTGATCAAGAAGCTAGGGACCGACCGGCACTATGTGCTGGTGGGGCGCTGGTCCACGATCCTGGGCGTGTTGATCAGCATTGGCACGGCGTATATCACGATGCAGTTCCTGAGCATCATGGATTACGTGCAGGGGCTCTTCAGCATCTTTATCGCGCCCCTGTTCGGCACGGTGATCCTGGGCATGATGTGGAAGCGTACGACGAAGAAGGGCGGGTTCTGGGGCCTGCTGGTCGGCACAGTCAGCGCCGCGTCGATGTTCATCTGGTATAAGATGAGCCCGGCAGCGGTGCGCTACCTGGCGCTCTCGAAGGATGCGAAGCCGCTCGCTGCGGACATTTATCTGGCGTTGTGGTCGTGGTTAATCTGCGTGATCGTGACGGTGGTGGTGAGCCTGTTCACGCAACCGCAGCCGGAGAAAGAGCTAACCGGCTTGGTATACGGAGCGACAGAGATCCCGAAAGAGGAGGGTGTCTCGCTGCTCCGCAAGCCCGCGTTCTGGGCAGCGGTTGTCGGGATCGTATTCGTGGTTCTGAACATCATTTTCTGGTAGGGAGATGGAAGCGGCAAGGTCCATTTCGATCTGGTTCTTCATCGGCATCTGTTTGCTCGTGGATGGTGTGCTGATTCTGGGCGCCGGGATCTATCAGCTGATCCATCCGCCGCTTCATCCGGTGGTGCTTTATTCGCTGCATGCAAATGTGTGGTGGGGAGCCTTGCTCGCGGTGGTTGGCCTGCTTTTCTTTGTCACCCACGCGCCATGGCGCCACAGGACGAAACAGTGACAGGAGAAGCAATTCATGGAACGCTCGGGCGCTCGCAGCGCGGCTCAGCTGCCCCGGTTTCTCCGCCGGCCAAGGAAGATGGAGCCGGAATTGACAACGCCTCCGGTAATCCTCAGAATTTGACACAAAGGCCTCAGGGAGAGAAGGCTCTCCCGGAAAGGGCTTCAGCAGGGACATCTCCCGCTGCTGACCGTTCTGTGGGGGAGAGAGCGTTGAACATTCACGAAGTCGCCAGGCGCGCCAAGGTTTCGATCGCGACAGTTTCCCGGACGATCAATTCCGTTCCGACAGTGACGCCCGAGCTTTCCCGCCGCGTCTGGAAGGTCATCGACGAACTGGGATATTACCCGAACACGCAGGCGCGCTCGCTCGTTTCGGGACGCAGCCGGATTTTCGGCCTGATCGTTTCCGAGATCACCAATCCGTTCTTTCCGGAGATCGTGCAAAGCTTCGAGGACATCGCCGTTCGCCACAATTACGAGATCTTGACCACCACCACGATCCACGACCCGAAGCGAATGACGCTGGCAGTGCGCCGGATGATCGAGCGCCGGGTGGATGGCGTCGCAGTGCTGACGTTTGGCATGGAAGACGAGCTCTTCGACGACCTGAAATCGCGGAAGGTTCCGTTGGTGTTCGTTGACGTGGGCCCGCCTCTGCCGCGGATCAGCAACATCCGCATCGACTATCGGAACGGGATTCGGCAGGCCGTGCAGCACCTGGCGGCATTGCGGCACACGAGGATTGCCTTCATTTCCGGACCGTTGGCGCTGAAAACGGCCGCCGCTCGCCGGCAGGCATTCATCGAGTCGATTCGGGAAATCGGGCTAAGCCAGAGTCTCCGCCACCTGATCGAAGGCAATCACACAATGGAAGGCGGACGGGCGGCGCTCAAGGAGATTCTGAATCTGCGCAACCGCCCCACCGCAGTGATCTGCTCGAACGACATGACGGCTATCGGCGTCATGCGGCAGAGTTATGAGGAAGGCATCGAGATCCCGCACGATCTTTCGGTCATCGGCTTCGACGATATTCATCTATCGCAGTTCGTCACTCCTCCGCTGACCACGATCCGGATGTCGCAAACGGAAATCTCCCATCTCGCTTTCAACGCGCTCCTGAATGAGGTCCAGCGGGAAACCCCTTCCTCAACCGGGACCGAGTACGTTCTCCACACGAGCTTGGTGCTACGCGATTCGACGGCCCTGGTGAAAGCCGGGTCCGGTCGCGGCCGAAAGAAGGCTTCCAGTTCCCGGCGGGCGACGACGCGATAATCGTATAAGCCGGGGAGGTCGGTGGCAGACGCGGGCGAAAGCGACAGCATCCTGCTGGAAGTAAACGTTTGCTCGGCGAAAAGACGCGCAACGAGCCTGGAGTTGCCCATGCTGCTGGAGCGCTTGAGAGAAGAGGTGCTAGAAGCGAACCTGGAACTGGTGCGCCGCGGACTCGTCCTCTATACCTTTGGCAATGCCAGCGGCATCTCCCGGGACCAGGGGCTGGTGGTGATCAAGCCGAGCGGGGTTCCCTACGAGAAGCTAAAGCCCGGCGATATGGTGGTGACGGATCTGGCGGGCGCGATCATCGAAGGCGCGTTGTTGCCATCCTCGGACCTGCCGACACACCTGGTCTTGTACCGGAATTTCGCCACGATTGGTGGTGTGGCTCATACGCATTCCGAGTTTGCCACCGCATGGGCACAGTCGGGGCGCTCGCTGCCGTGCCTGGGAACGACGCATGCCGATTATTTCCACGGACCGGTACCGGTGACCGAGTTCCTGACTGCCGAAGAAATCGCCGGGGGATACGAAGAAAACACCGGAACGGCGATCTGCCGAGCATTTGAACAACTGGACCCGGAGGAAATCCCGGGCGTGCTTGTGCGCGGGCACGGGCCGTTTGCTTGGGGTCCGGACGCGACGGTAGCGGCCCGCAACGCCGTGATTCTCGAAGCGGTGGCGCGGTTGAGCTATTACACGACCGCGCTGTCTCCCGACGCCGAGCCGCTTCCTGCGGTGCTGCACGACAAGCATTTCCGGCGCAAGCATGGCGCCACGGCGTATTACGGACAGGTTGCTGAAAAGAAAGTCGAAAAGAAAACATAGACCGTCCGATTCATCCGGATCGAGGCCTTCCACCCCGCTTTTTCGGGTTGGCAACCCTCAAGCGTGCAGTGGCGCGGAAGCCGGCCAACATAAAGAGAAGATGAGGGACAAAGGGTTTGGGAATGTGAGGTAGCGATGGCGAACAAGAAGAAAATGACCATGGGCTTGATCGTTGGCAATCGTGGATTTTTCCCGGGGCACCTGGCCGAATCCGGCCGGCAGGAGATGCTGGACGTGTTCTGCAAGGCGGGCATTGACGCTGTGACGCTCGATCCGACTCAGAGCCGCTATGGCGCGGTGGAAACTTACGAAGAGGCGAAGCGCTGTGCCGAGCTTTTTCGCGCAAACGGCGAACGGATCGACGGCGTGATCGTGACGCTGCCGAATTTCGGGGACGAACGCGCGATCGCTGACACGCTGAGGATGTCGCGGTTGCAAGTGCCGGTGCTGGTGCAGGCCACGCCGGACACGCCGTCGAAAATGTCGGTCGAGCACCGCCGTGACAGTTTCTGCGGCAAGATGTCCGTTTGCAACAACTTGAAGCAGTACGGCATCGCTTATTCGCTGACGGCGAAGCATACGGTGAGCCCGCAGTCGGAGGATTTCAGCAAGGATCTGGAATGGTTCGCCGCCGTCTGCCGTGTCGTCAATGGCCTCCATGGCCTCCGCTTGGGCTGCATCGGTGCGCGACCGGCGGCGTTTCAGACGGTGCGCTTCAGTGAGAAGCTGCTCGAATCGCAAGGCATTTCAGTAGAAACGCTCGACCTTTCCGAAATCCTGGCACGGATCGACAAGCGCAAGAGCGACGAGAATCCGGTGAAGGACAAACTGGCGGAGATCAAGAAGTATGTTGCCACGGGCGAAGTGCCCGAAGCCGCTTTGACCAAGATGGCAAAGCTGGCGGTGGTGATCGACGAATGGATGACGACATCGGACCTGACGATCAGCGCCATTCAGTGCTGGACGGCAATCGAGGAGCAGTTGGGTGTGGTGCCGTGCACGGTGATGAGCATGATGAGCAACGAGCTGCGCTCGAGCGCCTGCGAGGTGGACATTTGCGGCGCGTTGAGCATGCACGCCCTCCGGCTCGCCTCGGAAACGCCCAGCGCCTTGCTCGACTGGAACAACAATTATGGCAACGATCCGAACAAAGCGGTCTGTTTCCATTGCAGCAACCTGCCCAAGCACTTCTTCCGTGACGTGAAGATGGATTACCAGGCGATCATCGCGGGAACTGTCGGCAAGGAAAACACCTTTGGCACCTGCGTTGGGCAGGTGAAAAGCGGCCCGATGACGTTCGCGCGGTTCAGCACGAACGATCAAGCCGGCCGGATGCGCGGCTACGTCGGCAGCGGTGCGTTTACCGACGATCCGCTGCAGACGTTTGGCGGAGCCGGCGTGGTAGAGATTCCGAGGATGCAGGATTTGCTGCATTACATCTGCGAAAACGGCTTCGAGCATCACGTGGCAGCGAACCTTTCGACCGTTGCGGGATCAGTATACGAGGCCACCACGCGGTATTTCGGCTGGGACGTGTATCGGCACGGAGAATAAGACTCGAGGGTTTTCCATGGCGATTGTCGCAGGAGTCGATTTCGGCACATTGAGCGTGCGCGTCTCGATCGTGGACAGCGAGAAAGGAATGCTCGCTTCGGCGGTGGCAGAAATTCCGCTGCACCGCCGGCGAGACGATCCGGAATACGCCACCCAGTCGCACGAAGACCACATGCAGGCCCTGGCGAAGGCTACGCGCGGAGCGGTGCGCCAGGCAGGCGTTTCGGGCGATCGGATCGAGGCGATCGCGCTCGACACCACGGGCTCGTCGGTGATTCCGGTCGGCGCCGGGATGGTGCCGCTTAACGAGTATTACCTGTGGTGCGACCACAGGGCCAAGAAAGAAGCTGCGGAGATCACCGAGTTGGCGCACCGAGAGAAGCTCCCAGCGATCGAATGGTGCGGCGGCGTTTACTCCGCCGAATGGGGCTTCTCGAAGCTGCTGCATTGGCTGCGCCACAACCCGGACAAACGCGATCAGCTTGCCAGCGCCTTCGAGCACTGCGACATGGTCGCTAACACGCTCTGCGGCGTGACCGATCCCGCCAAGGCCGTGCGCAGCGTCTGCGCGATGGGCCACAAGTGGCTGTGGCACCCGGACCTGGGTGGATTGCCGCCCGAAGAGTTCCTGACCAAAGTCGACCCGCTGCTGACTGGGGTTCGCGCAAAACTCGAAGGAACCTACGCGACCTCGGACAAGATCGCTGGAACCTTATCAGGCTTCTGGGCAGAGGAGCTCGGCCTCCGCGCCGGGATCCCGATTCCTGTAGGGGCGTTCGACGCTCACTGGGACGCGGTCGGCGCGGGAATCCGGGAAGACGACGTCGTCAACGTCGTCGGCACGTCCACCTGCATTATCGGCATCTCCCGACAAACACAACTGATTCCAGGCGTTTGCGGAGTGGTGAAGGGAAGTGTGAACCCGTCCTACACGGGCATCGAAGCCGGGCTTTCGGCCACTGGTGACGTGTTTGAAGCGGTGGCGCGGCGCGCGAATACATCCGTCTCAGAGCTGAGCAAGGGACTCGAAAAATACCGCGCGGGCTCAACCGGGCTTTTGCGCCTGCCTTGGGATAACGGAGACCGAACGGTGCTGGTAAATGCCGCGCTGCGCGGCATGACGCTTGGCTGGAACCTGCAAAACACGGCTCAGGACGAGCTGTTTGCCGCCATCGAAGGCACGGCGTTCCACACGCGAGTGATTCTGGAGCGGATGGCGGAGAACGGCACGGTGATCAAGCGGGTGATCAACGCCGGGGGGATTCCGCAGACGAACACCATGTTGAACCAGATCTACGCGAACGTGCTGGGCCGGCCGGTACTCGTGCCGAGCAGAAAAGTGACCAGCCTGGGCTCGGCCATCTTTGCGTTCCTCGCAGCCGGCACTTTTGACACGATCGATGAGGCACAGAAGAAAATTTGCCCGCCGCACGACGTATACCAACCACAATCAGAAGCCGAGCGCGTCTACGCCGAACTATATCCGCTCTTCAAGCGGCTCTACTTCGATTTCGGCCGGCCCGCGGCAGGCGCGACGTTCGGCGATGTGTTGCCCACTTTAATGCGCGTTGCCTCGGGCCAGGTGAGTGGTCAACCGGAAGAGGCTGCGAGAACGTCTTCCCAAAAAGCGTAAAGCTTGCTCGCCGATCCGCGGGTAATGAGCCTGGGTGCGCTTGTGTGTGCCCCACGGTCACGAGACGCCTGCGACCGTCTGGTAAGCTAGGCACAGGAGTTGTGTCCGTCAAGTTCAGCAAATTGGGTCTGACGTTTTCTTTGTCGGCCGCTGATTTCGCGAAGGGCCTGCAGCCCGGTTCGAAACGCCGGGGGGTGGCGTTTCGAACCGGGCTGCAGGC
>JAKBLM010000030.1 GCA_021832085.1 Acidobacteriota bacterium | reverse complement strand
TTGGGAATCCCGCCAACCGCGCGGGATTGCCACTTTCCCACAGCCGCGGCGACGACCATTCCTCGGTAACATTCTTAATGTCTCGACGACGCACGCCTCGGTAACATTTTCGAATGGCTTGACAGGATCGGCGCCGGCCGGAATGCGGCCCTGGAAGCTTTCCTGGCCTGCCGGCCAGCTTGTGCCGTTGCTCCGCCGCGGCTTGGGTCAATTTTCAGCCAGGAGCGGTGATCCACCGCTGCGCTCGGCCGATCTCAGGGCCCTTACCCCACGAGCAGGCACGGGCCGCAACGGCGACGGGCGTCTGCACCTTCTTTGGATGCCGGCTCGGGTCCGAAAACGGGGTTTTGCCCTAGGTCCCGGCCGGAGTCTTGCCCGCTCCGCGCGTCATGAAATAGTAGATTGTCGGTGTGACGAAGAGCGAGAGAATCATCGCGATCAGAAGGCCGCCGATCACCGCAACTGCCAGCGGCTGCAGCATCTGGGAACCGGCGCCGATCGCCAGGGCCAGCGGCAGCATACCTACCACCGCGGCGATTGCCGTCATGACAATCGGGCGCAGCCTGCGGCGTCCAGCCTGGAAGATCGATTCCTCTCGGGAGAAGCCCGCGGCCCGGAATTTTTCGTCGGCGTCGAGCAACAAAATGCCGTTCTTGGCCACGATGCCAACCACCATGATCAGGCCCATGAACGAGGAAAGGTTGAACGTGATGCCGGCGATAAGCAGTGCGACGAACACTCCCGCCGTCGAGAGCACCGCTGAAACCAGAATCGAGATTGGCGCGGAGAAGTTCTGGAACTCGAACAACAGCACCAGGAAAACGAAGACGACCGCCAGCGCGAGCACCAGCGAGAGATCGTGAAACGATTTCTGTTGTGTCTGGTAGAGGCCGCCGTATTCAATGCGAATGGAGGGGGGCAGGTGCATCTTGGCAAGGGTCGCCTTGACATCGGCGATGGCATGGCCCATGTCGAGGCCGTTCAAGCGTGCTCTGACGGCCACGTAGCGCTGCTGATGATCCTGCAGGATTTCGGTCTGCCCCGGCATGTCGGTCATCGTGGTGAGCGAGCCCAGGTTGGCCGTTTGCCCGGAGGGGCTGACGAGCATCGTGTTTTCCATCGCGTAGAGCGAGGAACGGATCAAGGCGGGATAGCGGATGCGAACCGTGTAGGGGATGTCGTTCGCGACAACCGGCTGGGAGGCCGGTACGCCATTGAGCATTGCCTGGGCTTCTTGGGCCACTTCCTGCGGAGTGAAGCCCGCATGGGACGCGTTGGCCGTGCGCACGCGGAAGGACATCGCCGGTCCGCTCGTTGTCGAGGCGATCCCGTTGTCGATGTCGACGATCGGGTGGTGGCCATTCACGGTGATCTTGGAGATGGCATTGGCCACGCGCAGCGCCCAGCTATCGATCAGTTTCGCATTGGGTGAGAACATCATGATGTCGATCGGCTGCGGCGCGCTGGTCAGGTCGCCGATCATGTCTTGCAATTTCTGGGTGAAATCGACCTCGACCGCCGGTTCGGCTCGTTTCACCTTCCTGCGCACCTCATCCATGATCGACCAGATGTTGCGGCTGCGATGGGTTTTCAGGTTCACCGAGATGTCGCCGGTGTTGGCCTCGGTGACCGCGGCGAGGCCCAGTTGCAGCCCCGTCCGCCGCGAGGTCGCCTTCACTTCGGGCACCGAACGGATGATGTCCACGATCTGGCTGACCATCCGGTTGCTTTCCGCGAGCGAACTGCCGGGCGGGGTGACGTAATCCAAAATAAAGCTGCCTTCGTCCATTTTCGGCAGCAGGTCCGACCCGATGTGCTGGTAGCAGACATAGGAAACCGCGATCAGCGCCACCGTGAGGATAGGCACATAGATCGGGTATTTCAGGCTGCGCCGGAACCATCGTTCGTAGAAGCGAATCACTCGGCCGAAGTAGCCTTTCATCAGTTGATGTTCCTCGGCTTCGAGCAACCGGGTCATCGCCGAGCGAGAGTCTCCAGCAGCAGCGGATGCGGCCTGGAGTTGGGCGGCGTCCCCGGGTTCGGGCGCGGAAGAATGGCCCGAGGCGCCTTCACCCGGCTTGGAGCCCGGCCGCTCGCGGAGCAGGTAGAGGCAAAGCGTCGGTGTCCAGGTCAGGGCGAGCGTGAGCGAGGTAAACAGAGCTGCGCCGACCGTGACCGCCAGCGCCCGGAAAAACACGCCGGTTACCCCGGTGATCGCAATCAGCGGCAGGAAGACGACGATCGGTGTCATCGTCGAGCCTACCAGCGCCACCGAAAGCTCGCGGAGGGTCAGTGCCACCGATTGGAAACGGCTTTCACCGGCTTCCCGGTGCAAAACCACGTTTTCGAGCACAACGATCGCGTCGTCGATGATCAAGCCCACGGCGGCTGCCATGCCGCCCAGCGTCATCAGGTTGAAGCTCTGGCCGAGAAACTTGAGGACGATGAAAGTGACCAGTAGGCTGATCGGAATCACCATGCCCGCGATGAACGATGTGCCCCAGTCGCGCAGGAACAGCACCAGCACCGCCGATGCCAGAATCAGCCCGATCAGGATCGCGTCGCGCACGCTCTTGATCGATTCCCGGACGATCCACGACTGATCGTAAAAGGTGCTGAAGTGGATGCCCGGCGGCAGCGTCTTTTCGATCTTGGCCATCTCCGCGTTCACTTCGTTGGCCACTTGAACGGTGTTGCTGCCGCGCTGCCGGTTCACGTTGATCAGGACGGCCGGCTGGCCGTTGGCGGTGCAGATCGTGTATTGCGGCTTGACCGAGGGCACGACCCGGGCAACGTCGCCGATGTAGACCGGTGTGCCATCCGGAGCGTTCTTGATGAAAATGTTGGCGATCTGCCGCGCGTCGTGCGCCTGGCCGCTGACCAGCCCCAGGTACAACTGGTGATTGCGGGGGAATAGTCCGGGCGATTCGATAATGTTGGACCGATCGACCGCGCTCAGGATTTGGGAGATGCTGACGCCGGTGACGCGCAACTTTGCCGGATCGGGGATGATGTGAAATTCCGGCACTTTGCCGCCCTGGATCAGGATCGTCGAGACGCCTCGCAGCTTCGAGAGGCGCGGCTTGATGTCGTAGGTGGCAAGTACCCAGAGTTTGGTTAGCGGGACCGTCTTCGAGGTCATGCCGTAGCCGAGGATCGGGAAGCTGGAAAATTCCAGCCGCTGGGCGCTGACTTTGGCCGTCGGTGGCAGCGTTTTCTCCACTCGCGCCAGCTCCGCGTTGACCCGCTGGAGCGTGCGGAACATGTCGACGCGCCAGCTGAAATACAGATCGATTTCTGCTGAGCCCCGGCTGGTTTTCGATTTGACGTCCTCGATGCCGCGCACGCCGCTCACCGCTTCCTCGACCGGCCGCGTGATCGTTACCAGCATCTGGTCGATCGGCATTACGCCGTTATCGATGCCGATGATGATCCGGGGAAAATTTGTGGTAGGAAAGACAGCGATCGGAATGGTCAACCCGAGATAACCGCCAACCAGCGCCAGCGTGATGATTACAAAGATGATCGATTTATGTTCCCGCTCAAACCAGTACCTGCGCCGCGGCGACGCTTTGTCCTCGCTACTGGTGTGGGTCGGCTGATCCATGAATACTCCTGAAATATGCCTATTGCGCTGAACCGGCTGCGGGGCCGCTTGGAACGATCCGCACTTGGGTTCCATTGGGCAAGCCGTAGGCGCCGTTAGTTACCACCTGCTCGCCTTCGTGGAGCCCACTCAGGATCTGCACCATGCCGTTTTCGGTAATCCCGGTCTTGACGGGCGTCTGGTGGGCGTGGTCGTGCGGCCCGATGACCATCACTGAGGTGGCTCCATCGCTTGCAGTCAGCACCGCCTCGGCCGGAACTACCAGGGTGTCCTGCGTGCTCGCGATCATGTGCACACGAACCGTTGCTCCGGGCTTGAGGCGGTCGCCGGGATTGGGGGCCTCAACCCAAACCTGCACCGTGGTGCTGTTTGGATCGAGCGCCGGACTCACTACTGTGACTTTGGCGGGGACGTCAGGCTGGCCCTTACCCGACTCGATCATGGCGGAATCGCCGACCAGAAGCATCTCAGCCTGTTGTGGCGAGACATACGCACGGCCGATGACCCGCGACAAGTTCATCACCGTCATCAGCGGCGTTCCTGCCGTGGCCATCTGTCCTTCGTAGAGCGGCCGACTGGTCACCACCCCGCTGATCGGGCTACGAATCTCGGAATAATGGAGCTGGGCGAGAGCGGCGATGTAGCGGCCCTTGGCCGAAGCCAGTTGCCCCTGCGCTAACTTCAGCATCTCCTTCCCGCCCACTGCCTCGAGCGCCTTCAGGTGGGTTTCCGCAATCTGATAGTTGTTGTAGGCCTGAATGTAGGTGACGTGGGACTGGTCCATCAGATTCCGCGACATCGCCCCGGCCTTGAAAAGCCGCAGCCGGCTCTGGTAGATGAGCCGATCGACCTCCATCGCCTGGGCGGTGGCCTTCGCATTCAATCGTGCCGACTGAATTTGCGCTGGGAGATCGACTTGGGTGCTCGTGGCGTAGGTCGCTTCCGCCTGCTCATAAGCTCCCTTGGCCTCCTCGACTGCTGCGACGAGATCCTTGTTTTCGAGTACCGCGAGCAGTTCGCCCTTGTGAACGATGCTGCCTCGATTGACGTAGAACTGCTTGATCGGAGCGCTGATTTTCGGCACGATGCTGGCTTGGCTGCGCGGATAAAGAAGCGCGTCGGCCGAAACGACCCTGTGGATCGTTTTTTGTTGCACGGTGGCCGCCTGGACAGTGACCAGCGTGCCCGTCGGCTGGGCGCTCTTTCTCGCGCAGCCGGCCAGCGCCAGTCCGACGCCGGCCAGCAGCGCGATCGAGGTGAATCTGCGGAGAACTGGGGTGCGCACGCTCAAAAACTCCCCGTCAGGGTTTGCAGCTGGGCCAGCGAATTGCGGTATTGTGCCGCTCCGGCGACATAGTTGTTGCGCGCCAGTACGAGTGAATTTTCGGCATCGAGCACCTGCAGCACTGTCGTTTCTCCTGCCTTGTATTGCATGGTGACCAGTGTCAGATTGTGGTTGGCCAGCCTGACCGAGCGTCCCAGGTCCGACAACTGATCCCACGCAACCGCAGCCTGATTATAGAAGGAATAGAGATGGCTGAGCACTTCGCGCTGCGCGTAGGAAAGGTCGACCTGCGCCAGGTCGCGCTGGTCCTTGGCTTGATGCAGCTTGCTCCGCAACATCCCCCAGTCCCAGATCGGCAAGTTCAGCGAATAGGTCACGAAATAGCCCAGGTTTGGCTGAACCACTCCCGGTACAGTGGTATCGATGCTGCGCAGCGCAATGGCGTTTGCATCGATTCCATAGTCAAGGTTTATGCTCAGCGAGGGATAGAAAGAGGATTTGGCAATCGAGACATCGACGCGCGAGGCGTGGTAAGCGGCCAGCGCCGCCCGCACGATCGGGTTGTGCAACCGTGCCCGGGCCTCGGCCTGGGCGAAAGTGGGCAGCGAGGGCGGGCTGCTGAGGTCGTCGACCACCCGAAAATTGTTGTTGAGCGTCGGGAAGAGCAGCACGGCAAGATTCTGCCGGGCCACCGACATCGCCAGCTGAGCCGCTGCCAGCGCTTCCTTCTTGTCGGTTACCTGCAACTGGAACCGGATGACGTCGGTTTCGGCCACTTCGCCGCCCTTTTCGAGGGCCTGGCTGATCGCGAGGAAGTGTCGGGCATCTCTCAGGCTTGCCTCCGCGGTCACGTAATCGCGCTGGGCCACCACCAGCGCGTAGTAGTCCTGCGTGACGGTGAAGGCCAGACCTCGGCGGGCGATTTCCTGACCGGCATCGGCTACCGCTCTCAAATAGGCGGCCTTGTGCGGTCCCGCATCGATGAAGAAGCTGGCCGGCATGTTCTCCCGCATCACGCCCCACAGCCGATAAACGTGCACGCCGTCGTTCTCGACGTACCGGCCGGTGGCGGCAATCCCGTTGCCTTGGGTGTTGAGGTACTGCATCACATAGCTGAACGACGGCAGCATGGCGGCATGGGCCTGCACCTGATTTTCTTTCGCCAGCTTCGCCGCCGTGACCGCCGCTTGGAATACGGGACTATTTTTCCGAGCTCGCGCAATCGCTTCGCTCAGCGTGATCAGCGGGGGCGGTCCGGGCTGGGCGGAGGGCGGTGGCGCCACCAGTTTCACCGTCGGGCTGGGGGGCATCGCCGGCTTTTGCGCCTGAGCGAAGGCGGGTGAAAGCCAGAGGCAGATCGCCGCAAGAATGCCCAGGGGGATTGTCATTGGGCGAAGCATGGGGCGCCGTTCGAGGTGCGCGCTGCCGCGTCGCGTTCTTTCCATGTTCATCTTTTTCTCCGAGTTGTCGCGGTTTCATGGGGTCGGACTGATGGTCGTTCGGACCGAGTCCCTCGGCATTATCGTTCCGCATCGTTTTGGATGCGTTGGAAAAAGATGCAGGAGCGAAGCCAGATGGACTGGCCGACTGGCCGCTGACAGGACACCCGACTGGTTACGCTCTGATTTCCGCGTCCCTGCTTATAATCCCCGCTCAGTTTATGCCCGCCGAGCGCCGGGCAGGTGAAATCAGCATTAATTCTTGTTTAGGTAGCCGTCCCGAGGCAGGGCGGGCAGATCGACCGTGAAGCGGGTGCCCTCGCCGGGCTGGCTGGCGCAGCCGATGTGGCCGCCGCAGGCATGCACGATCGCCTGCGCGATGGCCAATCCCAGGCCGCCGCTCTGCGCTTCGTCCGCGCCGGCGCGGTAGAAGCGCTCGAAGATGTGCGGCAAATGCTCGGGAGCGATCCCGCGGCCCTCGTCCTCGAAACGGACGCGCGGGCCCTGGTCGTGGCGTGTTTCGAGAGAGACGAGGACTCTGGTGCCCGAAGGAGAATATTTCACGGCGTTGTCGAGGAAAGCCAGGAAGAGCTGCCGCAGCCAGGTTTCGTCGCCGAGGTAGGCAAATTCGTTCTCGAGCGAGCGTTCGATGCGAATCCCCTTGGCCCGGGCTCGCGATTCCTCGATTGCGCAGGCCTCTTCGAGCACCTCGTTCAGATAGAGAGGCTCTCGGGCCAGCCGCAACTGGCCGGCGTCGGCCAGCGTCAGCGTGAAGAGGCCGTCGACGATCCGCCCCAGCTTGCCCAGTTCGTCCTGGATCACTTCGAGAGCGCGGCGGTATTCCTCTCCGTTGCGCGGCTCGCCGAGCACGAGTTCGGTTTCGCCGCGCAAGACCGCCAGCGGCGTGCGTAGCTCGTGCGAGGCGTCGGAAACAAACTGCCGCAGCTGCGCCACCGCGTTGCCCATGCGCACCCAAAGATTGTCGAAGGCCGCCGCCAGCTGTCCGATTTCGTCGGTGCGGACTTCCAGCCCCTCGGGCAGCGGAACGGCAGCCAGGGCGCCGCCGGGCGTTTCGAGCCGTTTGCCGAGCTGAGCGACGTGCTCGGTGAGCGCGGCGATCGGCCGCAGGCTCCGCCCGACGTACCACGCCGAGAGCAGCGCCATCACCGCCAGGCTCAACGCCAGCAGCGCGCCCAGGCTGTGACGCAGATCGGCGAGCGTCTCCTCGCGCCCACGGGTGGGCATGCCAAGGAACAGGATCTCCGGTTTCTTGCCGATCTCGACCGGCACGGCAGCCACCCGCAGCGGGCCATGAGGCGAGCGAGCGAGGTCGAAGAGGGTTGTTTTGCTAACCCGGAGCGCGCTCGGGGGCACCGGAAGCGAGGCGGAGGCCATGTTGAGCGAGCGGGCGAGAACGTAGCCCGAGCGGTCGGTGACTTCGAAATATTCCCCCGGCAGGTTGAGCTGGCTGACGTCCTCCGCGCTGCCGTCGCTGACGATGTCGGCGGCAACCGGCGCTTCGGCTTCTAAAACTCGCCGATCGAATTCCTGGTGGGTGTTGCGGGCGAGCCATGCGTAAAGGACTAGGAAGGAGCCGGCAAGCAAAACGCCGACGGCCGCGCAGAAGAGCAGCATCATGCGCGCGCGCAGGCCGAGCGGGCGTTTCACGATTCCAGTCCCAACCGGTAGCCGACGCCACGGACGGTGTGGAGCAGCTTCACCGGGTGGCCATGGTCGACTTTCTGGCGCAGTCGGTTGACGTACACCTCGACGAGGTTGCTGCCGCTATCGAAGCTGGAATCCCACACATGCTCGACGATTTCGCTGCGGGCGACCGTTTCCGGCGCCTGCACCATCAGGAATTCGAGCAGGGCAAACTCCTTTTGCGTGAGCGCGACCGGCTGTCCGGCGCGCTCAACGCGGCGCCGGCGCCGGTCGAGCGTCAAATCGCCAAACCGCAGCACCACGCCGCGGCCCAAGCCGCGGCGGCCGAGCGCACGAATGCGGGCGTGGAGTTCGGCCAGGGCGAAGGGTTTCACCAGATAGTCGTCCGCGCCGGCGTCGAGGCCTTGCACGCGCTCGTCCACCATTCCGCGCGCCGTCAGCATCAGGATGGCCGTCTCGACGCCCTCCTGCCGCAGCCGGCGGCAAATCTCCAGCCCGTCCATGTCGGGCAGGCGCAGATCGAGCAGGATCAGGTCGTATTCGGCATTGCGCCCGGCTTCGAGCGCCTGGCGGCCCGTTGTGGCGATATCGACCGCCCAGGTTTTCTCGCGGAGGCTCCGAGCCACGAAGCTGGCAACTTTCTCCTCGTCTTCGACCACCAGGATGCGCATCTCGATTGTCTAATTATAGCCCACGGTCGCCGGGCGCCGCGGTGCCGGGGCTCAGGCGTGAGCGAACCGCTCGAACTGCAGGCGCGTTTGGATCACGCGGAGCATCGCATCGCGCGAAACCATTCCAACCACCTGTCCGTCGCGCAGCACCGGCATCTGGTAGACGTTGGTGCTTTGCATCCGCTCGAGGATTTTCATCGCGGGCTCGTCCGCCTGCACCCACTGGATCCGGTCGATCGGCACCATCGTTGCCTGAATCGAGGTGCTGGGCCATTCGTGGCGGGGAATGCCGTGCACATCCTGCAGCGAGATCATGCCCACCAGTTCGTTATTGCCGAGCACCAGGTGAGCGCGCCGGCCGGTGCGAAGCACCTCCTGCACGTAGTCTTCGAGCGAAATCGAGCGATCGATCATCGGCAGCTCGGAAGTCATCACATCGGCCGCGCGCAGGCCGTCAAGCACCCGTTGCACGGCCACCTGCGCGTAGCTCTGCTTGGCGGCTGTCAGCAAAAACCAGCCGATGAACACCCACCACACCCCGCTTACCCAGTCGCCTTCCAGCAGCGCAACCGCGATGCCCAGCGCGATCAGGATATAGGCGACCACCTGGCCGCTCCGCGAAGCGAGCTGCGTCGCCCGGTTGAAATTCTTGTTTTTCGCCCAGATGATCGACCGAAGAATCCGCCCCCCATCCAGCGGGAAGCCGGGAACCAGATTGAAGACGGCCAGCAGCGCATTGAGGTAGGCCAGCAGCATCGCCGTGGCGGCAAACATCGAATTCGGGGAAAAGGGCAGCGCGAGGCCGTAAAAGATGCCCGCGAGCAACAGGCTCGTTGCCGGGCCAGCGATCGCGATATTGAATTCCTGCAGCGGCCGCTCGGGCTCGCGGGCGATTGCCGCCACGCCGCCGAAGACGAACAGCGTGATCGAGAGCACCGGGATCTTGTAGCGCAGGGCGACGGTGCTGTGGCCCAGTTCGTGGAACAGGACCGAGCCGAATAGCAGCAGGCTGGCCAAGGCCGCCAGCCCCCAGTGCTGCGTCGGTGTCCACCCGGGATGTTCGGTGGAAAACTGCGACTCGAGCATCACCGTGAACAGAAAGAAAATGAGAACCCAGCTCCAGTTCACGAAGATGGGGATCCCCATCACGCGCCCGAGCTTCAAACCCGGTCCCGAGAACATGCTCTTTGTTACCTCAAAGAAAGTATAGCCGACGCTCGATCGTTCAAATGGCCAGTCACTTCCCCTCCGTGCTTTCCGGCAGGGGTTTGCCGATATAGGAATTGAACCGGCGAAGCGATCGGATGATCACGTCGCGGTTATGCGCCGGATCGACAAACGCATGGCCTTCGTGCAGGTACACCACCACTTCGGTTGGGCCGCCCAGGGTTTTCAGGGCCTGCCAGAATTCGCAGGATTGCGGAGCGGGGCATTCGCCATCGTCGTGACCGGCCAGAATCAGCGTCGGCGTCTTTGGCGCGGATAGTGCGGCGACTGCGAGAAACGCCACGACCAGCAGCCCAGCCAGGAACGTCCCAACCATGCCGATTCGCTTCATCGCCGCTTTCATTGATGCTTTCTCACCTCTTTTCGCGTCTGGTAACGCAGGCACACCCGGCTGCCGACAAGCCAATTGGCTCGAAGGCGGGCCAATCCAGAACGGCAGTCGCCGCGGATCGCAAGGACCGATCCACGTCGCAGGCGAAAGCGCGGGCGGAAGTGATGCTACCCGGTGAAACCCAACAGAGGGAATGATTTCGCCCTTCTTCCAGTGGTCCATGCTACTCCAACCGCTCGCCCGGACCACCCCATTTTTCAAGGCTGTGCCCGCGACGTGGACACTTCCTGCCGGCCGGGGGCGTGGACTGGAGCGGTTGGCTCGACCAGGCATCGGGAAACGGGCCTGACGAACGGGCCGGCGGGGCAAACTGACAGCGGGCGCCGGGCATGAGAGAATAGATGCGATTGTGCTTTGATACTGAGGGAAAGGTTCTTATGCTGGGTGACGAGTCGATAGTGGAATCGTTGGCGGGGCTGGTAATTGCCGGCGCCGGGGGGCTGACGGCGTGGGCTGCGATGAGCCCGTGGTCGCAGCTGTTCGGGCCGGTGCTGTGCCGGGCTGATTCGCCGCGGACGATGGCGCTCACGTTTGACGATGGTCCCAATCCGGCCATCACGCCCGCGCTCCTCGACCTGCTGGAGCGCTACGGCGCGCGGGGGACGTTTTTCATGATCGGGAGGCACGTCCGGGAGAATCCCGGCCTGGTGGCGGAAGTGGTTGCGCGCGGTCACTCGGTCGGCAATCACACCGATACGCACCCGAACCTGTTCTGGCTCTCGCCTGCGAAGATTCGCGAGGAACTGGCCCGTTGCCAGGACGTGCTTTTCGCCGCCGCAGGCATCGTGCCGCGCTGGATGCGGCCGCCGTACGGGTTCCGTGGTCCGCAACTGGCGCCGGTGCTGCGCCGGGGCGGCTGGGCCGGAATGGCCCTGTGGTCGCGGGCGATGTTCGACTGGAAACCGCAGCCGCCCGAGCGGATGCTGCGCCGGATGGCCCGCTCCCGCGGAGGGGAAATTCTGCTGATGCACGACGGTGATCCGTTTATCGAGCGCGCCGACCGCAGCCATGTGGTCATCGCGCTCGAGCACTGGCTGCCGCGCTGGGCCGACGCCGGCATGGAATTTGTCACGATCGACAAGCAAGCTCGCCAACTGCAGCCGCTGGCCGCCGGCTGACGCACAAGGAGGGAATCGTGGACGATCGCCAGTTTTACGACGAACGCGAGGAAACGAAGCAGATTCCGTTGGTCTGTCCCTTCTGCCGGCAGGAAAACTCCTTCCCTGTGCGCTGGAAAGTGCGGTCGAAGAAGAAGGGCTTGCCCCAGGGCGCCAGCGAACAGGACCGCAAACGATTCGCCAAGGCGCGCAGCTACATGGTCCGCGTCGACGACATGGTCGCCTGCCGCAACATCCGCTGCCGCAAACGTTTCGAGATTTCCGGCCAGAGCGTCGTGTTGACCGAGTAGGCCGGATTCGCGCCGGGAAGGCTGCCGCAGGGCTCCCGAACAGGCGCCGGCGTGCACGAGACGCCTCTACCGGCCCAAAATGCGGCATTTTCAGGCGGATTCTTTGCTAAAATCCTTCGTCGCGACTTACCCTGATCGGTTTGGGCAAAAAAGAGTTTTCCCGACTTCGTTGTGCGAAAGGGCTGGCCCGAAGCGCTGCATCGCTGAACGGAAGCTATGGCTTGGGGGAGTTCGGCGAGTTGCTCTCGGATTTGGATGCAACGACTCCCATTTTGGCTTCGCGCTCTGGTCGGCCCCCTCGGCGGCCTGAGTCTATTTATCATCGGTTTTTTTGATTCGTCGATCCTCTCGTTCCCCTTCGTGAGCGATCTGCTGCTGATTCACTTCACGATCCGCCAGCCGAGGCTGATGCCCTATTACGTGTCGATGGCGACACTGGGCTCGCTAGCTGGCTGCTTCTGGCTTTACTTCCTGGCGAAGAAGGGTGGGGAAGCGATGTATCGGCGGAGCGCCCGCGGCAAGTCCGAGCGAATTCACGGCTGGGTCCAGCGTTACAAGTTCCTGAGCGTGGCCGTGCCGGCAATTCTGCCGCCCCCGGTGCCGTTCAAGCCGTTTGTGCTGGCGGCGGGTGTCTTCCAGGTCCCGATGGATACGTTTGCGCTGGCCCTGGTGGTCGGCCGCGGCCTGAGGTACGCGATCGAAGGCTTTCTAGCCATGGAATACGGCGAATATATCACCCGTTATTTCGTCGAGAACAAGGTCGAATTTGTCATCATCGTCGGCGTGACGATCGCGCTCACCTACGGCATGTGGTGGTGGTTTTTCGGCAGAAGAGGCAATGGCGCGTAGTGCTCGCCCGCTTGAGGATTCCCGGCTCGGCATGCCGCTAACCGGGTGGAATCCCCAGCCTCGGTTTACCCCGCGCCTGTGCGGCAGGGGGTCTATGCTGAATCCGGTGTGCGAAGGGAAGGTCCCGTAGCGCCGGCCACGGCTGTGCTGCGGGGAAAGGCGGATTCGGCAGGTTCGATCGTAAATTTCTCGGCTTGGACGTGTATGCTACCAGTGCCCACGTGGCTCCGCGTGCTCATCGCCCCGCTCGGCGGGCTGGGCCTGTTCGTCATCGAATTTTTTGATTCTTCGTTTCCGCCGCTGCCGTTCGTGGCCGATCTGCTGGTCGTTCGCCTCACGGTCCACAAGCCGGAGTTCATGCTTTACTACGCGGCAATGGCCACGCTCGGCTCGCTGGTGGGCTGCTTCTGGCTCTACTACCTGGCGAAAAAGGGCGGCGAGGCTATGTTCCGCCGCAGCGCGGGCGGCCGCGCCGAGCACATCCGCGACTGGGTCCTGCGCTACAAGTTCCTGGGCATCGCCGTGCCGGCAATTCTGCCGCCGCCACTGCCGTTCAAGCCCTTCATACTGGCGGCCGGGGTTTTCCAGGTGCCCAAGCGCACCTTTGCGTTGGCGCTGGTCGTCGGCCGCGGCTTCCGCTACACCGCCGAAGGCCTGCTGGCCATCTTCTTCGGCGAGCAGGTGATCCGCTACCTCATGCACAACAAGGTGCAGTTTCTCCTCATCGTGCTCGCCATCGTGGCCGTCTACGCCGTCACCTGGTGGCTCCTCAGCCGCCGCGCCCACACCCACTAAGCCGTTGCCCGCATGCCATTCGACGGAAATCGCGAAACGGTAGCGTACTTTACGCACACAGCTCGGTAATCGCGAATCGCTTGCGCAGCGGCGGGCTTCAGCCTGCCAGCTCAGCGTCCGCTCCCGCACTCGCTAACCCCTGCTCGCAAACCATCCACCGCAAATCTCGCACCGGTTGTGTAGCGGCGGGCTTCAGCCCGCCATTCTTTTCATCCTTCCCCCGACAATCCGATGACCCCAAAACCCTGCCGCCACGTCTTGCATTCGGTGCAAGCCCAAAACCCTCCAGACGACCACACTCCGCAGCTGCTGATCGCCACGCTCCCAGCCTCACTCACTCCTGCCGCAGCGCAACCACCGGGTCGACCTTCGTCGCTCGCCGCGCCGGAACGTAGCAGGCGAATGTGGCAACGACAACCAGAGTCAGCGAGACTGCGGCTAACGTTGGCGGATCGAAAAACTTGACGCCATAGAGCAGGCTCGACAGGAAGCGCGTCAGACCCAGCGCACCGGCGGTGCCGACGGCCACGCCACCAAGCGCTAATCTCAGCCCCTGCCCGATGACGAAGCCCAGCACATCGCCCTTCTCCGCGCCGAGCGCCATCCGGATCCCAATCTCATGTGTGCGTTGCGCCACCGAATATGCGATCGAGCCATAGAGTCCGACGGCCGTTAGGATCAACGCCAAGAGTGCAAACGATCCCATCAGCAGCGTCGTATAACGTGTTTGCACGAATGTCTGGTCGAGGTAGTAGCCGAGCGGTTTGACGTTATAGAGCGGCAGGCTCTTGTCCATGGATTGCAACTGGGCGCGCATGGCCCCGACGACGCCCGAGGGGTTGCCGGCCGTTCGCACGACCATGTACATGGCGCTATTCGAGGGAACCTGCGCGATCGGCCAATAAACCGTCGGATCGGCTGGCTGGGCAAGCGTGTAGTATTTCACGTTCGCCACGATGCCCACGACCGTCCGCATCTCGCTCGTGCTGCCGGCACCGGCCCACATTGCCGGCTCAACTTGTTGCCCAACCGGATTTACATTCCCGAAATACTTCCGCGCGGCGGCCTCGTTGAGAATCACCACTGGCTCCGAATTGGTCCTGTCCTCGCGGGTAAACGCTCTTCCCTCCCTGATCGGTATCCCCAGAGTTTGAAAGTAGCCGGGAGTGACGGCCACAAACACAACGCCGCTTCGCTGGCTCATAGGAATGGGGCGCCCCGCCACGTTCACTATCGTTGTGCGATCTTCCCGGAAATCAAACGGCAGCGCGCTGCCGGCGCTTGCCGACGTCACCCCTGGAAGGGCCCCCAACCGCGCCGTCAGTTCGTCGAAAAATGGAGCCCAGGTCGCCTGTGGATATTGGCGGGTCGGCAGGCTCACCGGGAAGGTGAGCGCATGGCGGGGCCTGAAGCCGGGGTTCGTGCGCTCCAGATTAATCACGCTGTGGATGAGGAGACCGGCCGATGACAGCAACGCCGTGGCAAGAGCCACCTCACCGGCAACCAGCAGCTTGCGCAAGCGTTGAGACCTCAGGCCCTCGCTTGCAGAGCGGCTCCCCTCCTTCAGACTTTCTTCTAAATTGGGCCGGGAGGCGCGCAGCGCCGGAGCGAGCCCGAAAATCACTGCCGAGGCCGCCGTCAGGAGAAAAGCGAATCCCAGCACCCGGCCATCCAGAGGAGGGCCGGCCAGCCAAGGCATTCCCAATACCTTGAGCAATGAGCTGCTGATCGCTACCGCTAAACACAACCCCGCGGCACCCCCGGCTGCCGCCAGTAGCAAGCTCTCCGCAAACAACTGGCCAACGATCCGCCTTCGAGTCGCGCCGAGAGCCATTCGAACAGCCATCTCGCGTTGCCGTCCCACGCCCCGCGCCAGCAGCAGGGCGGCGACATTTGCGCACGCGATTAGCAGCACTATGCCCACCGCCGCCAAAAGGATCAAAAGCGATGGGCGAACGTAGCCTGTCATGGATTCGTGGAGACCCTGGATGTTGACTCCCTCGCTGGCGTCGTCCTTGGGATAGGCGTGCTCCAGTTCCGCCGACACGTGAGCCATGTCAGCTTGGGCCCGGGCCAGCGTCACACCGGGCTTCATCCTGCCAACCACGCTAAGGAACGACATCCCACGCTCTTCGCTGGGCGGCTTGGGATAGCGAGGGGACGGCTCGGCGAGCGGAGCGGCAGTGGTCCAGAACTGCACCCGGCCGTCGCCCGTCAGGGATCCGACACCACGCGGCGCCACGCCGACCACCATGAAGAGTCTGCCGGCCAGCGTGATCGTTTGTCCAATTACCCCCCGGTCGCCATGAAAGACGTTCTTCCACGTTGTGAAGCTCAGGATGACCGCGTCCGCTCCCTCGTCGGCGTGAGGCTTGTCCTCTAACGGTAGAAACCTTCGCCCCAAAATTGGCTGGATGCCATAAACCTGAAACAAACTGGCTGAGGCGATCATGCCGTCGAGGTGCACGGGCTCACCTTGGCCGGTCAGCACGCAACTCCAGCCGGCGTAGGCCGCCATGCTCGAAAAGGTATGGTTCCACGCTTGCCAGTCCACGAAGTCGGGGTAGGAAACTACAATGTGGTTTCCGGGGTAGCCGTAAGACTGCCACAGCCGCACCAGCCGTTGTGCATGAGGGAAGGGCAACGGGCGAAGCAAAACAGCATCGAAGATGCCGAAAATCGCCGCGTTTGCCCCGATCCCGAGGGCCAACATGAGAATGGCAACGGCGGCAAACCCGGGATGATGCCGCAGTTGCCGCAGTCCGTACCGCAGGTCCTGCAGCGCGGTCTCGATGAGGCGCACCCCGCGCGCATTCCGGCATTCCTCCTTCACCTGCTCCACGCCGCCAAATTCGCGCATCGCCGCATGCCGCGCTTCCTCCGCGCCCATCCCCTTCGCCCGGTTCTCCTCGACCAACTTCTCCAGATGGAATCGCACCTCCTCGCTCAATTCCTGTTCGACGCTCTTCCTGCGAAAGAGCGACCGCAGCTGCAGCCTAACCTTGTATGTCCAGCGCGCCATGGCGCCCTCCCCTCAAGAGGTTTCCAGCACGAGCCCGATCGCCGCCGAGAGCCTCTGCCAGTTGGCCTGCTCCTGCTCCAGATACTTCTGTCCCGCCGGCGTGAGCGAATAGAACTTGGCCCGCCGGTTGTTCTCCGATTCGCCCCACTTCGCCTTGATCCATCCGTTTTGTTCGAGCCGGTGCAGCGCCGGATATAGCGCTCCTTGGTTCACCTGGAGCACCTCTTTCGACACCTGGCGAATGCGCTGAGCGATGCCCCAGCCGTGCATCGGCTGCAAGGCGATGGTTTTGAGGATCAGCAGGTCCAGGGTCCCTTGGACCAGGTCAGTTGGCTTTCCCATGCTCGCTCCTGTTGACGGTTGACAGGTAATCCTAGGCCTCTTCTTGTCAATAATCAAGGGGAGATTTCACGCCCCGCGAAAACCACAAAAGTGTGACACTTGGGAATCCGCAACCTGCTGAAAAAACGGCTTTTGCGCGTTTCGAGCTTCGACATCCCCTTTTATAGAACTTCGCGCCGGCTTGTGGTCTGGCCGGACAGGCGAAGACCCCGCTCCCGCACCGCCGGGAGAAGCGATTTCCACGCGGCCGAAAGAGATGCGGATTATTCCGGCACGCCGAAGCGCCACTGAACCTTGGTGACCTGGTTCTGCTTATTGAGGTGAACGGTGACGGTGGGGTTGACCCAGAAAGTCCCCGCATGGGAGTAGCGCAGGTCGCGGAAGAAGACCTGGTGGCCGTGGAGGCTATAGGTGATTTCGGCAATGGGAAAACGGGCGAAATGGCGCCACGCGGTGAGCCCGGGGGCCTTCTCGGCGGCCTTGAGCACGGCCGAGTTTTTAGGCTTGTAGTGGGTGAGCGCCATGTCGGGATCGAAATGCGGATTCGGACCCAGGCGCATATGGACGATGTCGACGGAGTTGTAGGTGTCGATCACGCCGCGCCAATCGAATGGGGACATCGAGGAAGGGAAAGCGGCCACGTTGAGTGCCTGCTCGCCGTGGTAAGTGTTGGAATAGAGATTGACGAGCGCCTCGTTGTGCAGCCGCGCCTTCCAGCCGCAATAGCCGATCACCAGCAGGAGCGCGATGATGCCGGAAAATGAGGGCCCGCGCTTGCGCGGAGCACCCATCTCTTCGCCAACCACCGACAGCAGCCACGGCACGCCGAGCACCAGCAGCAACAGCAACAGCAGCCAGGGATCGAGCTGCGGCCAAAGGTCCCACGAATACCATTTCGAGTTGAACGGCCAGAAGAGCTTCTCGCCGTAGTTGTCGCCAAGATTGAGCATCAGATGGCTGGCGATTCCGAGCAGCGCCGCGCCCAGCAGGCCAAAAAAGCGGGCCGGTTCCGGCTCCCATTTCCGGCCGATCAACCAAAGCACCAATGCGACCAGAATCGCCAGCACCGCGCCGCCGACAATCGAACCGGTGTAGGTGCGATGACAGACGAGGTAGGCGTGCGGCCCGGCAAGCACGCTGATGAAATCGACGTCGGGAATGACGGCGGCGAGGACAATGGCCGTGGTGGCGAGTGGGGAAAAGCGCCTGACGCCGGCACGGGCCATCGTGGCGGCTACGGCCATTTGGGTGACAGGTTCCAAGCAGTCCTTTCCCTAACAACGGGCGACGCAACGGGTCGCCGCTACGCGCCGGCTCTGCCAAAGCTGCGGCCTGCCGGAAGCTTTACATGCGGCTCAGATTTAATGGACGCCGGCAGGGCGTGCCTGCGTTTCGTTTTCCGGCATGACGAGCGTGAGTGCGTCGGGAACGATCCGGAATTCGACGGGCAGCCGGCCCGCGGGCTCGCCGTCGATTTCGACGTAGACCTTCGTGCCGGGATCAGCGTGGCAGAGGACCCGCTGCGCGTGGACGAAATGGACGTCGCGCTGGCGAGGCAGGCGCGAGAGCCACACGGCCAGCATGTGCGCCGGATAGCGAAACCGGCTGTTGGTGCTGAACGCAGCGATCTCGAAGCAGTTGCTGTGCAAATCGGCGCCGGTAGTGATGCGAAACGGCCCTCCGTAGTGCTTCGTGCGGCCGACTATCACCTGGGAGGCGCGAAAGGAATGGCCGCCCGCATCGACCGAAAACAGAACGATGCGGTAGCCGAAAAAATGCGAGAGGCCGGCGAGCCAGTAGGCGAGCGTGCCAGTGGTCTGCTTCAACTGGGAACTGACGCTATAGACCATCGAGGCGTCGACGCCGGCGCCGGCGATGCAAACGAAATAGCGGCCGGAGCCGTCGGCCGGATTGGCGGGCGCGGCCAGGCCGAGCGCAATGCGCGCCAGCCGGCCGGAGGGAATGCGTCGGACGGCAGAGGGAATGTCCCAGGGCAGGCCGAGTTCTTTCCCGAGCACATTCGCGGTGCCTGCAGGCAGAATGGCGAGTGGAACGCGGCTGCCCGCCAGCCCGTTGGCGACTTCGTTCACCGTGCCGTCGCCGCCGCAGGCGATCACCATGCCGCGGCCCTGCTGAACCGCCTGGCGGGCGAGCAGTATGGCGTGCCCAGGGCGGCTCGTGTCGGCGATTTCGACGGCGATGCCGGCCTGGCGGAGGACCAGCCGGGCGTCGTCGAGATCGCGTGCGCGGCGGCTTTGCCGGCGGCCCGCGGCCGGGTTGTGGATCAGCAGGGCGTCTTGTATGCCGGTAAGCATGACGAAGGTCCGGGACGCGCATTGTATAATACCCGCCGCATTGAAATCCGCTTTCTCCCGGGATTGCTTCCATGGCAGCGACCCAATCGGTGAAACAAAAAGTCGAACGGCTGCGCCGCGAGATCCGCGAGCACGAATATCGCTATTACGTGCTGGACGAGCCGACGATCTCCGACCGCCAGTTCGACCGGCTGATGGACGAACTGAAGGAGCTGGAGGCGAAGTATCCGGAGCTGGTGACCCCGGATTCGCCTACCCAGCGCATCGGCGGCGAGACGCGTGAGGGTTTCCAGGCGGTGCGGCATCCCTCGCAGATGCTGAGCCTCGACAACACCTACAGTTACGACGAATTGAAGGATTTCGACCGCCGGGTGAGGGAACGGGCCGAGCGCGAAAAGATCGAATACGTCGCTGAGAATAAGTTCGACGGCCTCAGCCTCTCGCTGATCTACGAGGACGGAGCGCTCGTGCACGGCGTGACGCGCGGTGACGGGACGACGGGCGAGGACGTGACGCCGAATGTCCGGACGATCCGCTCGGTTCCGCTGCGCGTCGACCCGGCTGCGCTGAAAAATCTCGGCCTGCCGAAGGATTTCGAGGTGCGGGGGGAAGCGGTGATGACCCGCAAGGCGTTCGAGGATTTGAATCGCCAGCAGGACGAGAGCGGCGGAAAGCGCTTTGCCAATCCGCGCAACGCGGCGGCTGGATCGGTGCGCGTGCTCGATCCGGGAATCACGGCCTCGCGGAAGCTCGATTTCTTCGCCTATTTCCTCTACACCGATGGCCGCGTGCCGCTGAAGACGCACTGGGAAGTGCTCGAGGCGCTGCACGACATGCGGTTTTCCAGCTCGATCAAGCACGCGGCGCGCTGCGAATCCATCGACAAAGTGATCGAATATTGCGAGCGCTGGGAATCGAGGCGCGACGGACTGCCTTACGAGATCGACGGCGTGGTGGTGAAGGTGAACTCGATCACGCTCGAGCGCGAGCTGGGCTTCACGGCCAGGGCGCCGCGCTGGGCGGTGGCCTACAAGTATCCGGCGCGGCAGGAAACGACCGTGGTGAAGGAAGTGATCTGGCAGGTGGGTCGCACGGGCACACTGACGCCGGTGGCCGTGCTCGCGCCGGTGCAGGTGGGCGGCGTGACGGTGAGCCGTTCGACGCTGCACAACATGGACGAGATCGAGCGGCTGGGCCTGCACGTGGGCGATACGATCGTCGTCGAGCGCGCGGGCGAGGTGATTCCCCACGTCATCAAGGTGACCAGGCACGGGCACGGGGAAAAACCGCAACCGCCGAAAAACTGCCCGGAATGCGGCAGGCCAATCCATAAATCGCCGGACGAGGTCGCCTATCGCTGCGTGAACGCGTCGTGCCCGGCGAAATTCCGCGAATCGCTGTTGCATTTCGCTTCGCGGCACGCGATGGATATCGACGGGCTGGGTGACAAACTGGTCGATCAGCTGGTCGAAAAGAAGATGCTGAAGGACCTGGCCGATCTCTACGATTTGCGGCTTTCGGACCTGGAATCGCTCGAGCGCATGGGCAGGAAATCAGCCGAAAATCTGCTCGAAGAGATCGAGAAGAGCAAGGAGGCCAGCTTGGCGCGGCTGATCTACGGACTGGGCATCCGGTTCGTCGGCGAAAGGACGGGCGAGGAGTTGGCCGAACATTTCGGTTCGCTCGACGACCTGGCGAAGGCATCCGCGGACCAGCTGATGGAAGTGGCCGACATCGGGCCGCGTGTGGCGGAAAGCATCGTCGAGTTTTTCTCGGAGAAGGCGAACCAGGAGCTGCTGCGAAAGCTGAAAAAGGCGGGGCTGCGGCTCGAGGAAAAAGAGAAACGCAAGGCGCCTCGCGACACGCGTCTGGCGGGAAAGACGTTCGTCTTCACGGGTACGCTGCCCAATCTGACCCGTGAGGAAGCCGGGGCGATGGTGACGAGC
Organism: Acidobacteriota bacterium; assembly: GCA_021832085.1. GTDB lineage: Bacteria > Acidobacteriota > Terriglobia > Acidiferrales > UBA7541 > JAKASX01. The sequence goes on along the minus strand of JAKBLM010000030.1, from coordinate 26,564 downwards.
CGCGGTGGAAAGGTTTCCTCTTCGGTGAGCAAGAAAACCAGCTACGTGGTGGTGGGCGCCGAGCCGGGATCGAAATATGACAAGGCGCGCGAATTGGGTGTTGAGATTCTCGACGAGAACGGGTTCCGGAAATTGATCGGAGCGTAGGATCATTTCCCGCGGGTACCGGCTGCAGCGATGGAGCATGGGGCGCGTGCTCTGTAACAATTCATCGTAGGTTATTGCGCCCCTCTGTCCCCCTGAGCCTTCCGCTGTTTTTGCGCAAACGGCCCCCACGCAACGGGCGATGCCGAATCTGTCCAGCGCGCAAGTTCCCGCCCGGATTGCAGCGGAGAGAATCCGGCCGCCGATTGCCCTAGAAGAAGGGACCGGGACCGGAACTCCCCGCTCCGGCAAAAAGTGTGCAACAGGCTTCTACTTCTGCTCTTCAGCAGGTTGCGTTAGCTCTTGGAGAGCTTTTTCGAACATGGCGCGGTGCCGCGTTTCGTCCTGGCGAATCTCCTCGAACCGTTCCGCAGCCGGATGGTCCTCGACGCTGGCGGCTTCCTCCGCAAATTGCTTGTACATCGTGGTCGACTCGTACGTTTCGCCCTCGATGGCATTGCGCAGGTTTTCCTCATCGGTGCCGACCAGCCCGGCGAGCTCGGCTTCCTCGGCGAAATGCTCGTGGAGTTCCACCTGGGCGGCGTCGTCGAACAGTTTGGCGATTTCCGGATGGCCGTTCTTGCGCGCATGTTCAGCGAAGAGCTTGTATTTGGCGTAAGCGAACGCCTCGCCTTGCATCGCAGTATGCAGATTGTCCAGTGTTTTCTGCTGCAGCTTCTGGCTGCTCATCCGCGCTTGCGCCACGGTGAACCCGGCCGCGAATAGCGTCACTCCAAGGCCGATCCATATCCACCACTTTCTCCGCATCGGTCATTCCTCCTTGCTATTGTCGCAGCCGGCTTTCCAGGTAAGCCGGCTTCAAGCTTTGCCTGTGCTTCCCAAGATCGCCGCGTGGCCGGAAGCGGAGACGGCGTAGGAGTCGTCTCTCTCTTCCGCCAGACCTGCATCAACCAATTCGCGCGCAGCGCTGCGGACGCGGTAGAGAGGGATGCCCGTCTTTTCCGAAATTTCGTCGAGCGGTGCGGGACCGGCCATGGCGGCGAGGATCTTTCGTGCCATTTCGGTCAAATCACCGCTACTGTCGATGCAGGGCATCGCTCCTCCCTTCCGCACCGCGCGGCGCCCACGGGGCTGCCCGTCTCCCGCTCATAGCGCCTTTTTCGAGAAGTACCAGTCTTTGGTTTCGAAGCCCGCTTTCATCCGCTCTTCGGCGCCCTCGGCGGTTGCCGGCGGAGGCACGATCACCTTTTCGCCGGGCTTCCAATTGGCCGGCGTGGCGACTCCATGCTTATCGGTCGTTTGCAGCGCGTCGACCAGGCGCAGGATCTCCTGCATGTTGCGGCCGGTGGTGAGCGGGTAGTAGATCATGGCGCGAAGAATGCCGTTAGGGTCGATGACGAAGACGCAGCGGCTGGTTTCCGTCTTGCTCTCGCCGGGCATGATCATGCCGTAAAGCGTGGCGACTTCCTTGTTGAGGTCGGCGATGACGGGGAAGGGGATTTTGACGCCAAAGTGTTGCTCGATGTTGCGGATCCAGGCGATGTGGGAATACGTGCTATCAATGCTGAGGCCGCACAATTCGACGTTGCGCTTCTTCAGTTCCGGCGCGATTTCGGCGAAGGCGACGAATTCGGTGGTGCAAACCGGTGTGAAATCAGCCGGATGAGAGAAAAGAATAAGCCAGCTGCCTTTGAAGTCTTCCAGGCGAAGAACTCCGTGAGTGGTCTGGGCCTCGAAGGCCGGGGCCGGCTGCCCCAGTCTGGGGAAAGTAGGTTTCTCCTGAGAAGTTGCTTCCATCATTCCTGCCTCCTGAGCGTTCGAAAGAGATTCGAGAATTGCCAACACCGCGCGGCCTGGTGCGAATGCGAACCCGACGTCCGCAAGAAGCGCACAGGCTTACATCGCCCGACGCCCTCGTCTCTGAAGGAAACCGATGGCGCAGGAGATTCCAACCTGTTTGCTTCAATCTCTGCACGCCTAGCGCCACGCGTGCTGGGATACCGCGAGTTTATCGCATGGCTGTTTTTGCGTCTAACTGCTGCGAAGGGAACGACTTGGCTCAACGCGCTTTTTGCGTTTGTTCCCTGCGCGCTGAAGCCGGGGAAGCGGGCGCGGGTGATTTACCCCACTCTGGTGGGTTTTGCGCCTCGCGTTCTCACTTATAATGTAGATGGTGGGTAGGTCGGGTGATCGCGGGCTGGCTGCTTCGGTAGCTGGCGCGAGGAAAGTCCGGACTCCACAGGGCAGCGCGCCTGGTAACCCCAGGGGGCTGGATTCGCGAGGATCCGGCTACGGAAAGTGCCACAGAAACCAGACCGCCCGCGCGCCGCAGCCTCGATGGCAAGCCGGAGGCAAAACCTCAGGCTGGTCGGCAACGGCCGCGGATGCGCGAGCAAGGGTGAAACGGTGGGGTAAGAGCCCACCGCGTCGCGAGCAATCGCAACGGCATGGAAAACCCCGCGTGGAGCAAGGCCAAATAGGAGGGAAGGGCTGGTCCCGGCCCGTTAGCACCCTCGGGTAGGCCGCTTGAGCCCGGCAGCGATGCCGGGCCTAGAGGAATGATCGCCCCGGCACGCAGGCCGCAAGTTGGGACGCGCGCCGGACAAAATCCGGCTTACAGACCTGCCCACCACTATCTCACGCGCGATCAATTCGGTTTGACCTCCCGGGCGGGCGCGTGTGCCCAAACTGTGCCCAAGTTTTCTCCAGCCCTTCGCCATTTTCCATGATGCCACGTACGCGATTCCGTTGCTTGCAAGAGGTGGGGTAATCCCGTATGATGCGCCCACCTATGACCGCTGCGCGCGAAACAATCCGCCGGAAAATTCAGCGTGGCGAACCCGTGCTGCTTGACGGGCCGATGGGATCGGAGTTGGTGCGGCGCGGCGTGCGTTGGCGCAAGCACGGATTGCTGACCGACGCCGATGCAGTTTTGCGACTGCATCAGGAATATCTGGCCGCCGGGGCGCAGGTGCTTCGCACCAACACGTTTCAGCTCAATCCTCGCGTCTATCTGAACGTTTTCCGCAGCCGCGAGCACATGCGGCATATCGGCGCGCCGGGCCTCGAAACGCTGGTACCGCGACTCATTGCGAAAAGCGTCGAGCTGGCGCGCGAAGCGAAGCGAAATGCCGGGCGCGAAGACGACGTCGCCATTGCCGGCGTGATTTCGCCGCTCGAACACTGCTTTCGTCCCGATCTTGCGCCTTCCGAGGACGCTTCTTTCTCCGAGCACGCCGAAATGGCCAAACAGTTTGCCGGCGCTGGCGTGGATTTTCTGCTTGCCGAGAGCATGAACACCATTGGCGAGGCGAGGGCGGCCCTTCGCGCCGGGTGCGAAGAGAACCTGCCCGTCTGGGTGAGTTTCGTGCTGGGACCCGAAGGCGACCTGCTGGGAGGCGAACCGCTCGAACGCGCGGCGAAGGAAATGGAAGACGGGGGAGCCGAGGCCGTCCTCGTGAATTGCGCCCCGCCAGGCGATCTGACCCATGCCATCGAGCGCATGAGCGGTTTCTGCCGCGGGCCGTTTGGCGCTTTCGCTCATATCGGCAAATTTTCGCCGCCGAGTTGGAAATTCGAATTCCATCCGCAATTCATCGAAACGGAATCCTGGCCCCCCGGTGCCTACGCAGCCGAAGCGCGGCGCTGGCTCGATGCGGGCGCGCGCATCGTGGGAGGGTGCTGCGGCACGGGACCCGAGCACATTCGTTCGCTCGCCGCCGCGCTGGGAGCGGGAAACGGGAAAAGCGCGCGATGAGCTATCAGGCGATTCACGAAAAGCTCGCGGGCGAACGGCTCGTCGTGCTCGACGGCGCGATTGGCACGGAGATTCTGCGGCGCAACGTTACCTGGGCCGATCATCAATTGGAGAACCAGCCGGCACTGGTTCGCGCGATTCACGAAGATTACATTCGCGCGGGCGCCGACGTCATCAGCACCAACAGTTTTCAGCTCTCCCGGCGGGCCATCGAAAGCCATTTCCGCGGCGCGGAGCATCGGCATCACATCGGCGCGGCCGATCTCGATGGCCGCGCCGAACGCCTGCTCGACGCCTCGGTCAGGCTCGCGCGCGAAGCGCGCGACCACGCCGCGGCAGCAAGGCCCGTGGCTGTTGCCGCGGCCGTCACCACGCTCGAATGGTGCTTCCGGCCCGATCTCGCGCCCACCAAGCAGAGCGCCGAGTGGGAATATGCCGAAATTTTCGAAACGGTCGCACGCGCTGGGGCCGATCTGGTGCTGCTCGAAACCGTCAACAGCATCAGCGAAGCCCGTATCGCCGCCGTCGAAGCCCGCCGCGCGAAGCTGCCGATCTGGGTGAGTTTCGTTTGCGACGAGCAGGGAGCGCTTTTCACCGGCGAAACGCTGGAATCGGCCGCGCGGGCGCTCGAACCGCTCGATGTGGGCGCGATTCTGCTGAATTGCGCTCCGCCGCCCGATATAGCCGCCGGGCTCGCGCGGCTCGCCGGGCGCACTTCACTCCCGCTGGGCGCGTATCCGCATATCGGGCGTTTCGATCCGCCGGAATGGCTTTTTACGGATGAATATCCGCCCGAGCGCTATCGTGCGGCGCTCGCTCCTTGGCGCGAGTGCGGCGCGAGCATCCTCGGCGGCTGCTGCGGCACTACTCCCGACCACATCGCCGCAATCAGATCGCTCGCCTGAGCGAAACGATGGCTTCCTCGGCGCCCGCGGCCCACAACGAATCGCGCGGGCCGCGGCTGCGCCAAGTGGGTTTCCTTCCGCTGCTTGCGCTGTTTTACGCCTACACCGCTGGCGGTCCTTTTGGCTACGAATCCATTTTTCGCAGCGCTGGGCCGGGGATGGCGATTCTTTTCCTCGCCGTCGTGCCGTTTTTCTGGAGCATTCCGATCTCGTTCGCCGCGGCCGAACTCAACGGCATTTTGCCCGTGGAAGGAGGGTTCTACCGGTGGGTGCGCGCGGCGTTTGGCGATTTCTGGGGTTTTCAATGCGGCTGGTGGAACTGGACGGGAACGTTTCTGCTCAACACGGTTTATGGCGTGATGCTGATGAACTACATTGCCAACTACATTCCGATGAATCGGGTGGAAACGTGGGCAGGCGCTTCGTTTGTTCTGGCGCTTTTCGCGTGGCTGAACGTTCGCGGGATTCGCGTGGCGGGATGGGTGGGCATGGGGCTGCAGCTTTTGATTCTTGGGCCGGTCGTTTGGCTCTGCGTTTCAGGCCTTTTGCACTGGCACTTCAATCCGCTGGTGCCGTTTGTTCCTCCGGCCAAGCCGCTCGTCGCGGTTTTCGGCACCGGTCTGGGCCTGGCGATGTGGAATTACGCCGGGTACGAGCAGCTTTCCACCATCACAGAGGAAATGGAAGACCAGGAGCGGAATTTCCTGCGCGTGCTTTTCCTGAATACACCGCTGAATATCGTGACGTACGTGTTGCCGGCGATGCTGGCGCTCGCCGCGCTGGGCAACTGGCAGGATTGGCACACCGGGTACATCGTCACCGCATCGCGATTGGTCGGCGGTCCCGCGCTGGGCGGAGCGATGCTTCTCGCGTCGATTCTGGGTGTCGCTTCGCTTTCGAACAGCACGATTCTCTATACCACGCGTATTCCCGCGGCGATGGCCGAGGACGGCTATCTGCCGCGCTGGCTGAGCAGGATTCATTCGCGCTATGGGACGCCGGCGCGCGCGATCGTCGTTTCCGCGGTGATTTACTGCATTCTGGCGGGCTGGCCGGTGGTGAATCTGGTGAACGTCTACATCTGGACGCGCATCGCGACTTCACTGCTCACCGTATTAGCCGCGTGGCGGCTGCGCCGCAAATGGCCCAACGTGCCGCGCCGTTTCCGCATTCCTTGGGGTGGTCTGGGACTTGCGTACGTCGTTCTACCCGTGGCGGCGCTCTGCGCGCTCAAAATAGCCGGCAGCCAAACGTACGTTTTCCGCTGGGCGCCGGTTCTGTTGGCGGGAGGGCCGGTTGCCTATGCGATTTTCCGTTGGGGATTTCATCTGAAACCCAACGCGCCGATTGTCCCTCAGGCCAGCGGCGCGGCCACGCAACGGTAACTTCTGCCGGCGAGGCGCTCTGGCCCTGCAGTGGGAATGCAGGCCAGCCTCTCAGGCCCACGTACTCGCGTTGGGTTTTTCCTTGCGAAGCCACAGTCCCGGCACAGGCCGGCTTAGACCGACGTCGCGGCCTTGACGCCGGTGCTTTCGGTCGAGAACCGCACCTCGATCCCGCGCTTTGTTAACTCGTCGATGAACTGGTCGGCAGGCACGTCCAATTCCTGGTGCACGCCGCCGCGCTTGGTGATCTCGCCCGAGACCATCATCTGCAGTACGATCGAGGCTGGCCAGGCGGTGGTTCGCATCATAGCGGTCATCTTCGTTTTCGGATCGTAGTTGTCGAACACGGTAAACGAGCTGATGCGGCCGCCCGCATGGGCTTCGACACGAAGGATCACCAGGTCGGGGCCATCGCCAGCCATCTTTTCGCAGATCAGCGACGAAGTCAGCGCACGCGGAGCGATTTCGACCTTGCCAATCTTGCGCTTCTCGCTCGAGAACAGCCCCAGGTCGTAAAGCCCGCGAACCAGCGGCAAGTGTCCGGGATAGCGCAGGGTTTTCTCAAAGCATTCCCCTACTTTCCCTTGGAAAGTCTCGGGCAGGGTCGAGGTCCCGCCCGAGGTATGAAACGCCTCAAGCCGGGGAAAGCCCTCGATATCGAAGGTCTCCAACTCGCTGAGAGGCTCGATGGTCATGATCTTTCCCCCGCGCAGGACCTTGGCCGGTTCGACGTACTCATTGATCAACCCTTCAACCGAAAAAACGAGCTGATAATTGAAGGGCGGCTTGGGCGACTGCGGCAGGCCGCCGACGTAGATCTTGAGCGCGTCGGCCTTTCCACCGACGCGCCGCATGAGTTCGCCCGCCAAGACCGAGGCCATGCCCGGCGACAGGCCGCAGTCTGGCGCGATCGCCACGCCGTTCTTCGCGGCCTTCTTCGCGAATTCGAATTCCTTCTTGACCACGGTGTTGTTGCCGCCCAGATCGGCGAAGTGACAGCCCGCCTCCGTCGCCGCCTTGCAAAGCTTCACGTTGAAAAAGTAAGGGACGCAGGAGAGCGCGCCGTCGTGCCGCTTCATCAGCTTCCGGACCGCATCCTCTCTTGCCGCGTCGAGTTCGATGCCGCGCACCTTCTTGGCGCCCGCAAGTTTGTTGACGCGCTTGACCGCATCCTGGAGTCTCTTCTTGTCGCTATCGGCCAGCGTCACAGCCTCAACCCCGGGCTGGGTTGCCATGTCGTAGGCCGCCGCCGAGCCCATCATTCCCGCACCGATTACCAGTAAGCGCATAAAAGCACCTCTTTTGGCGGGAACAGCTTACACGAAGGCCCGGGGAGAGGGGAAGGGCAATAGAATCAACGGGACTTAGAGATTGACCTCGCCCCTGTCGCCTTTACGAAGCATCTCCAATGTTTGGTCGGCGGTTTGCGCCGTGTTGGTATCCGTGATCCGTCGTTTGTCGCAGAACATTGGTCAGCAAATTGTCATCAAGACCCTGCCAAAACTGACAGAACTGGCTTAATTGACATTTGTCTCGCGTTGAAACCATGTACGTTACGTGTGGCCAATGGCATGCCGGAGAATCCGGCTCCGGAGAATCCGGCTTATAGATCTGCCCACCACTTTCCCGACTCACTTCCCCGTACCGTCAATCTGCCATGGCCGGCACTTCCACTTCGGGGGCCTCCTTTTTCCTGAGCCGATGGCCCAGCAGAATCAGCAGCAAGGTGGCCGAGATCATGCTAGCGAGACCATCGGTCAGCAAAAGGCCTCGCACGCCAAAGTGCTTAAAGCCCAGCCCGTCGGCCCAGGTCATATACACAATGGCGAAATTGGTCGATGCGGAGAAAAGACCGAGCTGCGTGCTGGCAACGGGACTATCCTGGCCCACCAACTGGAAGCCGAGCGCATTGAATGCGGCATAGACGACTCCGGCGAGGCCGTTGTAGGTGAGGGCGCCAAGGATAAAGGCGATGGTCGAGTGGGGAGTGAGCGCCATCACGACCGACACAATGCTGGTCGTCAAGCCAGCGCCGAGATACAGGTAGCCGCGGGAAACGTGGTTCGCGGCGTGCCCGCCCAGCAGCGCGCCGATCGACGCGGTGATGGCTGCTCCCGCGCCCGTCACCCAGATCACCGTCGAGGCACTGGTGTGGAAGTCGTTGCCCATCCCAGAGAAAAGATTGATGGCCGCTTCCGCGCTGGCGGGGACCAGGAAGAGGCAAAAGCCGGTGAGCACCTCTTTGGTTTTGCAGGCTCGCCATGTGGCCTTCATGGCGTCGGTAAAAATCTGGCGAAAGCTGAAAGAGGACTCGACGGCCTCGGGAAAGAACAATGTGGGCGTGACGCCCAGCACGATGACGACTCCCAGGCCGATTCCTAGCCAGTGCAGCGCGACATGCGGTGCCAGAAACATCACGGCCATCGATCCCAGCGCGCCGCCACCCAGATTGGCGACGTTGGTCCACCCGCTCACCGACCCGCGCCGGTCGTCCGGCGTAATCTGCGCCGTCCAACCGCCAATCGCCCCGGAAAAGAGCACGATCGAAAGCTCGCCCAGCAGCAGGAGCACTGTGGCCAGTCCCAGGTGCGCGGGTGAGAGGACGAAGAGCGCCGCCGCCAGGCAGCTGGCAGCGATCGCCGCGGTAAGCCATGTGTAGGCGCGGCGCGTCAGGCCTGTATCCATCAAGGGTTGGAGCAGAAATCCCCAGAACGTCGGCGACATCACCGTCGCGCTGATGGCAGCCACCCGGTAGAGGGGCACACCCAGATGGGTCAGCAGAAAAGGCAGCGCGGTGATCATGAACCCGGCTACCAGGCCAAAAGGAAACAGGCCGATGCCGACAAGCCACGCCGGCGGCAAGCCCTTTTGGCCCGCTTGAGACTTCGCAGTGTCTGTCAAGGATCCCCCTGGAAGCCCGCCCTAAATCTCCACTCCCGATTCAGGAAGGCCAACCCTGCCCGGATTTCCTGTTGCCCGTCCGCCGCCTGGAACCCCGAATGCCCACAGTTTCGGCGCCGTCTTTCTTCCGTGCGCCTCTCGCGAGAGCGCGCCGCAGCCGCCCCATTGGCATGTGATGCAAAGAACCGGCCGACCAGGGACGCGAAGGTAGTGAGCGGAACGGATCGGCGCACGCCCCTCGCGCGTTGGTGGAATTTCGCTTTACATGGCCGCCGTTGTGAAGTATCGGAGTGGAAAGGCATAGGTCGGTCCAAGCGAGCGATCTGCCAGAGCCCCGCCGCGGGTCGCGGATGGGATCGATGCGCGGCCCGCAAAAGCACGTCGTAGATCGGCGGGGCAGGGAGGTGCTGATGAGGGAAGGCCAACGGCCGGCGATCGCGCCGGTGCTGGAACCGCTCGTCTTCGAGCGGCTGCCCGTGGACGAACAACTCCAGCGGGTGCGCGCATTTTATGAGCGGATGCGGCGGCGGCGAACGGTGCGGCAATTTTCGTCCGAATCGGTGCCTTTTGAAATCGTCGAGATGGCGATTCGCTCGGCGGCGACAGCGCCTTCGGGTGCCAATCAGCAGCCCTGGCGCTTCGTCGTCGTCTCCGATCCGGAAACCAAGCGCAAAATCCGCGTAGCGGCGGAATCCGAAGAGAAAGAGTTCTACGAGCAACGAGCTCCCGAGGAGTGGCTTGAGGCGCTCGCGCCGCTGGGCACCGACTGGCATAAGCCCTTCCTCGAGACGGCTCCCTACCTGATCATCGTCTTCCGGCTGGATTACGAACTGCGGCGGGACGAGCATGGCGAAGAAATCAGGACAAAGAATTACTACGCGCAGGAATCGGTAGGCATCGCCGTGGGCATTTTGCTCACAGCGCTGCACTGGGCGGGCCTGGCCACGCTCACCCACACGCCGAGCCCGATGGGTTTCCTCGGAAAGCTGTTGCACCGCCCGAAAAACGAGCGGGCGTTCATGATCATTCCCGTCGGCTATCCGGCTGAAAACGCAAAGGTGCCCCGCATTCGCAAAAAGGAACTGTGCGAAGTGCTGGTCCTCGAAAGCTGACACGCGCCACCGTGCGGCGAGAAGCCTTGGCTGGAGCAGCAACCATCAACATCGTCGCTTTCTTTTTTCGCCGTGACTTTCGGGCTTCCGAACCGTTCTGGTAGGTGAATCGGGCCGCTATGGAGATTCGGTTGAAGGCGAGAGTAGAGGAAGCTGACGAAAGGCTCCTGGTCGAAGCGGCGCAGCAGGACCCCAGGCGCTTTGGCGAACTCTACGAGCGCAATTTCGACCGCGTGTACGCCTTCGTCCCGCGCCGTGTTGCGAGCCGGGCCGAAGCCGAAGATGTCACCGCTGAGGTTTTTCATCGTGCGCTCGTGAATCTCCCCCGGTTCCAGTGGCGCGGAGTGCCGTTTGCCTCATGGTTGCTGCGCATTGCTACAAACACAGCGGCTGACCAGCAGCGGCGTGCCGGGCGCAAGCGGCTCGATCCGGCCCCGGAGATTGCCGCTCCGGAAACCTCGGACGCGAGGCAGGTGGAAGAGGAAGAACGGAGCGCGCGGCTTTTTCGTCTTGTGCAGCAGCTGCCGGCTGATCAGCGTCGCGTGGTGCGGTTGCGTTTTGCCGAAGAGAAAAGCATTCACAAAGTCGCGCAAGAGCTTGGCCGGAGCGAAGGAGCGGTGAAGCAACTTCAATTCCGCGCGCTCGAAAACTTGCGGGCGTGACTGGGCAGGAAAGATGGCTAAGGCGAATCTGAGCGAAGAACTTAATCGGGCGCTCGAACCGGTGCTGGCAAGCCCGGACGCGGCGTTGCCGGCTCTCTCGCCGCACATCGCGGGTCTGGCAGGCCTGGCATTGGAGTTGCGTTTTCTGCCACGCGAACGATTCCGCGTGCGTCTGCGCGAGGAACTGGAATGGGAGGCGAAGATGAGCGAAGCTGCTGCCACCAAGCCCTTACGCGTAGGTTTTCACACGATTACGCCGTATATCGCCGTGCGTGAGGCAACCGAGTTGATCGGTTTCGTGAAGCGGGCGTTCGGCGCCGAAGGCGGGGTGCTAGGCATCGGATCGGAGGGTGGGATCCATGCCGAGATGAAAATTGGCGATTCGATGGTGATGATCGGCGGCGGCGCCGCGTTGAACCGCACGCCAATGCCCACGGCCCTTCATTACTACGTGCCCGATTGTGACGCCGTTTACCGCCGCGCCATCGAAGCCGGCGCAACGTCGCTGATGGAGCCCGCAGATCAGTTCTACGGTGACCGCGAAGCGGCGGTGAAGGATGTGGCGGGGAATCATTGGTACATCGCGACGCATCTCAACGGGCCGCATATTCCCCCGGGCCTGCACTCCATTCAGGTTTCTCTACATCTGCACGGCGCGTCGTCGCTCATCGAATTCCTGGTCAAGGCGCTAGGCGTCGAGGAAATTTCCCGTCATCCGGCTCCCGACGGCACGATCGCCCATGCCACGTTGCGGCTCGGCAGCTCGACATTCGAAATGGGGGCAGCGCACGGGCCGTGGCAGCCGATGCCGACGATGTTCAATCTCTACGTCCCAGATGCGGATGCTCTCTATTGCCGGGCACTCGAGGCGGGCGCGGAATCGGTTGCCGAGCCGGCCGATCAGCCGTATGGCGCCCGCGTGGCCGCGGTGAAGGACCCAGCCGGAAACCGCTGGTATTTCGCAACGCCCGGCAAGACCATGTCGCACTAAAGCGCCCAGCCTTGCCGCTCTTATGGGCTAAGGCTGCGGATTTGCCGGGGTCGCGGGAAATCCTGCTCGCTTCAGCCATTTCTGCCAGATCGCCGGATGGTCGAGCATCTCGAGGTACACACCGCCCACCACCGAGCGCGCCTGAAACCCGGTTTGCTTGCCGGTATTGGTCCAATACCAGTCGCTTAGCGGCACGCGATCGGGCGTCTGGTCGGCAAAGCGGTAGCCGGCATCGGCGAGCTTCTCGAAATCGCGGCGCGAGGGCGCAAGCGTCGCTGTCCACAGCATCCAGTCGAGCTTGGTGTAGAGCGCACGGTTGTCGAGCGGAACGCCGTAGGGCCCAAGGTGCTTCAGGTAGAAAGCGTATTCCTCGCGGTACACCCGCGGCGGGAACAGATGGAAGCCGAGGATGCGGTCCCAGACCATGTTGTATTTCATGCTCCAGGTGCCGGGCAGATTGAAGGCGAGACGGAAATGGTTGCCGTCGTTGTCCTTCTTCATCCAGCGCCGCGCGTCCTGCTCGGCGAGTGCGCGATACTCAGCGGCGGCTTTCGGCCTCCCGGTCAGCCGGCAGAGATAGGCATAGGAGCGCAGGCCGATGATCGCCTTGATCGAAAGGTTCGCGTTATGCGCGAGTGGGCCGGCGAAATCGTCGCTCGAAAGCTGTTTGCTAGGGTCGAAGCCCTTCTGCTTCAGATAGACGGCCCAGCGCGTGAGCAGCGGCCAGTATTTTTCGGCGAGGGCCGCGTTGCCCTCGGCGTGGGCGAGCGCGGCGGCCAGGATCAGCATGTTGCCGCTCTCTTCCACCGGCATCTGGTCCTCCGCCGATTTTTCGCCGCCGCCGTATACTTGGCCATCCGCCACGGGATAGGTGCCCAGATCGTGCGGGGCAAACGGGAATCTCCATCGCGGAAGCGAGGCGTATTCGAGCACCGGCCGCAGCATCGCTCCGACCAGGCGAGGATTGAGCAGGAGGAGGAGCGGCGAGCTGGGATAGATCACGTCCACGGTGGAGATGCAGCCGTTGCTGGAATTTTCCTTCGTGAAGAGGAGCGGATTGCCGTAAGCGTCGGCGGCCAGCCCCGTGGCGGCAAAGGTCTGCCGGTAGGCCAGGGCGCTCAGGAGCGCATATTTTTCGCCGCCCACGCGGCGGAGATCGCTCATCAGCTCGCTGTCAAATTCCCGCGAGCGCGCTTCGAGCGTGGGGAAATCGGCAAGCGCGGTGCGCAGCATCTCGGCCGCAGTGGTGCCGTTGCGGCGCCAGTAAGGCCGCAGCCACTGGTGCAGGAACTCAATCGAGAAGACCTCGTCATAGGCGATCACCAGATGACGCTCGACCGGCTCGCTGCCCACTTCGCCCAGGTGGAAAGCGGCGGCCAGCACCGGGAAAAGTGCCTTGGCGACAGTCGACGGCTCGAGTTCGTCGGTCTTCGGAAGCTGGCCGTCCTTGCGGAAACTGTCCCAAGCGGTCGACGGCTCGACGATGGCTGTCGAGACGCCGGGACCGGGCGCGGGCAGCACGTAGAGATAGCCCCAGTCGATCCCGATGCGATCGCCCTTTCTCTGGAGGATTGGCTGGAGGCGCGAGCCGGCACGGAGCAGCGGCGCGCCGTCGAGCTGGAAACGTGCCCAGGCGGCCGGCTCGGATGAATGATCGACCGTGATGCTCGAACTGGCGTCGAAGTAGATTGCCACGCGATGCAGTTGACCGTCGGTGGATCGCACGCGCCAGATGATGTAAGTGACCGGCCGGGCGAAAGCGTTGAGATCGGCAGGAAGCGCCGGCGTGAGAAAGGTGAGCCGAAGCGCGATCCCCGCGCCGGAAAATGTGTAGATCGTCCGCGTCGGCAGCACTTCGAGCCCGGTCTGCCGGAGCGCTGGCGTTTGCAGGCTGCCGCCCCGGTTCGGATCGGTCCCCATGATGCGATACGTTTTGCCGTCGATCCGCACCATCGACCGCAGGCGCTGAGGCTTGCCTGTCCAGTGCCGCGTCGGCCCATTGGTCAGCCGCGTGTTGAAGGACCAGATGCTGAAATAGGGATCGTGAAGGACCAGCGGCACCGCGGGCGGGCGAAACGGTACGGTTTGCGCCGAGAGCAGGGAAGAAGCCAGTAAAACGAAGAACAAGGAGCCGAGAATTTTTTTCATGAGCGATTTTCGGCGCTCATTATGCGCCACGGCCGGCGGGCCGACAAGCTCCATGACCTTTTGGGGCAGCGCTGAGCGGCAGCAATTCTCGTACCGATAGTCGGCGCGGAGCAGCGCGGATCAGCGCTCCACTGAAAATTTGAAGACCGTGGTCTCCCGGTACACCTGACCGGGGTTCAGCACCGTGGAAGGAAAATTGGGGTGGTTTGGGGAATCGGGATAGTGCTGTGTCTCCAGGGTGAAGGCGGAGCGGTAATGGTAGATGGCGCCGTCACTGCCCTGCACGTCGTGCAGGTAATTCCCGGTGTAAAACTGCAGCCCCGGCTGGGTGGCATAGACGGTGAGCACGCGCCCGCTGCGCGGATCGTAGGCGCGGGCGGCCAGCGCCAGTCCCTTTTTGCGGTCGCGATTGAGCACCCAGTTGTCGTCATAGCCGTGAGCGAATTTCAGTTGCTGGTTGTCTTCGTCGATCCTTTCTCCCACCGCGGTCGGCTTCAGGAAATTGAAAGGCGTGCCTTTCACGCTCACGACCTTGCCGGTGGGGATCTGGGTGTCGTCGGTGGGGGTGTACTTGTCGGCGTTGATCATCAGCACGGTAGGAAGGATGGTCTTGTTGCCCGCTCCGTCGAGGTTGAAATAGGTGTGGTTGGTCAGGTTGATGATGGTGGGCTTGTTGGTGGTTGCGTGGTACTCGATGCGCAGGGCGTTGTCGGGCAGCAGCGTGTAGATGACGCGCACGCGCAGGGTGCCGGGATAGCCTTGGTCGCCGTTCGGGCTGACCAGGGTCAGCTCGAGCACCGGGTTGCGCGAGTCCTTGAGGATCTTTGCATGCCAGGCAAGTTTGTCGAATCCGATCTTGCCGCCATGCAAGCTGTTCGGACCATCGTTGATCGGCAGGTGGTAAGTGACGCCGTCGAGGGTGAAGCGGCCGTTGGCAATGCGGTTGGCATAGCGGCCGACGATGGCCCCGAAATAGGTTGTACTCTGCTGATATTCCCTGGCGTTGTCGTAACCTAGCGCAACGTCGGCGAATTTTCCGTTCCGGTCGGGGACGACAATCGAAACCACCCGGGCGCCGAAATTGGTGATCGATACCTTCATCCCTTTCCTGTTTTGCAGGACGTACAGATGCATCTCTTCTCCGTTGCTGATTTTTCCGAACGGAAGCTTTTGGATTTTGGGCGTCGTCGGCGTCTTCATCTTCGGTGCGGCCTCGGCTTTCCTGCTCGGCGCGGCAACCGTAACGGCTGCGGCTACGGCGGCCAGCAGCGCAAGCCCGATTGGTTCTCTCATCCCCGTGGTCTTCCTCGTTGTAGGCGACAGCCATCCGGCGGCGGCCAACCTCCCGCCTTTCTTATCATGTTTGATGGCGTGCGGAAAACGATTTCAGAACGAATCGGCGCGATTTCCCGGCCATTTGCAGCCGAGAAAGTGGTGAATCCCGCGAGCAGGCAAGCCACGGCAGCGGGCGCCGGGTTGACAACGCCCGCCGCGCGCGGCTCCCTTTGATAACAAGGGTGGATCGGAAGGCTTCGCGCGCTTAGTGGCTCAGGATCGCCACGTCGCGAATGATATCGAGAATTGCAAAAGTCTTGGGGTTGACGATCAGCACGTTGTTTCCCACCCAGCAGCGGCGATAGCCGTAGGGAAGCGGTCCCAGCCGGCGGTTGAGCGCGGCGGGGAACCACACGATCTGCCTCCGTAGGCCGGGCGGCAAATTACCATTGCGCCGCAGTTGGCGGGCGAGCCCCGGTGGCAGGTGCTCACGCCGGGCAAGGCCGGGCGGCAGGCCGTAACGCCGGCCGCGGTAGTAACTGTCGATGACCTGGCGACTATCCCTGCGAAAGCGGACCTCGCGGCGGTATTCCCTGTGGGCGCTCCGCTCGTGTCCCCGCGCGCGCTCCTTTCCACGGGCGTGTTTGTTACCGCGCCCATGTCCATTTCCATGGCCCTGCCAGCGCGCTTCCTTGTGGTCTTTCCCCCTGCCTGAATTGCCTTGGCCTCGGCCACGTCCCTGTGCCAGTGCCGGCATGGCAGACAGCGCCGCCGCGCCGGAAAGCAGAAGCAGAATTTTCAACAGCCGGTTTCTCATGGCGTCCCTCCAGGACAACAAATTGCTACGAGGCAGGATAACGACTGGCGACAGGCTGGTCGAAGCAGCATCAACGCCCGAGTGTCCTATCGTTACACCGCCTTGGAGAGGGGCGTTTTCATTAGCCAAGCCAGGGCGGTGGGCTAGGGAATCAGCACGCCCGCCCGGGCGGCGTGGCAAAGGCTTCGCGCGTTACGCGGTGACGCCAGGCGAACAGGCGTTCAAGTTTGCGGCGAACGAAGTTCCCTGCGATGCGCTCGCCCAGTCGGCCAAAGGGAAGCTCGTAGAAAACTTCGTCGAGCAGGAAGCAGGCGTCGGGCCCATCGGCCAAAAAACGGTGAACGTGTTCCCAGTGGCGGAAAGGGCCGCGAACCTGCACGTCGCGGAATTGCCGGCCGGGAATCGTGTCGCGATGCTCGGCCACCCAGAGCAGGCGCAGCGGGCCGAAGCGGAAGGCGACGCGGGCGCCATCCTCGATGCCGCCGGTGCGGGAAACGACCCGGAGGCGCTCACCGGGAGGTGTGAGCCGTTCGAGCGCGCCCGGCTCAGCGTGCCAGCGGTAGACGGAGTCGGCGGAAGCGGGGATATGCGAACGCTTGAAGAAAGTCGCGAGCGCCATGAGGCTAGTTTACCCGTACTCCTCTTTCTGACGCCGCCGGATGGCAACGACGCGGTTCATTGACGGGCAGCAGGCCAGGTCTTAACATGCCAGCGATGCGTGGGGAAGACGCTCGAATCGGCAGCACGATCTCGCACTACCGCATCCTGGAACGGCTCGGCCGGGGCGGCATGGGTGTTGTGTACAAGGCCGAGGACACAGCGCTTGGCCGGTTCGTAGCGTTGAAATTCCTGCCAGCCGGGGCGGCACAGGATCCCGCCGCAGTCGAGCGATTCCGGCGCGAGGCGCGGGCGGCCTCGGCGCTGGACCATCCGAATATCTGCACCATTTACGAGATCGGCGAGCACGACGGCGAGCTGTTTCTGGCAATGCAGTATCTGGAAGGGGAGACGCTGCGCACGCGGGTCGCCGGGCGACCATTGCCGATCGATCTGGTGGTCAGCCTGGGAAGCGAAATCGCCGACGCGCTCGAAGCTGCGCACGCCAAGGGTATCGTGCACCGCGACGTCAAGCCGGCCAACATTTTCGTCACCGATCGCGGGCACGCCAAGATTCTCGATTTCGGCCTGGCCAAGCTGACGGCGCACCGGCCGGCCGCCGAGGAAGAACTTTCGGGCGCGCCGACCGTAGCCGCGTCGGACCTGGCGTTGACCAGTCCCGGCATGACGCTCGGCACGGTGGCCTACATGTCGCCCGAGCAGGTGCGCGGCGAGGAACTGGACGCCCGCAGCGACCTGTTCTCCTTCGGGCTGGTGCTCTACGAGATGGCCACCGGCCGCCCGACGTTTTCTGGCAACACCTCTGGCGTAATCCAGGAAGCGATTCTGAATCGCGATCCGGCTCCGGTGGCACAAGTGAATCCCGAAATTCCAGCTCGGTTCGACGAGATCATCGGCAAAGCGCTCGAGAAGGACCGGAACCTGCGCTACCAGCACGCTGGCGACGTGCGCGCCGACTTGGAACGCCTGAAACGCGACAGCGACTCTGCGCGAACGGTTGGCCACATTCCAGCTTTCCGCCAAGGCATCGGTCAGGCTTCCGTCGCGGCCGCACCGGCAACCGGCGGCGCCAGGTTGGGCAGCGTGGGCGCGACGGAGCCGCAAACAGGGCAAGCGAGGAGCGGTCGCTGGAAACTGTATATGGCCGCGGCGGTGCTGGCGGTTGCCATTGGCGGCGTGGCGGCCTATTTCTTCTTGCCGCGCGGGCCGCGGCCCACCGGCAGGGATTCGGTAGTGCTGGCCGATTTCGTCAACACGACCGGCGACAAGGTTTTCAACGGCTCGCTGCGCGCTGCGCTGGCGGCCGAGGTTGCCGAATCGCCGCATTTCTACGTGGTTTCGGGTGCGTCGATTCGCCGGACCCTGCGCATGATGGAGCAAAAGCCCGGCGCGCGGCTGACGCCGGAGTTGGCGCGGCGGGTTTGCGAGCGGGACGGAAGCCAGGTGACGCTCGATGGAACGATTTCCGCCATAGGCAACGAATACGCACTCACGCTCAACGCTGTTGATTGCGCTTCGGGCTCGTCGCTGGCGCGCGTCGAAGCCAACGCCGCCGGCAAGAATCAGGTGCTGCCGGCGCTGGGCACCTTGGCCGCCAAAATGCGGTCGAAGCTGGGCGAATCGCTCGCCTCAATCCGGAAATTCAACACGCCGATCGAGCAGGCGACCACGGATTCGCTCGCCGCGCTCAGGGCTTATTCGCTCGGGCGCCGGGATCTGGCCGACTACAAACTGGCCGCCGCTGTACCGCTGTTCCAGCAGGCGATTTCCCTCGATCCGCACTTCGCGATGGCCTACGCGGCCCTCGCCACCGTCTATTCGGACCTGCCCGGCGACTATGACTCCGAGGAAACCGCGAACATGAGCAAGGCATTTGCCTTGCGCCATCGCGTCAGCGAACGGGAGCGGCTTTACATCAGTTCCCACTACTACCAGATGGTCACCGGCAATCTGCTCAAGGCCCAGCAGGTGTACCAGCTCTGGGAACAAACCTACCCGAGGGACATTGTCCCCTGGATCGATCTCGGTTACGTGGACCGCAATCTCGGGCAACAGAAAGCGGCGATGAAGGAGTTCCAAGCCGCTCACCGGCTTGATCCCGGCAACCTGCTCGCGTTGGGCGATCTCGCCGGCAGTTACGTGGAGATCGGCCGCTACGGCAAAGCAAAGGCGCTGCTGCAGCAAGAGCTCGCCAGGTCGCCCAACAACCCTTTGGTCCTCAGCGAGATTTGCGATATCGCGTTCACGCAGAGAGATTGGGCTACTTTAAAGAAGGACGAGCGGAGGCTCGCGGCCACGGGAGACCAGCTTGTGGCCCTCAACTTTCCATACATGGTGGACTACACACAAGGAAAACTGGCGAAAGCCCGCAAACTCGTCGGGCAGATCATTGCGGCATCCCTTGCGCAACAGGCCAAGGCTAGCGCGGGCAGCTTTCTCATCCAGCAGGCCGAAGTGGATGCTCTCGATGGAAATGCAACCCAAGCCCGGGCCGAGGTGAAACGGGCCTTGGCCCTCGATCCCGGTGACGAGGCAACGGAAGTGATGGCCGCTTATTCCCTGGCGTTTACGGGCGAGCGCGCCGAGCCGGAGAAACTGATTGCCCGGATGGCCAGTCGTCATCCACAAGACACGCTCCTGAACGGGGAGGCATTGCCCACCTGCCGCGCCGCTCTGGCCATGATGCAGCACCATCCTCGGCAAGCCTTGGCTCTGCTCGGTTCGGCTTCAGCCTATCGGTTCGCCGGCGAAGTGAACGAAGTCTATACGGCTGGACTCGCGCACCTGGAGGCACGGCAGGCGAAGCTGGCAGCTGCCGATTTTCGAACGGTTCTCGACCACGCCAACATTTGGGCGACAGACCCCAGCTACCCGCTCGCCGAACTGGGCCTCGGCCGGGCGCTGGCAAAGGAGAATGACAAGTCCGGCGCGCTCACCGCCTACCGGGATTTCCTCGCCGACTGGAAGCATGCCGATCCCAGCGTGCCCGTCCTGCTGCAAGCGAAAGCCGAGTACGCAAAGCTCACCTCTTCCCGCTGAGAAGCAGCTCAGGCGTCCCGTCCCGGCACCGCCGGGATCCTCCCTGAGTGGCTCTCGGAATCGCGCAGAATTGGCGTTCTCCACTACAAATTCTTCCGCCGCCCCGCGAAGCCACATTTGTGGGTTTCCAAAGGAACTCAGTATCATCCCGGGGACGAGCCTGGCGGCATGGCGCCGAAAAGCGGAGGTGGGTCGATGGCAAAGGTACGTGTAGCGGCGGTGCAGGCAGCCCCGGCCTATTTCGATCTCGGTCAGTCGCTAGAGCGCGCTGCGGATTTGACGGCGGAAGCGGCGCGTCGCGGCGCGCGGCTGGTCGCCTTTGGCGAAACGTGGCTGCCCGGCTATCCGATGTGGCTTGACGCGTGCCGCGACGTTGCCGTTTGGGATCATCCGGCCGTTAAGGAACTTTATGCACGGCTTGTGGCAAACAGTGTCGCCGTCCCAAGCCCGGCCACGGAGGCGCTTGGCGAAATCGCGCGGCGAAACGGCGTCGCGCTCGTCATGGGCATCCACGAGCGCGTTACGGAAGGCGCCGGCCGCGGCACGCTATACAATTCCTTGCTCATTTTCGACGCCGATGGCCGGCTTGCGCATCGCCACAGGAAGCTGATGCCCACCTACACCGAGCGGATGATCTGGGGCCAGGGCGACGGCGCTGGGCTTGGCATCGGCGAAACGGCCGCGGGCCGCGTTGGCGGACTCGTCTGCTGGGAGCACTGGATGCCGCTGGCGCACCAGGCCATGCATCTGGCCGGAGAAGATGTTCACGTGGCCGCATGGCCGTGGGTGCGGGAGATGCACCTGGTTGCGAGCCGCCATTATGCATTCGAGGGGCGAACGTTCGTAGTGGCAGTCGGTTCCTTGGGCCGCGTGCGCGATCTGCCGCCGGAACTCGAGCCAATCGAGGAACTGCGCGGCCAGCCGGATCGCCTGCTGCTCCGCGGCGGAAGCGCCATCGTCGCGCCCGACGGGCGCTTGCTCGCCGGGCCAGTGCTCGACGAGGAGGCGATCCTCACCGCCGATCTCGATTTCGAGGAGATCACCAGGGAGAGCCTGACGCTCGACGTCACCGGCCACTACGCGCGGCCCGACGTCTTCGATTTTCGGGTAAGGCGGTAATTTCTTTCGTCTTGCCGTATCCGGGGCCGGTTCCGCATCATCCATAGGAAAGGCGCAGCCGCGCCTGCATCCACTTCACACGGGAGGACTTCACGATGAAACGCACTGGAACGGCGGTCTGGACCGGCGGGTTGAAAGACGGCAAGGGCAAGCTCTCGACGCAGAGCGGAACGCTGAAAGATACCGCCTACAATTTCAGCGCGCGATTCGAAAGCGGCGCCGGCACGAATCCCGAAGAGTTGATCGCCGCCGCGCACGCCGGCTGCTTTGCCATGGCCTTCTCCGCGCAACTCGGCGCGGCCAATATCACTCCTGCCAGCATCGAAGCCGCCGCCGAAGTCTCGCTGGAAAAGCAAGACGCCGGCTTTGCCATCACCAGCAGCCATCTGCGCGTGAAAGCCAAGGCTCCCGGAGCCGATCGCGCCGCCGTCGAGAAGGCCGCCGGCGAAGCCAAGGCCAATTGCCCCGTCTCGCGCCTGCTCAACGCGAAAATCACGATGGACCTGACAGTCGAGGTTTGATCTACGCCTGAGGAATCCTTGCTGGCCCGCTGCTTTTGAGAGACGCCGGACGCTCCTGGCGCCGGCGTCTCCCCGGTTTTCAGCTTCAACGAAATTGCGTCTGGCGCTTTGGGCTCTCTTTTGCCGCGAAGTCTCGGAAGCTAGGGCTGTCCCGCGCGCAGCAGAACGACGTCGGAGGTCGTGTGGCTGCGGAGCACGGCAAGCTTCTTGCCAGTGGGCGACCAGGCGAATTGATTGATTTGGCCGCTGGTGAAATGCGTGAGCTGATGGCCTCCCGATCCGGTGAGCGGCTGCACCCAGATGTTACCCACTCCCTTTTCGCTAACTACATAGGCCACGGCCTTCCCGTCGTCGGTGAATGTCAGACCGCCGCTACCGTTGAAGCCCTGATTCATCGGAACGAGACGCACCATGTGCCTCGAGTCGAGGTCGGCAAGGCCGAGTTCTATGGAGGCAATTTTCGCAGCCACATGAACCACGGAGGCAACAAACGCGATCTGTTTCCCATCGGGAGAGATCGCGAAAGCGTTACTTGACGCCAGGAAGGCGTTTGGCACGAGGCCCTGCGAAACGATCTGTGCTTTCCCCCCTCCGAACGGCGCTCTCTCGATTACGGGGTTGGCGCTCGCGCCCCGGCTCCGTACGAAATACACCCATTTCCCATCAGGCAAGCAGGCAGGCCAAAAATCAAACCCCGCTTTCGTCAATTGCACCGGATTTGAGCCATCGGCGCCGGCGCGCCAGAGCGTGAGCGGGTCGCCATTGTGGTGATACCAACTGAAAACGATCGATCGTCCTCCCTGGCAGAGAGTCTGGAAACCAAGCAGCGAGTTGGGATCGCTGATCAAGGTGGTCTGTGAACGTCCGTCGAGGGAGACACGCAACAGGCTCCCGCCTTTGGCGATCAGCATGCCTTTGCTGCCATCCCAAGCAAAACTGGTAACGTTTTGCTCTTGCCCCAGGGGCGACGAGGCAGTAGGCGCTGCCGCGCCGTTGTGGCCAAGGAATTCAAGCTTTTGGTCGGTTTGCGATTGCACAGCAGCGATGGTTTTACCATTTGCCGAGAGCGAAAAAGACGGATAGGTGTTGGTATCGCGGGTAACGGTCGTGAATTTTGCGCCGGGATAGGAGAGAAAGCCGATTTGTATTGGAGCCTCCGGATTTGGCCGGTACTGCACGAGCAGACCGCTTCCGTCGGGCATCCAGTCGAGACCGTCGAGAAACCTGTTCGTGAAGCTCACAAAAGAGCGTATCTTCCCGGATGCGATGTCGAAGAGGGCGACACCGCTCTGCTCGGTGGACGCGGTCGTCCAGGCAATCTCTTTGCCGTCGGGAGCCCACGCAAGGTAGAGAAGGGTTGCGCTGCCGATCGGGCCGTCGTAAAGCACCTTTTCATCGCTCCCGTCAAGGGCTGCGGAGATGACGCGGAATTTGCCGACGACGGGATCGTTGGCCCGCATGAAGGCCATTCGCTTCCCGCTGGGTGAAAAGGTGATGTTGCTGTCGACGTCCCTCACGATCATCTGCGGCGTTCCGCCGAGAACCGTGGCGCGGAACAGGTTGTACTGCGTGGCGGAAACCATCCGCTTGAAGTAGATGTAGTTTCCGTCGGGCGAAAAAGCCAGATCGGCGTATTGCGCCTCCGCAGGCGCGATGATCTGCGTATCGCTCGAGGTCGGCACGTTGCGCAGCCACAGGCTTTCGAGGCCGCCGTCGTTTTTGACGCTCAGAATGAATTTCCCCTCCGGCGAAATGGCCGCTTGGGACATGTCACCGGAAGTGGTGATCTGGCTGATTGTGAAATTTTGGAAAGGTGCTCGTTTCACGGGCGCCGGCCCTGCGAAGAAGGAATAGACGCCCCACGCCGCCGCGCCCAGAATCACCAGGCCGACAACCGCCGCCGTCAGTGTGCCCCATTTGTGTTGTCGCGCCGCCGCAACAACGGCCGAGCTCCCCGATCCGCGGTCGGATGCCGCCGCGGCGCTGGCTGCCGTGCCGCCGGGCGGCGTAGCCGCTACAGCTTCGCCGGTCGCACCGGCCGTCGCGGCGGGTGCGGCTGTTGTCACCGCTGAACGGCCCGAATCCGTATCGCGTTTCAGCCGCTCCAGGTCGGAGCGCAGATCGTCGGCGTGCTGATACCGCAGCTTCGGGTCTTTTTCGAGGCAACGATTAATGATCCGTTCGAGTTCTGCCGGAATCTGCGGATTCAGCCGCACCGGCGCCACGGGCGCACGATTCAATATCGCGTCGAAAATCTCGGCCGAGGTCGCCCCGGCAAATGCCTGGCGTCCCGTCGCCATTTCGTAGAGCACCACGCCAAACGAGAAAATATCGCTGCGTGCGTCCACCGTGCGCCCAAGCGCCTGTTCCGGCGACATGTAGGCAACGGTCCCCAGTGCCGTGCCCGGGCTGGTGAGGTTGGCCTCGGCAACCGTTGGCGTCCCGTCGATCGTCGCCGTTTCACCGCCGGCAGGCGAGACGACTTTCGCCAATCCGAAATCGAGCACCTTGGCCTGTCCGCGCTCGGTAACGAAAATATTCGCCGGCTTGATGTCCCGGTGGATGATGCCTTCGTGGTGTGCCGCGTCGAGCGCGTCGGCCACGCCGATGGCCAGCTCGAGCAGCGTATCGAGCGGCAGCGGCCCCAGCGCGATGCGATGCTTCAGCGTGATGCCCTTCAGCAGCTCCATCGCGATAAACGGCCGGCCCTCGTGCTCGTCCACGTCGTAAATCGTGCAGATGTTCGGATGGTTGAGCGAAGAAGCGGCTTGCGCCTCGCGTTGGAACCGTTCGAGCGCGGCCGGATTGCGTCCCACGTCTTCCGGCAGGAATTTCAGCGCCACCGAGCGGTGCAGCCGCGTGTCTTCGGCCTTGTAGACCACACCCATCCCGCCGCCGCCCAGCCTTTCGACGACACGGTAGTGGGAGATTGTCTTGCCGATCAGAGTGTCCGCTTCCCCCATGGCTATCGCATCTTAGGCGGGGAATCAGCTCAAGTCAACGAGGAGGCGGCGGGGAGGAGGCCGCTTGTTGGCGTGGCGTTGACTGAACTGCCAAAGTGGCACGGTCGAGTGCGCTGTGGAAGGCAATGTTGCGCAGCATCCCTCCTCTTATGACATATGCGTGCAGGTCCGGGGGCTCGCGGTCGCAATCATTCGCGACACACCGCAAAGGGGCGCACTGCACTCGTCGCCAGTGCTTCGTTTAGGAGGGCAAGCGTCGGGGGGCTGTACCGCAGGGGCGCGAAAGCTCAATTGGGATAATACTTCACGATTTTCAGTTTGCTGCTTTTCGTCGAACCGACGAATTCGAAATCCCCTGGGCCGACGGCGCAAGCTGTCGGCATCAGGTTGGCGTTGGGCGGAAGGCGGTAGGCAGCGGTAATCCTGCCGGTGACGGGATCGACGACGGCGAAGACCGTGATGGTGCGGACCCTTCCTTTGCGATCTACCCTCGTTCCGGAAAAGGCGATGAGCATTGACGTGTTTCCTGCGCGGCTCATTTCGGTGGGGCGAACACCGCGCGCTGGGAGCTTGACCCGCACGTCGCGTGTTACCTGCCCGCCCGAGGAGATTTCATAAAGCAGAACCGGGCTCGACGGCCGTAGCAGATACATATTGTCCTCGGTGCCGCTGACCACGAGGGTTTGGTTCAGATCCGTCAGCCAATCTGATGCGAAATTCGGCGGGGCCTCCGGTCGGTGGTGGCCGTTGCTTCTCGCCCCGGCGGAATGTCCGCTCCCGGTTTGCCGGGCTGCGGTCGCCGAGGCTTGCGACCCTGGGCCAACGTCCCAAGGCAGACGCATCTCCTGAAGGAAGTTGCCCGAATGGTCGAAGATGCCGGTGAACGGCCTGAGGCCCGGCGGGGGTTGGTGCACGACAACACCCTTAGGAGGCGGAGCGTAGTGCCTCTTTGCCGCCTGCGCCGGCGACGAAGCGTCGAGAACGCCGGTGACCAAGAAATTGCCGTCTCCGAATACGCCGAAGACTGTCGCCTGCAGAACGCCAGACGGGTAGCCGCTCAGTTTGATTTGCGAATCCACGCTACCGTCGTCGTTGTATTTGACAACAACGGGCACACCGCCCCCCTGAGCTAGGGCATGCGGATGACGATATGCGATGAAGAGACCGTACACGTGGCCGCGTGGGCCGAGGTTGAATCCGACGCGGTAGGAGGACGGGTAGCCGTCCAGGGGGCGTACCGGAAACTCCTTGACGGTCTGGGAGTCGGGCAATAGTTCCCTGATGGGAAGCAGCGTCGGATTAGGGGGCGCTGTCAGGCCACGCACGGACGCGGTGTCGTAGACAGCGTAGATGTCGCCCTCGGCGTTACAGGGCATCCACAACAGCGCGACCGTTGGAGAAGGAAACGGAAACCGAATTGTCTCGGTTGCCTTTAGCTCGCGCGGCGCTTCGCCTAGGCCGCCCTTCGGCGGCGTGGCTCCATGCGCTACGGTCTGGGCCGATGCGGCGTCCCAACCCAGAGCCAGGGCCAGCACGAACTTCAGAGCCACGAGCCACACTGACTTTCGTTCGCTCTTGACTCTCATCGCGGGGTTCCTGTAGCGTGCCCCACCCGGCCTCTTCAAGCCCCGGGGAGTTTTAAGAGCTCGTACTTTCCCTCACAAGTTCTCACGTACACGAAGTGCCATTGCCCAGTTGCTGGGTCCAGCGCAGCCGCTGCCAGCGAGGGTTCCCCAGCACCCTCGGGCACGTGACCGGCCTTCGCCTCGGGGCCGGCGATCTCGCACTGCCCATCGTAGTTCCACTGGGTATACGGCTCGTAGCCGCAACAATAGTATATGTCGTAGTACCAAGCGATGGTCCCAGATCCGACGAAGGCGTAGCTTACGTCCTCGTCCTGGCAACCATTGCACTTCGAGGAGACGTTGTACATGAACTCTGCGCATCCATTAGTCTGGGCGTGCGCCGGGAGCCCGGCGCAAAGGGTGGTGAGAAGAAGAAAGGCGGTGATCCACACCGCATACATTGCTGATCCCACGATGCACCTCCGAGGGTCCCCCGCGTCAGTGCCCGTACGCTTTGCGAACTGCAGTATGCTACTACCCCGGCGTTTGTCAAGCTAACCGCCTCATAGGAGGTCCCCCGGCTCGGCCGGGGTGGCAGTAGGCGTTTGACAATTCCGGCAGTCCATCGCGGAGACTCCTTGACGTGAGCCGCCAAAGCACACGAAAAGGAGTCCGCGATGG
>JAKBLM010000029.1 GCA_021832085.1 Acidobacteriota bacterium | reverse complement strand
CTCGCAGGTACTCGCGTCGTCCTTGCTTGCCCAACCTGGTCGCCTCCTTTTCGCGTTTGGGTTGGGTAACATCCTAAATGGCGCGATGTTGCCCCCTTCGGTAACATTTTCGACGGCGCGATACGGACGGTGGCGAAAGCGGCCAAAGTCAGGTAACATGGAGTGGTTTTTCTGCCGAAGCTGGCCCCTCCTGAATGGCCACTGGTGGAAGGGTGACCCATGAGTCAGTTACTCGAAAAGGCGCAACGCGCCTCATTGCGGAATGATGTGCCCCAATTCGGACCTGGCGACACCGTCCGGGTTCACGTGCGGCTGAGCGAAGGCGAAGGGGAAAAGGAAAAAGAGCGGATCCAGCCCTTCGAGGGCGTGGTGATTCGTCGGCGTGGACGACTGGGCTCTGAAACGTTCACGGTGCGGCGGGTGAGTTACGGCATCGGCATCGAGCGGATCTTCCCCCTCCACTCGCCGATGATCAACCACATCGACGTGATCCAGCGCGGCCAAGTGCGTCGAGCCAAGCTCTACTACCTGCGCAACCTGCGCGGCAAGGCCGCGCGGATCAAGCGCGTGGACGCCAACGCAGCGGGAAAAGGCGAAAACAACAAGAAGACCGCGGCCGCTCGGGAATAAACAGCCAGGTGGCCCTTGCGGCGCGAACCGGCCGGGGCGGTGTGATAGAATCGCGCGGGACTTTGAGCGATGGGCCGACTGTGTTCGTCTCGATACGAACGTCAGGCGCGCCAGCTCGGATTTGCGCGGATTGCCGGTCTTGACGAGGTAGGTCGAGGAGCGCTGTTCGGACCGGTCGTGGCCGCGGCGGTCATTTTGGATCCCGCCCGCCGCATTCATGGCCTCGACGATTCGAAAAAGCTCAGCGCGGAACGGCGCGAAGAGCTGGCTGTGCGGATTCGGGAGCGGGCCCTGGCTTGGGCTATCGGCGAGGTGGATGCCGGGCGAATCGACGCCTGGAACATTCGCCAAGCCAGCCACCAGGCGATGCTCCTGGCGCTGGCGGCGCTCAAGGTGAGCCCCGACTATCTCCTGATCGACGCCGAAACGCTGGAGACTCCCATAGCGCAAAAACCGCTGATCCATGGCGATTCGCGATCATTCTCAATCGCTGCGGCCTCGATCATCGCCAAACAGGCGCGTGACGCCATGATGGACCGTTGGGCCGGCGTCTACCCGCATTACGGCTTTGAGCGCAACCGCGGTTACGCTACAGCCGATCATCTGGAAGCGCTGCGCCGCCATGGTCCCACCCCCCATCACCGCTTCTCTTTCGCCCCGGTTCGCGAAGCTGCCTGCTGGGCGGCCTCGGCCACACAGACTCTGCTGCCGCTGGCTGGGCCGGGCCAGGGAAATCCTCAATGAGCGACCGGCTCGGTCGTGTGGTGCTGGCATTTCTCTGGTTTGACCTCGGGTTGATAATCCTGCTGCTGCCGTGGTCGCATTGGTGGGAAAACAATTCGCTGCTGGTAACCTACCCGGGAATGATCCCTTTCATGCTCAGCGGTTACGTGCGCGGCGCGGTCAGCGGCATCGGCCTCGTCGATATGATCCTGGCGGCCGATGTGCTGATTCGGCGGCGCCCGGGCGAGATGGCGCGATCCTAGCTTCTCGTGCGCCAGCCGCCATGGTGCCCTATGCCGGCGAAAGTCTTCTGGGGCCCTGTAGGCGCAGCCCGACGAGGAATTGTTCTTGGCATCCAAGCTCGACCAACCCATCCTTTGCTACGTGACCGAGCGCCGGTCACTCCCCGCCCAACCCGGCATAACACCGGTGCAGGCGCTGGCGGCCTTGGCCGTGAGCGCCGCACGGGCCGGCATCGATTGGATTCAGATCCGCGAAAAAGACCTCAGCGGCCGGGCCCTCTTTGACCTCACCTCGGCCCTGGTCCAATCCTGCCCGCCGACCCGCGTGCTCGTGAACGACCGGCTGGACGTTGCTCTGGCCGCCGGCGCGTCGGGCGTGCACCTGGGCGGGGAAAGCCTGCCGGTGGCAACGGTGAAATGGTGGCTGCGAGAACGAGCAACGACGGGATTCTCCGTGGGAAAATCGTGCCATTC
This sequence comes from Acidobacteriota bacterium, assembly GCA_021832085.1. Classification (GTDB taxonomy): domain Bacteria; phylum Acidobacteriota; class Terriglobia; order Acidiferrales; family UBA7541; genus JAKASX01. The sequence goes on along the minus strand of JAKBLM010000029.1, from coordinate 45,812 downwards.
GATCGAGGAGGCGCGGGCGGCGGAAAGCGGCGGCGCCGATTACGTCTTCTTCGGACCGATCTTCGCGACCCCCTCGAAAATCGCCTACGGTCCGCCGCAGGGGATCGGGAAGCTGCGGGAGTTGTGCGCCGCGGTCTCGATTCCAGTGATCGCCATTGGCGGGATCACCCCGGAGACGGCGGGAGAATGCATTGCCGCCGGCGCTGCCGGCGTGGCAGCGATTCGCTGGTTCCAGGATGCGCCGGATCCAGGTGCACGGGTGGCCGCGCTGCGCGCCAGCTGCCGCTGATTGCCGCGCAGGCGAGCAACGCGCAGGGCCGGTCGCCGACCGGGAGCGAAGCGAAAAAGCCAGCCGACCTTCACGACGACACAATCATCCGCTCATGTTTTGCCCGCGAGCGGAGGAGTGCGGCTCAGGGATTGCTCGTTCGCTTTTCTCGCGGCGAGAACCAAATGGCGAGGATGGTCAGGCTGCTCACCGTCACGGGAAACCACACCTGGGAAAGCCAGGGAACCGGAATCAGGAAGAGCACATCGGGCGTCAGCAGGGATTGCGGCCAGCCCGCGGCCACGCGAAACCAGACGTAGTAGAAGAGATCCCAAAAAGCGAACGCCCAGAGAAAAACCGCGACCTTCTCTTTCGCTCTGCGGCCAACGAGCCAGGCGATGCTCAGCAGCATGACCATCGTCGCCGCTTCGCGAAAAATCTCGACGGCCAGCAAGTGGCGAGTGAGATGGTCGAGGCTCTGGAGCACGGGCGTGGCGTTGAGCAGCTGCCCCTCGCCTCCGGGCAGCTTTCCGGTGGGACCGCCGAGCAGGCCGAGGACCGTGCGGAGATCGATCACCACCGCCGCTTCGACGAAGCCAAAGGCAGTGCCAAACAAACCCGCCACAGCCAGTTGCTTTCTGCCCAGCTCCAGCTTTTTCTTCCGAAACCAGAGCCAGGCGACCACCGGGATGGCCGCGAGCAGGTTCACCGGCCACGGCTTTGCGAGAAGCTGAAAGCTTGTCATAGCAGACATTATAGGGGCACCGGGGAGGAGTCACGGTCGTGCTCAGGGACAAGCTTTTTTCGCGATTTCGGCCGCAGCCGGCAGCGCCGCGCGCTATACCCGCCGGTGTTGCGGCGGGGGGCGAATCCCGCCGGGCACGAGCGGGCGAGGCCTTGCGCGCAGGGCGCGAGGCCTCGCCCGCTTGGCGCGGCGCCAACCGGACTAGCCCGCCGTTGGCCGCGAGGTGGCCAGCTTGATGAAGCTGTCGATGTTTTTCTGCAGCATCGGCAGCGCCTTCGGGTTCAGGTACAGCATGTGGCCGACCGGATAGAAATAGAAATGAATGTGCGAACGGAGCGAATTGGGCACATCCATGTGCTCAGTGGTGTACTCTGTGGCGAAAAACGGCGTCGCCATGTCGAAATAGCCGTTGTTGAACATCACCTGCATGTTCGGGTCGTCGTTCATGGCTCGCGAGAGCGCAGGCGCCACGTTCGGCGTGCCTCGGCCACCGCCCATGAGCGGCGGAGTGTAGGTGAACTTCCAGTGGCGAATGACGGCACTCAGCTGATGGTAGATGTGATCGTCCTTGAAGTGGAGCGTGTTGCGCACGTAGTTGTCGAAGGTGGCCGTGAGCGCGCCCCAGATCGCTGTCGTGGTCGCGCCGGAAGAACCGGGGCCAGGGAACGGCAGCAGCGGTTCCAGCTCGGGGGTGAGGAAGCGGCCGTCGTAGCGGCCGGTCATCGGCCCGGTCGACCCCATCATGCGCCGGCGGTAGAGCGAAAGCGAAACCCGCAGGTCTGCCTTCAGCCAGGTGCTCACCGGAACGCCGGTGTAGTCCTGCAGCTGCTGGGCGATCTTCTGCTTCTGCGCCGCCGGCAGGTTCGCGCCGGCAAAGAGCGCCTCCAAATAAGGCCCGGAGGCGAATGCCTCCACCTGCTTGATCAGCTCCGGCAGGCTCGTCGGCCGCGGGTGCACCTGGTGGTGATACCAGGCCACCGCGGCATAGCTGGGCAGGTAGAAGATGTAGGGCAGATCGTTACCCGGGCTGAATTCCAGCGTCTCGAAATTCAGCACCGTCGAGCACATGATCACGCCATTCAGGTAGACGCCCTGCGACACGAGATCGTAGGAAAGCACGGCATTGCGCGTGGTGCCGTAGCTCTCACCGAGCAGGAATTTCGGCGAGTTCCAGCGGTTGTACTTGGTGACGTACCGGGTGATGAACTGGGCGAAGGCTGAGCCATCGGCGCTGATGCCAAAGAACATGTTGGGCGTGCCCTTGCCGACGATGCGGCTGTAGCCGGTGCCGACGGCGTCGACGAACACCAGATCCGTGCTGTTGAAAATGCTGTACTGATTGTTGGTCAGCTGATAGGGAGGCGTCTCGGTATCGATCTGCCCGGGTGCCGGCCAGACGACCCGCCGCGGACCGAAACCGCCGATGTCCACCAGTGCCGAAGCTCCGCCCGGCCCGCCGTTATAGGCAAAGGTAATCGGGCGGTTGGCGTCGTTGACTCCATCTTCGGTGTAGGCGATGTAGAAAACACTCGCCGTCGCCTGATGCTTGTTGTTGTAGAGCAAGAGCGTTCCCGCAGTCGCGGTGTAGGGAATCCGCTGCCCGTCGATCGTCACGCTCGCGTGCGTGACCGACGTCCGCTCCTTGGGCACGGGCGGCGTCTTGGCCGCCCGTTTCGGGCCCGGCTGATTGGCCGCGAAGAGTGCGGGCGCGGCGAAAAGCAAAAGAAGAATCAAATACAGACCGCGTGGTCGTTTCATCGTTGTCAGAACCTCACAGAGGATTGCCGAAACTTGGGCCGCGGCTTCCGGCAGCGGCAAGTGTACACCCTGATTGGATGCAATCTCCCTATTGAGCACCGGTAGTCCGAGGCACGAGCTTACCGGTACGTAGCCCTACGGATAGCGGGAAGCTGGCGGCACAGTCGACTGGATGGTCCGGGGACGAAACGACTGGCGCACCGAGCAGATGGGGCACAAGCGGGCGAGGCCTTGCGCGCAGGGCGCGAGGCCTCACCCGCTTGGCGCGGCGCCAACCGGACTAGCCCGCCGTTGGCCGCGAGGTGGCCAGCTTGATGAAGCTGTCGATGTTTTTCTGCAGCATCGGCAGCGCCTTCGGGTTCAGGTACAGCATGTGGCCGACCGGATAGAAATAGAAATGAATGTGCGAACGGAGCGAATTGGGCACATCCATGTGCTCAGTGGTGTACTCTGTGGCGAAAAACGGCGTCGCCATGTCGAAATAGCCGTTGTTGAACATCACCTGCATGTTCGGGTCGTCGTTCATGGCTCGCGAGAGCGCAGGCGCCACGTTCGGCGTGCCTCGGCCACCGCCCATGAGCGGCGGAGTGTAGGTGAACTTCCAGTGGCGAATGACGGCACTCAGCTGATGGTAGATGTGATCGTCCTTGAAGTGGAGCGTGTTGCGCACGTAGTTGTCGAAGGTGGCCGTGAGCGCGCCCCAGATCGCTGTCGTGGTCGCGCCGGAAGAACCGGGGCCAGGGAACGGCAGCAGCGGTTCCAGCTCGGGGGTGAGGAAGCGGCCGTCGTAGCGGCCGGTCATCGGCCCGGTCGACCCCATCATGCGCCGGCGGTAGAGCGAAAGCGAAACCCGCAGGTCTGCCTTCAGCCAGGTGCTCACCGGAACGCCGGTGTAGTCCTGCAGCTGCTGGGCGATCTTCTGCTTCTGCGCCGCCGGCAGGTTCGCGCCGGCAAAGAGCGCCTCCAAATAAGGCCCGGAGGCGAATGCCTCCACCTGCTTGATCAGCTCCGGCAGGCTCGTCGGCCGCGGGTGCACCTGGTGGTGATACCAGGCCACCGCGGCATAGCTGGGCAGGTAGAAGATGTAGGGCAGATCGTTACCCGGGCTGAATTCCAGCGTCTCGAAATTCAGCACCGTCGAGCACATGATCACGCCATTCAGGTAGACGCCCTGCGACACGAGATCGTAGGAAAGCACGGCATTGCGCGTGGTGCCGTAGCTCTCACCGAGCAGGAATTTCGGCGAGTTCCAGCGGTTGTACTTGGTGACGTACCGGGTGATGAACTGGGCGAAGGCTGAGCCATCGGCGCTGATGCCAAAGAACATGTTGGGCGTGCCCTTGCCGACGATGCGGCTGTAGCCGGTGCCGACGGCGTCGACGAACACCAGATCCGTGCTGTTGAAAATGCTGTACTGATTGTTGGTCAGCTGATAGGGAGGCGTCTCGGTATCGATCTGCCCGGGTGCCGGCCAGACGACCCGCCGCGGACCGAAACCGCCGATGTCCACCAGTGCCGAAGCTCCGCCCGGCCCGCCGTTATAGGCAAAGGTAATCGGGCGGTTGGCGTCGTTGACTCCATCTTCGGTGTAGGCGATGTAGAAAACACTCGCCGTCGCCTGATGCTTGTTGTTGTAGAGCAAGAGCGTTCCCGCAGTCGCGGTGTAGGGAATCCGCTGCCCGTCGATCGTCACGCTCGCGTGCGTGACCGACGTCCGCTCCTTGGGCACGGGCGGCGTCTTGGCCGCCCGTTTCGGGCCCGGCTGATTGGCCGCGAAGAGTGCGGGCGCGGCGAAAAGCAAAAGAAGAACCAAATACAGACCGCGTGGTCGTTTCATCGTTGTCAGAACCTCGCAGAGGATTGCCGAAACTTGGGCCGGAGCCAAAGCGCGGCTTCCGGCAGCGGCAAGTGTACACCCTCTCGGATCAATCCTCTTATCGAGTACCGGTCGCCGGCGCTTGGCGTGCGGGCAGGGCCACGTGGCGGCCGTTCCGGATCGTGGCTCTGGCAGCGACGGGAGGCCCCGCGGCCCTTTGCGAAGCCTCCCGTGCCGGTCACGGTAAACGGTGGTTTAGTGGCCTGCCGCCGAGGCCGTCGCCATGGCAATGAATTGTCCGATGTTCTGCTGCAACATCGGCAACGCCTTCGGGTTCACGTAGAGCATGTGGCCGACCGGATAGAAGTAGAAGTGGACGTTGTCGCGGAGCGAAGCCGGCAGACCCATATGGTTGACGGTGTATTCGGTGGCGAAAAACGGCGTCGCCATGTCGAAATAGCCGTTGTTGAACATGACCTGCATGCCCGGATCGTTGTCCATGGCGCGCGCCAGCGCGGGAGCGACGTCGCGGGCGGCAGGGCTGTAGCCGAGGCCCACCGGCGGATGGAACGTCCAGTTCCAGTCGCGGAAAACCGTGAAGCTGAGCTGGTCGTAGATGCGGCCGCTCTTGTAGTGCAGGACCTGGCTCACGTAGTTGTCGAAGGCCGCGGTAATCGCGCCGTTGATCGCGGTCGAGGCCGCACCCGCGGCGCCGCGGCCGGGAAATGGCAGCAAGGGCTGTAGCTCAGGGGTGGTGAAGCGGCCGTCATAGCGGCCGGTCATCGGGCCGGTTGATCCCATCACGCGGCGCTGGAAGACCGGCAGCGAGATGCGCAAGTCCGCCTTGAGCCACAAGCTCACCGGTATGCTGGTGAACTGCTCGAGTTGCTGAGCGATCTTCTGCTTCTGGGCCGTGGGCAACGCCGTGCCGGCGAAGAGAGCGTCGAGGTAAGGACCGCGGGCAAACTGCTTCACTTGCTCGATGAACTGGGGGAGATTCGCGGGGCGGGGATGCAACCGGTGGTGATACCAGGCCACGGCGGCGTAGCTGGGCAGATAGAGGATATAGGGCAGATCGTTGCCGGCGCTGAAGTTGATCGTCGGGAAATCGAGCACGGTGGAGCACATGATCACGCCGTTCAGGTAGACACCGTCGTTCACCAAGTCATTGGAGAGGACCGCGTTGCGCGTGGTGCCGTAGCTTTCCCCGAGCAGGAATTTCGGCGAGTTCCAGCGCCCGAATTTGGCGACGTAGCGCTCGATGAATTGAGCGAACGCGCGGCCGTCGGCCACGAAACCGTAGAACATCTGCGGTGTGCCATAGCCGACGATGCGGCTGTAGCCGGTGCCGACGGCATCGACGAAGACCAGATCGGTGCTCTTCAAGATGCTGTACTGGTTGTTTTCCAGGCGGTAGGGCGGTTGTTCGGCCTTGATGTCGCCAGGCGCGGGCCAGACCAGCCGGCGGGGACCAAACCCTCCAATGTTCACCAGGTCCGAGGAACTGCCCGGGCCGCCGTTATAGGCAAAGGTGATCGGGCGATTGGCGTCGTTGACTCCATCCTCGGTGTAGGCGATGTAGAAGACACTCGCCGTCGCTTGATGCTTCTTGTTGTAGAGCAGCAGCGTTCCCGCAGTCGCGGTGTAGGGAATCTGCCGGCCGTCGATCGTCACGCTCGCGTGCGTTACCGACATCCGCTCCTTGGGCACGGGCAGTGGCTTCTTGACTGGTTCCGGGTGAGGCTGATTCGCCGCAAAAAGGGCAGGGGTCGCGAAAAGCAAGAGCAGCGCCCCGCACAAGCCGAGTGGTCGTTTCATCGTCTCAAAACCTCGCAGAGGATTGCCGAAATTGGGGCCGGAACTGACTTGGAACTTTCGTCGGCGGCAAGCGCACATGCTCTTGGTTGCGCTCGCCTTGCCGGGTACCGGTCGCCGGCCGCCTGGCGCGCAGGCAGGGCCTCGCGGCGGCCGTTCCGGATCGTGGCTCTGGCAGCGACGGGAGGCCCCGCGGCCCCTTGCGAAGCCTCCCGTGCCGGTCACGGCAGACGGCGGTTTAGTGGCCTGCCGCGGAGGCCGTCGCCATGGCAATGAATTGTCCGATGTTCCGCTGCAGCATCGGCAGCGCCTTCGGGTTCACGTAGAGCATGTGGCCGACCGGGTAGAAATCGAAGTGGACGTTGGCGCGGAGCGAAGCCGGCAGGTCCATGTGGTCGACGGTGTATTCGGTGGCGAAAAACGGCGTCGCCATGTCGAAATAGCCGTTGTTGAACATGACCTGCATGCCCGGATCGTTGTTCATGGCGCGCGTCAACGAGGTAGCGACGTTCATGGTAGAGAGCGTGCCCACGCCGCTGCCGAGGTCGTTGACCGGCGGGTGATAGGTCCAGTTCCAGTCACGAAACACCGTGCCGCTGCTCTGGATGTAAATGCGGTTGCTCTTGAAGCCGAGCGTGCGGCTGACGTAGTTGTCGAAGGTGGAAGTGAGCGCGCCCCAGATGGCGGAGGTGGTGGCGCCTTCGTTACCGCGGCCGCCGCGAGGGAGCAGCGGCTGCAGTTCGTCGATGAGGAAGCGGCCGTCGTAGCGGCCGGTCATCGGCCCGGTGGAACCCATCACGTGCCGCTGAAAGACCGGCAGCGTGATGCGCAGGTCCGCCTTGAGCCACAGGCTCACCGGAATGCCGGTGAGTTGCTGGAGCCGCTGGGCGATTTGCTGCTTCTGGGCCGCGGGCAACGTCGTGCCGGCGAAAAGGGCGTTGAGGTACGGGCCGCGGGCAAACTGTTCGGTCTCCTGCACGAGCGCCGGCAGGCTGGCCGGGCGAGGATGTACCCGATGGTGATACCAGGCTACGGCTGCGTAGGTAGGCAAATAAAGAATGTACGGCAGATCGTTGCCGGCGCTGAAGTTGATCGTCGGGAAATCGAGCACGGTGGAGCACATGATCACGCCGTTCAGGTAGACACCGTCGTTCACCAAGTCATTGGAGAGGACCGCGTTGCGCGTGGTGCCGTAGCTTTCCCCGAGCAGGAATTTCGGCGAGTTCCAGCGCCCGAATTTGGCGACGTAGCGCTCGATGAATTGAGCGAACGCGCGGCCGTCGGCCACGAAGCCGTAGAACATCTGCGGTGTGCCATAGCCGACGATGCGGCTGTAGCCGGTGCCGACGGCGTCGATGAAGACCAGGTCGGTGCTCCTCAAGATGCTGTACTGGTTGTTCTCCAGGCGGTAGGGCGGCTGCTCGGCCTTGATGTCGCCGGGCGCGGGCCAGACGATCCGGCGCGGGCCAAAGCCACCAATATCCACCAGTGCCGAGGCAAAGCCCGGGCCGCCGTTGTAAGCGAAGGTGATCGGGCGAGTGGCGGGATTCTTGCCGTCTTCCGTGTAGGCGATGTAAAAGACACTCGCCGTCGCCTGATGCTTCTTGTTGTAGAGGAGCAACGTCCCCGTCGTCGTCGTGTAGGGGATTCGCTGCCCGTCGATCGTCACACTCGCGTGGGTCACCACCGCCTGTTCCTTGGGCACGGGCAGTGGCTTCTTGGCGGGTTTCGGATGAGGCTGATTCGCCGCAAAGAGTGCAGGGGTCGCAAAAAGCAAAGCCAGCGCCCCGCAGAGGCCGAGTAGTCGTTTCATCGTTATCAGAACCTCACAGAGGAATGCCAAAACTTGAACCGGAACCGACGGGCGGCTTCCGGCAGCGGCAAGTTTACACCCTGTTTGGATGCAATCCCCGGAAGGAGGGCGGTTGTGTCCCGTGTCGCCCGGAAGGCCGCCTTGCACCGAATGGCCGGCAGGCTACAATGGCTGATTGCCCATGGGAAGAGAACTGTTCGGTACCGACGGAATTCGCGGCCTTCCCGGCCGCTTCCCGCTCGACGATGCGACGCTCCACGCCACAGGCCTCGCCATCGGCCACTACGTTGCCGGGCTGACGTCCGGGGCGCGGCCGCGCGTGCTACTCGGCATGGACACGAGGGAATCCGGGCCGCATCTGGCCGCGCATCTGGCGAAAGGACTGGCTGAAGCCGGCGCCGAGCCGGTCTCGGCGGGAGTGATCCCAACGCCGGGCGTGGCGGCGCTGGTGCGTAAAAAGGATTTCGTGGCCGGGGTGGTCATTTCGGCCTCGCACAATCCGTTTACCGACAACGGCGTCAAGCTTTTCAGCCACGAAGGAATGAAATTCCCGGACCAGGTGGAAGAGCAGCTGGAAGCGGAAATTCTGCGCCTGCGCGAGACCGCCCCGGCCGGCGACGGCGAGCCCGCCCTTTCGCCGCAGCCAGGTCTGGAGGACGAATATCTCGCCGAACTGCGGACGCGCGCCGACGGCGGAGCGAAGCTCGACGGCCTGCCAATCGTGCTCGATTGTGCCAACGGGGCGGCCAGCCGGCTTGGTCCCAAGCTGTTCAGCTCGCTCGGGGCACACGTCACAGCGATCCACAACGCGCCCGATGGGCGCAATATCAACGCCGGCTGCGGCTCGCTGCATCCCGAATCGATGTGCCGAGCTGTGAGGGAAAGCGGCGCGCGGCTGGGCGTCGCGTTCGATGGCGACGCCGACCGGGCGCTCTTTTCGACCGCCTCGGGTCGCCTGGTGGATGGCGACGGCGTGCTCTACCTATCGGCGCGAATGCTGAAGGCCGCCGGCCGATTGCGTGGCGGCGCGGTGGTGGGTACGGCGATGACGAACCTCGGGTTGGAGCGAGCACTGGCACGCGAGGAAATCGGGCTGGTCCGCGTGCCGGTCGGAGACCGCTACGTGCTCGAAGAGATGCTGCGCCGCGGAGCGAATCTCGGCGGCGAGCCTTCGGGCCACATCATCTTCCTCGACGAGGGACCGGCGGGCGACGGGCTCGCCACCGCTCTGAAGGTGGCCGCGGCGGTCTGCCGCGATGGCGCGCTCGAGCAGCTCGTTTCCGGGCTGGAGCTTTACCCGCAGATCATTCTCAATGTCCCCGTCCGCGAAAAGCCGCCGCTCAATTCCCTCCCGGAAGTCGCTCAACTGGCCGACAAGGCACGCGAGGCCTTGGGCGAGGCCAACCGCATCGTGCTCCGCTATTCGGGCACCGAGCGTGTGGCGCGCGTAATGGTGGAGGCCCGGGAGAAATCCGAAGTGGAGCGCTGGGCAGCGGCGCTGGCCGATGCGATTCGCCGGCACGTCGGCGCCGAGCAGCAGTAGCCCGCAGCCAACGCACTAGACCGGAGTTCTCTCCAGCAAAGCATTCCAGCGCTGGGAACACTCGCAGGCTTCTTCGCGTCGGGACTCACTCCGTTCGTCGCCGGTCTTCGCTCCGGATGACACGGTTTCCGGGGGGGCGTAGGGACCTTGGGTGGTGAAGATCCCACAGGGAGTTCGCACACGCTAGGTGCGGCTGGTTCCCGATTGGGCGCGAGTCGAAGGTGCGAGCTTGGGCACAGGCGGGTAATCGAAATTGCGCCGCTCGAGGACTCGCTCGCCGAGAAGCCCAATTCCCAGCAGCAGGACCGCACTGAGAGCCAGCCATCCGGGATGGGCAACGAAAGCTGTGGCCAGGCTGCAGACCAACGCCGCGACCATGAAAAACCAGACCAGCGCCTGTCCGAGTCCACCGCTTTTGACATCCTTGAACGTTACGTGCTTGCGCAATTCTTCGATATCCATCTCTATCTTCCCCGGGCTGGCCGTGGAGGGTCGCTCACACAGCGTTTGTGCCGACAGATTTGAGGTTTTTCCCCTGCATTTCAGCCGCCAGATTCCTGAAAAACGGATTTTCGGGAAAATGCTGTGATTGCTTAGGCTTAGCCGGAGCGGGCGACAAGTCCCTTCGCGGCAACGAGGGCAAAAAATGTCCGGAGGGGAAATTTTTTTCCATCCAGTGGCCCCGGTTTCCACTCCCCGCGGGGTCCGCTCGAACTGCTTGCCAGCGCGAAAGGCAGCGCGGTTTGTTGCGGTGTCAGGGCATCCAGGCGAAAACCTATCACGACCAATGGCTGATCGAGAGCCTCGCCTACCATGCCGGGCTGCTCAATCTGGAATTTCGCCAGGGCTCCGTGCGGTTCGAGCACTGGCTGGAATCCGGACCGAGGCAGGCCGGAATCACCTGGTCGTTTTTCGGGCTGCCCACCTACAACGTCGACTCGCTCGGGCCGATCTGGTTGGGCAAGCGTCTCACCTCGTCGCGCATGCCGAATGAGGCCAACGACCTGATCGAGCAGAAAGGCGCTCGAGTGCTGAACATGCTCTGAACGATGCTTTGGGACCCTGGAAGCCGTGATCCCGACCACCGTTTCGAAGCGATGTTGCAAGATTTCGAAAAGACGTTAGCCGGCAAGCCAGCCTCGACACTGGATTTCGAGACGATCGTCGAGCGGCACATGACGCAGGGAATGGACCTGAACGGCAACCACCGAATAGCCTGGTTTTTCCGGGAATATGTCCTCGGCGCCGGCTCGCCGCGCTACGCGCTGACTTATCGACCGCAGCCGGCCGCCAGGCGAAAGTGGCGATCGTGGGAAAGCTGACGAGAACCGGCGTTCCCAGTTGGTGGGAAGACCTCCTACCCATCTACGGGCGATTCGCGAAAGGAGACGCGGAACTGGCGCTGGTGCAGGTGCGAGCGCCGAAGGTGACCTTTCAGATCACTGTGCCGGAAAAGCCCAAAAAGGTGCTGCTCGACGATAGCGCCAGGATCCTGCGCGCGGTGCCGACGAAGGAGCCGGTATCGGCGGTGCCGTAAGGGAAAAACGCGCGAGTAAGGGTGCGGAAAGCCAGAGCCCCGTCAGGCATTCCGGACCGGGGCTCTGGGGGAAGCGTCCGCCGCATCGGCTGCGCAACTAGCTGCAGCCGGAAGTGGAACCGCAATTGACGCACTTGTAGCAGCTGCCGTTCGGCACCATCAGCATGCCGCAATCGGGGCAGGAAGGCGCGTCGTCGAGCGTCGCGGCAACCGGGGAGTGGCCTTCGGGCTCGGCCGGCGCAGTGAGAGCGGCAGGCACCGGAGCGGGAACAAGGCCGGCTTGGGCCGCCGGGAAAGCCATGTAATCGCGGGAGATGAATTTTCCTCCGAGCCAGCGCGCGACGTAGTCGAGGATGGACTTGGCGTAGGGGATCTCCGGATTGCCGGTGAAGCCGGAGGGCTCGAAGCGCGTGTTGATCAGCTTGTCGACCAGGGCCTTGAGCGGCACGCCGTACTGTAGCGCAATCGAAACCGACATGGCGAAACCGTCCATGATGCCGGAAAGCGTCGAGCCTTCCTTGGCCATCTTGATGAAGACCTCGCCTGGCGAGCCGTCGGCGTACATGCCGACAGTCAAATAGCCCTCCGTGCCGCCAATCGAGAACCGGTGCGTTAGCGAGTGGCGCTCGGGCGGGAGCTTGCGGCGCTGGACGTTGTTGAAAAGCTCCTGCTGGCGCTCGCCAACGCCGCCAGCGAGAGAAACCGAGGGCGTGGTGGCCGCGGCAGGCGCCTGGGCAGCTGTGGCCGCGGCGTCTTTCTTCTTCTCGCCGGCGGCGGAGAGCGGCTGGGAGCGCTTGGAGTTGTCGCGATAGATGGCGACGGCCTTGAGGCCGAGCCGCCAGGATTCGATGTAGGCCTCCATGATGTCGTCGACAGTCGATTCCTCGGGCATGTTGATCGTCTTGCTGATCGCGCCGGAAAGGAAAGGCTGCGCGGCGGCCATCATCCGCAGGTGGCCGCGCCAGCTGATCGCGCGCGAGCCGCCGGCCGGCCGGAGCGAGCAATCGAAGACGGGCAGGTGCTCGGGCAACAGCCCGGGAGCGCCCTCGATGGTTCCGCGGCGATCGATCGAATCGACGATCTCGGCGACGCGCTCGGGCTCGTAGCCGAGGCGCATGAGCGCCTGCGGCACGGTGTTGTTGACGATCTTGAGCACGCCGCCGCCGACCAGCTTCTTGTATTTGACCAGGGCGAGATCGGGCTCGATGCCGGTGGTATCGCAATCCATCATGAAGCCGATCGTGCCGGTGGGGGCGAGCACGGTGACCTGGGAATTCTTGAGGCCGTGGTGCTGTCCGATTTCGAGCGCCTGATCCCAGGACTTGCGGGCGGCTTCGAGCAGTTTGGGCTGGACGTTGTCGGGGTTCACGGCGCGGAGCGAATCGCGGTGCATGCGGATGACCTCGAGCATCGGCTCGCGGTTGGGCGGATAGTCGGGAAACGGACCCATGCGCTCGGCGATGCGCGCCGACTGGGCATAGGCTTCGCCGGTCATCATGGCGGTGATCGCCGAGCACATGTCGCGGCCGGCGTCGGAATCGTAGGGCAGCGCCAGCGACATGAGCAGCGCGCCCAGGTTGGCGTAGCCGAGGCCGAGCGGGCGGAAACGGTGGGAATTTTCGGCGATGCGCGGCGTGGGATAGCTGGCGTTATCGACCAGGATCTCCTGGGCGGTAATGGTGATGTCGACAGCCTGGCGGAACGCCTCGACGTTGAATTCGCCGTTGGGCTCGAGGAATTTCATCAGGTTGAGCGAGGCGAGGTTGCAGGCGGTGTCGTCGAGGAACATGTACTCGCTGCAGGGATTCGAGGCGTTGATGCGGCCGGTGGTCTTCGAGGTGTGCCAGCGGTTGATGGTGGTATCGAACTGCATGCCGGGATCGCCGCAGTCCCAGGTGGAAAGGGCGATCTTGCGGAGCAGTTCGCGAGCGCTGAATCGCTGGGCCGGCTCGCCGCTGGTCACGTGCCGGGTCCACCATTCTCCATCGCGCTGGACGGCTTCCATGAACTCGTCGGTGACGCGCACGGAGTGATTGGCGTTCTGGTAGAAGACCGAGCTATAGGCCTCGCCGTCGATGCCGGCATCGTAGCCGTGCTCGATCAGGATCTGAGCCTTGCGCTCCTCGCGCATCTTGCATTCGATGAACTCGACGATGTCGGGATGATCGATGTTGAGGATCACCATCTTGGCGGCGCGGCGCGTCTTGCCGCCGCTCTTGATCACGCCGGCGAAGGCGTCGAAGCCGCGCATGAAGCTGACCGGGCCGCTGGCGGTGCCGCCGCCCGAGAGGCCTTCGCGGGCCGAGCGAAGCGCGGAGAAGTTCGTGCCGGTGCCCGAGCCCCACTTGAAGAGCAGCCCTTCGCTCTTGGCCAGGTCCATGATCGAAGCCATGTCGTCGCGAACCGACTGGATGAAGCAGGCCGAGCACTGGGGCTTGGGCTGGACGCCGACGTTGAACCAGACGGGGGAATTGAAGCTCATTTTCTGCTCGACGAGCAGGTGGATGAGTTCGTCGCGGAAGGCGTCGCGCGATGCGTCGTCGGCGAAATAGCCGCCCTCCTCGCCCCAGCGCACGATCGTGTTCGCCACCCGGCTGATCAGCTGCCGGATCGAGGTCTCGCGATCGGGCGTGCCGAGTGTGCCGTGAAAATACTTGGACGCGACGATATTGGTGGCCGTCTGGGACCAACTCTTGGGCACCTCGACATTGTCCTGGGAAAAGATCACCTGTCCCTTCTCGTTGGAGATGAGAGTGGCGCGGCGTTCCCATTCGACGCTGTCAAAGGGTGAGACCGCCGCACCGGTGAACAGGCGGCGGAAGGCGAGTCCGGTGTCGGGACGAGTCTGCGTGTGGCCATTTCCCCCGTTGAGGACGATTTTATCTTCAGGCATCGACGCTAGCCTCTCAGATGGAATGTGGCTCGGCCGGGAAAAGGGGAAAAGAATCGGCGATGGTCCGTTTCGCTTTCATTTTAGCTCGTGATCCCGGAGGAGCGGCGCTCTGTACCGTGTGATGTCGCTAAGTTGGGCTTTGCCCGCCCGGTCCCTGGCCGGAGCGGGGACGAGTGACATCGTTCAGGTACCAAACTGCTGCGGGGGTGAGTGTACCGCTTGGGCCGAGCCTGTCAAGAATTTTCACAACCTGTTATGTTCCATTTGTCAGTCTACACTATATATAGTATCCCACTTTCAAGAGGGCCCTTGCGACGGCTTTGCTTGGGCAACGGCGCCCGGCGGCCGCACGCTGGACGGGATCTTCTCCTTGTTGCTACAACCCACGACGGTTCGGCCCTATTCTGAGTAGTGCAGGCTTGCTATGCGCGCGCTTTTCAAAGCTCTGTTGCCGGTTCTGTTGCTGCTCGCGGGCCTCGGCTATCCGCGGACGGCGAAGGCCGCGCCCGACCGTGCCCGCGCGCTGGTGGAGCGCACGATCGCCAACCAGCATCGCGACGACCAGGCGATCTACACATACCAGCGGGTGCAGAGGCGCGTCTCCTACAAGGGCCACGCGATCGTTTCTGACAAAATCTATCGCATGGTGCCGACCGGGACCGGGCACCTGAGCCTGTTGCTGGCGCGCGATGGCAGGCCGGTGAGCCTGGCCACCTACCAAAAGGAACTGCGCAGCTGGGAAAGCGTGCTCCTGCACGCGATCAATCCGAACGATCCGCGCGAACAGCATTCCGAGCAACTGCGGCGGCAGCGCGACCGCAAGCGCGCCCGGCTGATCGACGCGATCGGCCAGGCCTTTCACTTCACCTGGCTGGGTGAAAAGGTGGTCGACGGCCGCACGCTGGCTCATATCGCTCTTGATCCCAATCCCTCCTACCACCCGAGTTCGCACCAGACGGAAATGCTTCTCCACGCCCGCGCGACGGTGTGGATTGACGTGCGCGCGGCACAATTGGTGAGCGGCAAGGCCGAAGTCATCAGCAATATTTCGGTCGGCGGCGGCCTGCTCAGCCAGATCTACCCGGGAGGCTGGTTCGAGGTCGAGCAGCGCAAAGTGGCTCCGGGGATTTGGCTGCCCCGGCGCACTGAATTTTCCATTCATGGCCGGATGCTGCTGTTTCCTTTCGCCGAGCACAAGCTTACCGAGACGAGCCGCTACCGGTACGTTGGCACGCCGCGGCAGGCGCTCCAGTTGGTGCGCGAAGAACTCAAGAGCGGAAAGATGTTTCCGGGCTACCGCTAAAACGGGCGGCCGAAACCTGCGAATACGGCAAAGGGTCGCATCGCTCACACCTGCGCGCATCTTCTCGGCTGACCAAATATTTCAGGAAAGAGCCCCAGCGAAAGCCGCGGTCGCCGGCGCTTCGGGCAGTAGCACAGCTAGTCCTGGCTGTACGCCCTTCCCCATGCCCGCACAACCGCCAAACACTGGCCGGCTTTGATAGCGCACAGCGCGCCTTGGCCGGCTAGAACGTGGTGTTGGCGAGGAAGATGTCCTCGAGCGTCGGGGTCGTATCGTCGTTGACCAGGTTATTGGCGAAGGAGAGAAAAGCGGCGAAATGGGCCTGGGTGGCGATGGCCGGATAGAGGCTGTCGCCGTCGCCGAGGGTGGTGCCGTCGGCGGCGACGGAAATGAGTACGGTGTGGGGCGTGCAGGAGGTGGCGCCGATGCAGGTGTCCCGGGCGAAGATCTGCTCGTACGTATTGGTCGTGGCCGACGTCAGGTTCGACGCTTTGGAGGAGAAGAGGACGTAGCGACCCGACTGGTCGGTGACGGGATGCTCGGCGGTGGCGTTGGCGGGCGAAGAGCCGTCGGTGGCCACCGAGACGAGCGTGGTAGCCGGGGTGCAGCCGCTGGCGCCGGCGCACATATCGCGTTCGTAGACCTGCTGGGGTGTTCCGGAAACGTAGCCAGCGCCGATCAGGTTGGTGGCCTGGGAACTGAAGACGACATAGCGGCCGCCGGAGCTGATCGTGGCCTCGCTGCTCGCGCCGTTGCCGGGGCTGCTGCCGTCGGAGGCGATGGAAACCAGGCTTGTCGTGGGGGTGCAGCCGCTCGATACGCCGATACAGGTGTCGCGCCAGTAGAGTTGCTGGCTGCCGGAGGTCGGGATGCTGACCAGGTTCGTTGCGGTCGACTGGAAAGCGACGTAGCGGCCGCCGCTCGAAACAACCGGGTGTGCGCTGGTGCCCGAGGCCGGCGTCGACCCGTCAGGGGCGAGACTGACGAGCGTGGTGGTGGGCGCGCAGGAGGTGGTCGCGTTGATGCAGGTGCTGCGCACGTAGATTTCCGGTGTACCAGTGGTGGCCTGGGAAACCAGGTTGGTGGCGGTGGAGACGAAGGCGACGTACTGGCCGTCCGGGCTGATAAAGGGCTGGGTGCTGGCGCCGTTGGCGGCCGAGACACCGTCGCTGCCGAGGCTGATGAGCGAGGTGGAAGGCGTGCAACCGCTGGTAACGCCGAGGCAGGTGTCGCGGAGATAGATTTCGCTGACACCGGGCGTGACCGTCGAAACCAGGTTGGTCGCTGCCGAGGCAAAGACGACGTAACGGCCGTTGCTGGAGATCGAGGGGTCGAGCGCGTTGGCGTTGGGCGCCTCGCCATCGTCGGCGACGCTGGCCAGGACAGTTTGGGGCGTGCAACTGGTGCCGACCCCGAGGCAGGTGTCGCGCACGAAGACGTTGGCCAGGTTGTTGGCTAGGTTCGCCACCAGATTCTGGGAAACCGAGCTGAAAGCAATGTAGCGGCCCCCGCCACCGATCGCCGGGCCGGAGCTGCCGAGATTGCCGATGCCGCTATCAGCCTGGGTGCCACCGGAAGAGACGTCAACCAATTCGGGCAAGCCCTGCCCGTTAGCGCCGGGGATGACCTGGAAATTCAAGGCGCCCGAGGTGCCACCGCCGGGGGTGGGATTGAAGACGGTGACCAAGGCGGTCCCGGCCTGGGCGAGCTGAGCGGTGGAAACCGTAGCGGTGAGTTCGGTGGAGGAGGAATAGGTTGTGTTCAGCGGCGTCCCGTTCCATTCGACGGCGCTGGCGGAAGTGGTGCAGGTGGCGCCGGTGGAGCTGGTCGTGTATTGGCCGCAGCTGAACCCGCCGCCCGTGACCGTGAGGATGAAATCGGGGCTATCGGCAACGGCGGTGGTGGGAGCGAGCGTGGTGGCTACCGGTAGAGGACTATTGACGCTGAAAGAGACGGTGTCCGACAAGCCGCCGCCAGGAGGCGGATTGAGCACAGCCACATTGGCCACTCCCGGCGTCTGGATCATCGTGCCGCTGACCGTGCCCTGAACCTCGTCGTTGGAGATGAGGGTGGTGGGGAGATTGATTCCGTTCCAGGTGACCACCGAGGTGGAAACAAAGTTGGTGCCGTTCACGGTGATCGTGAAGCCGCTGCCGGCGGCTTGCGTCGCCGTCGGCGAGATGCTGGAGATCGTCGGCACGGGCGAGGTCACCCGGTTGACGGTGAAATTCACAGAGTTCGAAAAGCCGCCGCCAGGCGGGGGGTTGAAGACTTGGACGGTGTTCGTGCCGGGGATGCTGATCAGGCTGGGATCGATGGTGGCTTGGACCTCGCCGCTATTGACGTAGAGGGTGCTGACCGCCGAGCCGTCCCAATAGATGGCGCCGCCGAAGACGAAATCCTTCCCAAACACGGTCAGGGTGAAGGAAGCACCACCGGCCGGGGCGGTGCTGGGGCTGAGCTTGGTAACGCTGGGCACCGGATAACTGATGTACTGGTTGCACCCTGCCAGCACTACCAGTGTCGCCGCCAGAATCACTCCGCTCAGGACACGGACCGCCAATTTCACGCATTTCCTCCCCATCGCCGGGCGCCGGGACCCTGCGCCGAAACGATAAAGATAACATATCCGCGGCCGCGACTCGGCCCGTGCAGGAACCGGTGAGCAAATGGCAGGATTGTGACGGGAAACCGGCCGGGGTGGCGGCAAGCTGGCTCAGCCACGCAGGGCGGTGATGCCGACCAGACCGAGCACGAAAACAAGCCAGATGGCGACCACGACGGCGAGCGCGGAGCCAAAACGCACCTTTCTCGAAGAGCCGGCGGCGGCGTAGCCAACCGCCAGCAGGGCAAGCGACCAGAAGGTAAACACGTCGAGCAGACCACCGAGCGTCAGCAGCCAGGGAGGTACGGTGGCGGGCAGAAACGCACCCACGTTGGACATCACCATGTTTTGCAGGCTGACGCCCTCGGGTGGGCGCACCCAGACCACCAGCAGAGCAAGCAGATTCTTCACCACGCCCGGCATGAAGGCGAAGGCGGAGATGGCGAACGACTGACGAAACTTGATGTTCGTGCCGAAAACGATGTTGAAGGCGAGCAGGAAAATCAAGCTCGTGATCAGCAGGATGATTACCACGCCGACCGTCGAGCCTGCGTAGGCACCGATGGGCGCATAGCGCGTGAGCCGATCGAGCATCTGCTGCTGTTGCACCGGAGTCATCTGGTTGAAAGTCGAATTGTTGGCCATCTGCTTTTCCATCAGCGTGGCCCAACCGATCCGGTGGCTGAAGCTGGAGACCAGGACCAGGTTCACGATGATGATCAGCAGGACCGGGAGCAGCCAACTTGGGCTTTGCACAATCGACGCGAAGGTCTTGCGTGGGCTCACCAGCGCACCGACCACACGGCTAAAGGAACCTTCGCGCGATGGTGGGTTGATGCTCTGCTCTTCTGTCGCCATGTCGATGCTCCTTGGCTGCGCCGCCCGCCTTGAACATTGCCCGTCGAGAAATGGCGGCCAGCAATGTGACGGAAGCCCCGCTTTTATTTCCGTAAGCTAACCCAAATTGGGCCTGTAAAGAAGGGAAATCACATGGCGCTGCGGGCGGAGCGATTCCCGTTTTGGCGGCGATCGCGACTCGGCGGTACACGGGCCATGGAAAAGACGCGCGAGACCGGAAAATTTGACTTCCCAGGCGCGGGGTAGGGTGCACGGGTTCACACTTGCCCGGCGGCGGGGTTGTGCATGAGGATGGATACACGGACCGATGACGCGAGTGAGAAAAATCCTGCCGGGAGTGGGGATCGGGTTGCTGCTAGCCGGCATTCTGGTGGCCAGCCTGTGGCCGCAGCGGGGCCAGCTGCCGGTAGAAGTAGCGCGAGTCGAGCGGCGCAACCTGGTGGCGACGGTGCGGGCGACCGGACAAATCGTGCCGCGGGTCTACACGAACGTGCTCGGCCAGAACTTCGGCCAAATCAAGCAGATCCTGGTCCACGAAGGGCAATACGTGCGGGCGGGCCATGTGCTGCTCAAGGTCCATTCGGTCCAGGCGGCGGCCGCCGTGCGGGAAGAACAGGCATCGCTCGCTTCGGCCAAAGCGGGATTACAGGCGGCCAAGGCGGCTTTGCGGGGCGCGCAGGCGTCGGTTGCCGAGCACGAGGCCGACATCCGGACGGCATCGTTCAACTGGGAACAGGGCCAAAAGCTCTACCAGGCACAACTCATCTCGCGGCAGGACTTCGAAAGCTACCGCTCGGCCTACGAGAACGCGCGGGCAGCGCTAGACAACGCCCGCGACCAGGTGCTTTCCGCACGGGACCAGATCGCCCAGGCAGCACGGCAGATCGAACAGATCGAAGCGACTCTGGTGCACACGTCCGACGTGCTCCGGCAGATGACCTACCGCGCGCCGATCTCCGGTACTGTGACCAACATCGCGGTGCGCGTAGGAGAAAACGTGATTCAGGGCGTGCCCGAGGCGAACGGGGCTTATCTGATGACGATTTCCGACTTGTCGAACCTGATCGCTCAGGTCGGGGTCGATGAGAACGACATCACGCTGTTGCATCGGGGTCAGCCGGTGACAGTCCGGATCGACGCCTTCCCGGGTCAGGAGTTCGCAGGGCAGGTGACCCGCGTGGGAGCGCAGGCGATCTTGACCGCGACCGGCACAGCCACCTCGCAAGTTGTCGGCGGCGGCAGCGCACAACAGGCCACCGAGTACAAGGTGAATATTTCGCTCGGCCAGCTGCCGCCGGGGCTGCGCCCGGGGATGACCGTCAACACGGTAATTCAGACCGCGAACCGGAAGAACGTGATCGGCGTGCCGTTCCAGGCGCTTGTGCTTCGGCCCGCGAGCGAAGCGGGCCAAACTTCGATTCGCCGGACCCGGCCGGACGAGCCGGTCCAGATCGCCGTCGACACCCAAAAGCAAAAGGCCAAGCCGGCCGGGGTGATCGGTGTGTTCGTCGTGCGGTCGGGCCGGGCGATTTTCACGCCAGTCAAGATCGGCGTGCTCGGCGAGAACTACGTGGAGGCGCGCGAGGGCCTGCGGCCGGGCGAGCCGATCGTTGTCGGCGGCTACACCGCTCTCCGCGAGTTGCACTCCGGCATGGCCGTGAGAATCATCCAGAAAAAGTGAGCCTTGAGCCTCACCGGCCGGCAGGCTTCAACGCGGGGAATCTCCTTTTACGATCGGCAGGCCTTTGGCGACCCAGTCGTGGGCGAAGTCCTCGGGCAGATTGAGCACCTGGAGCCGGCGGAAACCCATTTTCCGCATGGCGGCGTAGGCCGGGTGAATGTTCGGGCATTTGCTCATCGGGCAGCAGCCGCAGTAGATGACCACGAGGTGGTCGCGCGGAATGCGGGCCGCGGCGCGGCGCAGATTGGCCAGGCCTTCAGGGCGGAAGGCAGGCCCGGCGTAGATGGCGCCGGGGATGTGGGCGCCGCGATAGAGAACTTCGAAGCCGACCTGTAGCACGATCGGCCGCTCGTTCTTGGGTCCGTTCATTTCCTTCAATAGCTGCTGCGGTTGGATCAGTGCCTTTTCGAATCCCGCCTCATACTGGGCGGAGCGCGCCGCAGTGGCGCGCCGGGCGGCCAGGCCAGGGCGCGGCGCCGCGACGAGCGCGACGCCGGCCGTGAGCGATAGCACCGCCATTCTGGTGACGAGACGCATCGTAGGGAACCTCCCGTTATATTTCCGAGCCGATTCTACCCCCGACAGCGTTAGCGGCGCTTGCGAGGCTCGGCCGACTTGGCGGGCTTGGCAGGCTGAGCGGGAGGCGGTGCCAGCACGGCGGAGACGGCTGGCGGCAGCTTGTCCGCATCGCGCATGAGCCAGGCGATCTGCCACATCTGGGTGGTGTTCAAGCCACGCTCAAAACTGGGCATGCCGGTGAGGCGAATACCATTCTTGATCTTCCAGAAGGTCACGCCGACCGGGTCGTTGGTGACCATGCCGCGGGGGGTGAAGAGCGCCGGCGCGGGGGGAAACATGCCGCGGCCCTGGAGCGACTGGGGGCCGCTGGGCATGCCGTGGCAGAAGGCGCAATCGTGGATGTAGAGGTGAGCGCCGGCGGTCAGGTTGCCCACGGTCGGCTGAATGGGCGCCGTTTTCGGCGCCTCACGGTCGATCTTGGCGTGAAGTGCCGCATGGGCCAAAAATCTTTCGAAAGGCATCGGCTGTGCGGTGGCCGCCACAGGTGCCATACCGGTCATGAAGTACGTGAAGGCACCGCCGGCCACCAGGCAGATGCCGATGATCACTCCAAAGATAAATCGTCCCATCGATGCCCTCCTCAGGTTCTATGATGCGCGAATCGATCCGTCCTATGCTTTCCTGACCGGTTGCGCTTCACCCGGGGCTCGGGAAGCCGTCCCGGCCCCCCAGCCGGAAAAGAAGCGGAAATACAAATAGATGTTGGAAACCATCACAGCGGCGTATGCAAAAAATGGCAAGGCGATTTCGGCGGCGTCGAAGAGCCAACCGGTCAGGGCGATTCCCGCCGAGCTGGCGCTAAGCCGAGCAACCTGGTTGGCGGCCAAGGCGCGGCCGCGCTCGTCTCGGTCGACCATGTCCACAAGCGCCGCTTGCTGCACCGGTACGGCGGCTACCCGCAACGAGGGCGTCAGAATATAAATGAAAAGTGACAGAGGCAACCAGCGCACCAGCGGCATCAGAACCAGCAGAACGGTGCCGACGCCTCGCGTCCAGGCAATGCTCTTGACAAAGCCCAGGCGGCGTTCGAGCGCCGGCGCAGTGAGCAGCGCCACCGAGGCAAGGCCGCCGGAGATAAAGCCGTAGACGGCCATCGAGGATTTCGGCAGCGAATAGACGAGCACGAAAAACGGAATCAGGAAGGGAACAATCAGCCCGCTGCTGAATCCGTTGAGCAAACCGGTGAGCGAGAATTTGCCGACCACGACGCGGCTGCGGAGCCGGGTGAGCTTGCCGCCGACGTCCTCGACGCTCAACCAGAATATCAGCGGTATGCCGGCGGCTGAGATGAGCGTGGCCACCAGAAAGGCTGTGTGCACGTCGAAGAGGCGTGCGGCAAGGGCGCCGACGGCGCCGAAAATACCGCTCAGGAAGGAAAAAGCGGAAAAGTAAAAGGTTCGTTTTTCGCGCAACGCCATGTCGGCGATTACTGCGCTCTGTATCGGGGCGGCCGCGCCGCCCACGCCGCCGCCGGCCAGCGAGCCGGTAGCGGAAAAGCCGCCCAGCGCCGAGGCCAGCATCAGCACCACCAAATGGCCGGAAAGGAAGATCAGCAGCGAACTGAACGGCATCAGCAACCCGGCAACGAACAGGGCCTTCTTGCGGCCCCAGACGTCGCCGAGCAGGCCGATCAGCAGCCCGAGGCCGGCGGTGGCGATTGCGCCGACGACGTACAGCAATCCGAGCGTGAGCGGGCCGAAGTGCAGGCGCTGGAGCACCAGGTAAGGAAAGACGATCATGATCATCCCGGCGGCTACGCTCCGGGTCATGCGGAACAGCGTGAGGAAGACAAAATCCTTGCGGGTCATCGCCGCTCCCGGGCGCGCCGCTCAGTTCGCGCTTGCATCGGCGGGCGGGCGGGCGAACAATGCCGCCGCGGGAGGGAGGAGCGAGGAATGTTCCAAACGGGACTGCTGAAGGATCGCGCGATTGCCATCACCGGCGGTGGGACTGGCCTAGGACGGGCGATGGCGCTGCGGCTGGCCGATCTGGGCGCCGGCGTGCTGCTGGTGGGGCGGCGGCAGGGCCCGCTCGAAGAGACGGCTGCGGAAATCAGGAAACGCGGCGGGCGCGCAGCCTGGGCCACCGCCGACGTGCGGGACTTCGCCGCGGTGGAGCAAGCTTTCGACCTCGGCGGAACAGAACTGGGCAGCCTGGATTCGCTCATCAACAATGCCGCTGGAAATTTCCTCGCTCGCACCGAAAACCTTTCCCCAAACGCCTTCGCGGCCGTCGTCGGCATTGTCCTCCAAGGCAGCTTCCATTGCACGCTTGCGTTGGGGCGCCGGTGGATTTCGGAGCGCCGGCCGGGCCACGTGCTGAACATCCTTACCACCTATGCGGCGAGCGGATCGCCCTACGTCGTGCCCTCGGCTTCGGCCAAAGCCGGCGTGCTGGCCCTGACGCGATCGCTCTCCGTCGAATGGGCCCGTTACCGGATACGGGTGAATGCCATCGCCCCCGGCCCGTTTCCGACCGAGGGGGCATGGTCGCGGCTGGTCCCCTCGGCCGTGGCCGAGCAGGCATGGCTTCAGCAGCATCCGATGAGACGCTTCGGGCGCCAGGAAGAGTTGGCGGACCTGGCCGCTTTTCTGCTGAGCGACCACGCCCAATATATCAACGGCGAATGCGTCACGATCGACGGCGGCATGAGCGCCTGCGGCTCGGGCGGATTCAGCCACCTGCTCGGCGCGCCCGACGAGTTCTGGGAATCGCTCGAGAGCCAGCGTCGTCGCTCATCCTGAAGGTGAGGAAAATGGACCAGCCGGAAGAAAAAACGACGAAACAGCAAGCCGCGGGGATCGGTACGGCACCGCCAACTCTCTGGGGCTGGGTAGCCGTGGCGGCTTCCGTGCCGCTGATCATCCTGGAGGGGCGGAGGCTGGTGGCGCTCGTCGGCTACGAGCGCACGCTACCCTTCGCCCGCGATTTCCTGCCCGGCGCGATCGCCGGAGCGGCAATGACGCTGGCTGCCTACGTGCTGATCATGGTCCTGCTGCTGACGCCGCGCTGGCGCAAATGGGGGTTGGCGTTCGGCATCGGCTGGGGGGCGCTGATCGCAGGTATTTCGCTTTGGCAATGGCTGGGCCCGGAAGCCAAGAATCTGTGGTACGCGCTGGCCTTCCATTTCCACCTGACCAAGGAACTGCGGCGCTTCGCGACGGTGACCGGCCCGAGGCTGCAGTTGACGCGATGGCTTGCGGGGCTCGCCGTGCTGCTGGCTCTGAGCTCGGCAAAGGCATTCGCCGATTCGCTGCGGGAACGGGTCGATTGGGGGATCCTGATGGCGAGCCTCTTTTACACCGCCTTCTATTACCTCGCCTTGAACATCGTCGCCCGGCTGGTGACGCCGCACTGAAAAGAGAAGCCCCCGATTGGCGGCAATCCGCGAGGCGCTGGACGCAACAGCCTCTCGTGTGCATCGGCAGCGCGACCCGGCGGGTTCGGAAGCCAACGTAGGAGCATGCCGAAAGCTTCACACGTCCACGAAGACGCGGGCGGTCCAGCCTTGCTCGGACTGGCTGACTTCGAATTGGTGAAGGGTGACGGCCTTGACGTAGGTGCGCGGGTGGTGGCGCGAGCGATCGATGCGCTCGCCCCAGGCAAGGCCGCGGGCGCTCGCAGCCTGCTCGCCGGAAGAGCCCACGGCTTCAGGCACAGGTGCATTGCCGCGCGGCGCCTCGACGTGGACCTCGAAGCGACGGAAGATCAGGCGGTCGGCGTCCGCTGTGGCGAGCACGGCGGAAAGCCAGTCGTAGAGCAGCGATTCCACGTCCTCTCCGGATGCTTCGATCTCGCGGCGCTCGGTTTCGGCGACCCCCTCGAGTTGCCAGCCGAGCGACACCATCGCGAGCGCGGCGTTGGCGAAAAGCTCGTCGAGCGTGCGGCCGCGTGCAAGGAAGCCGATGTCTGCCGGGTGCTCCAGGATCTCGAAAGGCTGCTGACCGCCGTTCATAGCCACGCTCACTACGTGTCTCCAAGGTAGCAGATTCCGGCGCAGCGGAGGACCCGGGGCTAAACGGGCTTTCGTGATGGGGCAACGCCGCACGCGGGGCGTCCTTGACCCCCGTTTTCCGCTTCTGTTAGTTTGGGTTTTCCCTCTGCGGGGAGAGTTATGGAAACTATTCGTGTCACATTGGCGGACGGCAAGTCGGCGGAGGTGCCCAAGGGCACGACGCCGGCCGAAATGGCCGGAAAAGTCGCGCCAGAACTGGCGCGCGAGGCGCTGATCGCACGCAGCGACGGCGAGCTGATCGACCTGAACCGGCCGCTCGAGCGCGACACCACGCTGCAGTTGCTGACCGCGCGCGACGAGGAGACTCTGCCGATCTTCCGCCACTCGGCGGCGCACCTGATGGCCGCGGCGGTGATGGAGCTGTTCCCCGACGTGCAGCTCGGCGTGGGACCGCCGATCGATAGCGGCTTCTTCTACGAGTTCAAGCGCGAGGAACCCTTCACCCCCGCCGATCTTGAACGGATCGAAGCGAAGATGCACGAGCTCTCCAAGGCCGACCTGCCGAACGTGCGACGGCTCGTCACGAAGGAAGAGGCGCTGAAGCTCTACAAGGAAGCCGGGCAGCCGTTCAAGGTGGAACTGGTGGAGGAGAAGGCAAACGAGCCCCAGGTTTCGCTCTACAGCACGGGCAAATTCGTCGATTTCTGCCGCGGGCCTCACGTGCCCTCGACGCGGTTCATCCGGGCGTTCAAGGTGATGAACGTCGCCGGCGCGTACTGGAAGGGGCAGGAGGGGAATCCGCAGATGCAGCGGATCTACGCCGCCTGCTTCCCCACGCAGGAACAGCTCGACGAGTACCTGCACCTGCTCGAGGAAGCCAAACGGCGCGACCACCGCAAGCTGGGCCCTGAACTGAACCTTTTCACCATCGAGGACGACGCCGGGCCGGGGCTGATCTTCTGGCATCCGAAGGGCGGTCTGGTGCGCAAGCTGATGGAGGACTGGCTGCGCGACGAATTGCTGGCCCGCGGCTACGACCTGGTCTTCACCCCGCACGTGATGCGGCTGCACCTGTGGGAGACCAGCGGACACGCCAACTTTTACCGGGAAAACATGTTCACGCCAATGGAGGTCGAGGACGCGGCCTACCAGCTGAAGCCGATGAACTGTCCCGGGCACATTTTGATTTACAAGTCGCGGCTGCGCAGCTATCGCGAGCTGCCCATGCGGCTGGCCGAGCTGGGCACGGTGTATCGCTACGAGCGGTCGGGCGTGCTGCACGGGCTGCTGCGCGTGCGCGGCTTCACCCAGGACGACGCCCACATTTTCTGCACGCACGATCAGATCGAAGGGGAAGTGGAGGCGTGCATTGATTTCGCGCTCGCCACGCTGAAGACTTTCGGTTTCGAGAAGTTCAAGATCGAGCTATCCGCGCGCGATCCGGCGCACCCGGAAAATTACGCCGGTACGGCCGAGGACTGGGAGCGCGCCGAAGGGGCGCTGGTTTCGACGCTCGATCGGCTGAAGATGCCGTTCACCCGGATGGAGGGCGAAGCGGTTTTCTACGGGCCCAAGATCGACGTGAAGCTGATCGACGCGATCGGACGGCCTTGGCAGCTGACGACCGTCCAGTTCGATTTCAACCTGCCGGGGCGCTTCGGCCTCGAATACGTGGGCGAGGACGGCGCGCGGCACCAGCCGCTGATGGTGCACCGGGCGTTGTGGGGCTCAGTGGAGCGATTTTTCGGCATTTTGATCGAGCACTACGCCGGCGCGTTTCCGCTGTGGCTGGCGCCGGTGCAGGCGCGCGTTGTGCCGGTGAGCGCGAAAGCGATGGATTACGCGCGGCAAGTGCGCGACCGGCTGCGCCAGGACGGGCTGCGCGCAGACCTGGACGAGCGCGACGAGCGGCTCCAGGCGAAGATTCGGGACGCGCAGCTGGAGAAAATCCCCTACATGCTGGTTGTCGGGCCCAAGGAAGCGCAGGCGGGACTGGTTTCCGTGCGGCACCGTTCGCGGGGCGATTTGGGCCCACGGCCGATCGAGCAATTGATCGGGGAGCTGCGGGAAGAGGCGGCGGCGCGGCGGGGTTCGGCAGACGCTTCGGGAGCCTGATGTGGCGGGCCGGGCCTGTGATATACTCAGGAAGTTATTCCTGACGGCTCAAAACCGTTCGCGAAACTGGAATCGATCTAGTAAAGTCTCACGGTGGAGGTAACTGCCTATTTTTGATCGTGGTCGGCGCGCTCCGGCAGGACCCCGGGTCCGAGTGAACGAAGCGATCCGCGCGCGGGAAGTACGTGTGATCGATGACGAGGGCAACCAGCTGGGCGTGATGCAGCCTTTCGAGGCGGTTCGCCTGGCGCGGCAGTCCGGCCTGGACTTGGTCGAGATCGTGCCCAATTCCACGCCGCCCGTCTGCAAGATCACGGATTACGGCAAATATCTCTACCAGCTGAACAAGCGGGCCCACGAGCAACGGAAGCACCAGAAGGGCCACCAGATCAAGGAAGTGAAGTTCCGGCCGATGACGGCCGAGCATGATTATCAGGTGCGGAAGGAACGGATCGTCCGCTTCCTCAGTGAGGGCTACAAGGTCAAGGCGATGATCTTTCATCGCGGCCGCGAGATGGCCCACAAGGAAGTCGGTCGCGCCAAAATGGAGCGGCTGCTGAAGGAACTCGGCGACACGGTGCAGGTGGAACTGGGGCCGCGCATGGAAGCGAATGTGCTGCTGGCCCTGCTCGCGCCGAAAAAGGGCGCGGTGCGTTCGACCCAGGCGGCCAACTGATCAAGAGGACTCGATGGCGAAGAGACTGAAACTCAAAAGCAAGCGTGGCGCGGCCAAGCGCTTCAAGATCACCGGCTCGGGCAAGATCGTTCGGGCACATTCGGGCAAGCGCCACCTGCTCGGCACCAAGCCATCCAAGCGCATGCGGCGGCTGCGCAAGAGCGCGTTGGTGAAGGAAGCCGACATGCGCGAAGTGCGGCGGATGCTGCCTTACGGGTCCTGAGGCCTCGCCCCGCCCGTTCAAATCGATTCGGAGAAACCAGCAATGCCTCGAGTGAAACGTGGGACCAAGCGCCGCGAGCGGCGCAAGAAATTCCTGAAGCATACCAAGGGATTTTTCCTCACCAAGAGCAAGCTCTACCGCTCGGCCAAGGAAGCGCGTGAGCGTTCGCTCCGCTATAGCTTCCGCGACCGGCGCGTGCGCAAGCGGCAGTTCCGCACGCTCTGGATCCAGCGGGTCGGCGCCGCGGCGCGGCTCAACGGGCTCTCCTACAACCAGCTGATCCACGGGCTCAAGCTGGTCGGCGTCGATATCGACCGCAAGATTCTGGCGGAAATCGCCGTTGCCGATGCCACCGGCTTTGCCGATCTCGCCAAGATGGCGCAGGCGGCGCTGCCCGCGCGGCAGGCGTAGCGGCTTTTCAATTTCTCGAGTGAACACGGCCGGGGCTACGCTCCGGCCGTGTTTTTATCTTCCCTGCCGGCGGGGAAAATATGGGAGTTCACTTGGCGCCTGTCCTGGTGCTGCCCGGCGACGTTATAATGTTGCGCTTTCGCGGGCGTTTTGTGTTTTCCGTTGAGTGAAGCATGGCAGAGGATCTGCATATCGTCGAGCAGACGCTCGAACAACTCGGCGCCGAGACGCCGGAGCGCGTGGCTGCACTCTTCGCCGAGGTGCGCGCCGATTTCGACCGTGCGTTTGGATCGGTCACCGACGAAGCTTCCTGGCACGCGCTGCGCGACGGCTGGCTGGGACGCAAGAAAGGCGTTCTGCGACTGATCACCGAAAACTGGTTAAAGCCTGCCGGGCCAGCGCTTAAGCCCGCTGCAGGCCAGGGCCTCAACGAGTTGCGGGCCTATGTCGAGGGCAAGAAATTCGGCGCGTTTACGGCCTCTGCAACTCTGGTCGCCGAAAAGCTAGACCTTTCCCTTCCCGGCGTCGAGCGGGCGCTCGGCACGCGGCACTTGGTGCGGCAGACGCTCGAGGAGATCGAGCGGATCTTCCTGCGGCTGGGGTACGCGGTGGTCGGGGGCCCGGAAATCGAGACGCCCTATTACAACTTCGAAGCGCTGAACATGCCGGAATTCCATCCCGCGCGCGATATGTGGGACACGTTCTACGTCGACACGCCGCCCGGGACGCCGAGCCAACTCGTGCTGCGCACGCACACCTCGCCGATGCAAATCCGCGTGATGGAGCGGCAGCAGCCGCCGGTGCGCGTGATCGTGCCGGGCAAGGTCTACCGGCGCGACAATCCCGACGCCAGCCACCTCTTCATGTTCCACCAGATCGAAGGACTGGCGGTGGATCACGACATCACCTTTGCCGATTTCAAGGGCACAATCGAATTTTTCGTGCATGAGTTCCTCGGGAAAAACGCGAAGACGCGGTTGCGGCCCAGCTATTTCCCGTTTACCGAGCCTTCGGCCGAAGTCGACGCCACCTGCATTGTTTGTTCGGGCCGTGGCTGCCGCACCTGCAAGCAAACCGGCTGGCTCGAAATCATGGGCGCGGGAATGGTCGATCCGGCAGTCTACGGATTCGTGAAATATGATGCGAAAAAGGTCTCTGGGTTCGCGTTCGGGATGGGGGTCGACCGGCTGGCGATTTTGAAATACGGGATCGATGATATTCAGGTGCTGCTGCAAAACGACGTGCGCTTTTTGCGCCAGTCTCCGTAGCGCCGCGGTGGTGACCTGCAACGGCGGCATGACCGCCGGCACCAGCATGGGGTTGTAGGGGCGACCCACTGGGTCGCCCGGCCGTGTGCAGCGCTCGGCGAATCGGCACTGGTGGTTTGGCCGAGACACGGCGCAGAAAAGCGCGCGTTGAGAAACGCGTAGGGGCACGTTGCAACGTGCCCCCGCGATCTAGACGCAAGGACTAGAGCGTCCGCGCCACAGGGAAGCGGAAAAACAGGTGAAGGTTCTCTACAACTGGCTGAAGGAATTCGTGGACGTCAAGGCGTCGGCGGCCGAGCTCCGCGAGCGGCTCTCTCTTGCCGGCATCGCGATCGACACGATCGAAGAGACCGAAGCCGGGCCCGTGCTCGAAGCCGATCTGACGGCCAACCGGCCCGACGCGCTGGGCCATCGCGGCTTCGCGCGGGAGATTGCGGCGCTCGAGCGCAAGCGGCTGAAACCGCTCGAAATTCGGCTGCCGGAAGCCGTGGCCACGCCCGAGCCGGCGACAAGCGTCACGATCGACTGCCCGGAGCTTTGCGGGCGCTACACGGCGCGGGTGATTCGCGGGGTGCGCGTCGGGCCCTCGCCCGATTGGTTGAAGAAGCGGCTGGAGGCGATCGGGCAAGGCTCGATCAACAATGTTGTCGATGTGACCAATTACGTGATGTACGAGCTGGGGCAGCCGCTCCACACCTTCGATTACGACCGGTTGGGTGAGCACCGGATCGTGGTGCGGCGGGCGCGGCCGGGCGAGACAATGCGGACGCTCGACGGCGTGGAACGGAAACTGACACGGGAGATGTGCGTGATCGCCGACGCCTCGCGGCCGGTGGCGCTGGGCGGGTTGATGGGTGGCGAAGAAAGCGAAATCACCTCGGCCAGCCGCAACATTCTGCTCGAATCGGCCTGGTTCGAGCCGGCCTCGATCCGGCGGACGTCGAAGGCGCTCGGGCTGCGCACGGAGGCCTCGGTGCGCTTTGGCCGCGGCGCCGATCCGGAAATGGCCGAGCCGGCCTCGCAACGCGCTGCGCAGCTGATCGTGGAGTTGGCTGGCGGCGAAATCCTGGCGGGCGCGGTCGACGCCTATCCGCGGCCGCTCGAGCCACTCTCGATCGAGCTAAGCAGCACGGAAATCGTGCGCATCATGGGCGCCGAAGTCCCCGGGCGGGAAGCGGAGGCGATTCTCGCCGCGCTCGGCTTCGAGCCGGAACGGGTGCCGTGCGAATCGCCGCACGAAATCCGCTGGCGCTGCCGGCGACCGAGCTGGCGGCTCGACGTGGCGCGCGAGATCGATTTGATCGAAGAAGTGGCGCGGCACTACGGCTACGACCGGTTTCCCTCGCGGCTGCCCCCGGCGCGGCAGGCAGCCTCGCGGCTGCCCCATGCGGCAACTTTCGACCGGCTGCGGGAGCGGTTGATCGGACTCGGCTACCAGGAATTCATTGCGGTCTCACTGGTGGATCCGGCGCGTGACGAAACGTTTCGGCCCGTCGACGCCGAGCCGGTGCGGCTGGCGAATCCGCTTTCCGAGGATGCATCGATCCTGCGCACTTCCGGCGTGGTGAGCCTGATGTCGGCGCTCGAATGGAACTTGAACCGCGGGCAGCGGAATTTGCGGCTGTTTGAAATTGGCCGCAGCTACCACCTCTCGCCGAAAGGCAAACCGCGGGAAACGAACACCCTGACGCTCGGGATCACGGGGCTGGCGCGCGAAAAGCGGGTCTATCCGGAGGAAGACCAGGCGCGCGAATTCGGATTCGAGGACTTGAAGGGCGATCTCGATTCGCTCGGCGCGCTGTGCGGCGGCTTCGCCTGGCACGAAGGCGGTCCGCAGTGGCTCGAAGCCGGGCGCGCGGCGCGGCTGAAACTGGCGCTTGACGTTGTGGGTGCGGAGCTAGGCTTCGCCGGGCTGCTCGCCCGCGGCGTCGCCGAGGAGTGGAAGCTCCGCCAACCCGTTTACCTGGCCGAACTGGCACTCGATCCGATGCTCGAAGCCGCCGAGCGCGCCGCCGGGCGCAGGAGGTTTCGCCCGATTCCGCGGCTGCCGGGCGTGGAACGGGATTTCTCGCTGGTCGTCCCGGAAGGCACGACGTTCGCGCAGGTGCGCGAAGCGGTGACGGCAGCTGGTGTTGCCGAAGTCACCGCGATCGATCCTGTAGATCGCTACCGCGGCGGCCAGGTGCCGGCGGGAAAATATTCGCTCCTCGTCCGCGTGCGCTTCGAGAGCCCGGAACAAACCTTCACCGAAGAACAACTCAACGATTTCACTTCGCGCATCCTGGCCAGCCTGGAACAGACGCTGGGCGCGACCCTCCGCGCGAAATAGCGCGCAGATTCCAGCGTTCTGGCCGTGGGAATTGCCTCCGCGGTCGCGCTGCGCCCGGTTTCGAAATAGGCCGTTCCGACCCCAACGATGAAACAGCGGCGCTTCCTTTGGGCCCGGGAAAATCCCACGGCCGAGAAGGTATCGGTGCTGGCCCGCAATCCCCGTGCGAGATGGCACGGGCGGGACAGCCATGAGGCTGTCCCGCCCGTGGAAATGGCGGCAGAAGCTGCCGCCGCTTAGTTGTGCTTCAGGAAGTTGCGGAGGACGGCGGTAAGGATGCCGCCGTTACGGTAGTAGTCGACCTCGACTTCGGAATCGAGCCGGACGATGGCCTGGAAGTCGTGGTGTTTGCCATCGGGGCCGACAGCCGAGACACTCACTTCCGCTTGCGGGCGCAGATCGTCGCTGAGGCCGGTGATCGAGAAGACTTCCTGGCCGGTGAGGCCGAGCGAAGCGGCGCTCTCTCCCTCGCGGAACTGGAGCGGAAGAACGCCCATGCCGACCAGATTGCTGCGATGGATGCGCTCGTAACTTTCAGCGAGCACCGCCTTGACGCCTAGCAGCAGCGTGCCCTTGGCTGCCCAGTCGCGCGAGGAGCCGGAGCCGTATTCCTTGCCGGCGACAACGACGAGCGGCACGCTCTCCTGCTGATAGCGCGTGGCCGCGTCGAATATCGCCATCCGCTCGCCATCGGGGAAATGGACGGTGACGCCGCCCTCGGTGGCAGGCACGAGCAGATTTTTCAGGCGGATATTGGCGAACGTGCCGCGGACCATCACCCGGTCGTTGCCGCGGCGCGAGCCGAAGGAGTTGAAATCCGCCTTTTTCAGGCCGTGCTCGATCAAGTACCTGCCGGCGGGGCCGTCTTCTGGGATGTCGCCGGCAGGCGAGATGTGGTCGGTGGTAATGGAATCGCCGAGCAGGGCGAGCACGCGCGCCCCGGTGATATTGGTGACGGGCGGGACATCGACGGTGAGGTCGGTGAAGAAAGGCGGCTCCTGGATGTAGGTGGAATCGGCGCGCCAGGGATAGAGCGCGCCTTCTGCCACCGGAATCGCGTTCCAGGTGGGATTGCCGTCCCAGACGTTGCCGTAGACCTCGCGGAACATCTCGGGCCGGATGGCACGGCTCATCGTCTGCGCGATCTCCTCTTGTGAAGGCCAGATGTCGCGCAGATAAACGGGCTGGCCCTGCCGATCCTTGCCAATCGGCTGGCTGGAAAGATCGATATCGACCGTGCCCGCCAGGGCGAAGGCGACGACCAGCGGCGGCGAGGCCAGATAGTTGGCGCGCACCAGCGGATGAATGCGGCCTTCGAAGTTGCGGTTGCCGGAAAGCACGGCGGCGGCAACCAGTTGGTTGTCGGTGACCGCCTTGGCCACCTCGGGCGGCAGTGGGCCGCTATTGCCGATGCAGGTGGTGCAGCCGTAGCCGACCAGGTTGAAGCGGAGTTGGGCAAGCTCATCGAGCAGGCCAGCTGCCTTCAGGTATTCGGTAACAACCTTCGAGCCGGGTGCGAGGCTGGTTTTCACATACGGCGGAACGCGCAATCCGCGCTCGAGCGCCTTTTTCGCTAGCAGGCCGGCGGCAAGCATCACCGAGGGGTTGGACGTGTTGGTGCAGGAGGTGATGGCGGCGATGACCACGGCGCCGTGACGGAGTTCTCCCTCGCGGCCGTCCATGCGGACGGTCGCCTGGTGCTCGAGCTCGCTGGACGAAAGACCGAGGCCACGGTCCTTGACCGGGGCGGTGAGCGTCTGGCCGAAAGCGGTTTTCATCTTCGAGAGCGGGATGCGGTCTTGCGGGCGCTTGGGGCCGGCAAGGCTGGGCTCGACCGATTCGAGATCCAATTCCAGCGTGTCGCTGAAGTGAGGATCGGGGGTTTGGTCTGTGCGGAAGAGCCCCTGGGCTTTGGTGTAGCGCTCGACGCGCTCCACCTCTTCCTCGGCGCGGCCGGTCATGCGGAGGTAGCGCAGCGTCTCGGCATCGACCGGGAAAAAGCCCATCGTGGCACCATATTCGGGTGCCATGTTGGCGACGGTGGCGCGGTCGGGCAGCGCCATCTGAGAAAGCCCGTCGCCGTAGAATTCCACAAACTTACCGACAACGCCCTTCTTGCGGAGTATCTGCGTGACGGTCAGGACCAGGTCGGTAGCGGTGACGCCTTCGCGCAGCCTGCCCTTGAGTTTGAAGCCGACGACCTGTGGGGCCAGCAGGTAGTAGGGTTGGCCGAGCATGGCTGCCTCTGCCTCGATGCCGCCGACTCCCCAGCCGAGCACGCCGAGTCCGTTGATCATGGTGGTGTGGGAATCGGTGCCGAGCAAGGTATCGGGAAAGAGGGTGGTGTTGTCGCCATCGGCCTCGGCGCGGACGACCTTGGCCAGGAATTCCAGGTTCACCTGATGGACGATGCCGGTTGCCGGAGGAACCACGCGGAAATGGGCGAAGGCCTGCTTGCCCCAACGGAGGAATTCGTAGCGCTCGCGGTTGCGGACAAACTCGATCTCGGCGTTGCTGCGCAGGGCATTTTCGATGCCGAAAACGTCGACCTGCACCGAGTGGTCGATCACCAGATCGACCGGGACGAGCGGATTGATCTTCGATGGGTCGCCGCCGAGGCGCTGCATCGCCGAGCGCATCGCGGCCAGGTCGACCACGGCGGGCACGCCGGTGAAATCCTGCAGGATCACCCGCGCGGGCATGAAGGGAATTTCGGGACGCTCGGTGGCCTTTGGCTGCCACGCGGCCAGCGCCGCCACGTCCTTTTCGCGGATCAGCCGACCGTCACACCGTCGGACCACGGCCTCGAGCAGCACCTGGATGGAAAATGGCAGGCGCGAGACGCGGCCGAGGCCGGCCTTTTCGAGCGCCTGGAGGCTGTAGATGGTTGCGGGTCCGGCGGAAGTATCGAGCGTGGTGCGGGAATTGAACGGATTGCTGTTCTTGCTTTCGGTCTTGTCGGTCATGATGTCAATCCTCTTGATCGCGAGAATACCCAAGGGCGAGCGCCGGCCCGGCAATGCTGGCAAGGGCAAGCGCGGAGAGCGGTGGATTCCCCTGTTCCGGGAGTTCGGCATCGGGAAGAAGCAAGCGCTCGCCGCAAGAAGAAGGGCAGGCGCTCGCCGATGCTCCGGAAAGCAACCAATCCATCACTGGCTATTCTAACAGCGATTTCCCGGAATAGCGGCCGAACCATGGCAAGCGCGTGGCCACGCAGCGACTGGCAACGCGCACGGGCTCGGCGCGAAGTGTGCATCGTGCGGGCGGCGGCGAGACAGCGGCAGGCCGGTCGGGGCTTGCCAAGGGGCGAGCCGGCCCGCAGAATGGGCGGGACTGGGGAGAAAGCCGTGAAGAGCATCCAGGTGCAGATCTTCGACAAAAGCTATACGGTACAGGGCGATCTGGACGAGGCCTACGTGCGGAAACTGGCGCTGACGGTGGACGAAAAGATGCGCACGATTGCCGAAGTCACCGGATCGGTGGACGTGGCGAGAATTGCTGTGCTGGCCGCCTTGAACCTGGCCGACGAGGTCTCCGGCTACCGCGAGGAGCGCGGCGAATTGCGGCGGCGCGTCGAGCGCTGTGTGCGGCTGGTGGAGACGGCGCTGAAGCGGCCGGCCTGAATGGCCGGCGGTTTCGCGGCGTTCGCCGCATCGTCGACAGCCTGCTACAATACCAGCGGTTTCGACGGGCCTTCACCCCGGTTGTGATCCCATGCGAATTCTTTTCATTGGGGATATCGTCGGTTCCCCCGGCCGCCGCATTGTCGAGGAAAGGCTGGCAGACATCATCGAGCAGGAACGGCTCGATCTGGTGGTCGCCAACGGCGACAATGCCGCCGGAGGATTCGGCATCATTCCACGGCTGGCCGAGGAACTCTTTGCCTGCGGCATCGATGTGCTCTGCGGCGGCAACCACATCTGGGACCGGAAAGAGGTCTTCGAATACCTGCCGTTGCAGCCGCGGCTGCTCCGGCCGGCGAATTATCCGGATGGTGCGCCGGGCAGCGGACTCTTCATCGGCGAGACGCGCGGGGGAGTTCCTTTTGCCGTGCTGCATCTACAGGGTCGGACGTTCATGCCCGCGATCGATTGCCCGTTCCGCGTCGCGGACCGGGAACTCGGGCGGGTGCCGGAACAGGCGAAGGTGATCCTGGTGGACATGCACGCCGAGGCGACCAGCGAAAAGCAGGCGATCGGCTGGTATCTGGACGGGCGCGTCTCGGCCGTGATCGGCACGCACACGCACGTGGCTACCGCCGACGAACGCGTGCTGCCGGCCGGCACGGCGTTCATCAGCGACGTCGGCATGACGGGCCCACACGATTCGGTGATCGGGATGGACAAACGAGCCGTGCTCGAGCGATTTCTCGAGGGCCTGCCGGTGCGATTCGAAGTCGCCGCAAATAACCTGGCGATGAACGCTCTACGGCTGCAAATCGACGAGGAAACGGGGCACGCACTGTCGGTGGAGCGGGTTCTCTACCGGTTGGATTGAGCAGACACGGCTGTGGAAAAGCTGTGCAAGGTATGTGCAGAACGGGAGAAAATTTCTTTGAATTCCCTATTGCTCAGTTCGCCGCACTTGTGCAGAATCCACCACCGCAGCTCTCCACCGGATACCCACCCGGTGGACCGAACGGCGACAAGACAACTGGGCGGGACCTCTGCTTTGGGGGAACGCGGGACTGGTCTATTTTTCCACATCATTTCCACAGTTGTGGAAATTAAGAGATGTACCTATGAATACTTGGGAAAACATTCTGCAACATATGGAGCGGCGAGTTAATCCGCACAGTTTTGCCACCTGGTTCCGGCCCACGCAGCAGGAAGGAGCAGACAATGGCAAGCTGAAAGTCCGGGTGCCGACGCGGGCGTTTCGCCGCAAGCTGACCGAAACCTACGGGGAGATGCTGAAAGCGGTGCTGCTTGAGGTTGGCATGTCGGATACGCGGCTGGAATTCGTTTGCCCGGAAGCGGAGCCGGCTCCGCCTGCGGCCTCGCAGGCAAGACTCGATTTCGATTCGACCGATCACCAACTCAACCCGCGGTACCGGTTCGAGACGTTTGTCGTGGGCGGATCGAACCAGTTCGCGCACGCGGCGGCCCAGGCAGTGGCCGAGCGGCCATCGAAG
Source organism: Acidobacteriota bacterium (assembly GCA_021832085.1). Taxonomy (GTDB): domain Bacteria; phylum Acidobacteriota; class Terriglobia; order Acidiferrales; family UBA7541; genus JAKASX01. The sequence goes on along the minus strand of JAKBLM010000029.1, from coordinate 8,487 downwards.
GCTTACAACCCGCTGTTTCTCTACGGCGGAGTGGGTCTGGGAAAGACGCACCTGATGCAGGCGATCGGGCACGCGCTCCGGCGGCGCAACCCGGCGACCCGGCTCGCCTACCTGAGCGCCGAGAAATTCACCAACGACATGATCGCCTCGTTGCGCTTCGATCGCATGTCCGGCTTCCGCGACCGCTTCCGTTCGGTGGACGTGCTGTTGATCGACGACATCCAGTTCATCGCCACGCGCGAGCGGACGCAGGAGGAGTTTTTCCACACGTTCAACGACCTCTACGACCAACAGCGGCAGATCGTGATCAGCTCCGATTGCCCGCCGAAGGAGATCTCGGCGATCGAGGAGCGGCTGCGGTCGCGTTTCGAGTGGGGCCTGATCGCCGATATCCAACCACCGGACCTGGAAACGAAGATCGCGATCCTGCACAAGAAGGCGGAGAGTGAGCGGGTGATCCTGCCGGCCGACGTCGCCGAGTTCATCGCCCGGTCGATTCGCTCGAACATCCGTGAATTGGAAGGGGCATTGATCCGGCTGATCGCCTTCACCTCGCTCACCGGCACCGAAATCAACCTGGCGGTGGCGCAGCAGGTGCTGAAGAACGTGCTGGAATCGCAGGACCGGCGCGTGACGATCGAGGGCATCCAGAAGCGCGTGGCTGAGCATTTTGGCCTGCGCCCGCAGGACCTGAAGATGCGTTCGAACTCGAAGGCGATCGCCTTCCCGCGCCAGGTGGCGATGTATCTCGTGAAAGAGTTGACCTCCGCGTCGCTGCCGGAAATCGGCCGCCAGTTCGGCGGCAAGCACCATACCACCGTGCTCCATTCGATCCATAAGATCGAATCGCTCCGCCGCACCGATAAGGACCTGAACCGGACGCTAAATCGCCTGCTCGACTCGCTCGGGTAAGGCGGCCTTGATTGGCGCTGGCGCCCCGCGCATAGCCTTTCTGGCGTACGGTTCGACCCTTGGCCTCCGACCTGCGGGCGTGTGGACCAGTTCTTGCTTGGTGCCGTGTGCCGGGACTTACTTCGTCCCCCGCGAACTCTTCGCTCAGATGACGGGGCCAGATCGGCGTCGTGGAGCGCAGCTCACGGCCCCCGAAACCACGAGAGCAGCCACGGGAAAAGCTGTGGAGAAGCTGGGGAAAGCGCTGTGGAGGAAATGCGGAAGCAGTGGAAGGAAACGGGAATGGAAAGCGCTTTTGCTCGCGGGTGCAGGATTTTCCTCAGCCTGGGCGTGGAAGACAAGTGGAAGAGGGAGCAAGGCTTGGATCGGTTTTCCACGGTTTGCACGGAAACGACGACTACGGTATTTACTTCTTTCCTGTTTTGAAGTGGTATTGAGAACCGTCGTCGCTCCGAGTAGAGTAGCCTGCACGGGTTGAGGATTTTGTTGGTGCACCAGACCCTTCAAGCAAAGCGAGGGTGTCCAAGATGGAATTCACCGTAGGGAAAGCGGAACTGGTCAAAGAGCTGTCGCTGACGCAGGGCGTGGTCGAGCGGAAGACAACGATTCCGATTCTCTCGAATATCCTTTGCGAAGCGGTTGCCGAAAGGCTCGTGCTGACTGCGACCGATCTGGAGTTGAGCATCCAGAGTTCGTGCGAGGCGAAGGTGAAGAAGGAGGGCGGCGGGACGATTCCGGCGAAGAAGCTGCTCGATCTGGTGCGTCTGCTGCCCGAAGGCGATATCCGGTTCAAGCTGCTCGAGAACCACTGGGTGCAGATCATCTCCGACCGCAGGACGTACAAGCTGGTTGGGCTTTCGAAAGACAATTTCCCTGCCTTGCCGGCCTTCCCTCCGTCGCTCGTGCGGATCCCGTGCAAGATCCTCGCCGACCTGATCGCGAAAACCAGCTTCGCGATCTCGAGCGAGGAATCGCGCTACACCCTGAGCGGCTCGCTGGCGATTTTGAAGCCGGAAGGGATCGTGATGGTGGCGACCGACGGCCATCGGCTGGCGCTGGTCGAAACGGACTACAAATTCGAGGGGCTGCCGGGCGAGGTGCGGACACTGGTGCCGAAGAAAGCGCTGTCGGAAATCATGCGCCTTGTGAACGAAGCCGATGAGGATGCGCAGATCGAGTTCGGGCAGGACGAAAGCCACCTGTTCTTCCGGTTGGGCCCGCGGCTGCTGATCTCGCGTAAGCTCACCGGGCAGTTTCCCAATTACGAAGCGGTGCTGCCGCGCGACAACAACAAAGTCGTCGTGCTCGACCGGAACGAATTCCAGGATGCGCTGCGGCGGGTTTCGCAACTCGCCGACCAGCGCTCGCACGCTGTGAAGCTGACGCTGGCCCGCGAAGGCATCGAGCTTTCCGCCTCGAGCCCTGATTACGGCGAGGCAAAAGAGGCGATCGAGCGGGAATACAAGGGCGACCCAATCTCGATCGGCTTCAATGCCGATTACCTGCTCGATTTCCTGGCGACCTCGGCCGAGGGGCCAATCTCGCTCGAGTTGAAGGACGAGCAGTCGGCGGGGCAGTTACGGCCTGAAGGCGATCCCTCTACGCGCTACCGCTACGTCGTGATGCCGATGCGGATCTAAGCCACGAGCAGGTCGTGCCCTCCCCCAGGAGGGTCGAGAGCCAGGGAAAAATCGCGCGGGAAGAGGCGCTGAGTAGGCGCTAACAGGTGCAGAAATTCCCTTTCCTGATGGGTAAAAATGCGGCGTATTTCGGCGGTCTGCCGGTCTCGATTCGGCCGCAAAATGACGCGGGACGTGGCTCAAGAGCGGTTTTCCGGGAGCAGTGGGCTCAGGCCTATCATAACTCACTGAAAAATAATGTCTTAGTTCTTATTTCCGCACGGAAAATTCCTTGAGTAGAAGCCCATTTTTCGGTACAATTTGAACTGGGTTGGGTTCCTCTAAGTTGCGAATTTTCGTACATTTACCAGCGCGATAGCAGATTGTTCCCGATAAGACGAGTGCCGGGTTCGTGCGTGACGATTGTGCGGGTTTTTGTCGGCGCAAACCACGTTTCGCGTGCAGGAGAAGCTTAAGAATGGGAGAAAAGGAAACAGAATCGGCCAAGGCGGCTGAGCATCGCTACGATTCGTCGTCGATCAAGGTTCTGGGCGACCTGGAGGCGGTGCGGAAACGGCCGGCGATGTACATCGGATCGACCGGCGAGATGGGGTTGCACCACCTGGTATGGGAAGTCGTGGACAACTCGGTCGATGAGGCACTGGCCGGTTTCTGCAACGAAATCAACGTCGTCGTCCAAGAGGACAACTCGGTAACCGTGATAGACAACGGCCGCGGGATTCCGACCGACATGCACGCGACCGAGAAGAAGCCGGCGGCCGAAGTGGTGATGACGGTGCTGCACGCGGGCGGGAAGTTCGACACGAACACCTACAAGGTGTCGGGCGGGCTGCACGGCGTGGGCGTCTCGGTGGTGAATGCGCTGGCGGACTGGCTGGACCTGGAGATCTGGCGCGACGGCAAGGTCTGGGAGCAGCATTACGAGCAGGGCAAGCCAACCTCGAAGCTCGAAGTGACCGGCAAAACGCGCAAGACCGGCACGAAGATCACCTTTCACCCCGATCCGGAGATTTTCGGCGAAAACGTCTACAGCTACGACGTGCTGGCGCAGCGCCTGCGCGAGTTGGCTTTCCTGAACAAAGGGCTGAAAATCACGCTGGCCGACGAGCGCAGCGACAAAACAACGGAATTCCGCTTCACTGGCGGGATCGCCGAGTTCGTGCGCTTCATGAACCGTGGCAAGCAGCCGCTGCACGATTCCCCAATCTACATGGAGGGCAAGCGCGACACGGTGGAGATCGAGATCGCGCTGCAGTACAACCAGGCCTACAACGAAACGGTCTACTCCTTCGCCAACACGATCAACACGGTCGATGGCGGCACGCACCTCTCCGGGTTCCGATCGGCACTTACGCGCACGATCAATTCCTTCGCCGGTTCGCTCGGGCTGCAGAAGGACCAGAAGAACGGCTCGACGATCAGCGGCGACGACGTGCGCGAGGGGCTGGTGGCGATCGTCTCGGTGAAACTGCCGCAGCCGCAGTTCGAGGGACAGACCAAGGGTAAGCTGAACAGCGACATCAAGGGCGTGGTCGAGCAGTTGGTGAACGAGAAGCTCGGGGAATATTTCGAGAAGCATTCGAGCGTTGCCCGGCGGATCATTGCCAAGTGCATCGAGGCCTCGCGGGCGCGCGAGGCAGCGCGCAAGGCGCGAGAGCTGACCCGGCGCAAATCGGCGCTAGATTCCGGCGGGCTGCCTGGCAAGCTGGCCGATTGCCAGGAGCGCGATCCGGCGCACTGCGAACTGTTCGTCGTCGAGGGCGAATCGGCGGGTGGCTCGGCCAAGCAGGGGCGCGACCGGCGTTACCAGGCGATTCTCCCGCTCAAGGGCAAGATCCTGAACGTGGAGAAGGCGCGGTACGACAAGATGCTCGGGCACGAGGAGATTCGCGCGATCATCACCGCCCTCGGCACCGGGATCGGCGCCGAGGAATTCGACGCCTCGAAGCTCCGCTACCACAAGATCATCCTGATGACCGACGCCGACGTCGACGGCTCGCACATCCGCACGTTGCTGCTCACCTTTTTCTTCCGGCACATGAAGGAGTTGATCGAGCGCGAGTACGTCTACATCGCGCAGCCGCCGCTCTACCGCATCAAGCGCGGCAAGGCCGAGCGCTACATCCGCAACGAGCGCGAGTTTGCGCGCGAGCTGCTGCGCCATGCCTCCGACGAAAGCTCGGTGAAACCGGCCAAGGCGGAAAAGATCGAGGGGGGCGCGCTCACCCAGTTTCTGCTGAACGTGCAGGAATACGACCAGGTGCGTCAGCGGCTCGAGCGCCGGCTGCGCGAGGCGCGGTTGGTGGACCTGCTGGCGCAGGCCGGGCTGGAAAAGAAAACGGATTTCGCCGACAAAAAAGCGGTGGAAAAGCTGCTGAAGGCGATCGAGAAGGAGGGGTTGAAGCTGCAGGCGAGCCTGGAGTTCGACGAGGAGCACAGCCTCTACCAGATCGTGCTCGCCAACGGCCACGGCGAGCGCCGGATCGACTGGCAACTGGCCACCACACCCGAATACCGGCGGTTGTTGGCGCTCACGCGGCAGCTGGATGGGCTGAACACACCACCCTTCACCATCAGCCACAACGGTGACCGCGTGGTGAAGGAGAATGCGCTCGACGTGCTCGCGTTCATTCTGGAAGACGCCAAGCGCGGCTTCGCGATCACCCGGTTCAAGGGTTTGGGGGAAATGAACCCCGAGCAGTTGTGGGAGACGACGATGAACGCAGAGAGCCGCACGCTGCTGAAAGTACGCCTGGAAGACGCCGTCGCCGCCGACCAGATTTTCACCACGCTGATGGGCGAAGACGTGGAAGAGCGTCGGAAATTCATCGAGGAAAACGCCCTCGACGTCGTGAACCTGGACGTCTGAGGCGCAGGTTGGCCCGCAACGCCCGGGTCCCGCTGGCGGTTTTCTGCTGAGGATGAAGGGCGGAAACTCAAAGAATGCTATTTCAGCTGAGCTGGGAGACGGCGCCGGGGCTGGGTGGGATGCGGTGCGAAGGTTTTCGCGCCATCGAGACCGCGCGGCCGGACGCGACGGGCGGCGTCGCGGTGGAATGCAGCGACGCGGGCGAGGCAGAGCGGCTCGCTCGGGTACTCGAGGAGTATTTTGCCAAGAAGCGGTTTCCGAACGCCGCAGCGGCGTTCGAGGCGGTGAAGGCGTTCGTCCTGGAGTGCGGGGCGAGCGGCGCATCGGGCCCTGTGTAGTCCGCGGGCTGGGGCCGGGCGGAAAAAGAGATTTGGTGGTGCTTACGGAGACTAAGGCATGGCTGACGAAAAACCACAGAGCGTGATGCTGCCGGTCGATATCGAAGCCGAGATGCGGCGTTCCTATCTCGATTACGCGATGAGCGTGATCATCGGCCGGGCGCTGCCCGACGTGCGCGACGGGCTCAAGCCGGTGCAGCGGCGCATTCTCTACGGGATGTACGAACTGGGCCTGACCTCGACGCGGCCCTACCGGAAATGCGCCAAGATCGTCGGCGAGGTGATGGGCAAATACCATCCGCACGGCGACGCGCCGATCTACGACGCACTAGTGCGTCTGGCACAGGATTTCAACCTGCGCTATCCGCTGGTGGACGGGCAGGGGAATTTCGGCTCGATCGACGGCGATCCGCCGGCGGCGATGCGCTATACCGAGGCTCGGCTGGCGCGCATCAGCGATGAGATCCTCTCCGACATCGAGAAAGAGACTGTCGATCAGGCTCCGAATTTCGACGAGACCGACCAGGAGCCGGTGGTGCTGCCGACGCGAGTGCCGAACCTGCTCGTGAACGGCGCGGCCGGCATCGCCGTCGGCATGGCGACGAACATCCCGCCACACAACCTGAGCGAAGTGATCGACGCGGCGATTCTGCTGGTGGACAAGCCCGGCGCTTCGCTGGCCGAGGTGATGAAGCATGTGCCCGGGCCGGATTTTCCGACCGGGGGCTACCTGTGGGGCCGGGAAGGCATTCAGCAGGCCTACACGACCGGGCGCGGCACGTTCACGATGCGGGCCAAGGCCGCGATCGAGCAGGTGGGAAAGGACCGGCAGAACATCGTCGTCACCGAAATTCCCTATCAGGTGAACAAGGCGCGGCTGATCGAACGGATCGCCGACCTGGTGCAGAACAAGAAGATCGAAGGGATCGCCGATGTTCGCGATGAGAGCGACCGCGAGGGGATGCGGATCGTGATCGAGGTGAAGCGGGGCGAGGAACCGGAGATCATCCTGAACAACCTCTACAAGTACACCCAGATGCAGGACACCTTCGGGATGATCCTGCTGGCAATTGTCGGCGGGCAGCCGCGCGAGATGGGGCTGGTGGAGATCATTCGCCACTTCATCGATCACCGGGTGGACGTGGTGCGGCGGCGGACGCAGTTCGATCTGCGCAAGGCCGAGGAGCGGGAGCACATCCTGCTCGGCTACAAGAAGGCGCTCGAACACCTGGACGAAATCATCAAGCTGATTCGCCAGTCCAAATCGCCGGCCGAGGCCAAAGCGGGACTGATCGCGCGATGGGAATTCAGCGACCGGCAAGCGCAGGCGATTCTCGATCTGCAACTGCACCGGCTGACGCAGATGGAGCGGGAGAAGATCCTCGAGGAGCTGACGGAGATCCAGAAGCAGATCGCCGAGCTGAAGGATATCCTGGCGAGCGAGAAGAAATTGAAACAGGTGATCGTCGCCGAGCTGCGAGAGGTGCAAAAGGAGTACGGCGACGACCGGCGCACCCAGATTGTCGACCGCGTCGAGGAAATCCAGCTCGAAGACTTGATCCGCGACGAGGACATGGCGATCACGGTGAGCCACAGCGGCTATATCAAGCGCACCCCGGTCGACGTTTACCGCCATCAGTTGCGCGGCGGCAAAGGGCGGATCGGTGCGAAGACGCGGGAAGAGGACTTCGTCGAGCACCTCTTCATCGCGTCGACGCACAGCTACATCCTGCTCTTCACCAGCCTGGGGCGCATTTTCTGGCTCAAGGTTTATGAAATTCCCGAGGCGGCCGCCGCTTCGCGCGGCAAGGCAATCCACTCGCTGGTGAAGTTCGAGGCGGGCGAGAAACTGGCCGCCGTGGTACCGGCGCGGAACCTCGAGGAGGAAGGCCGCTTCGTTTTCCTCGCCACGCGCCAGGGCACCGTGAAGAAGACGCGGCTCGCGGAATTTTCCAACCCCCGCCCTTCGGGCATCATCGCCATCAACCTCGACAAGGCCGACGAGCTGATCGGCGCGCAGATCACCGACGGCCATCAGCTGATTTTCCTCGCCAGTCACAGCGGCCAGGCGATCCTGTTCCGGGAAACCGACGTGCGGCCGATGGGGCGGCCGGCGGCAGGGGTGAAAGGCATGGATCTGGACCAAGGTGACCGGGTGGTGAGCATGGACACGGCCCAGCCCGATTTCGCCATCCTGAAATCGGATTACAAGATCGAGACAGAGAACCTCGACGAGATTCCAAACGACGCACTGCGCCAGTCGCTCACTTCGCTGATGCTCACTGTCAGCGAGGGCGGATACGGCAAACGCACGCCGCTGGCGGAATACCGGCTGGTGAGCCGCGGCGGCAAGGGCGTGATCAACCTGAAGACCACCGAGCGCAACGGCAACGTCGTCTGCACGTTGCAGGTGGACGAGGAATCCGACGTCATCATCATCACCGAGCAGGGCAAGATCATCCGCGTACACTCGGCGGAAATCCGCGAGGCAGGCCGTTCGACCCAAGGCGTGCGGCTGCTCCGGCTCGAGGAGAATGATCGCGTCGCGGCCGCCGCGGTGATCCTCGAGAACGGCGTCGAGGAGCCGGAAGCGCCGCCCGAGGGCTAGAGCATTTCCATATATTATGTAGCGTATCGGGCGCTAAAAAAGAAGCCTTTGCAGTCGGCGGTGGTAATCGCGTCGAAGGCGGTCTTGGCCGCCAGGAGCAGTTGCTCGTTGGTGCGGGGC
>JAKBLM010000073.1 GCA_021832085.1 Acidobacteriota bacterium | reverse complement strand
CTCGGTCGTATCCTTGTTCGGGGTCATGCTCCGTCTTCCTCCTTGTCAGGTTCTCGCAAACCGATAATTGGAAAACGTCATGACCCCTTCCGCAAAATAATTTGCTGAACTTGTGCAACATAACCGTCATCCTGAGCGAAGCGAAGGATCCCGAAAATCCCGAGGCGGAGATGCTCATGGCTCCGGCTCGTCGAAAAACGAAGGCTGTGCGTCACTGCCGAGGGTTGCGTCCATGCAAGCATCCCCTCTCCGAATGTTTCGCTGGTGGGAAATCCGGTCTGGTGGCAGGCATGTGTAGCGCCGCCCTTCAGGGCGGGATCTTTTTCTTCCTTAGCTCTGCGGCGCGAGCAATTCTCCGGCAACGAACTGCGAAAAGCAGCCCTCTCGAAACTGGGAGAAAAAAGACCGGCGCCCCGCCCCGGACGACAATCCGGAGCAGGGCGCCGTCCCATTCAGAGCAGTTTGTTGGCCGCGGAGATGTCCGCGTTGAGTCTCTGCATGCCCGTCTGCGCTTTCTGGTCGAGGTAGGCGAAGACGGCGTGTTGTGCCGGCGTCGGATCGCGGTAGGCGAGGCCGATATCGGCGGCGAGATAGGCGAGATGGCTGCGCAACTTGGTTGGGAAGACCAGGCTGCCCTCGCTCGACTTGATCTTCAGCTGCACCAACTCCCCGATCTCGTTGCTGAGGTTGGCGATGGCCTGGCCGGCCTGCGCCTGGCTCAGGCGGTGGCTGCGAACCGCCGCCTCGAGCTTGTCGCGCGCGGCGATGGCCCGGTTGATTGTCTTGTCGAGCGAGTCGAGCGCGTTGTGGATTTTCAGCAGGAGGGCAAGCCTATCGCCAAGCGCGTTCGGCCCGATATGGACGCGCGGATCGAGCGCCACCTGAAACGTTTGCGACGTCGTCTGCCCGCCGTAGTCAAGCGTCACGGTGTAGGTGCCCGGCACAACTTCCGGCCCGTCGACCGTGTCCTCCAGCCCACCGGCGGCAACCGGCGGCTGGAACCCGGTCACTTCCGTCGCCTCGGGGTAGCGCAGGTCCCACTGGAACCGGTTCATGCCCGGCTCGATCGCCGTCAGCATTTCCTTGAAGTGCTCGCGCATTTGCGCCGGAGTCATGTGGCGCATCCTCTCCGCTTCCTCCTTCTTGCTTACCTTCTTTTTCAGGTGGAGCGTGAAGCGGCGAATCAGCTGCCCATTCGCACCGCTGAAGCTGATCGTGACCGGCGTCGAGCCGTTGTAATCGGCCGGAACGTGGAAGAACACGGTCGCGCCAAACGGCGGGTTCTGGCCGGTATCCGGCCGGTGGAAGAACGGCGCGCCGTAGGCGTGCGTGAGCCACGCCTTTTCGGGAGCGAAGAGATAGGCGCTATCGGCATTGACCGCCGGCGCCTTCGTCATCTGCTCGAGCAGCGACAGGTTGTCAAGGATCCAGAACGAGCGGCCATGCGTGGCGATCGCCACCTGCCCCTGCCGCGTGTCGATGGCGAGGTCGCGCACCTGCACTTGCGGCAGGTTGAGCGCCAGGTTCTGCCAGTCCGCGCCGCCGTCGAAGCTGACGTAGACGGTGCTCCTGGTGCCGACGAAAAGCAGGTTGGGATCCTTCGGATCCTGCCGGATCACGTAGACGAATTGGTCCGCGGGCAAGCCGGCGGTGATGGGCGTCCAGTGCTCGCCGTAGTCGGTGGTCTTGTAAACGTAAGGATGGAAGTCGTCCCACTTATAGCGCTGGGCGGTAAGATACGCCGTTCCGGCGGCCGTGTACGACGGCTCGATCGTGCTGATGTTCGACCATTCCGGCAGCTCCGGCGGCCGCACTTCCTTCCATTGCTGGCCGCCGTCGGTGGTCACGTGCACCAGGCCGTCGTCCGACCCCGCCCAGATCACGTCGCCATTGAGCGGCGAAACCGCCAGCGCGGAAACGCACGGATAGATTTCCGCTCCCGACTGGTCCAGGTTGATCGGGCCGCCGCTGGGCAGCTCGGTCTTGGGATCGTTGCGGGTCAGGTCCGGGCTGATGCGCTCCCACGTGCGGCCGTAATCTTCGCTCTTGAGCACGTATTGCGAGCCGACCAGCAGCTCCTTCGGATTCACCGGCGAGAAGATGATCGGGTGCGTCCAGGCGAAGCGGTATTTCAGGTCGCGCGACGCGCCGCCTTCCTGGTAGTCCGGCCACGGGCTCACGCTCTCAAACTGCTGCAGCTTCATGTTGTATTTCAGCAAAATGCTGAAATAGCCGCTGCCGTAGGTGATGTTCGGGTCGCCCGGCTGCGGCGCCACGAAGGTGCTCTCGCCATAGGCCACACCGTGCCAAGCGGAAAGCGGAACGCCGCCGGCGCTGGCGCTCGGCCCCTCGAACGAGCCTTCGTCCTGCTGCGCGCCGTAGACGTGATAGGGGAACTGATCGTCGATGCTGATGTGGTAGATCTGCCCGGTCGGCTGATTGTGCTCGGTGCTCCAGGTCTTGCCGGCGTCGGTCGAGACGGTTGCGCCGCCGTCGTTCCCTTCGAGCAGGATATTCGTGTGATTCGGGTTGATCCACAGGACGTGGTTGTCGCCGTGCGGCGTGTGCAGCCGCGTCCACGTCTTGCCGCCATCGTGCGAAACGAAGAGCGCGTCCACCTCGGGCGCGTAGACCGTGTTCGGGTTCTTCGGGTCGACGTAAATCGTCATGTAATAGAAGGCGCGCTGGCGCAGCATCCATTCCTTGTTGACCCGCGTCCAGCTCTCGCCGCCGTTCTCCGAGCGGAAAACGCCGCCGTGCTCGGCCTGCATGATCGCGTAAACGATGTTCGGATTGCTGGCCGAAACGCCGATGCCCACGCGGCCCAGAATGCCTTTGGGCAGTCCGGGGTTGTGAGTCAAGTTGGTCCAGTGCGCGCCCCCGTCGGTGGTCTTGTAGATGCCCGAGCCCGGCCCGCCGCTCATCAGCGACCACGGCGTCCGATAGGCCTGCCACATCGCCGCGTAGAGCACCTGGGGATTGCTAGGGTCCATCGCCAGGTTGATCGCGCCCGTCTCGTCGTTGACGAAGAGGATCTTCTGCCACGTCTTCCCGCCGTCGGTGGACTTGAAGACGCCGCGATTGGGATCGGCCACGAAAACGTGTCCCATCGACGAGGCGTAAACAATGTCGGGATTGTTCGGATCGACGACGATGTTGCTGATCGTGTGCGTATCGCGCAGGCCGGAGTAGTGCCACGTTTTGCCGCCGTCGGTCGACTTGTAAACGCCGTCGCCGGTGATCATATCGGCGCGGATGTCGCTCTCGCCGGTGCCCACGTAGATGATCTTCGGATTCGACGGCGCCACGGCGACCGCGCCAATGCTGGTGCTGGTGCCGTGCAGCGTGCCGTCGGAGATATTTTTCCACGAAATGCCGTAATTCGTGCTTTTCCACACGCCGCCGCCCACCGCGCCCATGTAGAACACGTTGGGTTCGCTGGCCACGCCATCCACTGCCACCACGCGCCCGCCGATATAAGGGCCGATCGATCGCCAGTGGAGCTTGCTCAGCAGCGCTGGCTGCGATACCTGCTGGCCCGCGTTCGCCGCCGCTCCCAAAGCCAGCAGCGCGCCCGCCAGCAGCAACACCAACAGGGTCCAGGGTCGTACCAAGCCGGAAATTCGTCTCATCGCTCGAACTCCTTCGATCATGCGGCAATCTCAACCGGAGCTTTCATCGTGCGCTTCACGCCCCGCCAAAATCTATGCGCCCTAGTCCCCATGGTCAAGATCAAATCTGAGGCCCTGGTTGGCGTAGCTTGGATGCCGAAAGCCCACCCAGCCGGATAGCGCAAGGACGGGGCCCCCGGCCAGTGCCACCCTGAAGGGTGCCGCTACACGATGCAATGGCGAGACTTTTCCCCTGGTTTTGCCTGTGTAGCGCCGGCCTTCAGGCCGGCATCTTGTCGAGACGTAGGAAAGATGGCGTGTTGACGTAATGCCGCTGCCGTCCGCGAGCCGGGAACGGCCCACCCCGCCGGATAGCGCAAGGATGGGGCCCCCGGCCAGTGCCACCCTGAAGGGTGCCGCTACACGATGCGATGGCGAGACTTTTCCCCCGGTTTTGCCTGTGTAGCGCCGGCCTTTAGGCCGGCACCTTGCCGAGGCGGAGACAAGATGGCGTGTCGGCGGAGCGCCATTGGCGAAAACGCGGCCGGAACGGCCCACCCCGCCGGATAGCGCAAGGATGGGGCCCCCGGCCAGTGCCACCCTGAAGGGTGCCGCTACACGATGCGATGGCGAGACTTTTCCCCTGGTTTTGCCTGTGTAGCGCCGGCCTTTAGGCCGGCACCTTGTCGAGACGTAGGAAAGATGGCGTGTTGGCGTAATGCCGCTGCCGTCCGCGAGCCGGGAACGGCCCCGGCTACCTCTATATAATGTACGAAGGCACTCTTCGGCGATGAACTTCGAACTCTCCAGCACCTTCGAGCCCTGCGGCGATCAGCCGGAAGCGATCGAGCAACTCGTCTCCGGCGTCCGCTCGGGCCTCCAGCACCAGGTCCTGCTCGGCGTCACCGGCTCGGGCAAGACGTTCACCATGGCCAAGGCGATCGAGCGCCTCGGCCGGCCCACGCTCGTCCTGGTGCACAACAAGACGCTCGCCGCCCAGCTCTACCACGAATTCCGCGGCTTTTTCCCGCACAACGCGGTGGAATATTTCGTCAGCTACTACGACTACTACCAGCCCGAAGCCTATATCGCCTCCACCGACACCTACATCGAAAAGGAAGCCACGATCAACGACGAGCTGGACAAGCTGCGCCTCAGCGCCACCCGCGCCCTCTTCGAGCGCAAGGACGTCGTCATCGTCGCCTCGGTCTCCTGCATCTACGCCCTCGGCGCCCCGGAGGAGTACTACGCCATGCTGCTCCCAGTCGAGAAGGGCCAGTCGACCCCGCGCGAGGCGCTGCTCCGCAAGCTGGTCGACATCCAGTACGAGCGCTCGGAGGACCTGCGCCGCGGCACCTTCCGCGTCCGCGGCGACCACGTCGAAATCTTCCCTTCCTACGAAGATTCCGCCTATCGCCTCGAGCTGTGGGGCGACGAGATCGAGCGCATCCAGCGCATCGATCCGCTCACCGGCGAAGCGCTGGCCTCGGGCGAAATCACCCGGCTCACCATCTACCCGAAATCGCACTACGTGATGCCGGCCGAGCGCCGCGAGCGCGCGATCGAGTCGATCCTCCAGGAACTCGACTGGTGGAAGCCGGAACTCGAGCGTCAGGGCAAGGTGGTCGAGGCGCAGCGCGTCTGGCAGCGCACCCGCTTCGACATCGAAATGATGCGCACGATCGGCTATTGCCACGGCATCGAAAATTACGCGCGCCATCTCTCCGGCCGCCTGCCGGGCGAGGCGCCGGCGACGCTCTTCGATTATTTCCCCTCCGATTTCCTGCTCTTCATCGACGAATCGCACCAGACCGTGCCGCAGCTCCACGCGATGTATCATGGCGACCGCTCGCGCAAGCAGAACCTGGTCGATTACGGTTTCCGGCTCCCGTCCGCGCTCGATAATCGCCCGCTCACCTTCGAGGAATTCGAGCACCGCGTCCACCAGGTCGTCTACGTCTCCGCCACGCCCGGCCCCTACGAGCTGGAAAAGGCCGGCGGCGTGATCGCCGAGCAGGTGGTGCGTCCCACCGGCCTGCTCGATCCAGAAATCGAGGTGCGGCCGGTGCGCGGCCAGGTGGACGACCTGCTCGAGCAGATCCGCCTGCGCGCCGAGCGCAACGAGCGCGTCCTGGTCACCACCCTCACCAAGCGCATGGCCGAGGACCTGGCCGAATATTTCACCGAGGTCGGCGTCCGCTGCCGCTACCTCCATTCCGAAGTCGATACGCTCGAGCGCGTCCGCATCCTGCGCGACCTGCGCCGCGGCTCCTTCGACGTGCTCATCGGCATCAACCTGCTCCGCGAAGGGCTCGACCTGCCCGAAGTCTCGCTCGTCGCCATCCTCGACGCCGATAAGGAGGGTTACCTGCGCAGCGCCACCTCGCTGATCCAGACCATCGGCCGCTGCGCCCGCAACCTCAACTCCCGCGCGATTCTCTATGCCGACCGCATCACCCGCTCGATGCGCGAAGCAATCGACGAAACCTCCCGCCGCCGCGCCAAGCAGCTCGAATACAACCGCGAGCACGGCATCACCCCACGCACCATCGTCAAGGCTGTCGATATGGAGCTGGCCTCGATCGTCGAAGCCGATTACGTCGAAATTCCCGCCGAGGATACGCTGATCGACGAGTTCGCCAACGAGGAACAGCTGCGCCAGGCCATCGCCGATCTCGAAACGAAGATGCGCGACGCCGCGAAGAAATTCGAATTCGAGCAGGCCGCCAAGTTCCGCGACCGCATCCGCGCCCTCAAGCAGCGCCAACTCGAATTTTTCACCGGCCCCGCCGAATCGGAAACGGAAGCCGAAGCGGAAACCGAGCCGCAGTCGCAGTCTGAGCCGCAGGCCAGCCCGCAGCCCGCACCTTCATCCGCATCCAGGCCCCAATCTGCGCCCGAGCAGCCATCCGCGCCCGCTCCGCAAGCAGCTCCGCCCACTCCCGCCGCCGCGCCCCGCCCCGAAGCCGCCACGGGCGTGGCCGTCGCGCCCCAGCCACGCCGCCCGCGCCGTCCTCGCCCCCGCCGCAAGCCCTGACCACTCTCACTCATTTCACCCACTGCAGTCGGGCCGCGAAAATATCATGGCTGTGCCCACGCGCAATCCGGGTGTTTACAAGAAGCTGCCGGGCAGCAGTGCTCTTGACCAAGCCGTCTGGCGAGATATGCTGAAGGCCGCAACGGTCAGTAACGGCGCTCTGCCCGGGCGCTTTTTCTTCACCATATGGTGCGGAGAATGTTTCTGCAAACGTAGTCAACGGGAAGAATGCCCAAGTCAAGGTCAATGAGCAGACATTCACCGCAGACGCAAGCGGACATGCCGGATGGCATAGCGGGCTGGGAGCGAAAGCTGGTGGAAGGGTGGTTGAGTTTGGTGTCCTTTAAGGTAGGGAACCACGTGGTGACGCTGAAGGGTACGGTTTCGGCGCTGGGATTGGGAGCCCAGGGACACGTCGATTGGGGCAAAACGTACAGCATCGGCGCAGGTGCCACTTTACTGCTATATGGCGCAAGCGCGAGTGTCAGCGTGTCAGGAGGCAACTAGGGATGGCGGCCGTTCTCTTTCGTCTAGCCGTCGGGGCCATGTTCGTTCTGTGTGGGAGATGGGCCTACCGAAACCCCACAAGATTGTATCCAAGCGCGCTTTATGCCAAGCCCAACAGCCCGATTTTGGTGTGGCAGGCGCGCATCTTCGCCGTGCTGCTAGTGTTCGGAGGCTCCTTTTCAATCCTGAGCATAGCCACGGAGCGTATACCCAGTGAACTCATCGGCACACTTGTGACCCTAGGGGCTGCCGCCCTCGCCACCTGGTATCTATGCCGGCGATTCCCTCGGGTTTCCGAGAGGAGGGAGGTGTCGGCAGGACCGCGGCAGCTTCTGACAAGCAAGGGGAGGTGGTTCGTCTGGATAACGCTGGCGTTGGCCGCCGCCTTGACAATTGCGGCCCTTGCCTTCGTCCTCCTTCGCCGCTGAGCACCAAAGCGAACAGTGTCAGGCTCTCCCCGACTGACAATGGCGGGTGCCTCAACCCTACGCATGCGCTGTCTCCTACTGGGCGGGTGGCGTCCGGGTCAAGCCGGGTCTTGACGCCCGGTCCCCATAACGGCGGGTGGCGGACCCACGGGGGCGCCACTTGGTTCTTCGGGTGCCGCACTCTTTGGGTTGTCCGCAAAGGGTGCGTCTTTGATTGCGGTTTTTCGACCGCTTCACCCGGCCTCCGGGGCCGGGTCGCACCGTCCTTTTTCACGAAACTGGTAGAAGCGATAGCTGCTGCTACGTCTACAGCGCCAGCGGCCAGCGAATCGAAAAGACAACCTCGTCGGGAACGGTTTACTATCCTTATGATTTGGCGGGTCACGTGATCTCTGAACTCAATTCCTCCGGCGGGTGGAATCGGGGCGAAGTCTTTGCCGGTGGCAGGCACGTGGCTACCTACGCGAGTACGGGCGATACGGCGTACTTCGATCACGGGGACTGGCTCGGCAGGGAGCGGGCGCGAACCGATGTCAATGGCGCCGTTACGGAAACCTGCCAGGGACTGCCGGTAGCCTGCCCTGAGCGAAGTCGAAGGGGCGATGGGCTCAGTTGCCTCGGCTACGACGCCAGCCCGCTCCACTTCACCGGCAAGGAGCGCGACGCGGAATCCGGGCTCGATTATTTTGGTGCGCGCTACGATTCCAGCACCGTCGGGGGTTTCCTCACGCCGGATTGGGCGGCTGCTCCGGAAGCGGTGCCCTACGCGAATCTCGCCGACCCGCAGAGCTTGAATCTCTACGCCTACGTGATGAACAATCCCGTCACGGACTTCGACGTGGACGGCCATCATTGTGGCGCCACGGGCCCGAACGGCTGCCCTACGCCTAAGCCCTCACAAACCAAAATGGCGTCGCGGCAGAAACACGGGCGGAGCCGGAAAGGCATCGCCCGAGCGGCAAAAGGCAAAAAGAAACTGATTGTCCTGGTCGGTGGAACTGCCGTGTGCCAAGTGGCGGAGCCGTGCGGAGGGATCGAGGACATCGCTGCTGCCTTGGTGGGCGCCGCCTTGGTTTATGAGGCAGCGAGGACGCTCATCGGGCATGTTCACCCTGCCAAACACCGGAAAGGGGCTCGCCCGAGTACCTTGGAAACGCACGAGAAGGGCGGAGCGAGGAGAGCACGGGACAGGGGCCGCGAAAAGGGCGACGCGCGGAGAGCGCCCCCGCGTAGACGGCCGGCCGGTTGGAAAGGCCCACGGCCCCGATACCAGGTGCGAACTGGTGGTAAAACTATGTCGCAACGCGCGCGAAGTTCCCACAGAGGTAGGAAGCGAATGAGCCCTGCAGCCACGCTCGCCAAAAAAGCGCGAAGCCCGAACGTCTCCGCCCGCAAACTGTTTGCCGAGGGCAGGAAGCTTCTGAACTATGGTTCGGGATCATCGGACCATAAGCGTGCGATCGAGCTTCTAGAGCAGGCAGCGGCCCTCGGCCACGTCGGGGCGCGGGTTTGGTTAGGCGCCGCGTACGACTATGGGTTGGGAACGAAACGAGACCGGCGACTTGCCCTTAAGCACTACCGGATCGCGGCAAACGCAGGCGACGCTAACGCCCAGTATCACGTCGGGGTGTTTTATCACGACGGGACTGGCGTAAAGAGGGATCATCGGATTGCCGTATCGTGGCTACGGAAGGCGGCCAGGCAAGGTCTTGCGGAGGCGAAATATGCCCTTGGACTGTGCTATCGCTACGGGCGTGGCGTACCGCGAAATCCAAAGCAGGGGTTTAGGCTACAACTAGAGGCGGCTCAGAGGCGTGTGCTTGAAGCGCAGTTCTCAGTGGGAGTGTGCTACAGCCGGGGAGAAGGTGTTCGCACGGATCCCCGTCAAGCGTTCAGATGGTATCTCGTCGCAGCCAAGCGAGGGCACAAGGACGCCGCCCACAATGTCGCATACTTCTACGAGAACGGGCGCGGCGTCCGCCAGGACGGGGAACGGGCCGGGTTCTGGCGAAGACGCGCGAGGACAAACGCCGAAGCCGGCCCCGCTGCGGCCCGACGGCAGGCAACGCGACGTGCAAACAGGCAATGATCACTTCTGGGCTCGGCGGCGTCGCCAGGCTCGACACCCGCTGGCTTCGCCGGATTGGTCGGCTGCTCCGGAAGCGGTGCCCTACGCGAATCTCGCCGATCCCCAGAGCTTGAATCTCTACGCCTACGTGATGAATAATCCCGTCACGGAAGTGGACGCTTTTGGCCATTGCGGGAAAGGCGCCACGGGCCCCAACGCCTGCTCCACGCCTGCGCCGTCCAGCACCAAGATGGCCTCGCGAGCGGCTAAGAAAAAACCGGGCCTCGCCAGCAAGGTTGTCAAGAAGGTGGAGGGTGCTTACCACGTCGTCGAAGCGTGGGCACAGAACCATCCCAAGACGGTCTTAGCCATCTCGACCACGGCCCAGATTGGACTCGCCATCCTGTCCGACGGGGCGTCGGAGATACCCGAGGCGGCGGCCGACGCGGGCGAAGCCGCGGGGGCTGGCGAGGCAGCCGGTGCCGCGGCGGAAGAGGAGTCTGCGACAGCCCTGACCGTGCATGGGGCCAGCCGACTGGCGGAACGCGGCATTTCGCAGTCCGAGGTTGAGGAGGCGATAAGTTCGGCCAGGGAAGCGGGCAACGCCACCACTCAGATGGGGAAGTGCGGGACCCCGCAGCTGGTCTACAACGGATCGAATGGAGTTACAGTTGTCGTCGAGACGGCGGGGCGCAACGCCGGAAAGGTGATCACGGTATGGAAGTGACAGGAATCCGGAGGTCGCGGGTCGAACAAATTCTGAATGCCGAGGACCCTGAAGGCCTGCTAGCGCTGGGAGCGCCCCCGGACGAATATCGCGGGGAGGCTGAGAAGATTGCCGCTGCCTTGCGGCAATGGCAGCGAGGGACTCCGGGCGAACCGGACATTATCGCTGTCCTCGAAGCAGTCTGGAGGGACTCCTTTGGGCCGCTGTCTCAGGAGGAGATGGACAAGCGATCGTTGGCTTTTCGGCGAATCGGTCAACGGATCCTAAAGGACCTCGCAAGCGGGCAGCGCGGCAAATAGACGCAGGAGCCGGGCTTTGCTCTTCGGGCTCACGAGGGGCGGCCTCTTGGGCTTCGCTAATTTCTTTTCCCAGCCGGGCACTTCGGGCTCCGGGCGGAAAGCAAAAGGATGCAAGAGTGCGACGGGCAGCGGCAAGGAGCGCGACGCGGAATCCGGCCTCGATTACTTTGGTGCGCGCTACGATTCCAGCACCGTTGGGAGTTTCCTGACGCCGGATTGGTCGGCCGCGCCGGAAGCGGTGCCCCAACGAAGGGGGTGAACATGAGCCTCAGGGCAGGTACCGTCATTTTGCTGGCGCTCGGGGGCGTTTTGGGGCCGCAGATCTCGGGACGGCCAGCGGCCCAACGGTCCCCGAGGTCCTACTCCAGTAAGTATCCCCCGGCAAAGCCGGGGGCTTTAGGATGTGAGCCGCTCAAAGCGGCTATTCGGGGTCGCTAACGCGGCCCCGCCTTGCTCGGGCCACCGAGACGGTGGCCCGTCACCAAAGCCCCA
>JAKBLM010000001.1 GCA_021832085.1 Acidobacteriota bacterium | reverse complement strand
AAGATATCGGCGGAGGTCATGAGGCCGGTCAAGAGTTGGTCGGGCCCCTCGCCATAGTGACGGAATGAAATGCTATCCCCTTGGCAATGCGATACTTCACCCGGCCGGGCGCGGAAGTCAGGCTAAGGCCCACTTGGCGAGCCGCTCGCTCCCGCCTGGGCTATTTCAGTGGCCTGCCGCCGCGAGGCTCGAGTTTCGGCCGCAACTTCTGCCGAGCGGCGGGCGGGATTTCCGACTGGCCGCGCAGAGAGGCGGCGGGAGTGTAGGGGATGAGCACCGCCGGTTGCTCGAAAACATCGAGCAGCCATACGCGCCGATTCTTGTAGCACTGGATCAATTTTTCGTTCTCCGCAGGTCCCATGTTCCAAGCCCAAACGACCTTTGCCTGCGGCGGATCGGGCCCGTTATACACGAAACAGGAACGGCATTTCGCCTTTTGGCTGTATTGCACGATCACCAGCTGTTTCCCGGGGTAGGATTCGAGTTGCCTATTCACCTTCACCCAGCTGGAATGGGCAGGCAACGAGTTGTAGGAGGTTGGCGGCCATCTGGGCGTGATGGAAATGTGGAGCGGAACGGCAGCCACGCGAATCGCGACCATCAGCAGACAGACCAGTGGCACTGCGCGCGTGACGAAGCGGCCGGTGGGTCGGCCGTGCCATTCCCACGCCCGCAACCGGCGCATCGCACCGATCACCAGCGCCAGCACCAGCCCGGTCGCTGGCGCCGCGTAGTGTGGAAAGAAGAAGACCTCAACAGCGAGCCCCGCCATGAAAACCGCTGCGGCAACGACCAGAAAGCGGGCCGGGGGCCCCAGCCCGCCCCACGGCTGTCCGTGGGGCATCGCCGCCGGAGCCAGCAGCAATGGAAGCGTCAACGCCGGGCCCAGGAAGAAAAACCAGAAATCCAGGCATCGCCCCAGCTCAACCCCCGCCAGTCCCAGCGGAGTGCGGCTTTCCCGGTAGAACGACATTTCGTGGTGCAGGTAAAAATTGCGAAGGGCTTCGATCCGGTAAACCGGAACCGGCCGCGGTGATTGCCAGAGGAAATAGGGAGCTACGGCGTGAGTCCGCCGCGCCAATTCTTGGGGCATCTCGAAAGGGCTGCCGGTCACGCGCCAGAAATAAAAGCCCATCCCCGCACCAGCAATCGCCAGCACCAGCGTCAGCGGCAGCACCACTCGCCGAAGCGCATTTTCCAGCGACGCGCCCCGCTTTTTCCACAGCCACACCAGCAGCACCGCGGCTACCGGCAAGCTGAAGATCAGTCCTTCATAGGGACGGCTATTGGCCAGAATCGCCAGTCCCACGCCCATCCACGCCGCATCCCGCACTCGTTCCCGCTTCAGCAGGCGCGGCAAGGCGCCAAGCAACAGCGCGCCCCCGAACGCGGCCACAGCACCGCCCCAGTAGCTGTTGGCCCAGTAATTGAAGATGTCGAAACGCAGCACAGCAAGCAGTCCGCCGAGCAGCGCCCAGCCGGGCGGGAACCACCCCTGCAGCATCCAGCAGATCGCCGCGCACATCAGGCCCACGCTCAGCAGGACTCCCGCGAACGCCGTGCCTGCCGTCACCAGCCCCGCCGCCAGAAACAGGCCCTGCGCAGGCGGGTACATGGACATGTAGCTCGGCTTCTCCAGCACGTGGAGCGTTTCCAGGTGCTGCCACATCGGGGGCGTGGGATTGGTCAGTCGGCCGTGCGCAAAAGTCTGTGCCGCTAGCAGGAAACTGTATTCATCGGCGATATTTGGTTGGGGGACCGGCAGGATGGGCAGCACCGCGATTCGCGCCGCAATCGCGACCACCCCCACCACCAGCACCGCCAGCCGCCGCCTCCGCGCCAGCCCCGCGAACCCCTGCTCGACCGCCCGAAACCATCCCTCGCCCACCCGCGGGCACAAAAACGCCACCGCGCACGCCGCCACCGTCAACCCGAGTTCAGCCCAGACGAGAATTTGGGTATTCCCCTCCTTGCGTAACCACCCCGATTTCCGCATCGGGGGCCACGCCCGTCGAAACGAAAAGCGTTGGCGGGGGTGCAGGCTCCGCCCTGTTCGCCTGGCTCCGGCGCAGTGCCAAAAACGGATTGATTCTATATGACGGCCGAACCGTTCTGCGAAGGATTGTCCTTCCCGTTGCCTTGACGGAACGTTTCTTCGGCCGTGCCCGCTCCGGTCGCAAAGCGCCAGCGGGAGGGTAAAGCAACATCCAGCATCATGTCGCCGGGGTGCTTGACGCTTTCGCTATCGGCACGGGTTACCGGCTATTGGCAATCGCCATGGGCGGTTACAATTTGGACTCTTGGTGAGGGTCGCTCTACGTTTGCCGATTCACACCCCCCGACTTCTGCCGGTGCCAGCAGGCGCATGGTGGCGATGCGCGACGCCCGGGTGCCCAAGCGCAAGGGTGTGCCCGCCTGGAAGAAGGTGCTCGGCCGAATAGCGTTGCTCGCGTTGTTCGCCGCAGCGCTTTCCATCCTGCTCTTCCAGTTGGACCAAATGACGAGGCATGGTACCGAGGAGTTGGACTTCGTAGCCTTCTACACTGCGGGGAAAATAGTCAACGGGGGACACTCGAACCGTCTATATAACGTTCACCTGCAGCAAAACATAGAGCGAGCAATCATCCCCTCGGGCCCATTCATGCCCTACTATCACCCTCCGTTTCAAGCCCTGCTCTTCGCTCCTCTGGCCCTGCTTTCCTTCCCACATGCCTTTTTGATCTGGGCAACTATAACCCTTGCGGCCTGGGGACTGATCGTATACCTGACCCGGCTCACCGGCTACCGTCTGCGCACATGGCCATATATCCTTTGGACGGGGATATGCCTCTTCTTCGTGCTCATTGCGCTGGACTTCGGCGAAGACACTTTACTCCTGGCTCTGGTGTTTTTACTGGCTTTCCTCGCTCTAAAACGGCGCCGAAATTATGTCGCCGGACTCGCGCTCGGTTTGGGTCTCTTCCGTTTCGAGATTCTCCTTCCGTTTGTTTTCATTTTCTTGTTGCGGCGTCGCTGGAAGCTGTTTGCCGGATTTTGCACCGTGGGCACCGTGCTTCTGGCAGTGTCGGCCGCTCTCGTCGGCTGGACCGGCTTGGTCGCCTACGTGCGAACGCTGATCGAAGTCGGGGGCGCGGCCGCGGGTCCTTGGGCAGATCGCTCAAGCGCTTCGATGATGCCATGTCTCCGGGGCGCTTTCGACTCCCTTTTAGGAGGTGTGATTCCGCACAATTTCCTCTTCCCCGCGATCCTTGCTGCAACCTTCTTTCTCCTCGGCTGGGCCGCGCGGAAGTTCAAGGACATCGACCGCCCGGCCGACCCCGCGTTCGACCTGGAATTTTCCCTTGCTGTAATCGCGGCTCTTCTCTCCGGCTATCACGTATTCATCGGCCAGCTGACGCCCCTCATTGTAGTTGGATTTGTGATTCTGGCTTACGAAGCGGTGCGGCCTCGTCAAGGGATCCTGGGAAACCGGCGAGGCACTGTGCTGCTGTTGCTGATCTTTGGCGTGGTAGCTGGAGTGGCCGCGGTCCACTCTCAGGCCTTTAGCGTGGAAGTCGTCGTTTTGCTGGGCGTGATGGTCTGGCTCGCGCGCGAATCCTCCCGCACGCAGAGACCCGAAACCGTTCGGTAGAAAGCATGGATGTGGTCGCTGGCAGGAGCATCTCTCTGTGCGGCATTCCGCTTCAAGCGCGCGGTGCTTGTTGTCTCAGTTGCAACCGGTAGCTGCGGAACTTGGGAAAATCGGCTAGGTCCGGGAAGTATAATTCGCCAAGTATCGACCGAATCATTGGCAGGCGGCAACCGGGAGGGGACGTAGTTCCGTTCCAGTGATGGAAAGCGGATCAGACCGTGCCATATCGGCGCTCGGGAGCAAGGTGTTGTCTCCGACAGTTGAAGTGCCGCACGCCCGCGAGCAAGCGATTGATTCGACGATTCCGTGCTTGCTGCCCCGAAGGCAGACCCATGTTCCAGAACTGGACGGCCTCCGCGGCATCGCTATCCTCATGGTTCTTTTCTTCCATGCATTCGCGCTAACGATGCAGAATGCAAAGTGGTCGGGTCTTCCCCGGACGGTCGAACTCGCCACACGATTTGGCTGGGCCGGCGTTGACCTGTTTTTTGTCCTCTCGGGCTTTTTGATTACCGGAATTCTTTTGGACTCTGCCGGGAAACCGCACTATTTTCGGAATTTTTACGCCCGCCGCGCACTGCGAATTTTGCCGCTTTACTATCTGACTTTGGTTTTCATCGCGGTTTTCTACAAAGGCTCGCTCGACTTTGTTGGGGTCAGCGCCATCTATCTCTCTAATGTGTCGCCGATCTTTGGAATAGCTGCTTCATATTCCACACTCTGGTCGCTCTCGGTAGAGGAACACTTCTATCTGATTTGGCCTTGGCTTGTCGCGCGCTTGACGCCCCGCCGAATCTGGATGTTTGCTGCCGCCATATTCCTTGCAGAGCCTTTCATTCGGGGGATTGGCTTCCTTTATGGCGCGGATGTCTACAGTTACACGTGGTTCCGACTCGACGGCCTAGCGGCCGGCGCGCTCCTCGCTTCGTTCGTTAGGTCTCGGTGGTATTCGAAGGAACGGCTCTATGAACTGGGGTTGTTCTGCGTCGGAATCGCAGTGATTGTGGCGGCCGTGAGCCCTCCGTACCATACCCTCGTGGGAGACGCCCTGCTGTTTACTTTTTCCACGCTGTTGTTCACCGGCCTGCTATCCGTCGTGCTCAGCGCAGCCGTTCCACCCCTCGGCCGTTCTATGCAGTCCCGCTGGTTGAGGAAATGCGGGGAATGGAGCTACTTCCTCTATCTTGCCCATCCATTTTTCTTCCACGAGTGGGATCAGGTTTTCGGGGTCTATCCCGCCCTTGTCGTCAATGAACTGGGCCGGCTGGGAGCGCTTTGCATTCGCGCAGTGGCTGTCTTCGCCATCTGTTTTATTCTCGCTGAGCTCTCGCGCCGGTATTTTGAAGGTCCACTGCTGCGACTGAAACGATTGTTTGCTTATTCCCAGACGACGAACACCCGTCCAGCCCAGGCCTAAGCGTGCGGGCTAAGTGCACACACCGCGGACATCAAGATGAAGCCTTCGGACAAGGAGTAGCACTTGCGGATACAAGTCGGGACATTTCGTACATGAAACAACGTCCGAAGCGTGGCCGGCTTTGACCGGCCCTGATCCGAGGCCAAAGCCCTACAGAGGAAATACTTGAAGAGTTGAGTTGCACTCTGAAATTTCTGATTCGACCGGGCCTTATCGCAGTGAGACGTAGGGCATCAGCACGACGCCAAGCGTCGCCCACGCCCATGGATTCTCGCCGTACGCCATTCCTTGTAATGTTGCTGTTTCGCGCCCATGATATTTGCTCTGGTTTCCTCGCGAATACTTGCCGATCTTTTGAAAATCTGCTTTCATTGACCATCCAACCGAAAACCGCAGCCTTGCGTGCTTCCGAAAATATCTCCAGAGGCTCCGTGCCAGGCACACCCGCTCCGAAAACCTTAAACCTTTAGCCGAGTGACGTTCGGCATCGAAGCCACCGAGTGGATAACAGTCATGAGCGCGGGCCCGTAACGACGCGGTGGGAACCCAGCGTGCTGGGCGATGGCTTGGGAGCCCGGCGTGGCGCCTCCGCGCTCCCTCGACTGGCCCATGCCTTTCGTCCACACCCCTTCTTCACGGCGCCGCTGAAGCACCGCACGTCGTACAACCGTACCGTCCCGTCGACGCTTTCGAACACCACCGGTGACCCGGCCAGCAACTGCTTTTGGCGTGCCTGAAGAAACCTGTGCTCTATGCGTCCGGCGAAAAGGAAATCGCCTGGTGTTCTGAGCCAGTAAGCCGCTCGGACGTGGCGCGCCACATCAGCCAAGTGCTTTGCGTCACGCTCGGCGTAGCGAGGAATATTTCGATAGGAGGACCCCGTCTGCCAGGCGATAGGGGGGACGGATGGATGGCCAGTGTAGAGGTAGGCAAGGCCGCCCCGATACGCGATGACGCGGGAGTTTGGTGCCGCGTAAATTCGGATCCACTCATATGCCTCACGTTCGTCGACAAGCGCGCTGCGGTTCTTGGCGGCAAACCCACCTGTCTCGGCGGGGATGGCCAAGGCATAGTTGGCAGCCACCGTCAGCGCGAGCAGGAGCACACCCAGGGTCAGGGCGACGCTAATGGTACGCTCCGCGGCCGAGTGTCCCTGCCGCAAGTATTCCGTGACGAGCGCAACGAAATGCCTCCCTTCCACCCACAGCCCACCGAAGAAGAGCGGCAGAAACGGCACCAGGAAGCGTCCTGGCGGGTACGGCCACGGCACGACGACCAGTAAATAAAGAAGGAACACCAATGGCAGCGGCTGCCAGCCCGCTCTCCGCACCTGCCTTAGGATTCCGGCGTACGCTCCCACGCTCACTAGCGATACCAACACCAGAGCCAAAAGGCTGGTCCGAGCCACGAGAGGAGTAAGCAGTTCAAGCCCGGGCTGCTGAAAGATATCCTTTAGGTTCGTCAACACGACTGCCCTCAGCATGCCCTCCCCCTCCACGTTCATCCGCCAGTTGCACGCATAGCTGCTGTAGTAGCAGAGCGTTTGTGTCCATCCGGAAGCGTCGGGGTCGGTCACGAGTCGGGCATTTGAGGGATGCACGAGCGCGGAGAACGCCGGCCACAGGAATAGCGCCACCAGTGGCGCGGCCGCTAGCGAAAACCAGAAGGTCCGGCGATAGTCGCGTCTCACCAGCAGCACCAACCCGATCCCGGCAACCGTCGCCATCCCCAGGCTGCGAAAGCCAACCGAAATCCCCGCCAGCAGCCCGGCCCCAATGGCAGACCCGATGACCGCCTGTTTGCTGGTGCCGTGACCCTCGTCGGACCGCTGGGAGGGGTGGGTTTCGAACCTGCCCTTACTCGTTGTTTGCGCGTTTCCTTCGAATCCCTCTTCCAGCCAGACCGCGCCAAGCATCGTGGCCATGAACGGAATGTCGGTCATCACCGAAGCGCTCAGCCAAAGGAAATAGGTGGTCAACGCACAGAGCGTGACGATCGCGAGCGCCTGCCAGTCGCCCAGCCCGCGCCACCGCCGCAGCAACAGAAACGCGAAGAGCAGCGCCAGGCAGCCGAAGGCCAGCGTCAAGCCCACCGCAACGTTGATGTTGCCCGGAAAGTGCGGATCGAGTTTCCAGACGCCCGCCAGCAGCAGCGGATACAGCTCGGGATATTTCGTCGCCTTCAGCCGGACGGGAAAACTCGGCAGAATATAGCCTTGGCCCGCGGCCAGCGCCTTGGCCGAGGAAAAATATAAGGCATCATCCCCGATAATCCCGAAGTTGCTGACGGGCCCCACGCGCAGTGCGCTGAAAACGTACAGCGCCAGCACGGCGAGGAGCGTCGCCCATACCCACGGGTTTTCCCTGCGACGCCAAGTTCGCAACGTCACCACCTCGTCACCGGGCACTTTGTCCCACCTCTCTCGTGGAGGCTAACGGATCCGCCTTGAGGCCTAAGGCGCCGACGCCGCGAAGCATAGCAAAGTTGCCCGTGAGATTAGATTCGCAATTGGCGGCAATTGCCTACGGCGCAACCCTGCCGCCGGAGTGAAATTTCGCTTCTCGCGCGCAGATACAAATGCGAAGCGCGCCCCTGACATGGCGTCGAGGGTGCGCTTCGCGGGCTGATTTTCTCTGTTTGCCGCTGGCTTCTACATGTTTGCCGGCGCGGCGCTGACGGTGATCGTCGGCAGCCCGGCGCTCGTCAGTTGCCGATTGAGCGCGGGCAGCTTGGTCATCTTCAGCTGGTTCCACTGTTCCACCAGCCGGTCGAGCGCTTCGACGGCCTCGAGGGTCGTCCGCGCGCCCGACTTGCCCGCCAGCCGTTTGCGCCGGTCTTGCAGCTGTTTCGCGATGTTGTGCGCTTCTTTCAGTGTCCGCTCGGCCTGGGCGATCCGGTCTTCGATGCGCATCGCCAGATTGAATTGCCGCTGCAGATCGACCAGCGAAACGTGCTCCCGAGGATCCATCCGCAAATGTCATCACTCGTCCCGCGCAACGGTCCGCTGCCGTCGCGGCTTTCGCCCGGCCCTCCGGCAGCCGTTACGGGCAAGCCTGAACGCGCCCGCTCGGTGAAGGGAAGCGGGCGACCCCCACGCGAACGACCGAATGGGGGCCCCTTCGCGCCGGGTAGGGCTTGCCGGGCGATGGCGGCTTGATTGCGACTTCCCGCGTCCAGGCGCCGTAGACGCAGCCGTTGTAGGCGGTAAGCCCTGAATAATCCCCGATGAAGGCGTCATCCGGATTGAACGGCTCGCGCGTCCAGGCGTAGTTCGCGAACACATGGCCGCCGTCGGTTGAGCGCGCCAGCGTGATCAGCACCTTCCGGTTTTCCGGATCGGCCCGCCGGTCGTAGAACAAGACGTACAGGTCGCCGCTCACCGGATCGACCGCTGCCCACTGCATGAACTGGTCGGCGCCATCGTGCGGTGGATCGTTGTTCACGCGCACCGCCGGGCTCCAGGTGCGCCCGTGGTTGGTCGAGCGCGAGATGAAAACGTCAATATCGCCGTTTCGATAGTCGCTCCAGCAGACGTAAAGCGGTCCGCCGCGTTTGCCGCCGTGCGGATCGATCGCAATCTGCGGGAAGCCGTCGCCACGCACGACGTCCGCCGGCTTGAAGTAGGAAGGTGCGGTCCGGATGATCTCCCGCGAGCGGCTAAAATGCCGGCCGCCATCGGTCGAGGTCGCCAGGACGATGTGCATGCCGTTCGACCACACCGCGTAGATCGTCCCGTTGGGCCCAACGGCCGCGTCGAATCCTTCCACCGCCCCGGTATCGTCGCGCGGCAGCCCGGGCTGCGTGCTGATCGTGATCGGCTTGCTCCAGCTCTGCCCGTCGTCGGTTGAGCGCGAAAACAAAATCGTCGACTGCGTCAGCGTGAAATGCGTCCAGCCGACATAGAGATTGCCCGCGTAGGGGCTGTGTGTGTTGTCGGCCACGATGTACGGCTTGTCCTCGAAGGGAATCCCCGGCACTGTGGGATGCTTGATCACGGGCACGTCTTTCACCGCCCACGTCTTGCCACCGTCGAGCGACCGGCGCACGAAAATCCCGTTCCGCGTCGCGTTGTGCGCCCAATAATCGGTGGTTCCCAGCTTGTCGAAAGCGATGTAGCAGAGGATCGCGTGCCCCTTGTTGTCGTACGTCACCGATACGTCGCCCGAAACCAGGTAGTTGCTTGGCGCTGTTCCCAGCGCCGTTTTCCATGTCTGCCCGCCGTCGGTCGAATAGGCAACGTGAGCGTTGTCCTGGTAGGCGGCCACCACCTCACGGGGATCGAACGGATTCACGGCAATCGACGGCTCGGTGAACCAGCCCGGCACCGGAGTCAGCGTCACCACGTGCCGTCCCGGCGCCATCGGCAGCCCTCCGGTCGCCGGCGTCGCTTTCTTCTGCGCCTGTCCGAATGCGCCCGTCGCCAGGCCCGTCAAGCCCGCCAGCCCGGCGAGCAGGATCAGCACGGACGGCAGCCTTCGTGTGCGGTTGCGGAAAAACGAGGAAAGATGAAAGCTGTGCTCGCCGCTCCCGCCGGAATCCATCAATGCTTTTGCCTCCTCGCTTCCGCCCGCTGCCTTCTTTTCTCGCGGCCGCGCCGACACCATTTTTAACAGATGCCGATTCTCGCGGTGAAGGGGACCCGGTTGGCCATTTCCGCCCATTTCGTCTCCCGCGCGCACTCTCAGGAGGCCTGCGCCTTCGCTCCGGAACCACCCCCACAGCTCGCCAACGCGATTCTTGACGCCGGTTCCCCTCGCGCGCTATATCTTCCGCTCATTTTCCGGAGAGTGGGAACCGCGTCGTTCCTCGGCACGGCCTTTCGAGCGCGGGGGCCCGCGAGCGTGCCGCCCGCCGCGATCACCGAGGTTGCGGCCTGACCCGTTCGCGGATTCTCGCGATTCCCCGGTCCGGTTTCACGGAGATCGACTTTGGCGTTGACGGCAGAAGCGGTCGGCAACATTCGCGCCCGATTCCCCATTTTCGAGCGCAAGATCTATCTCAACTCCTGCTCCCAGGGTGCCCTTTCCACCACCGTCGAGGCCGGCCTGCTCGACTTCGTCGTCTCCTGGCACCAGTCCGGTTCGCCCTGGGACGTCTGGATGCAGAAATACGAGCAGGCCCGAGCGGTGTTCGCCCGTCTCATCGGCGCCGAGCCAGACGAGGTCGCGATCGTCCCCAGCGCCTCGGCCGGAATCGCCGGTGTGGCCAGCGCGCTCGGCTTCGATCGCCGTCCGAAGGTCGTCCTCGGCGAATTCGAGTTTCCGACGATGGGTCACGTCTGGCTCGCGCAGCGCCCCCGTGGCGCCCAGGTGCAATTCGTCCCGGCCGAGAACAACGCCCTGCCGCCGGCCGCCTACGACCGCCTGATCGACGACCGGACGCTCATTGTCCCGCTCACCCACGTCAGCTTTCTCAACGGCTTTCGCTCCGACGTTGCCGCGATCACCCGCCTGGCCCACGAGCGCGGCGCGCTGCTGCTTCTCGACGGCTACCAGGACTGCGGCACGCGCCCGCTCGACGTCAAGGAACTCGGGGTCGATTTCTACGTCAGCGGCACCCTCAAATACCTGCTCGGCCCGCCTGGTGTCGCCTTCCTCTACGTTCGCCGCGAACTCGCTCCTTCGCTGGCCCCGGCCGTCACCGGTTGGATCGGCCAGGCCAACCCCTTCGCTTTCGACCTGAAGCGCTTTGACCTGGGGCCCGGCGCCCGCCGCTTCGAAACCGGCACGCCGCCGATCATCAATCTCTACGGATCCATTCCCGGCATCGAGCTGCTCACCGGTCTCGGCCTCGACCAGGTCTCGGCGCAGATCGCCATGTTGGCGCACGCGCTGGTCGAGGGAACCCGCCGCCTGTGCATCCGCCTCAAGACGCCGGAAGCCACCGTCGGTCCGCTGGTCGTGCTGCAGGCGCAAAACCTCCAGGCCTTGCTCGCCCGCCTCGACGCCCGCGGCATTGTCGCTTCCGGCCGCCACGACGGCCTTCGTATCTCCTTCCACGTCTACAACACCCTCGGCGACGTTGAGCAGTTGCTCCGCGTTCTTCAGGACAATCTGGATTTGCTCGTTCGAGAGGGGTAGAGTTCTCCGGCCGTCGCTTGGCGGCGGCACCGGCAGAATTCATCGCCTGCGAGGAGCGCGCGACGCCTACCGAAGCCGATCTTTCGAAAGCCGCCGCCGCGGCGCAGGAGCAGGCTCGCCTGGCGCTCGGCCGCGAAGCCGGACTGGCGCGCCGCCTTTCCACCCGCCAAATGGCCATGATCGCCATCGGCGGCGCTATCGGCACTGGGCTGTTCCTCGGCAGCGCCCTGGCCGTGCGCACCGCCGGCCCCGCGGTGATCCTCAGCTACCTGCTCGGCGCCGTAATCGCCCTGCTGATGATGGGCGCGCTTTCCGAGATGGCCGTCGCACATCCCACCGCCGGTTCGTTCGGCGTTTACGCCGAGCTCTATCTTTCCCGTTGGTCGGGCTTCGTCGTGCGCTACACCTACTGGGCGGCCCAGTGTATCGCAATAGGCGGCGAAGCCACCGCCGCCGCCATCTATTGCCGCTGGTGGTTTCCCGGCCTGCCCGTCTGGCTATGGGTTGTGCTCATCTCGCTGGTGCTGGTGAGCGCCAATGCGATGGGAGTGGGCAGCTTCGGCGAGTTCGAATACTGGTTCGCGATGATCAAGGTCGCCGCGATCGTCCTCTTCATCGCCTTCGGCGCGCTGCTGCTCTTCCACGTGGTCCGCGAGCCGGGTGTCGGCCTCGCCAATTTCACAGCCCACGGAGGCTTTTTCCCGCACGGCCTCGCCGGCCTGTGGCTCGCGATGGGATTTGTCATCTTCAGCTACATCGGCACCGAAGTCGTCGCCGTCACCGCCGGCGAGGCTCACGATCCCCAAACCGCCGTGCCGAAAGCCCTGCGCTCTATGGTGCTCCGTCTGATCCTCTTCTACGCCGGCGCCATGGTCGTGCTGATCGCCGTCGTTCCATGGAACCAGGTCCAGTCCACATCCGACGTGCGCGCCAGCCCCTTCGTCCGCGTGTTCCAGTTGCTCCACGTGCCGGCGGCCACCAACATCATGAATTTCGTCGTGCTCACGGCCGCGCTCTCCAGCATGAATTGCGACCTCTACCTGAGCACGCGCATGGTCTTCTCGCTGGCCCGCGGCCATTACGCCCCGCAAGCGCTCGGCGTGGTCAACCGCCGCGGCACGCCGATCCGCGCCCTGCTCGCCTCGACACTCGGCTTGATCGTGGCGACGATTGTCGCCGCGCTCTCGCCCGGCACCGCCTATGTCTACCTGCTCGGCGTAGCGCTGTTTGGCGGCATGTTCGTCTGGATCATGATTTTTGTTACTCACCTCGCTTTTCGCCGCGCCTGGCTGCGCCACGGCAATCCCCCGCTCCCGGTCCGCATGCCGGGTTATCCATGGCTCACCCTGCTTGGCTTGGCCTTGCTCCTGGGGATTCTCGTTTCCACGTGGTGGGTGCCGAGCATGCGTCCCACGCTGCTCGCCGGCCTGCCCTGGCTGCTGTTGATCTCCCTCGCCTATCTCGCCTGGAGAAAGCGGAACTCATCCCAAACTCAGCATTAGCGACGAGCACAGCGAGTCCCAACGAAGTGCATCAGGAACGATCCCGCGCCAACTTGCCTTCGCCACATGGGAACCCGTCTCTGTCATCCGGAACGAACTGAAGGATCCCTGCGCGCTAAGGGTAGCCCGCCAGCAAAGTTCCGCTTCGCGCAGCCCCTAAGCCCCTTCCCGGCCCGCGAAAACCGCTCCAGTTTCTCCCGGCGCATTGGCCTCTGCCTCACTCGCCGGCAGAAACACATGAAACGTGCTCCCTTCGCCGGGCCGGCTCACCACTTCGATCCAGCCGTCGTATTGCGTGACGACTCCAAGCGCTGTGGTGAGCCCCAAACCTGTGCCGTGGCCCTCCGCTTTCGTGGTGAAAAACGGTTCGAAAATGCGCTCGATCGTCTCGGGGCTCATGCCGGTGCCGGTATCGGAAACCGTCAGCAGCACGTACTCGCCCGCTCGCGCGTCACGCTGCCGCGAGCCGCTCATCTCGCTCAGCGAGACGTTCCGTGTCTCGATCCGCAAGCTGCCCCCCTCCGGCATCGCGTCGCGCGCATTCAAGCACAAGTTCATCAGCACCCGCTCGATCTGCGAAGGATCGGCTCGCGTGGTCCCCAGGTTCGGAGCGAGCGCCAGCGTCACTTCGATCTTGTCGCCGATCAGCCGCTGCAGCAGCGAAATGGTTTCTCCGGCAACCGAGTTCAGGTCCACTTCGCATGGCTCCAGCGTCTCCCGCCGCGCGTAGCCGAGCAGCTGCCGGGTCAGCGAAGCGGCGCGCTCGGCTTGCTGCCGGATCTGCTCAAAGGATTCCGCCGCGTCGCTTTGCGGCTCGACGTCCCTGGCCCCAAGCTCCGCCCAGCCCAGGATCGCGCTGACCACATTGTTGAAATCGTGCGCGACCCCGCCGGCCAGCTTGCCAAGCGCCTCGAGTTTCTCCAGTTGCCGCACCCGCTGCTCCATCTGCTGTTGCCGCCGGCGCAGAGCCGATTGGCGCAGTTCGCGCCGGATTGCCGCCAGCAGTTGCGCCGGATTGTCACGTCGCACCCATTCCGCCGCGCCCATTCGAATCGCTTCGCTCGCTGCCTCTTCTCCAGCGCCGTCCGCGAAGACGACAAACGGCAGATTCAGCCCCTTTTCCAGGATCGGGCTCAGCGCTTCCGCGATCCCGAAATCGTCCGTCACGGCGCTGAAGATGGCGATGTCCCAGTTTTTCCCTTCGAGGCAGGCCGCGAGCGCCGGTGCCGAGTCGGCGCGTTGATATTCCACCTCATAGCCGCCCTCGTGCAGCACTCCCAGCAGCAATTTTGTCCTCTGTTCGGAATTTTCGATGATCAGGACGCGAAGCGGCGTCGACATTCAGGCCCTCCCAACCCGCGGTCGCTCTCCCGACTTCCGGGCGAGCGCGCCCTCCAGACGAACGCATGCACCATGCACTCCAGGCACGGAAGGACGGGGAAGGGGGGCGGTCCGTAATCCGAGCGCTCTGTTTTTCCGGATAGCGCAAGCCCATTGTGGGCAACCGAGGTGGATTGTCAACGAGCATGACTGTGCCGGTTGATGAAGCCGTTACCGCCCGGCTCACTTTCGCCTCCTTTTGTCATGCGCTCTGCACGCCGTTTTTGTCTTCCCTCCGGCGCGCCAGGCCCCTGAAAAACCACGCGGAATGTGGGATTCTCCCTCCATTCGCTGAAATTTGGCCCTTAATAGCGCCGACGCAGGAAGGTAAATCATGAAGCCGTCGCGCTGCTTCGCCCTCGGCCTTTCACTTGCCGCGTTGCTGGCCACGGCTGCCGTGGCCGCCATGCAACGCGGAATCCCCGCTCGGCGCAGCGTTGCCGACTATGCCGTTCAAGGCCGGCTCGACGGCGTTGCCGTGGGCGCCCGGCTGCTCACCGCCAGGGAGGTCCGCGCGCGTTTCGTTACTGAAGTCTCGCGCTGCTACCTTGTTGTCGAGGCGGGTCTGTTCCCGGCGCCGGGCAAGCTCACCAGCGTGGCTCCCGCCGATTTCACGCTCGTCAGCTTGTCCACCCACAAAGTCTTTACGCCGGAAAGCCCTCAGGTGGTCGCTTATGCCGTCTCCAAATCCCAGGCTTCCGAGACGCGAGTGACGGTCTATCCCACTGTCGGCGTCGGCTACGGCACCGGCGGCGGACCGTGGGGCTATCCCGGTTATCCCGGCTACCTGGGCTATCCCGCTCCCGGCGGCGTATACACCAGCGTCGGTGTTGGCGTGGGCATTGGCAGCGCTGGCGAACCGAGCAGCGCCGATCCCGCCACCATGCAGACCGAACTGACTGACAAAAGTTTGCCAAAGGGCACCTTCTCGAGCCCGGGCGCCGGATCTTTCTATTTTCGGGTTCCCCCGCACCAAGGGCCCTTCCAACTCCGCTATCGCCTCGGTCGGAAGACGCTCTCCTTGCGTCTTCCTTAGCGGAGAGACGGGCCGACTCGCGCCGCGCAAGGCGGGGGTGACCACCCTGGTCGTTGGGCGAGCTTACGCAGCCAGCGGCGTTTTGGGTGTGTCCATTGGCCCACTTTGCCACCCTCGCCACTGGCAGCTGTCCTATATGCTTACCTTCCAACAACTTGGAAACCATATTTCTGCTCCGAATGGCTCGCCAATTGCTCCGTCCTCCTGCGAGGGGAAGAGAGCGGTGTGTGCAAGAGGTCGGTATTTATGGAGCGACGAATCATCTTGCTGGGAGCCGCGGGCCGCGACTTCCATAATTTCAACACATGTTTCCGCGGCGAAGTGGCCGACCGGGTCGTGGCTTTCACTGCTGCTCAAATCCCCGATATTGCCGGTCGCCGCTATCCTGCCGAGCTGGCGGGCCCAGGTTATCCCGATGGCATCCCGGTTGTTCCCGAAGACCAGCTCGAGAAGCTCATTGCCGAAAAGAAGGCCAACCTGGTGGTCTTCTCCTACAGCGACCTCTCGCACAACCAAGTGATGGATATCGCCTCGCGCGTGGTCGCCTGCGGGGCCGATTTCCTCCTGCTGGGCGCCGAGCGCACCATGCTTCGCTCACGCGTTCCGGTCGTCTCGGTCTGCGCCGTTCGCACCGGCAGTGGCAAGAGCCCGGTCGCTCGCTACGTCGTCCGCCTGTTGCGCGAACTCGGTCGCCGTCCCGTTGTCGTCCGGCATCCGATGCCCTATGGCGACCTCGTTCGCCAGCGCGTGCAGCGCTTCGCCATCCCCGCCGATCTCGATCGCGAGCGCTGCACGATCGAGGAACGTGAGGAATTCGAGCCTCATCTGGCTGAGGGAACCGTCGTCTATGCCGGTGTCGACTACGCCGCCATCCTCGCCGACGCCGAGCGGGAAGGGAACTGCATCGTCTGGGACGGTGGCAACAACGATACCCCGTTCTTCCATCCCGACCTGGAAATCGTCGTCGCCGATCCCCACCGTGCCGGCCACGAGCTGCTCTATTACCCCGGCGAAGTCAATTTTCTCCGCGCCCAGGTCATCGTAATCAGCAAGGTCGATACCGCTCCTCCCGGATCGGTCGCCTTGATCCGCCGCCATATCGCCGAACGCAACCCCCAGGCCCAGGTCATCGAGGCCGATTCGCGGATCCTGGTCGATCACCCGGAAAAGATTCGTGGCGCCCGCGTGCTCGTGGTTGAGGACGGCCCCACGCTCACCCGAGGCGAGATGCCCTACGGCGCCGGCGTCATTGCTGCCCGTCATCATCTGGCCGGCCAGCTTGTCGATCCGCGCCCGTTTGCGGTCGGCAGCGTGCGCGAAGTCTTTCTCGAGTACAAGCATATCGGCCCGGTGCTCCCTGCTATGGGCTACAGCGTTAAGCAGCTGGCCGATCTGGAAGCCACCATCGCCACCGTGCCCTGCGATCTGGTGCTCGTCGCCACTCCCATCGACCTCAAGCGCATTATCCGCATCACCCAGCCTTGCCTGCGCGTCCGCTACCAAATGGAGGAGCGCGGCGCGCCCGTGATGATGCCGCTGTTGCGCGACCTGATCGCCAGCGCTACGCCGGCGCGCGGATAAGGAGAATCATGGCCCCTCGTGTTTCCCTCCCGCAGCCTCCCGCCGGAATCCCGGTGCTGGCGCGCGGCCTGGCCAAGCGCGATTTCCTTTCCCTGCACGACCTCAGCGAGTCCGAGCTCAACGCCCTGCTCGATCTCACCGCTCGCGTCAAGGCCTACCCACTCGCCTTCTCCCGTTCGCTCGAGGGCCGCGCCGGCGCCTTGATTTTCGAGAAGCCCTCGCTCCGTACGCGCGTCACCTTCGAAGTCGGCCTGCACCAGCTCGGCGCTCAGAGCATTTGTCTCGCTTCCACGGATATCGGCCTCGGCCGGCGCGAGTCCGCGCCCGACATCGCCCGCGATCTCGCCCGCTGGGTCGACGTGCTGATCGTCCGCACCTTCTCCCAGCAGGTTTTGCGCGAGATGGCCCTGGCCACGGAAATCCCAGTGATCAACGCGCTCTCCGATCTCCTCCATCCCTGCCAAATCGTCTCCGACCTGCTCACGCTCCGCGAGCGCAGGCACCGGCTCGCCGGTCTTGCCGTTGCCTACATCGGCGACGGTAACAACGTGGCCCATTCGCTCATCTTCGGCGCTGCCAAAACCGGCATCCACCTCACCCTTGCCACTCCGCCCGCCTATCGGCCTTCTCGCGTCATTCTCGAGCAGGCTGAGGCCGACGCCCTCCGCACTGGCGCGGTCATTCGTGTCGTGAGCGATCCGGCCGAGGCCGCCCGCAACGCCGACGTCGTCTACACCGACGTCTGGGTCCCGATGGGCCGGGAGGAGCAGGCCGAGCAGCGTCTCAAGGATTTCGCCGGCTTCCAAGTCGATTCCCGCCTCATGTCGCTCGCCCGGCCTGACGCACACTTCATGCACAGATTGCCCGCACGCCGCGGCGAGGAAGTCACCGCCGAAGTCCTCGACGGCCCGCAATCGATCACGGTCGACCAGGCTGCCAACCGTCTCCCAACCCACAAGGCGATTCTTCTCGCCCTTCTCACCGCCCCGCCGCTACCCTTTGCCGGGGAGAGCCTCCCCTAGGGTCGGCCATGGTGGGCGCCGCCGGCGTTTCCGGCGAGACTCCGCGTTGCCTTTGCGATGTGACTGCCAGTCCGCGAGCCGACCTGGATACCCGGCGATGCAGCCGCCTTTTCACCCGCATCGAAACCGCGCGCAAGCCGCTTTTTCGGCTCTCCCGTGGCCTCGAAATTTCTTGGCGAGGGACTTCCGCCGGCATCCCTCGTCGGTGGGTCGCCAATGAACGGAAATCCCCAGCCGGTTGAGATCGACCCGGCCGCGACGGTTCACATCAACGGCTCGCTCGGGGAGGGCGGCGGCCAAGTCTTGCGCACGGCGCTTTCTCTCTCGATCCTCACCGGCCGCCCGGTGAGTCTCACGAAGATTCGCGCGCGCCGCGCCAAGCCCGGCCTGCGCGCGCAGCATCTGAAAGCGGTCGAAGCCGCCGCCGTCGTTTCGCGCGCCCGCGTCCGGGGCGCGGCGCTAGGCTCGGATACGCTCCAGTTCGAGCCGCAGAAAATCCATGCGGGCTCCTATTCCTTCGACATCGGCACCGCCGGTTCCACCTCGCTCGTCCTGCAGACCATCCTCCTGCCACTCGCTTTCGCCCGCCGGCCCTCCACCGTGGTTCTCACCGGCGGCACGCATGTTCCTTGGAGTCCCTGCTTCCACTACCTCGACCTGCAGTGGCTGCCATTTCTGCGCCGCATCGGTTTCCGCGCAAATTTTGCGCTCGAGCAGGCTGGTTTTTATCCTCGCGGCGGCGGCCGCATTCGCGCCACGATCGAGCCGCTCCCCTCGCCGTCGCCCGCGCTCGCCCCGCTGCACCTCGTCGCCCGCGGCGCGCTGCTTGCCGTGCGCGGTATCTCCGCCGTTGCCGGCCTTGATCGCTCGATTGCCGAAAGGCAGAGGCGCCGCGCGCTTGAGCGCCTCGCCGGCCTTCGCTGCGAAACGGCCATCGAAATCCTCGACCTTCCGGCGGGTTCGCCGGGCACGTTCCTGCTCCTGCTCGCCGAGTTCGAGCGCTCCCAGGTTTGCTACTGCGGCCTCGGTGCGCGCGGCAAGCCCGCCGAGCAAGTCGCTGACGAGGCCGCCGACGGCCTCTTTTTGTTACTTGCCGGCGATGGCGCCGTCGATCCATGGCTTGCCGACCAGCTCATCCTGCCACTCGCCCTCGCCGCCGGCGATTCCGAGTTGCGCACCGCGGCCGTCACCGGCCACCTGCTCACTGTCGTTCGGGTTGTGCAGTCGTTTCTCCCGGTGAAACTGGAAATCGTGGGCGAGCACGGCCGCCCCGGGACCATCCGCATTTGCGGCATCGGCTTCTCCGCCGAAAGCCGTGCCGCGCAAGCCGCGGAAAGCGACCCTCGCGACAAACCCGGATCGCCCGCGCCGCGCGCTGGAGACGCGCGATGACGAAAAAGCGTGAGACACTCGAAGCTGGCGCTCGCGTGAGTCAAAATAGCGGAAGAAAGGAATCCCGTATGGCGCATACCGGACACTTGGCCCCGGAGCAGCTTTGCCACTCCTGCGATGGCAAGCAATTCTCTTTCGAAACCACTGACGAACTGGAAATTCTGAGGGAGGTCGTTGGCCAGCCGCGCGTTGTCGAAGCGGTCCGCTTCGGCATCGGCATCCGCCAGCCCGGCTACAACCTGTTCGCGCTGGGCCCGGAAGGCATGGGCAAGCAGACCATCGTCCGCCGCTTCCTCGAGCAGAAGGCTGCCACCGAGCCGACGCCTTCCGACTGGTGCTACGTCAACAATTTCGACGATCCGCAGAAGCCGCGCGTTCTCCGCCTGCCCACCGGCCGCGGCGCCGAGCTGCGCGAGGACGTTGACCGCCTCATCGAGGAACTCCGCGCCGCCATCCCCGCCGCCTTCGAAACCGAGGAGTATCGCGCCCGCCGCCAGGTGATCGAGCAGGAGGTCAAGGAGAAACAGCAAAACGCCTTTGAGCAGCTGCGCGGCGAGGCGGAAAAGCGCGGCATCGCCGTCGCCCACACCCCCACCGGCCTGCTGCTCGCCCCGCTCCGCAAAAACGAGGTCATGACCCCGGAAGAGTTCCAGCAACTCCCCGAGGAAGACCACAAGCGAATCGAGAGCGAAATGGACTGGGTCAAGGAACGGCTTCGCGCCATCATGCGCGAAATGCCCGTATGGGAAAAGAGCGGCCGCGACAAGCTTAAGGAGCTGAACCGCGAAGTCACCATGTTCGCCGTCGGCCACCTCATCGAGGCCGTGCACAAAAAATACGAGCCGCAGCCCCAGGTCGCCGGCTTCCTTGAAGAGATGCAGCAGGACATCATTGAAAACGTCGACGAGTTTCTCTCGCCGCCCGAAAGTCCCCTAGCCGCCCTGATGGGCGCGGCGCAGCCGGAAGGCAAGCGTGCCGCCCCGTTCCTCCGTCGCTATCAGGTCAATCTGATCGTTGGCCACGAAGCCAACCACGGCTCGCCGGTCATCTACGAGGACGATCCTTCTTTCCCCAATCTGGTCGGCAAGGTCGAATACATCGCCCACCTCGGCGCCATCTCCACCGATTTCAACCTCATCCGCGGCGGCGCCCTCCATCGCGCCAACGGCGGCTACCTGATCCTCGACGCCCGCAAGGTGCTCACCCAGCCCTACGCCTGGGAAGGCCTGAAGCGCTGCCTTCGCGCCCGCGAGATCCAGATCAAATCGCTCGGACAGATGCTCGGCTTGGCCAGCACCATGTCGCTCGAGCCCGAGTCGATCCCGCTCGAGGTCAAGGTGGTGCTGATCGGCGAGCGCCTGCTCTACTACCTGCTCTCCCAGTACGATCCTGATTTCAACGAGTTTTTCAAGGTCGCCGTCGATTTCGACGACCGCATGGACCGTAGCGCTGAAAGCAATGCGCTCTACGCCCGCTTGGTCGGCACATTCGCCCGCGAGGAAAAGCTCGCCCCGCTCCATCGCGAAGCCGTCGCCCGAGTCATCGAGCACAGCTCCCGCCTGGTCGGCGACGCCGAAAAGCTCTCCACTCACCGCATGGACATCATTGATCTGCTTCGCGAGGCCGATTATTGGGCGCGCCAGGCCGGCCGCCCGGTCATTGACGCCGCCGACGTTCAGCAGGCGATCGATTCCCAGATCCACCGCTCCGACCGCGTCCGCGAGCGCATCCAGGAAGAGATCCGCCGCGGCACCATCCTCATCGATACCGCCGGCGAAAAGATCGGCCAGGTCAACGGCCTTTCTGTCCTGGGACTCGGTCAGTTCTCCTTCGGCCAGCCCAGCCGCATCACCGCTCGCGTCCGCCTTGGCAAGGGCGAGGTCATCGACATCGAGCGCGAAGTCGAATTGAGCGGCCCGATCCATTCCAAGGGTGTGCTCATCCTTTCGGGCTTCCTCGGCGCTCGCTACGCAGCCGATCACCCGCTCTCGCTTTCCGCCAGCCTCGTCTTCGAGCAGTCCTACGGCCAGGTCGAGGGCGATAGCGCCTCTTCGGCCGAGCTTTACGCCCTGCTCTCGGCCCTTGCCGGCGCCCCGATCCGCCAGTCGCTCGCCGTCACCGGCTCGGTCAATCAGCATGGCCAGGTCCAGGCCATCGGTGGCGTCAACGAGAAGATCGAGGGCTTCTTCGATGTCTGCAGCGCCCGCGGCCTCTCCGGCGATCAGGGCGTGCTTATCCCCGCCTCCAACGTCAAGCACCTCATGCTCCGCCGCGACGTCGTCGAAGCCGTCCGCGACGGGAAATTCCACATCTATTCGGTCGAAACCATCGACCAGGGCATCGAGATTCTCACCGGCATCCCCGCGGGCGATCCGGACGCCGCCGGCAAATTCCCGCCCGATTCGATCAACGGCCGCGTCGAGGCGCGCCTCATCGAGCTTGCCGAAAAGCGGCTCGAGGCCGCCCGGAAAGCCCAACCGGAGAACCAGGCATGAGCGAACCGGAACGGGAACCGGAAACTCGCGAATTGGCCGTGCGCCGCATCGTCGTCGCGCTCGACGCCTCCCTCCGCAGTCTCGCCGCCCTCGAGGCTGCAGCCGACCTTGCCGCCACCTGGCACGCCGAGTTGGTGGGCCTGTTCGTCGAGGACGCCGAGTTGCTCCGCCTCGCCTCCACTCCCTCTGCCATCCGCTTCCTCTATCCTTCCGGCAACGAAGCGCCGCTCACCGCGCTCTTCCTCGAAAGTGAGCTGCACGCCTTGGCCGAACAGGCGCGCCGAGAACTCGCTGCCGCCGCCCGCCGCGCGGGCGTGCGCTGGTCCTTCCGCACTGTCCGCGGCAACGTGGCGGCCGAAGTGCTGCTCGCCGCTGCCGAGGCCGATCTGCTCACCCTTGGTGGGGGAGGCTGGTCGATCGCAAGACGTCTTGGTCTTGGTTCCACCGCCCGCGCCGCCATTGCCGGCGTCCGCTCCTCGTTGTTGCTCGTCCAGTCCCGCGTCGCTCCCGCGCCCGCCGTCCTCGCGGTCTATGATCGCTCTGCCGACTCCGCTCGGGCTTGCCGCTTTGCCGCGCGCCTGGCGGCCGCATCCAGCTGCCGCCTCACCGTCTTTCTTTCCTCGCCCTCCGGCCGTATCGAGCGTGAAATGGAGCGCGAGATGGTTCGCCTCATCGCCCCCAAGCGCATTCTTCTCCGCTTCCGCTGGATCGCTTCCGGCGACCGTAAGGAATTCCTCCACGCCGTACGCTCCGAGCGCGGCGGCATGCTCGTCATCAGCAACCAGAGCCCGTTGCTCGATGAAGATCTGGTTGAAAGGCTCCTCCGCGAAACCGATCATCCGCTGTTGCTCTTCGGCGAGCGCCCGCGCGCCGTTCTCCTCACCCCCAGCGAAGAGGAGGAAGAATCCTGACGGAGCTTCGCCGCCCGTCTGTTCCCACGCCGCTCAGTTTCCGTTGCCTTGTGCCGAAACGAGCTGGCCCGCACCGGAACAGCCCTTGTGCCCGAGCCTCCAACAGTTTCTAATCGTTATTTCCTTTCCCTCATTTCCTCCCTCTGAAACAATCGGCTTGCAGATGGTTTTCGGTAAATTCCAACGCTGAAATCCAAGGGAAACGCGATGAAATCTGGCGACTCGGGAAACTCGATTTCCCTCACCGATGCCTTGCACATTTTCTGGGATTGGCGCCTGGCCTCGATCTCCGTCGAGATCTGTTTCTTCGGCAAATCGAAGTCGTCTGAAACCCTCCGCGTTTCGATCGATGGGCTCGTCTCGCTGGTCGATCCCGAAGGCATCGTCACCGTCTCCGGCGACGGCCGCGAAATCGAACTGGATCTGCGCGGTTGCCGCTTTGCCCGCGCCCGGCAGCCTGCGGGCAATCCCGAAATTTTCGATTCGCTCGATCCCGATTCCATTCTTCAGATCAATTTCCCGAATGGCGAAATCTGCCTGGTATTTCCTTATCGCCGTGTAGCTCATCCGATCGCCGGCCAGCGTCGTGCCGAAACCGGTCTGGAGTGGCTGCGGAATAAGATCTCGAGTTCGGCCGGACCGTCGGCCCGGCCGTTCGGCGCCGGCCCCGTGCAAGCCCCTGCCACCGGCAAGCCGCGCAAGCGGGCGAAGAGCGGCCCGCGGCTGGTTCACTTGGCTGGCCTGGTGATCGCTGTGCTTGTTCTCGCCCTCGGCATTGCCCCGCTCGGCGTCACCACGCTGCTCCGCGAGATCGGCATCGGCCAAGCCGCGCTCAGCGCCCCGGAACTGCCCGTGTGGGTCATCCCGCAGGAAGGCAATTACTATTGCTCGGGCGGCGCGCTCTTCGGCACCCGTCCTGGCCGCTTTAT
Source organism: Acidobacteriota bacterium (assembly GCA_021832085.1). GTDB lineage: Bacteria > Acidobacteriota > Terriglobia > Acidiferrales > UBA7541 > JAKASX01. The sequence continues at coordinate 164,853 of JAKBLM010000001.1, read as the reverse complement.
GAAACAGGCTGACGCGCTTACGCTAGGCTATCAGCCCGCCACCGGCCGCTACTGCACAGCGGCTCTGTCCGCCGTTGCTTCCCGCGGTCAGCGCGGATATTTCCGCGGTCTGCTGCGCGGCGATCGCCTCGTCCTTTCGCTGGTCCTTGACCGCTCCCGTTGCTGGCTCGGCCGGTCCTATCCGCAAATCGCCAATCTCTTCCCATTCCCCGCTGCGCTGCTGGAGCAAGCCAGGATCGCGCGGCGCCCCGTTCGGCCGCGTTCGTCGGCCGCTGTCCCGCCCGCGCCCTCTGGCTCTCCGCTTCCTTCCGCCCCTCCATCGCTCGACCACTGACCCGCAGTTTTTGTGAGGAGCGGGGCGCCGGCGCGCCTGCCAGCCGCCCCTTGCTCTCTCGCTGCGAGTCGTTTCCCGGCGTATCATGCGGTATGCGTTATTCGGGCGGGACTGCCTCAGCGCCAGCGTTGGGGAACCGCGCACCGCTGAGTGAAAATCGGCGTCTGACCGCGGCTCGGCACATCGCGACGGCATTCCTGGCCATCTTTTCGTGGTTGACGAAGGAAACGTGGAGAACAGGGGCGAAATTGGAAGGTCGCTAAGCGACGCGACGGCTGAAACCGTTGCCGCGCAAACAAAAGCGAAAAGGAAACACAAAATCCAGGTGGCAATCTTGCTGGCTGTCTGGCTGCTGGTCTATTTGCCCGGCCTGTTCCGCCCAGCGCTGATGGACGACGCCGATTCGGTCCACGCCGAATCGGCCAAGGAAATGCTTATCCGCCACGACTGGGTCGACCTCTACGTGGATGGCGTCCGTTATCTCGAAAAGGCCCCGCTGATGTACTGGATGGCCGCCATCAGCTACGAGATCTTCGGCGTCAATGAAGCTTCCACCCGCCTGGTGCTCATGATCAGTGTGCTCGGGCTGATGATCAGCGCCTGGCTTTTCGGTCACCGCTTCTTCGGCGAGGAAGGAGGTTTTTACTCCGCGCTGATTCTGGCCACCGCCCCGGGAATCTATATCTACACCCGCTTCCTGATTCCGAATGTTCTCGTCGCCATGTGGCTCACCCTCGGCTTTTATTTCTTCTTGGCCGGATACGAGCACCGGACGCCGTCGAAATGGATGTGCTGGGGCTTGGCTGCCACCGCCGCGCTCGATGTGCTCACCATGGGCCTCGTCGGCGTGGCCTTTCCCGCCTTGATCATCCTGATTTTTCTCGCACTCGTCGGCGACCTCGCCTATTTGAAGAAGATGCGCCTCTTCTCGAGCTTGGTCGTCTTCTTCGCCATTGCCGCGCCGTGGCACGTCCTCGCCGCCATTCGCAATCCTGCTCAGCCCACTGGCCCGGAAAAGGGTTTCCTGTGGGACTACTTCATCAATGAGCAGTTCCTCCGCTACCTCAACAAGCGCATTCCTCACGATTTCGGCAAGGTACCGCTCGGGCTCTTCTGGGCTCTTGTGCTGCTTTGGGTTTTACCGTGGTTTGTTTTTCTCTTTCCCGCCCTGCGGGAGATCCCCTGGCGCTTTCGCGATTGGCGCAGCCGGCTGGACGCCCGCCTCTGCGCGAACCTGTTCCTCGCGGTCTGGACGCTCTTCGTCCTCGTCTTTTTCAGCTTTTCGAGTCGCCAGGAATATTATTCGCTTCCGGTGGTCCCGGCCTTGGCGCTGTTGATCGCCGGCTGGCTCGAGCGAGAAACCCATGCGCCCGCCGGCGGCTCGCTGCGCCGATGGGGAAAATGGATGGCGGCTTTGCTCGTAGTTCTGGGCGCGGCGATTTGCGCCGTCATGCTTACCCTCTTCGCGCTGAGCAAGCCGTTCCCTCGCGGGACCGACATCGCCAAAATCCTCGCCGTGCACAAAACCAGCGCCTACAGGCTCTCGCTTGGCCACGTGGAAGATCTCACGCTTTCCTCGTTTGGTGCCTTCCACGCCCCCTTGCTCGAGTTCGGCCTCGCCATGCTCGTCGGCACGCTGCTCGCCTGGTGGTGGCGTCGCCGCGGCTCGCCCGGCAAGGGGAACTTGGCGCTGGCGGGAATGATGATCGTCGTCCTCTTCGCCGTGCATCAGGGGCTGGTGGTTTTCTCGCCCGAGATCTCCTCCAAGCGGCTGGCCACCGACATCGTCCGCTACTACCGGCCAGGCGATCCCATCGTCATTAACGGCGATTACGAATGGGGCTCGACGCTCAATTTCTACACCGGCGTCCGCGTCGATATGCTTTTCGGCCGCCGGGCTGACTTGTGGTTTGGATCGCTCTTTCCCGACGTGCCCCACGTCTTTTGGTCCACCAAGTTTTTCGATCGCGAGTGGAATGGGCCCGGTCGCGTTTTCCTCTTCACCCGGCTCGACGATCGCCAGCGGGCAATTGCCGGCCTCGATCCCCACTCCATCCACCTTCTGGCCAGGGAGGGCGACAAGGAAATCCTGACGAATCAACCGCTTGGTCCGCCTTTGCGTCCGGGCAACACCGTGCTTCCTTACGGCGCTTCCTGATTTGCCTCGCACTTCCCATCTCGCCCTCCCGCCCCGAAAGGAGCAGGGAAGGGCTTCCCCGCGTAGGGCGAAATTCCCATACGCCCCTCGTGTGCCTCACTCCGCTTGGCCGCCCGGCTCCTGCTCGCGGCAAATCGTTTTCCGGCGTATCATGCGATTTGCGTTTTTCGGGCGGGACTGCCTCAACACCAGGTTTCCTGAACCCCGTCACGCGTAGTGAAATTCGGCGCCCAGGCGCGGCTCCGTGCATCCCCGCGGCCTTCCCGGCCATCTTTCTTGGTTGACGACGAAAACATGGAGATCAAAAGCGAAGAGGAGAAGCCTCTGAGCGCCGCGACGGCCGAAACCGTTGCGGCGCAAACGAAAGCAAAACGGAAACGCAAGATCCGCCTGGCAATCCTGCTGGCTGTCTGGCTGATTGTCTATTTGCCCGGCCTGTTCCACCCGGCGCTGATGGACGACGCCGATTCGGTCCACGCCGAATCGGCGAAGGAAATGATCCTCCGCCACGACTGGGTTGACCTCTACGTCGACGGCGTCCGCTACCTCCAGAAAGCCCCGCTGATGTACTGGATGACGGCCACCAGCTACGAGATCTTCGGCATCAGCGAAGCTTCCACCCGTCTGGTTCTCATGATCAGCGTGCTCGGGCTGATGATCAGCGGCTGGGTGTTCGCCCGTCGTTTCTTCGGCGAGGATGCGGCCTTCTACGCCGCACTGATTCTGGCCACTGCGCCGGGGATCTACCTCTATTCCCGCTTCCTGATCCCCGACGTCCTCGTCGCCATGTGGACCACCTTCAGCTTCTATTTCTTCCTCGTCGGCTACGAGAAGCGCGACGCATCCTTGTACGCCTGTTGGGGCTTGGCGATCGTCACTGCGCTCAACGTCCTCACCAACAGCCTGATCGGCCTGGTCTTTCCCGGCCTCACCATCCTCGCGTTCCTGGCCATGATGCATGACTGGGGCTACCTAAAGAAGATGCGGCTATTCTCGAGCTTCATCGTTTTCTTCGTCATCGCCGCCCCCTGGCACATCCTCGCCGCCATCCGCAATCCCGCTCAGCCCACCGGACCCGAAAAGGGCTTCCTCTGGGACTATTTCATCAACGAGCAGTTCCTCCGCTACCTCAACAAGCGCATTCCTCACGACTACGGCAAAGTCCCGCTCGGGGTGTTCTGGGCAGAGTTGCTCATCTGGGTCGTCCCCTGGTGCATTTTCCTGTTTCCCGCCCTCCGCGAAATCCCCTGGCGTCCCCACTCCTGGCGCAAGGACATGGACCCGCGCAGCCGCGCCTTCCTGCTCGTGGCCCTCTGGGGCCTGGTCGTCATGGCCTTTTTCAGCTTCTCCAGTCGCCAGGAATACTATTCGCTGCCCGCCGTGCCTGCCGTGGCCCTGCTGGCTGCCGCCTGGATGGAGCGCGAGGAGCTCTCGCCCCAGCGCAGCGTTGAACGCCTTTGGGGCAAATGGATGTCCGTTCCGCTTACTCTTTTCGCATTGGCCGGCGCCGGCGTGGCGTTTGCCCTTTTTGCCCTGAGCAAGCCCTTTCCGCCCGGCACCGACATCGACAAGGTGCTCACCGTCCATCCCGGCCGCTACAAGCTTTCTCTCGGCCACCTGCACGATCTCACCCTGGCGTCCTTCGGCCTTTTCCACACCCCGCTCATGGTGATGGGCATCGCGCTCTCGGCCGGCACGCTGCTCGCCCTCTTCTGGCGCTGGCGGGGCTCGCCCTGGAAATCCAATATGGCGCTCACCGTCATGATGGTGCTGGCCCTTTTCGCCGTGCATCGGGGGCTCGACATCTTTTCGCCCGAGATCTCCTCCAAGCGCCTGGCCGTTGACATCGAGCGCTACTACAAGCCCGGCGACGAGATCGTCATCAACGGTCACTACGCCTTCGGATCCACACTCAATTTCTACACCGGCCACCACGTCGATGTCGTTTTCGGCGGCACGAACGATTTCTGGTTTGGCTCGCTTTTCCCCGATGTTCCCCACGTGATCTGGACTAAGAAGTTTTTCGATAGCCAGTGGAACAGCTCGCGCCGGGTCTTCCTGTTCACACAGGATTTCGACCGGGAGCGCATCCTCGCCGGCCTGAATCCCCAGACCCTCCACGTTGTGGGCCACGAGGGCGACAAGGTGGTGTACACCAACCACCCCCTCGGCCCGCCTGTCCACGGTCCCAACTACGTCCCTCCGAACGGCGCCTCCTGAGCGGCACAGCCTTCAGGCTGTTGCCCTTTTGGGGGCTGCCGCGGCACTGTCGGCCTCAATTCGCATGGTCCCCCACGCCCACGCCAATCGCTGCGTCCTGTAGCGCTGGCGCCTCGCGGGAGTCTATCTGTGCTACCCTGCGTCCTGCCGCATCTTCGCCCTTGCAACCGCATACCGAATTGTATACAATTGTCTCTCGTTCATGAGCCTTTCGGAGAAACGCGTCGGCTTGCCGAAGCCGGAGCGCTCCGCTGCCGGGGGACGGCTGGGTCTCGTCTTCGACGTAATGAGGTTTTCCCTACACGATGGTCCCGGTATCCGCACCACCGTCTTTCTCAAGGGTTGTCCCCTCCGCTGTTGGTGGTGCCACAATCCCGAAAGCCAGCGTATCGATCCTGAGCTCCTCTATTTCGAGGACCGCTGCACCCTCTGCGGCGATTGCCTTGGTGTGTGCCCCTACGGCGCGCTCTACACCGAAAATGGCGTGGTCCTCACCGATCCCGAGCTCTGCCGCGCCTCGGGCGAATGCGTCGAGGTCTGCGCAGCGGAAGCCCGCCGCATGGCCGGCCGCTGGATGTCGATCGAGAATCTCCTCGCCGACCTTTCGCGCGACCAGCTTTTCTTCGACCAGTCCGGCGGCGGCGTCACGCTTTCCGGCGGCGAGCCGCTGACGCAGCCCGCCTTCACTGAGCAGCTATTGGCCGAACTCCACGCCCGCCGCATCCACACCGTGCTCGACACCTCAGGCTTCGCCAATCCCGTTCTGCTTCGCCGTGTCGCCCCGAATGTCGACCTGTTCCACTACGACCTCAAAATGATGGACAGCGAAAAGCACGAAAAATACACCGGCGTGAAAAACAACCTGATCCTGTCCAATCTCCGGCTGCTCGCTGAACTCGGCAGCGCCGTAATCGTTCGGATGCCGATTGTTCCCGGCATCAACGATGGCGACGCCGATCTGGCCGCCGCGACCGCCTTCCTGCAGGAACTGGGACTCAAAAACGTCGATCTGCTTCCTTATCACCGGATCGGCGGCGACAAATACCGCCGCCTGTACCGCGAATATCAGCTCCCGGACCTGGTCCCGCCGAGCACGGAGCGCATGGACGCCCTTGCTGCGCGGTTCACCCGCGAAGGATTCAGCGTTCGAGTTGGAGGTCTGTCATGAATGAGCGTGTTGCCAGATTGCGCGAAGGGACGATCGAAACGAAGCCCTGGCTCTCGATTGAGCGCGCCGCCCTCCTCACCGATTTTTACCGGCAGGACAAGACCAGCGCCGTGCCCGTCCAGCGCGCCCGTGCCTTCGCCTATCTCATGGAGCACAAGGCCATCTACATCGGCCCCGACGAGCTGATCGTCGGCGAGCGCGGCTCCGCTCCCAAAGGCGCGCCCACCTTTCCCGAGCTCTGCTGCCACAGCGAAGAGGATCTCGACGTCCTCGATTCGCGGGAAAAGATCTCCTACCGCGTCGACGACGAGGCTCGCCGCGTACAACGCGAGCAGGTCATCCCCTACTGGCGCGGCCGCTCGCTCCGCGACCGCATTTTCGACGAGATGACCCCCGCCTGGAAAGACGCCTACTCCGCCGGCATCTTCACCGAATTCATGGAGCAGCGCGCCCCTGGCCACACCGTTCTCGGCGACGTCATCTATCGCAAGGGCCTGCTCGATCTGCAGCGCGAGGTGCGCGAGGCGCTCGACCGCCTCGACTATTTCGTCGATTCCGACGCCTGCGCCAAGCGCGACGAGCTCATGGCGATGGAGATCGCCGCCGGCGCCGTGATCCGCTTCGCCGAACGCCACGCCGAGCGAGCGCAGGAACTCGCCGCCGCGGCCACCGATCCCCGCCGCAAGCGCGAACTCGAAAAGATAGCCGACGTCTGCCGCCACGTCCCGGCCCACGCCCCGCGCGATTTCTGGGAAGCGCTCCAGGCCTACTGGTTCACCCACCTCGGCGTCGTCACCGAGCTGAACACCTGGGACTCCTTCAACCCCGGCCGCTTCGACCAGCACCTCTATCCCTTCTACGTCAAGGGCATGCAGGACGGCACGCTCACCCGCGACCAGGCCAAGGAACTCCTCGAGTGCCTCTGGGTGAAATTCAATAATCAGCCCGCGCCGCCCAAGGTTGGTGTCACCGCGGCCGAGAGCGGCACCTACACCGATTTCGCCAATATCAACAACGGCGGCCTGAAAGCCGACGGCACCGACGGCGTCAACGATGTCACCTATCTCATTCTCGACGTCATCGACGAGATGCACCTGCTTCAGCCCTCTTCCAATCTCCAGCTCAGCAAGCGCAATCCCGACGCCTTCCTCCGCCGCGGCCTCGAAATCGTCCGGCAGGGCTGGGGCCAGCCATCGATTTTCAACGCCGACATGGTCGTCGAGGAACTCCTGCGACAGGGCAAGGCGATCGAGGATGCCCGGTGCGGCGGCACCTCCGGCTGCGTCGAAGTCGGCGCTTTCGGCAAGGAAGCCTACATCCTCACCGGCTATTTCAATTTGCCCAAGGTGCTCGAAATCACCTTGAACAACGGCGTCGATCCGCGCACCGGCAAGAAGATCGGAATCGAAACCGGCGATCCGTGCTCATTCCGCAGCTACGACGAGATGTTCGATGCCTTTCGCCGCCAACTCCGCTATTTCGTCGACGTCAAGATCCGTGGCAACAACGTCATCGAGCGCCTCTACGCCCGCTACATGCCCGCGCCCTATCTCTCGCTTCTCGTCGACGACTGCATCGCCAAGGGCCGGGACTACAACGACGGCGGCCCGCGCTACAACTCCACCTACATCATGGGCGTTGCCCCGGCCACCTGTGCCGACGGCCTCACCGCGATCAAATATCACGTCTTCGATCGCCGGGACCTGTCCATGGCCGAGCTGCTCGATAGCCTCTCCGCGAATTTCGAGGGCCACGAGAAGACACGCCTCCTGCTCAACAACCGCACGCCGAAATTCGGCAACGACGACGACTACGCCGACAACGTCATCCTCAGCGTCTACGACGCCTTTTACGACGCGATCAACGGCCGGCCCAACACCAAGGGCGGGCAGTATCGCGTCAACTATCTCTCCACTACTTGCCACGTCTATTTCGGCTCGGTCACCGGCGCCACGCCCGACGGCCGGCGCGCCTGGGAGCCGGAAGCCGACGGCATCTCTCCTTGCCACGGCGCCGATCGTTTCGGCCCCGCCGCCGTCATCCGCTCTGCCGGCAAGATCGACCACGCCCGCACCGGCGGCACTCTTCTCAACCAGAAATTCACGCCCAAGCTGCTCGAGACCGACGGCGGCCTCGATAAGGTCGCCCATCTCGTCCGCTCTTATTTCCGCATGGACGGCCATCACATCCAGTTCAACGTTGTCACCGCCGACACGCTGCGCGCCGCCCAGGCCGATCCGGACAAGTACCGCGACCTGATCGTCCGGGTCGCCGGCTACAGCGACTATTTCTGCGATCTCACTCGCGCCCTGCAGGACGAAATCATCGCCCGCACCGAGCACGAAAGCTTCGCTCCTGCCATGGCCGAACCATCACGCGTCTCTTCCTGACCACAACGAGCGCGGTGAAGCCACCTGAGCTCGCCGCGCCGTCCGAACTCCCACCTCGTCGATGGCCAATTGCGCCGCCTCGAGTCATTAATAATTTTCGTGAACCTTCCGCCGCTCCGTACCGTCTAATGTTCAGAACGATATTCAAAGATTGCGCAACACGCCCTAGCGCGTGTGTCGGGGTGCTAGTTCGGCTGTGCCAAAGAAGTCACGTCCAACGAGGCGATCCGCGAGGTCTTCCACCGCCCCGCGCACTCGAAAAACGCTTGCCAAAACGGGCAGGGCAAACTCCCCTGGCGCCGAGGACTATCGCCGCCTGGTGGAAACGCAGAGAGACTACGCCATTTTCATGCTCCACCCCGACGGTCGCGTGGCCACCTGGAATCCCGGGGCCGAGCGGCTGAAGGGCTACTTTGCTCCCGAAATCATCGGCCGTCATTTCTCCATTTTCTATACGCCCGAGGACGTCGAGCGCGGCCTGCCCGGCCTTGGCCTGCGTGTGGCCGCCGAGATGGGCCGCTACGACGACGAAGGCTGGCGTGTCCGCAAGGACGGTTCGCGCTTTTGGGCCTATGTGGTGGTCATGGCGCTCCGTGACGAAGCCGGCAATCTCCTCGGCTTTTCCAAGATCACCTGCGATCTCACCGCCCGCAAGCTCGCCGAACGACTTTCCCCCGGCCGAGCACGCGTACTGCTCCGCACGCTCACCGCGCTGATGGCCGATCCCGACCTGGAGAAGTTTCTCGGCCAGGCAATGACGGCGCTGGTCGAGCAGCTCGACCTGCATTCCTGCTCCCTCTGGATTTTCGACGAGAAGCTCTCGTCCGCGGCCCTCCGCATGACCTGTGCCGATGGCCGCGTACTCACCGGCGCCCAGCAACTCGGCCACCCGAACGCCGTCGTTTCGGCGCCGCTCAACTCACGCCCGGCCGCCCATCAGCCCTGGTACGCCGAGCGGCCGCGCGTGTTCCCAAATCCCGTCGCGGATCAGCACCTCGCGCCCGAATATCGTGCCTGGCTCTCTTCCCGAGAAATCAGGAGCCTGCTTTCCGTCCCGGTCAGCTATGGAAACAAGACCATCGGCACACTCACCGTCCGCGATACGCGCCGCCGCAACTACAGCGCTGAGGAGATCGCTCTCGCTCAGGCCCTGGCGCATTATGTGAGCCTGGCGGTCGAGCTTTCGCGCAGCGCCGTGGCCGGCCAGCGTGCGGCTGTCCTCGAAGAACGCAATCGCACGGCGCGTGAGCTCCACGACGTGCTGGCGCAAGCCTTCGCTGGAATCCTCGTCCAGCTCGAGGCGGCCGAGGACATCCTCGCTCGCGATCCTGCCAAAGCGCGCAACCATCTTTCTCTCGCCCGTCGGCTGGCCAGGGACAGCCTGACTGAGACTCGCCGCTCCGTTCTAGCTCTTAGGCCGGCGGCCCTCCGCGATGGCGATCTTCCCGGGGCATTCGAGCGCCTGGCCGCCGAGCTTACCGACGGAGGCCTCCGCGCCGAATTCGCGTTCCATGGCGCCACCCGCGTTTTGCCGGCCGGGACCGCCGACGCCCTGCTCCGCATCGGCCAGGAAGCCCTGGCCAACGTGCTCAAACACTCCCGCGCGAAGAGAGTACTTATCGTTCTCGCTTACCGAGCGTTGCACGCGCGGCTCACCATCCAGGACGACGGTGTGGGTTTCGATCCTCGCACCAGGCCGCCGCGCCTGGGTTTCGGCCTCTTCACCATGCGCGACCGCGCCGAGACCCTCGGAGGTCGCCTGACGATCTCCAGCCGCCTCGGCCGGGGCACCCGTATCGAAGCGCTGCTTCCGATTCGGGGCGCCGCGCAGGCCGCTGCCAGGAGGCGCGGGTAGATGCGCAAGGGCTCGCCAAATCCACGGGCTCCCTTACGCAAACGGAAGCTTGCCGCCCCTACGCGCCTGGGACCCGCCGGCCTGCCGATCCGCGTGTTCGTTGCCGACGATCATCCGGTGGTGCGCGCGGGCTTGATCGCCCTGCTCGGTCGCCGGCCGGATATGAAGGTGATTGCTCAGGCGGCAGGCTGGCCGGAAGCAGTGGAAAAGGTCGTCCAACTCCGGCCCGACGTGGCGGTTCTGGATTTGCGGATGCCCGGCATGGATGGGGTCGAGGCGATCCGTTTGATCCGCAGCCGCGCCCCTTCGACGCGAATCGCCCTGATCACCGCGTTCCTAGGGGAAGAAGACGTCTATCGTTGCATCCGTGCCGGTGCGAAAGGCTATCTGCCCAAGGGCTCGTCACGCGAGGAGCTTTACGCCTGCGTCCACGCGATCCATCGCGGCGAAGCCTGGATTCCTCCTGCCATCGCCTCCAAGCTCGCTGAGCGCACGGGCATGCCCGGCCTCACCCTCCGCGAACTCGACGTGCTCCGCTGGATGGTCCGAGGCAAGAGCAACAAGGAAATTGCCGACTCCCTCAACCTCAGCGAAGGCACCGTCAAAACTCACGTCAATCACATCCTGAAAAAACTCGGCGTCTCCGGCCGCACGGAAGCCGTGACGCAGGCTCTTCGCGACGGCTTCGTGCACCTCGATTGATTCGCCCCCGGTTAGCACAGCCAATCGTCGCGGCGATGCGAAGCACCGTACTGATGCCGCCAGTTTTGCAGTTACTCCTGCCGAGCGCTTTCTGCCATTGGTTGGACCAGCCTCTCCATCTTTCGGCCGACGCTCATTTCCCCATCTCGCCCGATTGTAAGTTGTCAAACTTCCGATTACCGTAGCGAAAACACGTGGGGGTGGGCGCAGCCCATACGGCACCGGTTCCGGTCCTTGCAAGCGGGCCACTCCGGATTGCCGCAGACAACACGGCGACGCATGGTTTCGGCCGGGCACCAAAACGGAGAATTTGGCGGCCGGAGATTCTCCCCTTCTCGTCCGCCAAATCAACCGGACGAGGCAGTACCGCAAATACGTGGCCGTGCCTTGGACTCTTCCCCGGACCGAGAGCGTCCCACCCTCCACTATAGTTTCACAAACGCTTCCCCGCAGGTTGGGGTTCCGGAAAAGAGGCCTGCCATGGCAACACGAGCAGCGGAGCTTCACCGCAAGGCGGCCGAGCATCACGAGCGCGCGGCCCGTCACCATCTGGCTGCCGCCAAACATCACGAAGCGGGTAACCACGAACTCGCTGCCCGGCACGCTCTCTTCGCTCGTGCCTACGGCGAGCTGGCCCACCAGCACGCCACTGAAGCGGCGCTTGCCCGCCGGGAAACGCTTGCCGAAGTCCGAGCCTCGGGCACCGGCTGAATCTTATGCGGACGCAGCGCGGGTGCTCTGCACTCGTTTCTCTTCCGCCACGCCGCCCGATCCGCGCCCGACCCGCTCAGTCTCGACGATGAGCCAACGGCTTCCTCTATCTTTAGTTGTAGAAGGAAATACAACCTTGCTCCCGTGCCTGACTCCACATCCATCCGGATTGTATGCCGGTGGAATTCTGGCTACAGTTCCGATCCAAGATGGAGGAGGGGGAGAGCAGGGCACGACTCCGTCGGTTCTTTGCGCGGTTGGCCGGCCAAGTGGCTGCTCGAGCGAATCTCTCTTTCGGAATCATGAGCCGCTTGGAAACGCGCGCCCTCGCCCAGGCCAGGCTGACCCGGCATTCGGTCCAGGCTGACACGCGGTGTCCTCGCTTCGCATTGTCGGCCGCCGCAAACCACACCGGCGCGCGGCATCCGAGTTCGCTTGCGGTTCCCCTCCTGCCCGGCAGGTACGTAAACTCTCAGGGCTGCACCAAGTCCCCCACTTGGTCCGATTGCCCCTTCTTTTCCGCAGCCCTGAACTCGCGACGTGGCCGGAAGGCTTATCCGTCTCCGATGCTTCCTCTGGCAAGAGCGGCACGATTGCCGGAACCAGGCTCACGCCCCTGCTGGGGGCCCTGCTGTCGGGTCTTCCGGCTCGAGCTACTCTTCCGGGAGGGGGCACGGCGCCGGAGAGCCTCGCAACCCCCGAACTCGCCTCTCTGGGACGTTGTGAGTCTTCCTGCCCCACGCCGTGAAACGGTGGCGGCAACAAGAAAGATGGCGGGTCTTCCGCTGCACATCGGGCGCGGCACTGTGCCGTGCTCGCGGCAATGCGGCAGGACCGCGCAACCGACGGCGCATCACTCCGCGCCGCCGGTCCACGGGAACCCGCGCCGGAGGCGCTTCGCCTCCCGAGCCGAGTTTGCTCGGCAAATGGGGTCCCATGAGTACGCCAATCGCAGAGGTTTTGTTTGTCGGTGAACGCCCGCCGCTTCATTCGCCGGTTCTCGGCCGGCTGAAAGAAATGGGGTGCGAGTGCTCCTATGCGGCATTGCGCCGCGAGGCGCTCGCGCTGCTCGGCCGGCCGCGCTTTTCCATTGTGCTCAGCAAGGCCAACTTGCCCGACGGCAACGCTCGCGGCCTTGCTTCCGCCGTTCGGTCCGTTTCCGGCTCGCTCTTCCTTTCTTTTCCGGTCGAGGACGGCTGCTGGTGGATCCCGGTGGTGCGCGACGGCGAGCCGTGCCGCGAAGTGGCCCTGCGCCCGCGCCAGTTCGCGGAGGAGTTGCTGCGAGCGGCGAAGACCGCGCTCTCCCGCACCACCGGTCGTTCCGTGATCGACCGCCGGCGTAAGCCGCCGCGCCGTTCCCTGGGGCGCCCGAGCCTCACCGACGAGTCCCGGGTTGTGTCCAATTCCGCGCGTTCACCTGCGCGGTCCGCCACCGGGTAACACAGCCAATCCTAGCTGTGCAAAAAGCGGCCTCTACGGCCGCGTTTCCTACTTCTGCTTCTCGCGCCCAAACACCTCGCGATACAGCGTGTCGATATTCAGCAGCAATTTCGCGCCGCTCCCGTGAAAACTCGATCCATGCATGATCGCCAGCGTTTTCGGCTCCAGGTCCGCCAGCGTGTGCAGATACTGCGAGGTCAGCGGCGTGTAGGGCGTATAATCGGCCAGCACTCCCGCCTGATATTGGGCCAGCGCGCTCCGCGTTCGCCCCAGCACGTCGGTTTCGGTCAGCGGTTCCACGTTTCCCGATTGATGAAACAGGTCGGAGCAGAAGAGTGTCCCTTGCGTCTGTTCGAACAGCATCCCCGCGTCCCAGCCATGCGGCAGGTGCGGCGTCCGACAAAAGCGGAACCGGTATTGCCCGGTCGAAAACGCTTCGCCGTCGGCCAGCCCACGCGCCTCGCGCCCGATGAAATCGTTCACCGATACGATCGCTCCCACCTCGCTGCAAACCGCCTGCGCCTTCGGGGCCGCGGCCAGCCATTCGTTCAGCGAGCCGCACTCGTCCGCCTCGAAATGGCTGAAGCAGAGCTTGCACAATTCGACGAGCGGCACCAGCCTCGCTACCGCGTCACGCACCTCGGGAAACATCGCCCTCGGCCCCGTGTGATAGAGCAGCGGCTCATCGTCCTTCACTAGGAACTGGTTGAACTGCAAATCGAACTGCTGGACGAAGATCGAAATCCGATACACGTCCGGAGCGATCTCAGTTGTTAGCGCCATCCCTTCCTCCGCGAGGCGAGATTGTCTGTGCGTTTTTCCTGGGGTCGGCCCAGCCAGGATTTAGCCATATGCGGGGGCCGCGACACACCTTGACTGCATCGTACAACGAAACCAGCGGCACAGATACTCTCGCCCGTGCGGGGAATGCAGATCGCTCCCGACGGACGGCGTCGGGGCTCCCGTTGCCATCACGGACCATTCCATGCGGGGCACCGCCGGCTTTGGTTGGATGACAGCCAAGAGCGGCACAGGCAGGGCGACGGAAGACGGCGAGCCGGGGATTGGCTGGGCCACCGAAACCGAACGGCGTAAGGCATACGGAGCCGGTCTGAAGCCACAGCTGTGCAACGGCAGGCTGCGCGGGGGCGGGCTGCGCGTGGTTCAGGGTGTCACTCGATGTCGAGCTTGCTTTCTCATAACTGACGTTTATTCAGCGGGTTGAGATTTTCAGGGTGTCAGATTTTGGGCAGTTTCGCGCGGGGTGGGGGCGCAGGTTCTTCAAGATGAAGCGGGATGCGTTCTACTCGCCTGCCGGCGCCAGCATAGCAGGCTGTGCGACGCTGCGCTGAACGCGTTTCACCATAAACACGGTGTACGATCGCCGTTCTGCGTGCGCCAGCGCTAACGGCCCGGCTGGGGTTGTGCCGCATCTTGGCGCGGCCCCGGTGGCCCGGTCTTCAGGCTGCGGCCCTGTCGCCGAGCGCGCCGCGGGCCAGCGGCGCCGTCTCCTTCGCTTCGCCGGCCATTGGCCCTTTCATCAACTGCCACGAAACTGCTCGTGCCAGGCCGCTTTTCGCTTGCGACACTGTGCATCGCCGAATCGCGCGCACCGAGTCTCGCGGTCGCGGTTCGGCGAATTCCTGGGCAACAGGGTGCGTCCGACAAAGTGACCAAGGAAGAACTGGCAGAGGCTTTGCGATCGAAACTTGAGGAAAAATGCGCCAGGGGTGAACTCGACGCTTCGCTCCCCGCCGGCCGCGAGCCTTTCCTCGAAACACTGCGGCAAGCCACTCACGACAAACTGATCACCGGCTACCTGAAATGCTCGGTGTGCGGCCAGATGACCATGCCTCTCGAGCGCGCCATGAAGCTAGCCGCGCACCTCGACACTCCCGAAGACTGGCTCAAAGCGCTGGCTCTCTGGCGCACGCGCTTTTCGCCGTGTCGCCACTAAGGCGGCGTAAATTAGCGGTAGCCCTGGAGAAAGGAAGAGGAATCCAACCATTTGGGATCCGGGTAGTACCCGACCAGCACCGTGCCGTCGCGGATCAAGTTCACGATGGCGCTTTCCACCTTGCGGTTCAAGGCGAAGCAGCCCCAACTGCGGCCCATGCGGCCGTATCTCTGCGCAAACGCCTTGCTGACGTACCAGGCGCCGTGCATGACAATGTTGCGGCGGTAGGCCGCGCCGTTGAACCCGGGATCCAGCCCATGGAGCCGCAGCGAGTACCCATCGTTGCCATAGTACGTGCCGCCGGTCAGATACACTCCGAGGCTGCTCGCCTCCGAGCCGGGCTGGTTGGAGAAATGGGTTGCGTATGTCAGTCCGCTGCCTTTGCCCTGCGCCACATAGGTGTAGAAGAGCACCTTCCCGGTGTTCACATTGACGATGGCCAGGCGCCTTTTGGCCGACGACAGCGCATAGTCGACGATCGTGACGAGCGGCTTGTCCGTGAGGTGCCGCTGCTTGACATGGAAATAGGCGTCGAGCGAGGTCAGGATGGCCTTGGTGCCGATGTTGGGGGCCTGCGCATGAATCGTTGCCGCGAGACTTTCCCAGCGCGTTCCTGCGCTCGGATTGGCATGAGCCGACAGCGCAAGAAAGAGCAGCGCCAGCGCCGCGCAGGCGGCGGGGCGCCGAGCGCCGATCCAGGAGGTCGGGAGGGTGTGCCCATCCGGACTGAAGGCGACGGATCGTATCATCCGGGGGTGATGAGGCTGCACGGCAAGCCGAGGCTTTTGGCGAGTAGTCCTGAGGCGCCTCAATCGCCGGTATAGCCAGCCAAGTGTTTCCGCGAGTCTATTCTTCATGGGTTGCCACCACTCGGTTTGATGCAGCGCGTAGCCAAGCTTGCATTGCGTTGTTCTGCGCGCCGTCCTTCCGCAGGGCCCTGTTTCCCGGTTGCGTGAAGACGGGTACCTGGAAGCTGCTCGTGAAGGCCAGCTATTCGTGCTGCCGTGCCCTGACGCCTGGCTTGGCGCCCGCGTAAGTTGTTGAAAAGGAACTGGGGTGAGCGATGGGATTTGAACCCACGACCCTCGGAGCCACAGTCCGATGCTCTACCGCTGAGCTACGCTCACCGCCGAATCTGTAACATTTTACACGAAGAAGCGAGATCGAGCATAGGCGGGCTAGCTCGAAGTGCGCGTTCATGCGCGCGCCCGGCAGGGCTGCTGGCGGCACGTGCTCCTGCGAGGACGAAACAGCGGTGCCGGGCTGAAGCCCGGCGCTACACATGCAAAACACCGGCCTTGCAACGTGTGCCGCCAGGTGCCGGACTGAAGAGTCTGCGTGGCGAGTGGCCCTCAGCGGCTGAAGCCGCTTTGGTGGGCGCACGCTTGCGGCACGGCTGAACCCGTGCCCTTACGAAGAGGACCGGCAGGTGAATCCTGAGGATCTGAAGCCGTGCACTGGCGAAGAAGGTCTGAGGCTGTGGCCTGGCGAAAAGATCTGGAGCTGTGCGCTCGCGAAAGGATACGGATTCCACGCGGGCGCTTCGGGCTACGGCCCTCTCAGCGCCCGCCGAGCGAATCGGCGGGCCATCCTGAAGCTGGCAATTTTTGCCGGTTGCGCGCTGGGCACATCTTTCCGCATCCTCGAGGTTTCCGCAAATGGCTGCGCGGCGCCGATCGGCTAATCGCTGGCAAATGCGGCACTTTCGCTGCGCGCTTCGTTGCCGGCTTTTGGCAACGCGCGTGCCTTCTCATCGAACGGTAACAGCAGCGGGAGCTCGACCGGGAATTTTCTGTGCGATTCCGGCGCGAGCGCCCACTCGAAAAGGAGACAGCGATGTTCGTATCCGCCATTTCCGGCAGCAAAAATGCATTTGCTTACGCCCCCACGAGCGTCCAGAACAAGCTCCAGCAGTTTCAGCAGGAGTTCGGCAAACTCGGCCAGGACTTGCAGTCCGGCAACCTTTCCGCAGCGCAGACCGATTTCTCCACGCTGCAGCAGGTTGTGCCCCAGCCCAATTCGACCGCGCCGGCGCAAGCCGCCAGCCCCCTGGACCGGGAATTCCAGCAGCTCTCGCAAGACCTGCAATCCGGCAACCTCTCCGCCGCGCAGCGGGATTTCGCCAATATCCAGCAGGGCTTCCAGAATTCACCGGCCCAACTGCACCGTCACCAACACCCCGGCGGCGAAGCCAAGGGAACAGCCGGGATCGATCAACTCCTCAACCAACTCGGCCAGGATTTGCAGCCCGGCAACCTCTCGGCTTCCCAGCAGGCCTACCCGACATTGCTGCAGGATCTCCAGCAGTTTGCGCCGACCGACGCGGTGCTTCAAAGCTCTTCGCTTTCAGGCGCAGGCAGCCTTTCGGTCAGCGCCTGATTGCTGGAGGCAATCTGCGTTTCGCGGGACGGGGAAGGGAAGGCCCGGCTGGCCAAGCCACTGAACGAAAGCCACTGAACTGCTGTTCTTACCTAAAGAGTCCTGAATTTGCGCGCTGGACACGCGCTCGCCCCGCTGCTGGCCACCGTACTAGCCTTGTAATCGCGGAAATTCTGCAATTTTCGCGCACTCCGCGATTGACATTGCCCTGCCGGGAAACTGTATGCTCTTCGCGATCCGAATGAAATTTTGCCGGATGGGCTTTCTGTGCCTTCTCGCCGGCGCGTGAGCGGATTGATTTAACAATACAATTTTCGCGGGGGAATTTCTCGGAGACAAAGATGAATAAGCATGTTGCCGCGGGCCTGATGTTGGCGTGTGCCGTTGTGGCGGGTGCTTTTGTCGGGCCGAAGCTCCTGGAGGCGCAACAGAAGAAGTCGACGAGCCCACATGTCATCGTCATTCATGACGTCTTGCACGTGCTCTCGCCGCGCCTTGGCGGCATGACGCCGATTCCGCCCGCCTATGGCGTCCGCCGAATGATTCCCCTGCGCCATCCTTTCCCGCTGCAGTCGCGCCTGGCGCCCGCACCGACCGATCTGGTGCTGCAGACGGCGACCGAACCGCTCGTGGCGACGACCTCCGGCCTGAATTTCCTCGGCGTTGGAGACGGCTTCGCCAATTACCCTGGCGACAGCGTCGCGCCGCCCGATACCAACGGCTCGGCCGGCGCCACGCAATACGTCCAGTGGGTCAACCTGGATTTCGCGGTGTTCAACAAGAGCAACGGTGACATCGAGTACGGCCCCGCGCTCGGCAGCACCCTTTTTCAGGCGCTGGGCGGCACCTGCGCTTCGAGCAATAGCGGCGACATCATCGCCCAATACGACAAGCAGGCCCAGCGCTGGGTGATGATGCAGCCGATTTTCAGCAGTCCCTATGCGCTCTGCGTCGCCGTCTCCACCACTTCCGACGCTACCGGCACTTACAACGAATATCAGTTCTCGATTCCCAGCAACTATTTCCCGGACTATCCCAAGCTTGCCGTCTGGCCCGATGGCTACTACGTTTCCTACAACGCCTTCACGAGTGCGACCGGTGGCTTTGTTTCCGGCTATGCCTGCGCGCTCGATCGCGCGGCGATGATTGCCGGCAGTTCGACGACGATGCAGTGCTTCAATTCCGGCGGTTATCCGAGCCTGCTGCCCTCGGATCTGGACGGCGATTCCGGCGCGCCCGGCACAACCGCGGCGCCACCTTCGGGCGCTCCGAACGATTACATCGATTTCAGCACCACCAACGCCCTCAACATCTTCCAGTTCCACGTCGATTGGAACAATTCGGCCAATTCCACCTTCACCGGGCCCGTCACACTGCCGGTGGCCTCTTTCACCGAGGCCTGCGGCGGTGGGACCTGCATCCCGCAGGAAGGCACCAAACAGCAGCTCGATTCGCTCGGTGATCGGCTGATGTACCGCTTCGCGTACAGGAATTTCTCCGCGAGCGGATATCAGTCGTGGGTGGTGAGCCAGTCTGTCGACACGGGCAACGGCAACACCGGCATCCGCTGGTACGAGCTGCGCGATTACGGCTCCGGCATCGAGGTCTACCAGGACGGCACGTTTGCGCCCGATTCCAACTATCGCTGGATGCCCAGCATTGCCGAGGACAAAGTGGGCGATATCGCCCTCGGCTACAGCGTTTCCAGCGGCACCATGTATCCGGCTATCCGCTTCACCGGCCGCACCCCGAGCGATCCGTTGGGCACGATGGAATCGGAAAACGCCATTCTCCAAGGCGCCGGCGCCCAGGATGGTGGCCTCAGCCGGTGGGGCGACTACAGCGACATGTCGATCGACCCCACCAACGACTGCACTTTCTGGTACACCAACGAATTTTTGGGGGCGACCGGCAGCTTCAACTGGAGCACCCAGATCGCTTCCTTCAGCTTCCCGGGCTGCACCGGTTCCTCCACAGCCGGCTTCTCGCTTTCGCCGAGTTCCGGCTCAGAGACAGTCACGCAGGGCAGCAGCAACACCAGCAACACGATCAACGTCACGCCGAGCGGCGGCTTCACCGGCAACGTCAGCTTGAGCGTCACTTCGCCGACCACGCTGCCATCCGGCATGAGCGTCAGCTTCTCGCCGAATCCGGTCGACATCACCTCGACCTCTGCCGGCAGCTCGACCATGACGGTGACCACCACCAGCAGCACCCCGACCGGAAACGTAACGCTCACAATCACCGGCACAGCCAGCACCACCAGCGGCACCATTACCAGCTCTACTCAGGTGACCATCGACGTCCAGGCGCCGGCCACGCCGAGCATCACGCTCTCCAGCTCGCCCAGTTCGGCCACCGTCAGCCAGGGCAGCTCGACCAGCTATACGATTTCGGTCACGCCCGGCGGCGGTTACACCGGCACGGTGAATCTCTCCGCCAGCAATTTGCCCGGCAGCGCCACTGCGACTTTCAATCCGCCTTCGGTCACGATCAGCGGCACTTCGGTGGAGACTTCGACCCTCACCCTGGCGACCACCAGCTCGACCCCAACCGGAACCTACAACTTCACCGTCACAGGCGCCGACACTTCCGGCTCGCCCAGCGGCTCGATCCAGCTCAGCGTCACCGTGCAGGCGCCCACCGTCTCCGACTTCGCCATCAGCGCGACGCCTTCGACCGCCTCCGCCGCGCCGGGCTCGAGCACGAACTATACAGTTAGCGTTACCGGTTCGCCGTCGGGAACGTTCAGCGGCACGGTTAGCCTGAGCGTTTCCGGCGTGCCGCCGCGCACCGGTTCCAGCTTTAGCACCACTTCGATCACTGGCTCCGGCAACTCCACGCTGACGCTCTCGCCGCATCACAATGCCAAGGACGGCACCTACACGCTCACTATTACTGGCATCAGCGGCAGCCTGTCGCATTCCGTCCAGGTGACCTTCATTATCGGCGCCGCGCCATCGCCCAGCTTCACGCTTGCCGCCTCGCCCAGTTCGGTAACGGTGACTCCTGGCAGCGCCGCCGGATACTCGATCACGGTTTCGCCTAGCGGCGGGTTCAATAGCAACGTCACTCTGAGCACGAGCACGCTGCCCGGAGGGGTCAGCGCGACTTTCGGCAGCAACCCGGTCAGCACCAGCGGCGGCTCGGCCAGCACCTCGCTGTCACTGGCCACCTCGACCGCGACCACTGCCGGCACCTACCCCATCACTATCACCGGCTCGGGCGGCGGCGTCACCGCCTCCACGCAGGTAACCCTGGTTGTGCAGAGTTCGGGCGGAAGTGGCGATTTCACGATCAGCGTCACGCCATCGAGCCTGACGGTTGGCCGCAAGTCGAGCGTGGCCTATATCGTCACTGTGGGCGCGCTGAACGGGTTCAGTGGGACTGTCAACCTGACTCTCACCGGTCTGCCTGGCCGCACCAGCTACAGCTTCAGCACGTCCACGATTGCCGGCTCGGGCACGTCGACCCTAACCATTACGACGTCGGGCAATCCGCCTGCCGGCAGCTACACGCTGACCGTTACGGGAACCAGCGGCACTCTCAGCCACTCCGCGTCCGCATCGCTCACCATTACCTGAGTTGGAAACGTCTCGCTGCGCTTCGGGCTTCCCACAAGGCCGGGGGCCCGAAGCTCCGGTTCGTATCGCAAGGCCGTCGCGCTGCTGCCCGTTGGCACAGCCTTCAGGCTGTGGCCCTCCGGCTTCCGCCGACCCCGCAAGAACCTGCGATACGCGCCCAGCCACCCCCGAGCGTCCCTATTGCGTTCACCGAAGAACCGAATTGGTTCACCTGCGAGGCAGTCTCTTTTCAAAGACGCCTGAAAACTGGGATGAGAACGTTCCGTTTCGGCGCAAAAAATTATTGACAAGAAAGTAATAGACGGAAAATTGTCTAAGGCACAGAGCTGCAGTACGTTACGACCTATTTACCGTCCGGTGCCATTTTGTGTGGGATAGCCCTCGAATGGCCAGAAACGTGTTCTGTAAGTGAAGTGTCGAGAGCTCAGTGCCATGACTAGAATGAAGTCAAATCCAAGTGTTCGTGTGATGATCGCCGATGATCACGCCATCTTCCGGGAAGGCGTGAGGAAGCTGCTCGAGGGCGCCGGCGATATCTCGGTCATCGGTGAGGCCGGAAACGGCGAAGAAGCGCTCCACCTTCTCGACCGTCTCAAGCCCGACGTGCTCCTGCTTGACCTCCGTATGCCCGGCAAGGACGGGCTGGGCGTGCTCGAAGAGATGAACGGCCACAATCCGCAGACCCGCGTAATTCTGGTCACCGAGGGGGAAAACGAGCATGATGTTGTCCGCGCGATGCGCCTCGGCGCGCGCGGCGTCGTGTGGAAGCAGTCGGCCAGCGCGCTGCTGCTCAAGAGCATCCGCAAGGTCCACGCCGGGGAAATCTGGCTCGACAACCGGATGACCGCCGAGCTCATCGACGCCTTCAAAAAGACCTCCGATTCCGCCGTCCGTCGCGAAAAGCCGTTGCTCAGCCCGCGCGAGCGCGAGATTGTGCATCTGGTCACCCAGGGATTCCGCAATCGCGAAATCGCCGAAAAGCTCTTCATCAGCGAGCAGACGGTCAAGAATCACCTGCACAATATCTTCGATAAACTCGGCGTTTCCGATCGTCTCGAGCTGGCCCTCTACGCCATCCACCACCGCCTCACTGAGAACCCCTGAGACGCTGCGCCGGCTTGCGCTGTGCGCCATGATGCACGTCCCGAACTGGTGTGTTTGCCCGGGACTGCGTTATCGTTGATCTTCCGTATGGGAGAAATACACGAAGAAATCGAGAGGGGCGCGAAATGGGTTGCGCGCCTGTGGTCGCGTGAGGCGATTTTACTCACCGCCATCGCCGCACTCGTTGTGATGTTCGCCATCACCGAAGTGGTGGTGAACTTCTACACCGCCAAGCAGGGCGAGTTGGCGAAGATGTGGTTCCGGCGCGGCGATCAGTCATTGCTCGAGAATCGGCCGAAGCAGGCAGTCGAAGACCTTCGCAATGCCTTGCGCTACGATCCCGGCAACACCGCCTATCAGCTCCGCATCGCCCAGGCCCTCGCCGCCAACAACCAGATCGACGAAGCGGAAGGCTACCTGCTCGACCTCTGGAATAACCAGCCCGGCAACGGCGAAGTCAATCTGGAGTTGGCCCAGCTCCAAGCGCGCAAGGGCAGTCCCGACGCCGCGCGATATTACGACAACGCCATCTACGGCGTCTGGCCCAAGGATCCCGAACAGCATCGCTGGCAGGTCCGCCTGGAGCTGTTCCACTACTGGTTTTCCCACGGCAACACGGCTCAGGCCCAGGCCCAGCTGGTTGCCCTCGCTGCTGAAACGCCCCAGGCCGATTACGAGCACCACACCGAGATCGGTAACCTTCAGCTTCAGGGCGGCGATCCTCGTCAGGCCCTCCAGCAGTTTCAGTTAGCGCTCCGCGTCGATCGCCGCTATGCTCCGGCGCTGGCCGGTGCCGGCGCGGCCGAGGTCGCCATCGGCGAATACCGCAACGCGATTCCGTATCTGCAATCCGCCCTACGGCTCAATTCGAAAAATAGCGAAGCCGCCGCCCAGCTTCAGCTGGCGCGGCTGGTCCTGGCGAGCGACCCCTTCGAGATTGGGATCAGCGAGGAGGAACGCGTTGGGCGCACGCTCAACGCCTACCGCCAGGCGCAGGTTACTCTTGCCGCCTGCGCCTCGCGCCACAACGTCGCCGTCCAGGCCAAAATTCCCCAAAATGCCTTCCAGCAGATTTGGGCCCAAGGCCAGCAATTGCAACCGCTCGTCACCAAACTGCGCGGGAATCCGCAAAATGATTTGCGCATCATGAATTTCGTTTTTTCGGCTGAAAATCTGGCCGCGACCGAGTGCGGCCCGCTCAAGGGGAAGGACCAGGCGCTGTGGCTGATCGGCAAGAAACACCGGTTGGCGGAAGCCAGCGGTCCGGGCGGAAAGTAGACGCCCTGACCGCGAAAGCCTCCGTTCACGCCGCCCGCATTCGCGAGCTAGTCGGGCGGCTCACGGCCAAGGAATCCCAGCTTTTTCTGTTTCTCTCAATGGTGATCGGCCTGTTGGCCGGGCTGGCGGTCGTCTGTTTCCGCGTCGCTATCGATACGACGCGAATTTGGCTCCTTGGTTCGGGACTCCATCCCCGCGTGCTGCCGACGCTGCTCGTACCGACGATTGCCGGCATTTTCGTCTCCCTGCTCGTCATCTGGGTGTTCCCCCAAGTCCGGGGCAGCGGCGTCAACCAGACCAAGGCTGCGGTCTATATCTACGACGGCTACGTGCCCTTCCGCACCGTCATCGGCAAGTTCGTCACCTGCGCGCTGGCCATCGGCAGCGGTTTCTCGCTCGGTCCGGAAGATCCCGCCTTGCAGATGGGGGCCGGCATCGCTTCGGCCCTGGGCCGTCGACTGCGCCTCTCCAAGGAAAAAACGAGGCTGCTCGCCCCGGTCGGCGCCGCAGCAGGCCTAGCCGCTGCCTTCAACGCTCCAATCTCCGCCGTCCTGTTCGTCATCGAGGAGGTCATTGGCACCTGGAGTGCCGGCGGCCTGGGCGGCCTGGTGCTGGCCGCCGTGATGAGCGTAATCGTGCTGCGCCACTTCTTCGGCAGCCAGGCGATCCTTCAGGTTCCTCCCTACCACAGGTTCCGTCCGGTCGAACTGATCGGCTACGCCGTACTCGGAGTTTTCGGCGGCTTCGCTTCGCTCGTCTTCCTGAAATTCCTTGCCTACGTCCGGCCGCGCATGCGCCGCCTGCCCCCGTGGACGTTCTACGTTCAGCCGGCTGCTGCCGGCCTGATGATCGGCCTCATCGGCCTGGTATATCCCCAGGTGATGGGCGCCGGCTACACCTACATTAGCTTGGCCCTCCACGGCCAATATAGCTGGGACACGCTAGGTGCGCTGGGCGGCTTGAAGATTTTCACTACCGGTGTCGCCTTCGTCAGCGGGACGCCCGGCGGCATGTTTGCCCCGGCCATGTTCATCGGGGCGATGCTGGGCGGCGCAGTGGGCGGCGTCGAGCATCTGCTTCTCCATCACCTCACGGGATCGATTAGCTCCTTTGCGCTGGTGGGCATCGGGACGCTCTTTGCGGGCTTTCTGCGTGTGCCGATCACCTCGGTCATGATCGTGATCGAGGTGAGCGGCAACTATTCGATTATCGTCCCCGTGCTTATCTCCAACACGATCGCCTACTTGATCTCGCGCCGCTATCAGAAGGTGCCGCTCTTCGATCTGTTCGCGCGCCAGGAAGGCGTCGAGCTTCCTTCGATCGAGGAACAGCGCGAGCATCAAGTGCTCCGCGTCGAGCACGCCATGGTGGAGCCCTCCTTTCCCATTGTGCGTTCGGAGAGCCTGGTGGCCGAGGCCATGGCGATGGCCAATTCCGCCAATGCCAGGATGCTGCTGGTGCGTTTCCCCTCCGGCCGGTGGATGACGGTCGATCGAGGCCAGCTCGACCGCTTTGCCGAGGGGGACGGCCAGGGCCGCAAGCTTGCCGATGTCCTCACCGCCGACTGGCTGCCCACGGTCCACCCCGACCAGCCGCTCGATGTTGCCATCGGCATGGCCCAAGGTCGCCCGCTGGTTCCGGTTGTCAGCCGCGTCGATCCCGGCAAGCTCGAAGGGGTGCTGACGCTCGACGACGTGCTCGAAACCTATCGGGAGGCAAGCCGGAACGAGGGCGAATAGGTCCTGGGTCTTCGGTACTTGCGGCAACCCCGACTATCCGCCTATTGAAGCCCACCCGGCTCCCTGCTAGTCTGGCGCTCACAGAGGAGGTGACCGCACTTGCCAGCCGCAGAACGTCGATCAGCTCGCCGCTTTCGCATGCAATTGCCGCTTTCGGTTCGCTGGACCGACGGCCAGAATGCGGGCGAAGCATTGTGCGTCTCGAAGGACGTCAGTTCCCGTGGTGTTTCCTTCCTCTTGCCCAAACCCATCGAATCGGGCTCGCTGGTCGAGATCGTCATGACGCTCCCGCACGATGTCACCCTTGCCGGCCCGGTTCGGGTCCGCTGCCTTGGCCGCATTCTACGTTCGCGCGCCCGCACGGACGCGGACTACCAGCTTGCCGCCGCCATCGACCGCTACGAATTCCTGCGCGCCGAAGCGCACTGACCCGAATCCCTCGTCCGCTGTGGCAAGCGCCGAGTCTTGTGAAGAGCGCCCTTCAGGCGGCGCGGAAGCAATGCCCTCAGTGTCACGCTTCACATCCGCCGCGCACTCATCCGCACACACCCATACCCTCGATTGAGGGTATGGGGGAGAAACAGGTAGGCAGAGTTTCTCTGGAGGGTTAGTTTCTTCGAATCCGTTCAGCGCACTTGAGGCAGTAACGGGCCCAAGGCAATGCGCGGAGTCGCGCTTCGGGAATGGGTCCCTCGCAGCTCTCGCAAACCCCGTAGGTGCCGCGATCCACCCGGTTCAAGGCTGCTTCCACCTCGGCCAGGGTCTTTTGTCCCTGCTCAAGGGTGGCAAACGCCAAATGTTCCATCTGCGCCCAGCTCGCCTGGCCCACTTCGTCTTCGGTGACGCGCTCCACACGAACGCCTTCGCGCCATTCCTGCAGTTGGCCGAGCAGTTCTTGTCGTTTCGATTTGAGTAGCTTCGTGAAATCCGGTTTCCGGGAGCTACGCGTCTTTTTGGCCACAAGCATCTTCGTCTCCTCCTTCCTCAGGTTTCTGCAGAAGGGTCCTAAGGAGGGACTCTTTAGCGACTGATTGGATGCTGGAAGGGTGAACACGGTTGCAGAATTGCGTCTCCCGCGCCGCGCCGGGGCCACGGGGAACCTCCGGGCGCACCCGTGGTTGCCGGCGAGTCCGGTAAGCGCTTTGTTTCTGCGACGTTCGGTTCGTCCCAAGCCTTCCTCACAGTGCGCGTCCCCGCCTCCTGGCTGCTTCCCCCGCTAGACGGATGGGAGCGAGGAATTCACTTTTCCTCCCACTTCTCAGTAGATGTCGTTTTCTTGAAACTACCGGGTTGCTTTCAGGCGTGTTGTCGTGCAGCCCGGGCCAAGTTGCCATTGGTCAAGCAATCCTTGTGCCAATCAGGGCTTCCGCTCATCTTTTAGACCTCGGCAGTTTGGCGGATTAATGAAGCCGCCTTCAAGCCATGTGTAATCAATACACACATCTTTCTCCCTCACTCGCGAAAGCGGGTTGGAACGCGGCGCCTTGGCCGCCAGAACCGATTTCCCCCTCACCGGCCGGCGGGGCCGAGCCGAAGCCTGCTCAAGCGCTGTGGTTTCAACCGCAAGTTCGTGTGAAATCCCGGGTCTTCAAACTCACGAGCGGCACCGCACTGCCCTCTCTCTGCAAACGATTGCGAACGCAAGGCAGCCGCCCGCCAAGCCGCTACAATGAGAGACCGGGGCGTCAGGAGTTCCGAGCTTCACCAGCGCCCCGTCCTGTCGGCTGGGCACGGTGCGATCTGTGTGGCAAGGGTGCTGAAGCCAAAGAGTCAGGAGCCGTATCTAGGGGAGCAGCTGAACGCCATGAAAATCCTCATCTTTAGCGACATTCACGGCGATACGAGGGCGCTCGAGCGCCTGATCGCCCAGCCTGCCGATCTCTATATTGCCGCCGGCGATCTCTCGGTCTTTGGCCGTGGGCTCGAACGCATCGGCACGATGCTGGCCCCACTCGGCCGCCGCGTATGGGTCCTGCCCGGCAATCACGAAACCGAGCAGCAGAACCACGAATTCTGCGGTCGCTATGGCCTGGTCGATTTCCACCGTCAGATCACCCAGATTGGCAAGGGACACTGGGCCGGGCTTGGCTACAGCAACCCCACTCCCTTCGACACCCCTGGCGAATATTCGGAAGAGGAGATCGGCGAGGCACTTTCCGCTTTCGACGACCTGCCGTCGCCGCTCTTTCTCGTGGTCCATTTCCCGCCGGCAAATTCGGTGCTCGACGAAGTCGCCCCAGGGCGGCACACCGGCAGCCGCGTTTTACGGGAATGGGTGGAACGCCGGCAGCCCGACTACCTTTTCTGTGGCCACATCCATGAATGCGCCGGGAAAACGGACCAGATCGGCTCGACCCGCTGCTTGAACGTCGGCAAGAGCGGCTACCTGCTGGAACTTGACGAAGAACCGTCGCTTTGAGCCTCGGCTGCCGCCAGAGGCACACCCCGTCATCTTGAGCGAAGCAAAAGATCCGGGACGCGCCAGGAAGCGCGAAACCCGCGTAGCCCCCGTAGAGACGACCAACCGGATCGCCCAACCCCGCTGGAATATCGACGCGGCTTTGGTCGCCGGGGCTTTGTCCTTGCGCTGTCAGGCCGCCTATAACGTCTGCGAGAAGCGAGGGCGATCGCCGGAGAGCTTGGGCAGGTAGCTATCGAAGACCATCGCCACGTTGCGCATGAAGACGCGGCCGCGATCGGTGATGGCGATCTCCTCGGCGCTGGTGCGTACCAGGGCGTCCTGTTCGAGGTCCTTCAGCCCGTCGAGCTCGGGAGCGAAATAGCGGTCGAAATCGATCCCGAATTCCTGGCCGATCTCGGCCTTTTTCACCACCGCATGGCAGAGCAGCCGGCTGATCACCGTTCCGCGCACCTTGTCGTCTTCGGTGAGCCGGTAGCCGCGCATGGTGGCGTAGCCGTTCTGTGCGACAGCTTCCTCGTAGCGCGGCAAATCCCGAAAATTCTGGGCGTAAGCCGTGCCGACGCGTCCGATGGCACTCATGCCGAGCCCGTAGAGATCGGCGCCGCCGCGAGTTGAGTAACCTTGGAAGTTGCGGTGAAGCGTCCGATTGCGTTGCGCATGGGCCAGCTCGTCCTCCGGGCGGGCGAAATGATCCATGCCGATATACATATATCCCGCCGCGAGAAACCGGCTGAGCGCGGTCCGGAAAATGCGGAACTTTTCGTGGTCCGGCGGCAGGAAAGTGGCAAAGCTCCCTTGCTGCTTTTTCAGCCAGGGCACATGCGCATAGCTGAAGAGGGCGATCCGGTCGGGCGCGAGTTCGACGATGCGCTCGACCGTATCGCTGAACGTTTCGGCGGTCTGGTAGGGCAAGCCGCAGATCAGGTCCACGTTGAGGCTGGGAAAGCCGAGCCTCCGCGCTTCGCGGATGATGTCGCGGGTCATCTCGTAGGGCTGCACCCGATGGACGGTTTCCTGCACTTTTGGCTGGAAATCCTGGATGCCCAGGCTCAGCCGGTTGAAGCCCAGCCGGCGCAGCACGGCGAGATGCTCCGGGGTGGTCACCCGCGGGTCGATCTCGACGCCGAGTTCGGCGTCGTCGGCGAAGCGGAAGGCGAGCGAGAGATCGGCGAAAAGGTCTTCCATCTGCCCCGGATCGAGATAGGTGGGCGTGCCGCCGCCCCAGTGGAGCTGGACGACAGGACGGTCGCGTGAGATGAATGAGGTCAGCGAGCGGATTTCCCGGCGCAGCGTGCTCAGATATCCCCCCGCGGCGCTGTGATCCTTTCGAATCACCACGTTGCAGGCGCAAAACAGGCACAGGCTTTCGCAAAACGGCAGGTGGATGTAGAGCGAAACGTCGCTATTCGCGCCTTCCGCCTGCGCAAACGCCTGTTCCAGATCGTCGCGGGTGAAACCGTCGCTCCAGGCAGGCGCCGGCGGATAGCTCGTATAGCGCGGGCCGGGCCGGTTGTATTTTCGCAGGAGTTCGTCTGGCAGATCGATTTCCGCCGGCCGGGGAACTTTTGAGTTGTGCTCGCCGGTTATTGCCATTGCCTTTCCTCTTTAGGTCGCGTCCGGTACGGTCGAACCCGCATTCTGGAACCAGTCGGCATTGGTTGTGGCGAAATGCCGCCATTCTTCGGGTAGTTCCTCCTGGGCGAAGATTGCCGCCACGGGGCAGACGGGGACGCATGCACCGCAGTCGATGCATTCCTCCGGATTGATGTACAGTTGAGTGGCGCCGGCGAAGCCTGCCTCGTCTTTGCGGGGATGAATGCAATCGACGGGGCAGACGTCCACGCACGCCGTGTCTTTCGTTCCGATACACGGTTCTGCAATGACGTAGGCCATGTGTGTGATCCTCCGCCCACAGCCTAGAACCGCCCGGCGGCGTGGCAAATGACTTTCGTCACCACGCCTGCCACCGCATCGCCGCGCGCCGGAATCGTATTTTCGGGAGCGCGGTGGGCACCAGCCGCGCCGGATTGGGAATGCATACAAATCTACTTTACCTTTTCCTGGTCTTTGTTGCATCTCTGGTCGCGGGAGTGATGAACGCCATCGCCGGCGGCGGAACGCTGGTGTCGTTTCCGACGCTGCTTTTCGTCGGGGTGCCGCCGATCGTTGCCAACGCCACCAATTCGCTGGGCCTCTGGCCGAGCGCGGCCACTGGCGGCTGGGTTTACCGGAAGGAGATCACCACCCGGCGCCGCACCGTGTGGCTGCTGTTGGCCATCAGCGTCATCGGCGGATTCCTGGGCGCCTGGCTGCTGCTTCATACGCCTGAGCACATTTTTGGCCGCCTGATCCCGATCCTGCTGCTCTTCGCCGCCGGGCTATTCACCGCGAGCGGGCGCGTGCGGAAGATGGCCGAGCGCCTGGCGATCTCGCCCGGACGGCTGGAGATGCTGGCCCTGGTGGGTCAGCTGCCCATCGCGATGTATGGCGGCTATTTCGGCGCCGCGATGGGCGTGCTGATGCTGGCGCTTTTTTCGCTCACGCTCAGCTCCAACATTCACTCGATGAACGGCGTCCGCGCGTTTTGCGCCAGCGCCGTCAATGCCACCGCGGTCGTGGTTTTCATCGCCGGCCACCGGATTGATTGGTTCATTGCGGGAGTGATGGCCGCCGGGGCAATCCTTGGGGCGATCGTGGCCGCCACCTGGATGCGGGGGCTGAACCCCGTGCTGGCCCGGCGCATCGTGCTCGTGGTGGCGTGGGGCATGACGATCGCCTACGTGGCGAAAATGGGCCTGTAGAAAGGCAAGCGGAGACGGCGGAATTGCCCGCGCTTTGGAAACTCAGCGGAGATAGCCGCGCAGCAGAAAGCGCTTGGCGATATCGACCGAGAGCAGGTAAGCGGCGGTGACGGCTACCAGGAATCCGTAGTAGGCCGGCGCGAGGCGGGTGAACCCGAGCGTCGTTGCCACAGGCGAAACCGGCAGCAGCAGTCCGACCGCGACGATCGCCAGCACCGTCGCCACTAGCGGAAGACTCGGCCGGCTGCGCAGCGGATTCCCCGCCGTCCGGATGACGAAGAGCACAAGCGTCTGCGTCGCCAGCGATTCGACGAACCAGCCGGTGTGAAACTGCGCCTCCGAGCTGCCAAGCCAGTAGAGCAGCGCTCCGAACGTCAGAAAATCGAAAACCGAGCTCACCGGCCCGATGCCCACCATGAAATTCCGCACCAGCGCCACGTCCCAGCGTCGCGGCTTGCGCACGAACGAGGGATCGACGTTGTCGCTCGGGATGGTGATCTGGGCCAGATCGTAGAGGAAATTGTTCAGCAGGATCTGGCCGGGAAGCATCGGCAGGAAGGGCAGCAGGATCGAAGCGGCGGCCATGCTCAGCATGTTGCCAAAATTCGAGCTGGTGCCCATCAGCAGGTACTTCAGCACATTGCCGAAAGCGCGCCGGCCCTCCTGGATGCCGTCGTGGAGCACGGCCAGGCTCCGCTCGAGCAGAATCACGTCGGCGGCCTCCTTGGCGGCTTCGGTCGCCTCGGAAACCGAGATGCCGACGTCGGCCGCCTGGAGCGAAGGGGCGTCGTTGATTCCGTCGCCCAGGAAGCCCACCACGTGGCCGCGCCGCCGCAGGGCCAGCAGGATGCGCGTCTTCTGCGCTGGCGTCACGCGCGCGAAAACGTCGTTCTGCTCGGCCAGGGCCCCAAGCGCGGGGTCGGTGACGCGATCGATTTCCGCGCCGAGCAGAATCTGCTCGGTGTCGAGCCCCACCTGCGAGCAGACGTGGCGCGTCACGCGCTCGTTGTCGCCGGTGAGCACCATCAGCCGCACCCCATCGCGCCGCAGATTGGCGAGCGTTTCGGCGACATCTTCGAGCGGCGGATCGAGGAAAGTGAGGAAGCCGGCCAGCGTCAGCCCGGTTTCGTCATCGGGCGAATAGGAGGGTTGCTCGGGAACGTTCCGGTAGGCGACAGCGAGAATGCGGAGCCCCTGTGCGCTCCTTTGGCGGTAGATTTCGGCGCAGCGCGCCCGCGCCGGCTCGTCGAGCGCCAGTTCGCCGCCCTCGACAAGCAAGTGGGAGCAGAGCCGCAGCACGCTTTCCGGTGCGCCCTTGGTAATGAGCAGGCGTTTCCTCTCGCGGGCGACGACGATCGAAATTCTTCGGCGCTCGAAATCGAAAGGGATTTCGGCCAATTTCTGGAACGCGCCGGCCTCGGGCGCGGGGCGGCGCAAAATCGCCTGGTCCAGCGGGCTCTCGATGCCGGTTTCGTGCCGGCTGTTGACGTAGCCGTAAAGGAAAGGCGCTTCGGCGGGCCGGCCAAACGGGTCGAGCGATTCATCGAGGCGCATTTCGGCGCTGGTGAGCGTGCCGGTCTTGTCCGAGCAGAGCACGTCAATGCTCCCGAGATTCTGAATCGCCGAGAGGTGCTTCACCACCACCCGCCGGCGCGAGAGGTGAATCGCCGCCTGGCCCAGCGTCACCGTTGTGATCATGGGCAGGAACTCGGGCGTCAGGCCGACGGCGAGCGCCAGGGCGAACAGCAGGGAATCGAGCCAGCCACGATGCAGTACCGCCGAGGCGAGAAACACCACCAGCACCAGCAGCACCACCACGCGCATGATCAGCAGGCCGAACCCGCGCAGGCCGCGCTCGAACGCGGTTTCGGTCGGTCGCCCGGCAAGCCGCGCGGCGATGCCGCCGAAAACCGTGGTGCGCCCTGTGGCCGTCACCACCGCGGTCGCGGTGCCGCTCACCACCGACGTGCCCAGGAAGATCGCTCCGGCCGATTCTGGCGTGTAGTGCTCTTCGGCGGTCGTGACGCTTTTCTCCACCGGCAGCGATTCGCCCGTCAGCGCCGCCTGCTGCACATTCAGAAAGTGCGCTTCCACCAGCCTCGCGTCGGCAGGCACCAGGTCGCCGCCCCTGACGCGAAACACGTCGCCGGGAACGATCTCGCGTCGCGGCAACTCGACCCACTGCGCGTCGCGCAGCACCGTGGCTGTGAGCGCCACCTGCTCCCGCAGCCGGTCGATCGCGCGGCGAGAGCGGTAGGTCTGGAGGAAATTGATCGCGGCGCTCAGCACGACGATCGTCGCGATGATCGTGGCATTGACCACCTCGCCGACCGCCGCAGCCACCCCGCTCGCCACCAGCAGGATCAGCACCAGCGGATTGGAAAAAAGCGCCAGCGCTTCCGAGAGCAGCGACCGGGTCTTGCGCAACGTTGGATCGTTTGGCCCGTAGCGCTCGAGCAGTTGCTGGGCCTCGCGCGTCGTCAGGCCGGGCGGCTCGGCCGGCTTGGCGGCCATGGTTCGGGAAGCGGACGCAGCCGGAGTGCTGTCCATGCCTTGCTTTGCCAGCACGACGGACGCCAACGCCGCGCCAGGCCCCGTCCCGTGGCGGAGCGCAAGGCTCGGCATTCTATGGGGTTAGGGAGGGCCGGAGCGGGACCTGCCGGCCATTCTGGCCCGTCCGAATCGGGATTGGGCTGGCTCGCCCCCTGGCATGCGGCAAATGCCCCATGGGAAGCGGGACCAGGGTCACGACGTGAGTGACAAGTTGTTGACTGGGAGAGAGTTGTATCCCTCGATATGCGGCCCGCAAATTGCCCGATCCGTTGCCAACTGAAGGCTGCGAAGCTGTTTCCAGGGGTCGGGGATGCGCGGCAGGAAAGAACCACTTGGGAATCGTTGTGAAAGCGACCGTAGTGGCCGATGGGCGTGGTCGCAGGCCTGCCGGGGCTTTCTCCTTGGAATGGCCTTCCTGCTGGGGTGCGGAGCGGCGATTCAGGCGCAAGGGATTCCGCCGGAGCTGAGGGAATTTCTCAAGGCCAACGCTCATTTCAGCGAAGCCGAGCTGCGCGAACTAGCCGCCGGGAAGCCCGTCGCCAAAATACTCGAAACGCAGTCGAGCAAGGAAGTGGCCGGCGTGGGCGCGATCCGCATCCACGTCCCGCGCGAATTTTTTCTCTCCGAGTCCGAGGACATCGTTTGGTACAAGAAGGAACAAGTGAAGCCGGCGCCGGAGATCGGCAAATTCAGCACGCCGCCCGTGCTGGCCGATCTCGACGGCCTGTCGCTCCAGCCAGAAGACGTCGAATCGCTGCACAATTGCCGGCCCGGCGATTGCGGACTGAAGCTTCCCGCCGAGGCGATCACGCGCATTCGCGACGGGATGCGCGGGTCAGAGCGCGGTTCGAAGGAATCGGTCAACCGCCTGTTTCGCGAATTCCTCCTCGCGCGCGTGCAAAACTATCTGCAATCGGGAGATGCCGGGCTGGCGGCCTACGACGACAAGGGTTCGCCGGTGAGCCTGGTGTCCGGCTTTCGCCAGTTGCTTGGCCAGTTGCCCTTTCTGAGCCGGCATGCGCCTCAGCTGACCAAATGCCTCGACCGTTTTCCGCAGTGCGACCCGGAAGTGAAGAGTTTTCTCTACTGGTCGAAGGAGAAGTTCCGCCGAGGACTTCAGCCGGTGATTTCGGTGACCCAGGTGATGATCGTTCACGAAGGCACCAGCGCGGGCGGCTGGACCTGGGAGGCTTCCAAGCAGCTCTACGCCAACCACTACATGGAATGCTCGCTCGGCATCACATTACTGGTGGCGGCAAACGGGGAACAGAACAAGCCGGCGTTCTATTTCGTCTACCTCAACCGCAGCCGGTCAGACGTGCTCGGCGGCGTAACAGCCTCGCTGGTGCGAAGCTTCGTCCAAGGCGGTGTCAACGACGCGATGATAGACCGCCTGCAGCGCGTTCGGAAGCAGATGGAATCGCGCTGGGCTGCCCGCTCTTCCGCGCAGGTTTCTGCAGCGCCGACCCTTCAGGGCGGCAGGGTGCCGAAGTGAACGAAAAGAGCCCACACGCGAGGCCCGCGACCCTTCGATCGATCTCTTCCCCTGGCGAAAGGACTCGTGGCGCACTCGGGTTAGCGGGATTCATTCGCTAAACGTAAAATCGCAACTGGGTTTCCTTATCCGTTGGAGTGGCAGCGACTCGAAAGAGGGCGCCACGGGCCTTGGCCAAAACGCGTGCCGCATCTTGGCCGAGTGTTGCCGCTCCAGCGGCGAGCGAAGGCCGGGGGAAAGGCAAGAGAAAGAACGTGAACACCTGGTTTGGGATCCGATCGAGGGAAGAATCGAGCGAGTTTTTGCCGATCTCCGGCAAGCGAGCGGACGAATGCGGGCCCTGCTCGGGCACTGGCGTGCCGGATAAAAGGGGGAGGCGCGAAGCGAGTCTTTGGCGGTGGCCTCAACGGATAATCCCCTGGGTTCTCCTGCCAGCTCTGCTTGCGGCTGTTGCTTTCTCGCTACGCGCCCAGTCGGTGCCCGCGTCACTGGGGGATTTCCTGAAGCAATATGCCGGTTTCAGCAACGGGAATCTCGAGGATCTGGCCGAAGGCCAGCCCGTTGCAAAAACAATGGAGACGGCAGCGGGTGACGAAGTCGCCTTGGCCGGGGCAATCCGGATTGCCGTGCCAACCGATTTTTTCCTCAAGGAGTTCACGGACATCGTTCGTTTCAAGCAGGGCCAGTCCGTTCCCGAAGTCGCCAAGTTCAGCACGCCGCCTACGCTCGCCAATCTCGCCGGCCTCCATCTCGACAAGAAGAGTCTCGCGGATCTGCAGGGGTGCCAGGTCGGCAACTGCAACCTGAAGCTCTCGGCGAAAGACATCGAGAGATTCCAGAAGGACATCTCGTGGTCAGACCCGAAACCGTACATTTTGGCCAACCGGCTGCTCCGCCAGGTGCTTTTGCAGCGCGTTCAGGACTATCTGCAATCCGGCAACGCGGGACTGGCCGATTACGCCGACAAGAACCCGCCGGAGAGCTTGTCCCTCGCATCGGGCAAATTGCTCAAGGAGTCGACCTATCTGAGCAAGTTCGCGCCGCAATTGGCGGACTGCTTGAACTCTTTCCCAAAGTGCGATCCGAAAATCGAAAGCTTTCTCTATTGGTCGAAGGAAGAATACGGCAACGGCCTGAAGCCGGTCATCTCGGTGACGCAAGTGCTGATCGATCGCGTGAAGATGGGCGACAGCGATTGGATCTGGGAGGCGTCGAAGCAGATCTACGCCGACCATTACTCCGACGGATCGCTGGGCGTGACGCTCATGGTGGCCGCGCCTCCCGAAAATGGCAAACCGTCGTTTTACCTGATCTATCTGAACCGCACGCGCTCGGATAGCCTGAAGGGATTTTTCGCCTTTTTTATTCGCGGCATCATCCGCGGCGAGGCGCGGGGCAAGTTGAGCGACCAGCTCGTGCGCATGCAGACGCGCATGCAGAAACGCTGGGCCGCCGCTTCACCCGCCGGGCAGCCCTCGGGCCAGGTCACTCATAGCGAAGAGCGGTGATCGGAGCGATTGCCGTGGCGCGGCGCGCGGGCAGGAACCCGGCCAGCAGCGCAGTGGCGAGCAGCAGTGCGGCGGCGAGGGCGAACGTCAGCGGATCATCGGGGCGAATCTGGAAGAGTAGGCTCTGCAAGTAGCGCGTGAGCGCCAGCGCACCGCCGACGCCGGTCGCCACGCCGAGGAACGCGAGCACAAGCGTCTTTCCCATGACTATCCGCATCACCGTGCCTTTCTTCGCGCCAAGCGCCATCCGAATCCCGATTTCGTGCGTGCGCTCGCTGACCGAATAGGAAATCACGCCGTAAACACCCAGAGCTGCCAGCAGCAGCGCGACAATCGCGAACGCCGTCAGCACGATCATTTCGAATCGCCGCTCAGCTTCCATTTTGGCCAGCCGCTGATCCATCGTTGCCACGCCGAAAACCGGCAATTCGTCGTCCAACTGCTCAACCTGCGCGCGCAGCGCCGGTGCAATCCCTTCCGGATTGCCGCTCGCGCGAATCAAGAGCGAAACGAAAGCCGTGGGCTGCTGCGCGTAGGGGTTGTATAGGGTCGGAAAAGGCGCGTTCAACAGGCCCTGCTGGCGAACGTTGGCCACGACCCCCACGATCCGCATCGGTCGGGAGCCTCTCCCGATTCGCTCGCCTATAGGATCTCGATTCGGCAGGAAGTGGCGGACGAATGCTTGATTCACGATGGCGACGGGCGCAGTTGATGCGGAATCGCCGACGTTGAAATCGCGCCCGGCGAGAAATGGAATTCGCATGGTACGGAAGAAACCGGGCGTTACAGCCTCGAGTCCTACGCCGTTGCCGCGTGGACCGCTTGGAGTCGGCATGCCCTGGATTTTCACACTCATCGCCTCGTTGAAGTGTGCCATCGGGACATCGTTTGCTCCCGCGGTCGCGACCACCCCCGGCAAGCTCCTTATGCGCTTGAGCAGCGACTGCGCGAACGCGAGCTGCTCGGCCGGCGTCGCGTATCTGGCGAGGGGCAAAGCTAGCTCGGCGGTGAGAACGTTGTGCGGGTCGAGCCCGAGATCAAGCCCTGTGATTTTCAAAAAGCTGCCAACCAGCAGGCCCGCGCCAATCGCCAGCATCAGCGCCATCGCGATCTCGGCAACCATCAGCGCGCTGCGCAGTCGGCGATGGCCGCGCCCGGTACTCGAGCGCGCGCCTTCTTTCAACCCTTCCGCGGCAGGCAATCGCCACGCCGCTCGCGCCGGAGCCAACCCGGCCAGAATGCCGGCCAGCACGGAAACTCCAAGCGTAAACAGCAGCACGGGAAAATCAATCGTCGCGTTGTGCAGCCGAGGAAGCTCGGCGGGTCCGAAATGTCGCACCACCCACACGACCGCGCAGGCGATCGCGATGCCCGCCATGCCGCCCAGCGTCGCCACGAGCACGCTTTCCGTCAAAAGCTGCCGCATCACGCGCCTCCGCTCCGCGCCCAGAGCCACGCGGACCGCAATCTCCTTTTCGCGAGCGAGTGCACGCGCCAGTGCCAGATTTGCCACGTTCACACAGGCAATCAACAACAGAAATCCCACCGCGCCCCACAGCACCAGCAGCGCCGACCGCGTCTTTCCCACCAATCGCTCACGCAGCGGCATGACAATCGTCCGGCTGGTTTTGGGGAGCCGTTGCAGAAGGGCGGGAGCTCGCTCGGCATCCTGCTGCAGAATCGTTTCCAAATCGGCCTGCACTGACGCCACGCCCACGCCAGGTTTTAGCCGGCCCAGCACGTCGACCACCCCGAACCGCTGAGCGAAAAGGGGGCCGTCCGAAGGTTGTAAGGGAACGAGCACAGCAGGATTCACCGTGCCGGGAAATTCGAATCCCGGCGCCATCACGCCAACGACGGTGAACGGCTTGTCGTTCAGATAGATCGTCTTGCCGACCGCCTTCGGGCTCGCGTCGAACCGGCTGCGCCAGAGCGGATAGGAAAGAATTACGGCGGCTGGCCCGCCTGGTTGCAATTCCGAGGGAAGAAATGCGCGGCCAAGCATCGGTCCAACGCCAAGCACGGAAAAGAAGCCCGAACTCACGCTGGCAAGAGGCAGCCGGTCCGGTACGCCGGCGCCGGTGAGCGTGGTTTTGAAAATGTCGCTATACGCGGCAATGGACGCAAGCGACCGGTTTCGGTTTTTCCACGAAGCAAAGACACTCTTCGACACAAAAGGATGGCCATCCCCGCGGACAGTGGTGGCGAAGATGATTCGGCTGGCCTGCGGGTAGGGAAG
The DNA here is from genome assembly GCA_021832085.1 of Acidobacteriota bacterium. Taxonomy (GTDB): domain Bacteria; phylum Acidobacteriota; class Terriglobia; order Acidiferrales; family UBA7541; genus JAKASX01. Next base: position 126,816 of record JAKBLM010000001.1, on the reverse strand, counting down.
AGGGAAGAAGAGCGCGCTGTCGATGATGCTGAAAACAGCGGTGTTCGCGCCGATGCCGATGGCCATCGTCAGAATCGCGGCAATCGCGAAGCCGCGATTTTTCGCGAGCAGCCGCCACGCGAAAAGGACGTCGAACCAGACGCCATAAAAGAATTGGCCCATGCGCCCGGGCAAATTGCTGCGATCCCTGCTTTGCTCGATCAGCCGATCGAGCGCAAGCGGTTTGCTTGTGCGCGAAAGCCGCAGTTCGTCTGAGAGCTTCTGCCAATCGGCGACGTGGGTCACGGCGGAGACTTCGGCTTCCGCTTCGCTCAGGCCCTGGCGCCGCGCTTCTTCGTAGGCATCTTCGAGTTGGCGCGCGATCTCCTCGACAATGTCCGCTTCACGTTCGGGGCGGGCGTCCGGCAGGTGCAAATGCTCCCGCACGTAGGAACGCCAATCAGGCATGGCGTGGCCTCGCGACTTGATTTACCGCGGCGACGAACTGCTCCCACAAATTACGCTGTCTGGCGAGGAATTTTCTGCCCTCGGGCGTCAGCCGATAGAAACGCCGGCGGCGCTCGCCCGCCTTTTCCACCCAGCGGCCCTGGATCAGGCCGCGATCTTCCAGGCGGCAGAGGATGGGATAGAGCGAGCCGATGCGAAAGGCGATGCGGCCGCGGGAGCGACTCTCGATCAATTTGCCGATTTCGTAGCTGTGGCGAGGACGCTCTTCGAGCAGGGACAGGACGAGCAGTTCGGCGCTGCCTTTCTTGAGGTCGCGGCCAAACATGCCGGCAATATACCGTAGTGAAGTATATTGGTCAACGGAAAATTGGGGAAAAGCGCACGGCCGGGACGCCGGGAAATGCCAGCGCAAAGTAGAAATGTCCGGTTTCACCTCGTCCCGCAAAGCCGATGGAAACAGGCGTGGTCTGCGACTCGTAGTTCGTCTCGTCGTGATGAATCCGGGAATTTCCGTGGCGCGGCCTCGCTACGGGAATGCGTGTGGTACAATCTCCGGCGTACGTGGGGGAGTCCGCGCTGGAAATGCTCGGCGACGTACTCGCTGTTCGGCCAAGTTTTTGAGAAGTTTGGGCCCTCCTACCGCGTTCGTTTCACTCATTTGCATTTCTCAGTTGGTCTCTGGGCGGCCTCCAGCGCGAAAAAACGCAAGATTAAAGATGCCGATCAACACACCATTTATTGCTGCGTCTCCTCAAGAGCAGGCCATCTCCCACCTTTTCATCGTCGTATTGTGCTGGATGGGAGTGATCCTGCTGACCGTCACCGGCCTGGTGACTTACGCGATCATCCGCTACAGGAAGAAGGGCGAGGGAGAGCCTCGGCAGATTTTCGGTAACACGCGGCTCGAATGGATCTGGACGCTGTTGCCGCTGGCTCTGGTCTGCTACTTCTTCGTTGCCACGCTGCACACGATGGCGGTATCAGACCCGCCGACCCGTGGGCATTCCCCCGACATGCTGATCATCGGGCATCAATGGTGGTGGGAAGTCCATTACCTGAAAAGCGGAGTGGTGACGGCGAACGACGTACATTTTCCGGTGGGCGTGCCGACGCTGGTGGAGTTCAAGAGCGCCGACGTGATCCACGACTGGTGGGTGCCGGAGCTGGGACCAAAGATCGATCTGATTCCGGGCCACCCGAACAAGTTGTGGATCGACGTGGACAAGCCGGGGACCTACCTCGGCACCTGCGCGCAATTTTGCGGCGCTGAGCATGCCTGGATGCGAATCCGGGCGATTGCCCAGGAGCCGGCGCAGTTTGACGCATGGCTGAAAGAGCAGGAGACGATCCCGCCGCAGCCGACGTCGGGTCCCGCGCTGGCGGGTCTGAAGCTGTTCAAGTCGCTGCCTTGCATCAGCTGCCACACGATCGAGGGCCTGGGGCCGACGCCCGACGCCGGTCCGAACCTGACCCACATCGCAACTCGTGAGACGTTGGGCGCCGGCCGGCTGATGAACACGCCGAAGAATCTGGCCGCATGGCTCAAGGACCCGCAGAAGTTCAAGCCGGGAACGCAGATGCCGAACTTGCGGCTGACCAACCAGCAGGTAAACGATCTTGTGGCGTATCTGGAGACGCTACGATGAGTGATATTCCGGTCACTTCACTGCCCCATGCCATTCCCCACCCGCGGGAACGGATGATGAGCTGGGTCGCCTCGGTCGACCACAAGCAAATCGGCATTCTTTATATGACCACGGCCTTTTTCTTTTTCCTATGCGGCGGCGTGGAAGCGCTGTTGATGCGCGCCCAGCTGGCTTTTCCCGAGGAGCATTTCCTCTCGCCCGGCGCCTACGATCAGATTTTCACCATGCACGGCACGACGATGGTTTTTCTCTTCGGCATGCCGGTTTTGATTGGGCTAGCGAACTACCTCGTTCCGCTGATGATCGGCGCCCGCGACGTCGCCTTTCCGCGGCTGAACGCGTTCAGTTACTGGCTCCTGTTTTTCGGCGGCCTGATGCTCTACTTCAGTTTCTTCGCCGGCGGGGCGCCCAATGTCGGCTGGTTCAGCTACGCGCCCCTCAGCGAAAAGCCGTTTTCGACCTCGCCCGGGATCGACTACTGGGCGCTCAGCCTGCTGGTGTTGGGCATCGGATCGGTGGCCGCGGGAATCAACCTGATCGTCACTATCCTGACGCTGCGCGTCAAAGGCATGACGATTCGCCGGCTGCCGCTCTTCGTCTGGATGACGCTGGTGACCTCGATCCTGATCGTGATGGCCCTCCCGGCCCTCAACGTCGACCTGGTAATGCTGCTGATCGACCGGAAGCTGGGCGGGAATTTCTTTGCCATGGCGGCCACGGGCGGCTCGGCAATCCTCTGGCAGCACTTCTTCTGGGCGTTCGGCCATCCCGAGGTGTACATTCTGGCGCTGCCGGCTTTCGGCATCATCTCGGAAGTAATTCCGGTCTTCTCGCGCAAGGCGATTTTCGGCTACGGCTACATCGCCGCCTCGACGGTGGCGATCGGCATCCTCAGCTTCGCCGTCTGGGCGCACCACATGTTCGCCGTCGGCCTGGGGCGTCCCTGGGACGTGGCGTTTGCCGCCGGCAGCATGCTGATCGCGATTCCGACGGGCGTGAAGATCTTCAACTGGATCGCGACGATGTGGGGCGGTTCGATTCGCTTCACCACCTCGATGCTTTACGCGATCGGCTTCCTGATCTTCTTCACCATCGGCGGCTTGAGCGGTGTGACGCTGGCGGTTTTCCCGATCGACTGGCAGGTGCACGACACCTATTACATCGTCGCCCACCTCCACTACGTGCTGTTCGGCGGAACGGCCTTCGCCGTCTTCGCCGGCTTGTATTACTGGTTCCCGAAATTCACCGGCCGGATGCTCTCTGAGCGGCTCGGCAAGTGGAATTTCTGGCTGACCGTGATCGGCTTCAATACGACGTTCATGGTCCAGCACGCCCTGGGCATTCTGGGGATGCCGCGCCGCGCCTGGACCTATCCCAACCTGCCGTACTGGGGCATTCTCAATCTGATCTCGTCGATCGGCGCCTTCATCCTGGGGATCGCCATTCTCGTGCTGATCGTGAACATCTGGGTGAGCCTCAAGCATGGCGAGCGGGCCTCCGACAATCCGTGGGGCGCCTGGTCGCTCGAATGGGCCACCAGTTCGCCGCCGCCGCCGGAGAATTTCGAAAAGGTACCTCCGGTGCGCAGCCGCCGGCCGTTGTGGGATCTGGTTCATCCGGATGATCCCGACTGGCTGCACGGGAACGCGTAAAGGGCCGCTGATGAACCGATACAAACTCGCGATGGTGCTCTTCATCCTGTCCGAAGGGACATTCTTCGGGCTGCTCATCCTCGCCTACGTCTACTTCCGCGCCACCACCGGCAGCGAACCTATCGCGGCCCATGTTCTCGATCCGTTGAAGACCGGCATCTTTTCGGTTTGCCTGTTTGCCAGCAGCGGCACGATGGAGCTGGGAATCAAGAGCCTGCGGAAAAAGAATTTCGCCGGTTTGCGCTTTTGGCTGGTGGCGACGATCCTGCTCGGCGCCACGTTCCTGGTCGGGCAGGGGATGGAATATCTGCATCTCTACCGGTCCGACATCACCATCAGCCGCAACATCTTCGGCACCTCGTTCTTCACGCTGACCGGCTTCCATGGGCTGCACGTCTTCCTGGGGCTGGTGGTGCTGCTGATCATGCTCGGCCTGGGGATGAGCAAGGATTTCCTGGCCAAGCACGAAACCGCCGTGGAAGTGGCCTCCTACTACTGGCACTTCGTTGACGTCGTCTGGGTGGTGATCTTCACGGTGGTCTATTTGTGGGTGTTTCTATGACCTGGGGAGATGTACTGCTCCACGGCTGGGACCTGGAGCCGTCGGTCATCGTCGGCTGCATCGGCCTGCTGGTGGGGTATTTCGTGCTGACGCGCGAAGACAAGCGCGAATGGTGGCAGCTGACTGCCTACGTTTCCGGCGTGGTGCTGTTGCTGCTGGCGCTGGTTTCTCCCCTCGATGCGCTTTCCGACCATTACCTGTTCAGCGCGCACATGGTGCAGCACCTGTTCCTGATGTTGATCGTGCCGCCATTGATGCTGCTCGGTCTGCCGCGGGAATTCTTCGAACGACTGCTGCGAATCGACTGGATGCGGCGGCTCGAACTCCGGCTGCGGAAACCGGCGCTGGCGTGGGGGATGGCCTCGGCCGACTTGATTTTCTGGCATATCCCGCACTTTTACGATCTGACGATCCAGAATGACACGGTGCACATCATCGAGCACCTGTCGTTCCTGGTCCTTTACACGATTTTCTGGTGGCCGGCGCTTTCCCCCCTCAAGGAAAGCCGGCTCTCGCCGATGGCGTCGGTCGTTTACCTGTTCGCGGGAATGGCGGTGAACGCGATTCTCGGTATCGTGATCACCTTTGCGCCGGCCGGCTTCTATTCCGCCTATCTCCATCCGGCGGATCCCTTCGGCTGGCTTTCGACGATCCGGAACCAGTGGGGGATCACGCCGCATCTCGACCAGGAGATCGGCGGGATCATCATGTGGGTGCCCGGTAGCTTTGTTTATGTGATTGCAAATATGAGCATTCTCGGGGTCTGGTTCAGTCATGGGGAACCGGACGAGCAGCCGGGAAAGGGGAAGGGTAACGAGCCCGTTCCGGTGGTCCCCAAGCTCGCGGAAAGGTGAAAGTTTCATGTCTGAAGAAGACAACATTCTCCAGCCGCAGGAAGTAACGCCCTCGGATGACGAATGGACCGAGCCGCGCATGGAACATGTGCCTCGGCCCACCTATTGGCCGTCGATCATGGCCATGGGCACGGTCTTGTTGTTTTGGGGGATATCGACAATGTGGGCGGTTTCCGCTGTAGGACTCGTAATCTTCGTCCTTGGGTTGGGAGGTTGGATTCGGGAGATGTGCCATGCCGCCTGAGGAAAAACTCTATTTGCCGGAATCGGCAGCCGACAAGAAAATGGCCGATCGCCGACGGTTCCTCGCCGGTCTTTCGGCAACACTAGGGGGGCTGGCGGTTGTGCTGGCCGGGTTTCCCTTGCTCGGATTCCTGTTTTCTCCATTGATCAAGAAAACCCCGCGCATCTGGAGACGCGTGGGCCCGGTCGAGAAATTCGAAGTGGGGAAGACCGTTGCGGTATCGTTTACCGACGCCACACCGCTGCCCTGGGCGGGGGTAACGTCTGAAACGGCAGCCTGGCTGCGGCGGGAAAGCGAAACCGAGTTCACCGCGTTTGCGGTGAACTGCACCCATCTGGGCTGTCCGGTCCGCTGGCTGCAAAGCGCCGAGCTGTTCCTGTGTCCCTGCCATGGCGGCGTGTACTACGCGAATGGCGACGTTGCCGCCGGTCCGCCGCCACTGCCGCTCCCTCGTTATCCGGCGCGGATACGCAAGGGACAAGTTGAGATTCTGACCAGCCCGGTCCCGATCACACCGTTCACGTTTTAGGAAGCCGAAAGACAAAGCTTCGATTATCCGCAGCCGCCGCGAATGCCGGCAAGCTTGCGAGTGGAGGAGCGGGGCCGCTAAAGACTCGGCCCGGCTCGGGGGTTCGCCAGATGAAGTCGTTGCTGAAGAATCTGATTGACGCGTTTGAGGACCGCACGGGACTGATCGGGCAGATGAAGCAGGCTGCCTTGCATAAGGTCCCTCCCGGGGCCAAATGGCTTTACGTCTTTGGCAGCGCCACGCTCTTCGCCTTTTTTCTCCAGGTCTTCACCGGAATCATTCTGGCAACCACCTATGTCCCGTCCAGCGGGCAGGCCTACGATAGCCTGAATTTCATCACCAACGAGGCCGCCTTTGGCCACGTTGTTCGCGGCCTTCACTATTTCGGCGCTTCGGCGATGATCATCTTGATCGGCCTGCACACCATCCGCGTCTTCCTCACCGGTTCCTACAAATATCCCCGGGAAGTGAATTGGCTGACCGGCGCGCTGCTGATGCCGTTGGTGCTCGGCATGGCCTTTACCGGCCAGTTGCTCCGGTGGGATCAGAACGGCGTCTGGGGCGTGATGGTCGCGGCCGAGCAGGCTGGGCGCACACCTTTCATCGGCAAGTACGTGGCTCATTTCATATTAGCCGGCGATACGGTGGGCGGTGCCACGCTCACACGCTTTTATGCGCTACACGTCTTCATTATTCCCGGCCTGATCTTCTTGCTTATCGGGCTTCACCTCTACCTGGTGCTCCGCAACGGCATCTCGGAACCGCCGCGCTCGGGGCACCCGGTGAACCCGCTGACTTACCGCGCCGAATACCACGAGATGCTCGAGCGCGAAGGCCGGCCGTTCTGGCCCGATGCCGCCTGGCGCGACGTTGTCTTCGGTTTCGCGATGATCGTGGTGGTGTTTGCGCTGGCCTGGTTTGTGGGACCGCCGGCCCTCGGCAATCCGCCAAACCCCAGCTTGCTGCACGCGGTGCCGCGACCGGATTGGTATTTCCTCTGGTATTTTGCGCTCTTCGCGCTGATGCCGCCTTCGCTGGAATCCCTGGCCATTCTGTCGATTCCGGTGGTCCTGGGCATCCTGTTCCTTTGCCTGCCCTTCATCAACAACAAGGGCGAACGGAGCCCCCTGCGCCGGCCCTGGGCGGTGGCCTTCGTGCTCGCGACCCTGATCATGATCGGCACCTTATGGCACCTGGGCGTGAAGTCTCCCTGGTCGCCGGACTTCTCGGCCAAGCCGCTTCCGGCCGAGGTGGTCCGCGTCACCAGCGGCCCGGCCTATGAGGGCGCGATCCTGTTTCACCAGAAGGGCTGCGAGTACTGCCACAATATCGACGGCTATGGCGGCCATCGCGGTCCGAACTTGAGCTACGTGGCCGACTTCATGACCGAGCGGGAGATGAAGCTGCGAATCATGAACGGCCGCGGCAATATGCCCGCTTTCGCCGCGATCCTGAAGCCACAGGAACTGGCAGACCTGCTCGCGTTTCTTGAGACGCGGCATCGGAACGCAGGCCTGATGGCCAAGCCGGTGGTGACGCAGCAGGACCCGCGCTAGCGTCGCTTCCCATCTGCCGGCGCGGATTGGGATAGCGCTTGTGTAGCGGCGAGTCTTCAGTTCGCCATCCTCAGCTTGCGCCTGTGTGGCGCCATTCCATAGGGCGGCAGCGTTGCTGCGCTTTCAGTCCGCCATCTATTGCCGGCTCGGCCAGCCGCGGCTTTGGCGAGGGGCACCACTTGCCTTAGTGTTCGCGAACGCTCGCGAGCGCCTGCTCGTACGTGAGCACGCGGCCGCCGTGCTTTTGCCGGTAGGCTTCCGCTTCAGCTTTGGTGGCAAACGCGACCAGCACCGGCAGGCAGCGGTCGTAAACGCGCACGCGCACCCCGTCGTTCGGCCCGCGCACCATCGCGGGATCGTGCCGAGTGCAATACTCCACGTCGCCACCCTCGTCATAGTAGGCTGACCGGGCATCGATCAGCCGGCCCGTGCCGAAATCGGTGGCGCGGGCGCGGCGAATCTGGCCGGGGTGGTCAAGCATGTAGTGCATGGCGCAACGCGGGCAACAGGCCGTCACCGTTCCCTTCGTGGTCTCGATGCGAAACTCGGTTTGCTTCGGAACATCGCGGCCGCAAATCTGGCAGATCAGGGGCCGCTTGGGCGCCGAAACACGGTAAGAAGCGTACGCGATGCCCGCGAGTGCCAGCATCGCTGCCGCGGCCAGAAGGATAGACTTCGCTCGCATGGCCCTTCCCCCAGGTCACGAAAGTCGACTCAAAATATGGCGAGCAGTCTACCACAGCCTTCACTTTTCGCGCGATCTGGCGGAGTCCGAAAACGGTTCGTGTAGGGGCTGGCTTCAGCCCGTCATTTTTCGCCCTGGCTTCGACAAGCTGCCCCAGGCTCAGTCTTCTTTTTCCTCGCGCGACGGCACAAGCGTGCCGCGCCGCAACTGCCGCTCCTTCAGCAGCGAGAAGAGCACCGGAACGAGCAGCAGGACTCCGATCGTCGAGGTCACCATGCCGCCGACCATCGGCGTGGCGATCGGCTTCATCACGTCGGAGCCGACGCCGGTTTCCCACAGAATCGGCCCGAGGCTGAAGATGACGACGAAGGCCGTCATCAGTTTGGGCCGCAGGCGCTGGACAGCGCCCGCAATCGTTGCCGCTTCAATATCCTGCTGGACGAGTGGGGTGCCGGCGGCAAGACGGCAGTCGAGGGCCTCGTGAAGATAGACGACCATGATCACCCCGGTTTCCACGGCGATGCCGAACAGCGCGATGTAACCGACCCAGACCGCGACGCTGAATTCGTAGCCGAGGAACCACTGCAGCAGCAGCCCACCGGTGAGGGCAAAGACGATCGGCAAAATTAGGATGGCGGCCTCGGCGGCGGAATTGAACGTCATGTAGAGCAGCACGAAGATGACGAAGAAGACGATCGGGAGGATCAGCTCGAGCCGCTTCCTGGCCCGCGTTTCGAATTTGTATTCGCCGGACCAATGATAGGAAGCGCCTTTGGGCAGCTGCAGCTTGCTTTGCAGCACCTGGTCGGCGCGATGGACGAAGCCACCGTAATTGCCTGTCTTCAGATCGACGAACACGTAGCCGGTGAGCTGGGCGTCTTCGTCGCGGATCATCGACGGGCCGCGCGAAAAGCTGATGCTGGCCACTTCCGAAATTGGAATCTGCGCGCCGGTGGGCGTGGGAATCAGCACGCGTTCGAGCGCCGGGAGGTCGTCGCGGAAATCGCGGTTGTAGCGAACATCGATCGGATAGCGTTCCCGGCCCTCCACGTTTGTCGCAATGTCCTGGCCCCCGATGCCCGACGTGATCACCCGCTGCACGTTGGCGACCGTCAGGCCGTATTGTGCAGCGACCGCGCGGTTGACGTGAATGTTGATGTAGAAGCCCTGCTCCACCGGCTCGGCAAAGATCGAGCGCACGCCGGACAGCCCGGAAAGCAGGTGCTGCACCTGTTGCCCCACCTGCTGGATCTCGGCCAAGTTCGGCGCCTGAATTTTCATGCCGACAGGCGTCTTGATGCCGGTCAACTCCATGTCCAGCCGGCTCTGGATCGGGGCGGTCCAGGTGTTGGTAATGCCCGGGAATTGCAGCTTGGCGTCCATCTGCCCGATCAGCTTGTTGTAAGTCACGCCCTTCGGCCACTCGTCGCGCGGCTTGAGCATGATCGTGGTATCGAACATGGAGAGCGGGGCGTTGTCGGTGGCGCTGTTGGAGCGGCCGACGGTGCCGAAGACGCTTCGAACCTCTGGGAACGAGCGAATGATGCGGTCCTGCTCCTGCATCAGGTCCGAGGCCTGGGTGATCGAGATGCCGGGATAGGCCGAGGGCATGTACAGGGCCGAGCCTTCGTAGAACGGCGGCATGAACTGGCTGCCAATGCGCGCGGCAAGCGGCAGGGCGGCTGCCACCAGGGCCAGGCCGGCCAGCAGCGTGAGCAGCCGATGGCGCAGGCAGAAGCGCAGCACCGGCAAATAGAGCCATTGCGTGAATCGCGAGATGGGGTTGGCGGATTCCGGCTTCAGCCGCCCGCGAATGAAGATCAGCATCAGGATGGGAATGAGCGTGACCGAGAGCAGCGACGAGAAGCTGATCGCCAGCGTCTTCGTCCACGCGAGGGGGCGGAACAAGCGGCCCTCCTGCGCTTGCAGCAGGAAGATCGGCAGGAACGAAACGACGATAATGATCAGCGAGAAGAAGATCGGCGCGCCCACCTGTTTCGCCGCGTCGAGCAGAATGCGCTGCCGCGCGCGGCGGCTGAGCGGCGACCGCTCCGGCGTGGCGGGAGCGGCAAGGCTCGCTCCCGCGTCCTGCTTCTGGTCGAGCGTAGCGGCCGGTCCTTCCGACGCGAGCGGCGCGCTCGTCTTCAGCCGCAGCGCAGGCGGCCCGTTGCCCGCCTGCGCTTCCGAGAGACACCGGTAGCCGTTCTCCACCATCACAATCGCGGCGTCGACGAGTACGCCGATGGCCAGCGCAATCCCGCCGAGCGACATGATGTTGGCCGTGACGTGGAAGAAATACATCGGGATGAACGAAGCGATGACGGCGATCGGCAGCGTGAGGATTGGAATCAGCGCCGAGCGGAAATGGAACAGGAAAATGATGATGATCAAGCTGACGATGATCGATTCTTCCAGCAAATCGCGCTGCAGCGTGCCGATCGATTTGTGGATCAGCCCGGAGCGGTCGTAGGCCGGAACGATCTCCACGCCTGGCGGCAACGACGATTTCATCTCGGCCAGTTTCGCCTTGACGCCATTGATCACCTTCAGGGCGTTCTGGCCGTAGCGCATCACGACGATACCGGCCACCGTCTGTCCCTCGCCGTTCCAGTCCGCCGCGCCGCGGCGGATGTCGGGCCCGTAGGTCACCGTACCGAGATCGCCGACGAGAATCGGCGTGCCATTCTGCACGCCGACGGGAATTTCGCGCAGGTCGTTGAGGGATTTGAAGTAGCCGAGTCCGCGGACCATGTATTCCGCGCCGTTGAATTCGAGCAGGCGTCCGCCGACTTCGTTGGTGCTCTGGCGCACGCGGGAGATCACACGCGAGAGCGGGATGTTTAAGGCGAGCAGCTTGTTTGGATCGAGATTCACCTGAAACTGCCGGACGTAGCCGCCGATGGTCGCGACCTCGGCCACGCCGGGGACCGTTTCGAGCCAGTAGCGGATATACCAATCCTGCAGCGTGCGCAGATCGGCCAGGCTGTACTTGTGCGTGTGATCGACCAGCACGTATTCGTAGACCCAGCCGGCGCCGGTGGCGTCCGGCCCGAGCACCGGATGCACGCCGGCGGGCAGTTGTCCCTCGATCTGCTGCAGATATTCGAGCACGCGCGAGCGTGCCCAGTAGAGATCGGTCCCGTCCTTGAAGATCACGTAGACGTAGGAATCGCCAAACATCGTCTGCGCCCGCACCTCTTTCACGTGCGGCGCGGCGAGCAGCGTGGTGACGATCGGGTAGGTGACCTGGTCCTCGATCAGGTCGGGTGGCTGCCCGGGCCAGCGTGTGTGGATGATCACCTGCACGTCGGAAATGTCCGGCAGCGCGTCGAGCGGGATGTTCTTCATGCACCAGATTCCCCCCAGCACCAACAACGCAACGCCAGTGAAGACCAGGAAGCGATTACGGCTGCACCAATCGATCCATCGGGAAATCACTTCAGATCCCTCCATTGGCGCTGACGTTCAGTTCCTTGCTGGCGATCACCTTGCCGCCCACCCGTGCCACGATCGTTACCTGCCAGTTCCCGCCGGAGGGAAGTTTGCCTTGCCCTTCATAGATGCCACTGCCCTTGCCCGCCAGCGTGAACTGCGCGCGCATGGCCGACATGCCCATCGACGGCATGCCCGGCAGGTAGAAGAGCACCTCCACTGCGGCGTCCGCGACCGGCTGGCCTTTGGCATCGGTGATCTTCACCTGGAAGGTGTTGGTGCCTTTCGCCGGCGGGCTGGGAATGCTATTGAACTGGATCTTGTCCTGCGCCGCTGAAGCACCGGCGCCTTCACCGCCTGGCGGCGGTGGCGGCGGCAGGAACGATCCGACGGCGGCTTGCAACTGGCTTTCGGAGTCGATCAGGAAATTGGCCGATGTGACGATCCGTTCTCCCGGCTCGAGTCCCTTGAGCACGATGTACTGGTTGCCGACCTGCGGGCCGACGCCGATGTTGCGCGGCAGGATGTATCCGCCGGTCCGATAGAGGAAGGCGAGTTGCTGTGTCCCTGCCTGGAAAACGGCCGTGGCCGGAACCACTGTTTGCCAACCCATCGGAATGTTCAGGTCGACGTTGACGAACATGCCTGGCCGCAGCAGCAGCCCGGGATTCCGGAACACCAGGCGGGCGCGCGCCGTGCGCGTGGTCATGTTGACGTCGGGGTAGATGAAATCCACGCGGCCGTAGAACGTCCGGCCGGGATAGGAATCGACGGTAAGTGATGCCGGATCGCCAACGCCGATACGGCCCAGATCATTCTGGAAAACTTCCGCGTCGACCCAAACCGTTGAAAAGTCGGCTACCGTGTAAAGCCGCGTGGCCGGCTGCACGTACATATTCGGCAGCGCGTTGCGCTCGGTGATGAAGCCGGAGACCGGAGAATCGATGGTCAGGTACTGCCGCACTTTCCCCGTGCGCTCCAGCCTGGTGATTTCACGCCCCGGCAGGTTCCACTGCCGCAGCCGCTCGATCGCCGCGCTCACGAGAGATTTCGCGCCCGCGGCGACGCCGGGCACGGTGCTGGCCGCCAGCAACTTCTCGTTTTGCTTCGCCAGCAGGTATTCGCGCTCAGTGGTCACCAGGTCTTGGCTATAAATGGTGAAGAGCGGTTCGCCCTTCTTCACATACTGATAGTTGCTGTTCGCGAACACTTGCTGAATCCAGCCGGAAAAGCGCGTCTGCACGTACGCCTGCTTCCGCTGGTCGACCACAACGTTTCCGACGACGCGGATGTCGTCGTGTACGGCCTTGCGCTCCACCGTGCCAGTGGTTACGCCGATGCTCTGCATGCGCTGTGGCGAGAGCTGAAGCGGCGCCAGTGGCGGATTCGCGGAAGCGGCCGATTGCGTCCCCATGGTCGCGCCCGGCTGGCCGCTCGTCATGCCAGCGGCTTGTCCCGTGTTCTTCTGCGCCGGCACCATGGTCATTTGGGTCGAAGCCTGCGCGTGGACGTCGCGCGAGCGCCACCACCACGCGCCGAGTCCGGCTGCCACCACCAGGTTGAAAGCCAATACCGCGTAAAAGGCGTTTCGGTAGTTTTTCATGCAAGTGCTCCCTTCCGCCGCCGGGCAGCGCAGCAGGAAATCCCTTTCGTTGTTGCTTTCATGACGTCCCCTCACTTCACTTGGCCAGCGTGACACCGACCAGCGGTTCGAGCCGAACCAGCGAAATCTGGTAATCGGAGATTTCGCGGTAGTAGTGCACCTGGAAATCGAGCAGGTTGATGAAGTTGTCGAGCATGGTCAGAAAATCTGCTTTGCCCGTCTGGTAAGCCATTTCGGAAGATTCCAGCGTTTGCGAGGATTGCGGGACAATAGCCTGGGAATAGAGCATAGCCAGTTTGTCGGCCTGCTGTGCGGCCAGATATTGCTCCTTCACCAGGTAGTTCACCGTTGCTTGCCGGTCCTGGCGCGAACTGCGTTCGCTCGCAAGGTTCCGGCTCGCTTCGAGGACTTCCTGGCGCTGCCTCGATTTATAGAAGATGGGGATGTTTACGCCGACGAAAGCGCCATACATGTTTGGCCCGCCCGGCATTCTCTGAAACATGTAGTTGACGCTGAAGTCCGGATCGAAAGATTTGTGGGCAAGGGCGAGTGCGTCCTGGTCGCGCTCGATCAAGCGCTGATCTTTTTCGATGCCGGCGTCGTTGTGCTGGGCCAGGCGGTAGAGCTGCGGTAGCGTATAGCCGAGCTTGGCCTGTACGATCGGCGCGGGTGGCGCGAGCGGCGCTTGCGGATCGCGGTCGAGCAGCGTGTTGATTCGCGCCGCTGCGGTTTGCTCTTCTTCTTCGAAGATGGTGATTCGCCCTAGGAGTTGTGACAGTTCCAGTTGACCCTTCAGTACGTCTTGTTGGAGCCCTTTGCCGGTTTCGTAGCGGCCCTCGGCAATCTTGGTCAGCTTTTCGAGCAGAACTCGGTTGTTCCGTGTGATCTCGAGCGCTTTGTGGAAATAGGCATATTGGTAGTAGGCGACCTTCACGTGGGAGATGACCCGTCGCCGTGCCGCTTCGTAGTCCCACCACGCTGCCCGGCTCTCGCGATCGGCGACTTTGCCGCGCAATTTCAGCTTGCCGGGAAACGGGAACGTTTCCATCGCCGAAACGCCGCGATAACTTGTCGGCGAGGCCTCGTTTACGAGGAAGGGAACCGGCTTGCCCATCCACCCGACGCTCACTGTGGGATCGGGCAGTGCTTTCGCCACCGGTACGCGCGCATCGAGCGCTTCCACTCGCAGCTCGGCCGCTCGTATCTCCGGATTCCTGCGCAAAGCCTCGGCCACGAGTTCGTCGAGCTGCAGGCGTTGGGCGGAAACGGAGGCTTTGGCCGGAGCGGCCGGCGTGGGCGTCTTTTTCTTCACTTGGCCCGCGGCCGGTAAAGCCATCAGCAACGCGAGCAAGATCCAGCGGTACAACTGACTTCCAGACTTCATGGAGATTTTCTCCCGCAATTCCAGAAATGCGTCTTTGGGTTCGGATTCGAACGCGCGCAAAAGCACACACGCGTCCCGGAGGGCGCAATCAGGCGGGAGAAACTAGATCAGAAAGACGCAGAGAGCCGCTCGGCCACCAGGAGGGCCGAGGTGCAAAACGGCGAGCGTTTCGGAAAGAGCGGCCCGGGAAACCGGCGGATTTGCCACGGCCGGAGCAACGAAATTCCCGGCAAGAAGCGCCGGGATCGGGTGCCCCGCGCTCTGCACCGCGTTGGGGAAAGGAGCTTCGGCTTGGATGCACCGGCAGGAGACCGCCGGACCATTCTTGGCGGACTGGCTCTTCGACGCCATTGGGTTGCAGCGGCTCGGCATGGAGCATTGGCACTGTCCATCGAGCCCGGAAGCTACCGCGCAGGCGGAAAGCGGCAGCGGCACCAGTGCCAGCAAATTCAAAATCAAGATCAGAGCGAGGCCGCGACGAACCATAACGAAGCGATACTAGCACGTTTGATGCCGGATCGCCAAATTGCGATAAATCAAGGGAATATGCGGGATGCCCGGAACGATTGGCTCCGGTCTTTGGGCTATCTGACCCACCCCGGCGTAATCCCTGAAGCGTCAAATAACCCACTTTTGCTTCTTTCTTCCATAATCGGAGAGATTTTGAAAGGGTTTTGTTCCCACTCTTGTCGCTAGACTATGCGCAGATATCCGGCGCTTGGGCCGGCCTGTTAGACAGAACGCTATCGTTTCCAGACTACTCTCAAACTCCAAAAGCCATAGGTGCGGCTGGAGTTTTCAAGGGTTGCGTAAGGGCCTAAGGAAGCGTGGCGCCTGGAGGGGGAAGAATCGATGGCAAGTTCAGTTGCTGTCCAAGCGGATGATCTGCGGGGGAAAGTGAAGGGCAGCGTACTGCTGCCCGGAGATGCTCGCTACGAGGAAGCGCGCCGCGTATGGAACGCGATGATTGATCGGCGTCCTGCCGTCATCGTCCAGTGCACTGGCGCCGTTGATGTCGCGCAGGCGATCGGATTCGCTCGCGAACGCGGGATGGAGATCTCCATTCGCGGTGCGGGACACAACATCGCTGGCAGCGCCGTCTGCGAAAACGGGTTGATGATCGATCTTTCCACGATGAAGCAGGTGCACGTCGATGCCGCCAAAAGGCTGGCGCAAGCCGAGCCGGGCCTCACGCTGGCCGAGTTCGACCGCGCAACGCAGGAGCACGGCCTGGCCACGCCGTTGGGCATCAATTCCACCACCGGCCTCTCGGGCCTCACCCTCGGCGGGGGCTTCGGCTGGCTCACTCGCCAATACGGCATGACGATCGATAACCTCGTCTCCGCCGAGATGGTCACGGCCGAGGGCAACACGCTGCGCCTCAGCGGGGACGAGAATCCCGACCTGTTCTGGGCGATCCGCGGCGGCGGGGGAAATTTCGGCGTCGTCACCCGCTACGAATACAAGCTGCATCCCTTGGGGCC
The DNA here is from genome assembly GCA_021832085.1 of Acidobacteriota bacterium. Classification (GTDB taxonomy): domain Bacteria; phylum Acidobacteriota; class Terriglobia; order Acidiferrales; family UBA7541; genus JAKASX01. The sequence goes on along the minus strand of JAKBLM010000001.1, from coordinate 110,738 downwards.
GCAGATCTTTGCCGGGCTGATCGTTTTTCCGTTCCGCGAAGCGAAGCAGGTGCTGGCAAGCTACCGGGAATTTGCCGGCACGGCCCCGCTCGAGCTGAATGCGTGGGTGGTGATGCGCAAGGCCCCGCCGCTCCCATTTCTCCCTGCGGAAGTGCACGGCAAGGAAATCCTCGCGCTCGCGGTTTTCTATTCGGGCGACTTTGCCGAGGGGGAGAAACGGATCGAGCCACTGCGCCGTGCGGGCACCATCCTCGGCGAGCACGTCGGCCGCCTGCCCTATCTGCAGTGGCAGCAGGCCTTCGATCCGTTGCTCACGCCCGGCGCGCGGAACTATTGGAAATCGCACAACTTCACCGCGCTCAGCGACGGCCTGATCGACGTGATGATCGACCACGCCGGCAAGCTGCCGAGCGACCAATGCGAGATCATCGTCGGTCTGCTCGCCGGGGTCTTCAATTCGGTGGCGCCGACCGCTACCGCCTACGCGCATCGCGACGCGAAATTCGTTGCGAACGTGCACGGGCGCTGGGCCGAGCCGGCGCATGACGTCGAGTGCATCCGCTGGTCGCGCGGATTCTTCCAGGCGGCCGCTCCCTACGCTTCCGCCGGCGCCTATGTGAACTTCATGACCGCCGACGAGACCGGCCGCGTCGCCGCCGCCTACGGCGTGAACTACGATCGGCTGCGGCAGATCAAGAAACGCTACGATCCCGAGAACATCTTCCACCTGAACCAGAATATCAAGCCGTAGTCGCCACGGTTGTTTCATGCGCGCGCCGGGAAGCGGGGTCAAATGCCACGCTTCCTGGCACCGCAGAAACAGCTGCCACCTCGGATCACTGCTCAGCCCTCCGGATATCCATTTGCGTCGCACTCGGTCACGACTGCGTGCCCAGGCTGGCAAATCCCTCCCGCCGCTCTCGTCCCGGCGTCTATACTTTGCAGGTGATCAACGAAGCGGATCCGCGGGCGCTGCTGCGGCAGTTTTGGGGCTACAGCTCGTTCCGTCCCTTGCAGGAAAACATCATTCGCAGCCTGCTGGGCGGCCACGATACGTGTGTGGTGATGCCCACCGGCGGCGGCAAATCGCTTTGTTACCAGTTGCCCGCGGCGATGCTCGCCGGGAAGACCGCCGTGGTCATTTCGCCGCTCATCGCGCTGATGCAGGATCAGGTGGCGCAACTGACGCAGATGGGGATTCCCTCGGCCGTGCTGAACAGTTCGCTCTCCGCCGCGCAGCAGGCGCAGGTGATGCGCGCGGCCACCGAAGGCCGCTTCCGCCTCCTCTACCTTTCGCCCGAGCGCCTGGCGCGCGCGGAAACGGTCGAATGGCTCCAGCGCGTGCCGACCTCTTTTTTCGTCATCGACGAAGCGCACTGCATTTCCGAATGGGGCCACGAATTCCGGCCGGAATACCGCCAGTTGAACCGCCTGCGCGACCTTTTCCCCGATCGGCCGATCGCCGCCTTCACCGCCAGCGCCACGCGCCGCGTCCGCCACGACGTGATCGACCAGCTCCGCCTGCGCGATCCGCACAAGTACATCGCCAGCTTCCACCGCCCCAACCTGCGCTACTGCGTGCGCCAATGCGATTCGCGGACGCAGAAGGCGCTGCTGGTGAAAGGACTGCGCGGACTGGGCGAAGGCAACGCGATCGTCTACGCGCCCACGATCAACCGCGTGGAAGAGACGGCGGATTTTCTGCGCGAGCAGGGAATCACCGCGATCGCCTATCACGGCAGGATGGATAGCGAGACGCGCCGCGAGCACCAGGAGCGCTGGATGTCAGACGAAGTGCGCGTCCTGGTCGGCACGATCGCCTTCGGGCTGGGCATCAACAAGGCCACCGTCCGCGCCGTGATCCATCTCGCACTGCCGAAATCGCTCGAGCAGTATTACCAGGAAGCGGGCCGCGCCGGCCGCGACGGCCGTCCTGCCGATTGCGTGCTGCTGTGGCGCAAGGCCGACGCCGGCATCCTGGGGCACTTCATCCGGCAGATCGCGGACCCCGCCGAGAAGCAGCGCGCCTGGCAGCGCTATTTCGATATTCGTCGCTACGCCGAATCAGCCGAGTGCCGCCACCGCCAGATCTGCACCCATTTCGGCGAAAATCCCAGGTGGCAATCCTGTGGCGCCTGTGACGCTTGCGCCGCGCCTCCCGCCTGGCTTCTCGAATCCGACGAGCCGGAAAGCTTCAGCCGTCGCAGGAAGCGCAAGCCTACGCCCCAGCCCGCGCCGGCTGCGCCTCGCCCCCGGCCGTCACCGCAGGTGCCCACGATGGACCGGCGCGATGACGCGGCGGAACTCCGCGAATATTTCCGCGAGTGGCGCCGCGCCACGGCCAAGCGGCGCAAGGTCCGCGCCTACGTCGTGATGCACGACACTTCGCTTGAAGAGCTATGCCGGATTCGCCCGGCCTCGCCCACCGAACTGCTCCACGTCCCCGGTTTCGGCGAGCGCAAAGTGGCTTTGTATGGCGACGAGATCCTCGAGGCCCTCCGCAAGTTTCGCGAAGGTGCCCGCGCCGCCCCTCCCGCCGGGAAAAAGTCGAAGCCAGCCGAAGAGACGATGGCGATGTTGGCCGAAGGACGGACGTTTGCCGAAATCGCGCAGGCGCGCGGCCGGCAACTCGGCACGGTCATTGAAATGGTGGCCGATTTGGTCGAGCGGGGAAAGCTGGAGTTCCAGCCGGCTTGGGTCGATCCCGCCAAACAGGCCCGCATTGAGGAAGCCGCCGCGCGTTTGGGCCTCGACCGCCTCCACCCGATAAAGGATTCCCTTCCGCCGGAAATCACCTACGACGACATCCGCCTCGTTCTCGCGCACCTGCGCCGGAATCAAGCGGAATAGCAGAGGGACAGCGCTCGAGCTGCGCCTTGAGCATCCCGGCGTTCTTGGCCGAGACCAGCACTGGAGGCGAAATCTCCGCCTTTTGGAGCCCGGTGAGCGTCTTCGAAGTCAGGAACCGGACCCGACAAAGTCGGGAGCAGGTGCAGGGGAGTGGATGGTCGGGGCGCGGAGATTTGAACTCCGGACCTCCTGCGCCCAAGGCAACAACAAATAACCTATCTCATTGGCTCGTCTAGCTTTGTTCTACGTCATGGTACACGGTTTTTGACCGAATTTGGCAGTATTTGGACCCAAATGGACCCAAGTTTTTTCTCGCGCAACTAGGCAGGCGGCAGGCAGGCGCAACGCGCTCGCCTCGCCGGTCTCGGTTGAATGAGCCATAGCAGTCGTGCTATATTGGGATAGACGATTGAGCTCCGAATTCTCACTTGAATATGTCGAGCTGCCAGGCGGGCGACGCCCCGCCCGGGATTTCATTGAGGCGCTCGACGACGACGCGGCGGCCAAGGTGGACGTTCTCATCGACCGGTTGCGGTTTTTCGGCACGCAAATGCCGGCAAAATTCAGCAAGAAGTTAGCCGGTGACCTATTCGAGCTTCGGGTGAAGCACTTCGATCGCATCTTCCGAGTTCTGTACTTCTATCAGCCGGGCAGGCTGATTATCGTCACATCTGGCTTTCAGAAGAAAAGCCAGGAGACGCCAGCCGGCGAACTGCGGCGTGCCGAGCGGCTGCGTTCGCTTTGGCTCAGGTACCGCAATCGCTATCCCGAGTCGAAGAGCGTGCGGGAGAGGATTTTGAGGGAGGCGGGATTATGAGTCGCGATCGACACAGTGAGTACGTTCACAACCGCATGAAGCGAAGCGCACGGTACCGCCGCGCCTACGCTCGATATGGTCGCCAGGTAGACCTGGCCCTGTTGGTCCTGGCCATGCGAGAAGCGGCAGGACTTTCGCAGGCCCAGCTCGCCGAGCACGTGGGTACGACGCAATCGGCCATCGCGCGGATCGAGGACGCCGAATACACGGGCCACTCGCTCAAACTGCTCGAGAGAATCGCTACGGCCTGCGGTGTGACACTGGAACTTCGCGCTCGTCGAGGGCCTAAGCTCGATGTCGAAGTAAGACTGGTGGCGTAGAGCAAAGTGCTGCAAGCCGGAGGGGGAGATTTTCGTTCAGCTTAATCTTCATCGAATGCGCGGTGCCTCAGGGACTGGCAGGTCTTCTTCTGCGGAGGCAGCGGCAAACGCGATTGCGGCCTGAACGTCTTCGGCCTTGAGGCTCGGGAAATCGGCGAGGATTTCCTCGACGGAGTCGCCGTCAGCCAGGCTCGCGAGGACCGTCCGCAGAGTCACGCGGGTTCCCTTGAACACGGGCTCCCCGCCGCAGATCCCCTTGTCCCGAACGATGCGGTCTTCGTAGGTTTTAAGATTGCCTGTCGGGCCCATCGTCTTCGCCTCAGCTTTCGCTCATTCATCTTACCACCCGAGGCTCTCGTCAACACTCGCCCCGTTTAACGCGAGTGCCTGTGGCAAACCGTCAGCCAGAAAGAGGCGTTCCGATGGGCCCGCCAAACTCCACTGTTTTAATGTCTTCTCCGATGCGCTTCCGATCCTCTGGCGATAACCGCCTCAGCCACCGTTGTATCGGCTCTCCACCCTCGTCGGTGCGATAGAAGATTGCCGGAATCCTCTTGCCCTGGGTACGGCGGTCCGCGGGGCCCGCAGTTCGTTGCGGAGATGGAGGTGCTGCATTGTGCACGAAAACGGTGTACCACATGTGGCACAATCGTGGCATGGAGGATTCTCTATGGGAAATGCTGACCTAGCTCAGGGGCGCTCCGAGGCTTTGAATAAGACGATCGGTGAAATTATGAACTTCTTGGGCGACAACGCGAAGCGCCCAGGAGGTACCGGTGCAGATTTGCGCGGCTTTCTCCGCGAGAAGCTCGGTGACCTTGGAGAATACTGGTACAAGCGCGGCGTTCGGCGGGGCCGCATTGAAAGCTATGACGAATGGAAAACGACAGGGAAACTTTCAAAGAGGTTTCGCTACAAGGGGACGCGCCAGTTTTTTGATGGCGATCAGCGGAGCTTCCGCGTCACATCGACGATCAAAACGTGAGATGGCAGCTAACCGTATAAACCAGCCTACTTGTCTCCTGTCCCCGCTCCCTGTGGCCTAGATTTTGCGGAGTGCGGCCCGCACCTTGCCTGCACGCCGGCTCGCGCTTCCTTCGGGTTCGGCTGCACAACCGTGCACTCTTCCCCGCAAACTTCACAGACAGTCTTGTCCCTACGTGGAACCCTACCGATCGGTTTGTAGCTTCCCGGGCAGAGCATTCTTCGGGAATTTTACCACGCAGCGTTTAGCCCTCGGACGAGCAGAAGGGCCCCGCCCTCCGCACCGTCAAACACCGGTACCGATCGGCGCAGAGGAATCGCCGCATGAACCTCTTTGGTCCCTCTCCTTCCGGCCGGAGGGGTTCCGCCGCGCTCGTATGCCATGACCTGTTGCGACCTTCATCTGGGATGCGTGGGTTGGGTCCATCGACAAGAGGGTGCGAAGCGGCAAAACATCTCCTCAGTTCTTCATGGAGGCGATCTTGTTCATGTCAATCGCCGCCATGTAGAGCACGGAGTCCGGTGGCACTGGCGGTAGCGGAGGAGGAAAAGCGATCATGCCGATCTCGCTCGTAGGTGCTTGACCGGAATGCGTCCACGAGTAACAAGCCAACGGCGCATACAGACGTTCTTCAAGCACCGAAGGCTGGCCAGGGTTCGTTTCCGTTACCCACTCCATCGAGAAGGTGGCGTACTTGAAGTCTGCGACTGCCGGCCAATCTGCCGTCCCACCGCTGGAGGGGCCGCTTCTGCCGAACCACATACCCGGCGGGAGGTAAATGAGGCCTTTCGGAACATTGAGAAGATCGAGATACTTGGCCAACTGCTCCCGCCTGACCAAGTCGTCCTGAAACACTAGAAGCACGTTCCACACGCCGTCGGAGTACCGGATGGCGTAGGCGTCGATTCCGCTCTTCGAAAACAAGAAGAAGGACTTCCAGCCGGTGCTCGGGAGGCTGATGAGCATATCCGGGACCCCTCCCAGATCGACTTGTTCGGGCACGCGAAGCGACCCGGTCGCCGCAGCGCATGGCTGATACTTGTCCACCGGTTCGCCGATCAGCGGGTCTTCACCGAAATTCGTCACCCTGCTGCGCGCTCCCCCCGGCAGCGGCGGACCATTCTGCTCTCCACCAGTCTGCGGAGGAACACTCCGCTCCGCCGGGGTTGACGCCCCGAGCGGCCCCTGGGCCCGTCGCCCCTCAGCAGCCTGCTGCGGTTCCGGATGGCCTGCCCCGTAATCTTGCTCGATCTGCTGAGTGACATAAGTCGCGAGGCCATTCATATCAGGGGGCATCCGCACCATTAGAATCAATGCGTCGGGCGCCCCCCATGCAGAATCGCAACGCCACTGATAGGACGACTGTTCGCCCGTAGCTCGCCCATCGTACCGAGCCCCTCGGAACGGGGAGGAGTCTGATACTCGACTATGCGGTCGCCCTTACGAATCAATTTGTCCGTCGGGTACGGGCCATGCGGGAATTCGCTCGGCGCTTCGACCCCTTCTCCAACTACGCCCTGCACAAACGCCTTTTCCCCCGGGAAAACCCGCGCGATGAGGCGGGCCACCTCAAATCTGCCCGATGTGTCCCCGCTCCAATCTGCGACCTCAACGGCAGGGCCGGCAAGGCCAGCCCATCTGGACGAAAACAACTGACTCCCCGTGATAGGCTGGGGCGCCACAAACAACTCACTCCCGCTTGAGCTGTATGTTCCAAAACAGTACCAGCCGCGCGGAGCCAGGACACCCAGACCGACGCCCGAGTAATACGCGAGTTTTCGGGCGGCTTTTGCGCCTATCGGTAACATCCTGTCCGGGCCGGTCGGTGCCGACGCTGGCCCGCTTTGACCATCCGAAGCGCAGCCCATGAAGGGGACCCGGGCAAGCGCGGTTTCGTTCCGCCGCCGGGAGGATAGCAGGCCGACGAGACCGAACGCCACAAGCAACCCCACAACCGTTGCAATGCCCCAGGACAACGGGCGCGAGAGCCAGCGCGGCTTGCGCTTCGGCACCTGCGGCATGCCCCCAGACGATAGCGTTACTCCGCAGGCCCCACAGAATCTGTCCGCTTCCTCGCACTTGGCACCGCATGACGGACAAAACACGGAATTCGACCTCCTGCATTCTGTTAATTTGCGCCGCTTCCGAGTGCACGGGCAACTTTGACTGGGCCGAGCAGCGGTGAGGGGGGAGAACCTGAAGCGCCCGGAGGAAGATGCTAGCGCTCTTCGGCACCACGATTTGGCCGCCGACCACGATTGGGGCCGCAAGCGAGGCCCGCAAAATGTCACCCGTGCGATTCACGTCGCTGGCAATTGGGTCCGAAGTGAGAACCTCCACTGTGGTGCCTGCGGCGATCTCGGCCGTTGCAGGCTGGGAAACCTGAGGAGTCGCTTCGGTGGATTTCTCAGTAGGCTCCGCTTGTGGTGCGCCGGGCGCCATAGAGGTTTGAGCCTCGGAGGTTGCAGCTGGGATCGAACTCGGCACAGCTTGGCCGGCCGACTGGGACGGCGAAGCGTAGCCTTCCAGGTTTGGCTGTCCGCTCGTTAGAGGTTGGGCGGCTTCTTGGCTAGCCCCTCTTGGCTGCGATTCGATCTCTGAGGATTGCCCCACCCGTCGGCCAGGCGTCGGGCCTGCCGGGTCTGTTCCACCCATCTCGCGCGGCTCCGCTTCGGGCGCCTCAGCTTGAGCCAGGGTGCAGTCATCGAGCATCAAAGAGTAGCCTGTGCCCTCAGAAAGTGCCTCGCTACCGTTCTCAACCGTGCAAATCAAGGTGACGGACTCACCCACCGTTAGGTCAGCCACGACATCACCGCCGAATAACGAACCGCTCTCCGAGTAGGCGGTTATTCCGGGAGAGAGGAGGGCTTCTTCTGGCGAGGACTCAAGCGGTCCGGCCATCGTCACGAAGGCATCGGCAGCGCGGCCCTCCTCCGCCATCTTTAGGATGACGCCAGGAGGGGGAACGAAAACGCCGGTGAGGGCACCCGTGACCGACACCTTTCTATTGTCAAACTTCGTCGCTGCTGCCTTTTCATCTGACTGAAATTCAGCGAGCAGGGCTTGTGCATCAACGCTGATGATCTGATCTGTGCCCGCGGGCTGCGGCTGGCCTCCAGCCTGTTGGGCCTGGCCCTGGTCGGATGCGGATTGGTCAGCGGTATCCTGCTTCGGAACCGACGTGGCCTGCTCGGTTCCCGGTTCGGGACCCGACCCCTCCGGAGCAGAAAAGATCGCGTGCAGCAGGGACAGGCCTAAGAGGACTGCGCCGATCCATAGCAATGCGCGGACGACAGGCGAAAGCCTCCGTCGCGATTGTTGGACCTTTGGCTGCTGCACGGGGTTGTGGGCTAGGCTCGCCCCGCAGCCTCGGCAAAACTTGTCCGCTTCACCGCGCCCGGCACCGCACTTTTGGCAAAAGAGCGGCAGTGGCCCTTGCCCTGGCAACGGTCCTTGCGATTGCCTAAGGGCGTGAAGCTGACGATCCCGCAGCTCTGCATCAAGAACGGCTTGATCCTGCAGGCGCTGCCGCCTGGCTACCTTACCCAGCGCAACGCCGATCTTCGCGGGTACCCAGAGCGGAACGGTGATGAGGCCGAGGAAAAGCAAGACAAGGGTAATCGGCCAGAAGATTATCGCGGCCGCGATCGCCAGAACTCTCAGACCGAATTTAATCATGAGACGCCACAGCCCATTTCAAATCGTATACCGGAGCCGCCCATCTCCGCCCGGCGTCGTCACCTGTACATCGCCTGCCACAGCAGCCTGCCATGGCCCCCTCCCGGCGCTGTCGGAAACCCCGCTCCTGGCCAACCGGCCCATGCAAACAATGCGAAAATTGTGTAATGGTGCTTCGCGAACCTCATTTATAGGGCCGGAAAGTCCCGGTTTCTAAGAGCGCCCGGATGTAATACTTGCCGAACGGGAGGCTGGGATCTTTCGCGAAGCTATAGTCGATGGTGCCTTTTTCTGAGTTGTTCAAGACCACTGTGGCCTTGCACGCGACTTTTTCTGGGGAAGACGAGACCGTTTTTTCGTCACTGAACCCTATAATCGCGATGCCCGAAGCCTTAGCATACGGGGAGTTGTCAATCGCCCGTTCGGCGCCAGATTGGGCTTCCGATGACTGACAGGAGGGCAATCCGGGGTGTCCCTCGAAGCCCCACATGAAACCTGTGATAAATCCACGCATGAGGTACAGTCCGAGGACCACCGCAACCACGACCACCGCACCGATCGCAGCGCTCCGATAATTGCGCACCTTGACTGGATGTCCACAGTGGGTACAGGCCTTCGCTTCGGTAGAGACATCCCCGCCGCACGCTTTGCACTTAGCGAGAGACGGGTGCTGCGTTGTGCCTGAAGTCAAGCTGGCCCCGCATTGGCCGCAGAAGCCGTCCGATTCGCTGGTCTGGGCTCCGCACTTTGTGCAGAGCATGGCTTTCGCCCTCCTGCGTTTTGGGCCGCGCACAACAGCGGCGCGTGCCATCCGCCACTCTACCCCGAGCCGACCAAGTCAATGAAGCCGGAGCCCGATTATCCCCTGCCAGACCGCCAAAGAAAACAGCAAGGCGATTACTGGCCACCGTAGAAGTCAACCCGCCTCCGAATAATACTAATGAGGCACTCGCACCCTCGCCTAAAGGGGTGAAAACTGAAACGTCCGGTGCTTTCACCCCGTTCCATAGCCTTAGCTTTCACCTCACTTTCTGACACAAGCCCAGGCAGCGGAGCAGAATGCGAACGGTGAAGCATGAAAAATGACCGCGACCACGAACCCCCGGTTTGGGCGGGAGCGACCCCCCTATTTGGGCTGATGAGCCGCCCAAATGTATTGCAGGGGGTCGCTCCCGCCCAAACCGTTCTCGTCATGCGCCGCGTAATGGGCGCATGACCATCAGAGTGCGTGCCGCTTCCTGAACACTCCAATCGTTGGCTTCCTCGTTCCAAGAATCTTCAGGTTTTTGTGAGCACTTTTTCTTTGAGCAATTTCGCTCGCTCGGCGGCTATTAGTTACATAGAGGGGCAAGACGTCATCCCATCCGGCGAGTGCTAAACCGCAAGCCTGTATGGAATTCCTGAAAAAGGGAAAGGAGGTTTTCCATGGCGATCCTCAAGGCACCCCCCACTCAACCGAAAAATGAAACCCTCCAACTTCGCGTATCGCAGGGTTTGAAGTTCCGTCTCACGCGGTACGCCGAATTCATTCACGCAACAGCGTCCTATGTGGTCAGCGAGGCGCTCGAACGCTTGTTTCGCAAGGATGCTGAATTTCAGAAGTATCTCGCCACATACACACCCCCAGAATCAGAGAACCACAGTGGGGAAGACAAGCCAATCAAAGGCCCGCTGAAATCACCCGCAAAATAGGCCGCATGATCCGCGCGCGAAACCAGTTTTAAGACTCGCATAAATCAAAGCAATTCTCTCCCACTGTAAAACGCCTCATACGGAGTCGTCGCCATGAGCACGCAATCGAAGTGTGAACTTCTCACGGTTCAGCAGGTCGCCGAGCTATTACAAGTGCCCGTCTCCTGGGTGTACGGGCGCCTGCGAAAACGCTCGCTCGAAAAACTGCCCGGATACCGCCTCGGAAAATATTGGCGGTTCGACAGAGAAGAGGTGTTGGCGTGGCTGGCAGAGCAGCGTGCCAATCGGAAGGCGGCTTGACATGCGCACTACACTTGGAGGCGACGCAGAACAAGCTGGGCGAGCCATCGAGATCCCAAGGAAGGGAGAGGCGATGGCTCGAAGAGGTTTCCAGCAAGGCTCGCTTTTCCAGCGTGGCATTCGTAGGAAAGTGTGGGTGGCACGCTGGTGGGAGGACGTGATTCAGACCGACGGCACGCTCGGTAGATTGAGGCGATCCGAGGTCATTGGCACGGTCGCTGACTTTCCGACGCGCCGCCGGGCAATGCAGGTCCTGTCTCAGAGGCTATGGCCGGTCAACAGCGGCAAGGCACGACCGCAATCCATTCGCACATTTGGCGATTTCGTCAAAGACGATTGGATGCCCGTGGTTTTGCCAACGCTCAAATATGCAACCCAGAAGTACTACAAGTACATGCTCGACGTGCATCTCATTCCGGCATTCGGCCAAAGGCAGCTTCGCGATCTGACCCGAGAGGAATTGCAAAGTTTCCTCAGCCGAAAGCTCAGCGGCGGGTTGTCATGGGAGACGGTTCACCACTTCAAGTGCGGCCTCAGCAAAATCCTCAGTGCAGCCGAGGAATGGGGCCACATCTCGGATAACCTGGCTCAAAAAACAAAGCTCCCGCGACGGCAGTATGGACCGGAGCGTGCGGTTCTCACTCCGGTTCAGGTGCGGAAACTCGTTGAAGCCTTGGATGAGCCGACACGCTCGATCGCATTACTGCTTGTACTGACCGGGTTGCGGGTTGGCGAATTGCTCGCGCTTCGCTGGGGCAATATCGATTTGAATGCCCGGTTGCTTCGCGTTTGCGAAACGGTATACGACGGACATTTCGATCAGCCGAAAACGAAGCGCAGCGCAAGAACCATCCCGATTGGAACGGAGACGGCAGCGATTCTTGCCGCGCTCCGTCCGGCCACGGTTGACCCGAAGGCCCTGGTATTCGCCGCAGGCGAAGGCTTGCCACTGGAACGATGGAATCTCTTGCGCAAGCACCTGAAGCCCGTAGCGAAGAAGCTGGGGCTCTCTGGAGTCACGTGGCATCTTCTGAGGCATAGCCACGCGACGATGCTGGACTCCGTGGGCACGCCGCTAGGAACGATGCAATCGCTCCTCGGCCACTCCACGCCGGAGATCACGCGCGAGATTTATTTGCACGCGATCCCGGAAGAACAGCGTCGCGCGGTCGAAAGCGTCGAGAAGCTTGTATTTGGACCCAAATGGACCCAAGTTTCGCCTCCAGCACAGGGACCGGCTACAGCAGTGAATTGAAAATTCAGGAGTTAGTGGTCGGGGCGCGGAGATTTGAACTCCGGACCTCCTGCGCCCAAGGCAGGCGCGCTACCAGGCTGCGCTACGCCCCGACAACAACTGAACGCTGAGTATAAAGCACTTGCGAGTTCCGGTGTTGCTCCAACAGCTCAATTTTACCCTCAACTGTGCCAAAACTGTGCCAGAATGAAGTTCATTCATCAGTAACTGTGCCGGAATCGGTTACTGCACGGTTACCATTTGAGCGTCCGAAGCGGCACTGAGCGGCATCTCGTTCGCTTGGCGGTTGATCTTTTCCAGGGCCTCTCTCTTCATCTGCAATTTCATCTGCGAATACCGCTTGAAGACTTGAGAGTCGCCCTGACAAAGCAACTGCGTCACCCATTCGTCGGCCACGCCACCCGCAACGGGATCTTCGCCCGCCGAAGGGTTTTGGTCCAAACGGTCTTGAGCGCCACTTGATGCCCGGTCTTGTTTCGGTCACTTGGGAACAGGAATGGCCCCGGTCCCGCAATTGCCAATTGATCCTTGAAGGCTTCAACCGCTAGCGGGGTGAGAGGCACGTCCGCGATTCCGTTCGGTGTCCTGGAGTCGGGAATCCAAGCGACTGCGTTTGCCAGGTCCACTTGGTCCTTCTTGCGAAATATTTAGCAGGTGATTATAATTCACAAATGTTATCCTTAGTGAATATAATTCATAGACGGTGAGCGTATTTCAAGACCAGCTTTTTCTGACAGGGCCTGGGTGAGCGCAAATGCAACCGAAGCGTAAAGGTGATTTATTTTCAAGGGGGGTGAATGAATTTCATGGGCGTGCCGTTCCAGAGCGGATGGGCACGGCAGGCTATGCCGCGCTGATCGACCATTACGATTTGAAGGTGCCTCTTCCGCCGAGGCTTGCGGGAATCTCCGAGCATCATCACCGCGTGGAGACGAACGATTGGCTTTTGCTAACACCTCGGCACAGGCCAAAGGATACTCTGGCTGGACAACTGGAGTTTGCGTTGAAGTGGGAAGGCGTAGACTTGGGTGTCCTAGCCTCTCTTTTTGAAGTCGTTCCGGATAAGGAATTCAGTGCACTCGTCCGTGCGGAGCCGACGGGCGCCTACGCGCGTCGCCTTTGGTTTCTCCGGGAGTGGCTGACCGGACGGGAGCTTGACATTCCGTCGCCGGGTAAGGTTCGAGCCGTGCCCGTCCTCGATCCTGGGCAGCAATTCGGTCTTGCTCGTGGGATTCCGTCCCGCCGGCACAAGGTGCTCGATAATCTGCCAGGCACTCCGGCATTCTGTCCGCTGGTTCGGCGGACAGCAACACTCGAAGCGCAAATTGCGAAGGGCCTTGACCGTCGCGCGCGCCAAATCGTGGCCAGCGTACATCCAGACGTTCTCAGCCGGGCAGCCGCGTTTTTGTTGCTGGACGACAGCAAGGCATCATTCCGGATCGAAGGAGAGCGGCCGTCGCCACAGCGCGCCCTGAGATGGGGGAAAGCAATCAGCGAAGCCGGCTCCCGACCCTTGAGCATCGCGGAGTTCGAACGATTGCAACGGATTGTGATCGGCGATTCGAGATTCACTCATCTGGGTCTGCGAACGGAGGGCGGTTTCGTTGGAACCCATGACCGCAGAACCCACGAGCCGCTCCCGGCACACATCAGTGCAAAAGCCGAAGACCTTCAGAGTCTCATGGACGGTGTTGTGGCCTATGACGCGCGGGTGCGGACCACTGGCGTCGACGCAGTGGTCATCGCCGCGCCATTGGCATTCGGATTCGTCTACATTCACCCCTTCGAGGACGGAAACGGCCGCCTTCACCGGTGGCTGATTCACCATACGCTCGCGGCAGCAGGTTACAACCCGCCGGGTGTCGTGTTCCCTGTGAGCGCCGCGATTTACCGGAATATTGCGGCGTACAAATCGGTCCTTGAGTCGTATTCGCGTCCGTTACTTGACCTGATCGAGTGGAGGCCCACGCCGGCGGGGAATGTGCGAGTGCTGAATGACACGGCCAACTATTACCGCTTTTTCGATGCCACGGCTCACGCCGAGTTCTTGTACCGCTGTGTCGAGGAGACGATTGAGCAGGACCTGCCCCAGGAAGTTGCGTATCTCGAAGCCTTCGATCAATTCAGTAAAGGGGTGCAGGAAATCGTCGATATGCCGGAACAAAAGGTGGATTTGCTGCACAAGTTCCTGCGCCAGCATAACGGCCGGCTATCAATGCGCGCCCGGACGAGCGAGTTCGCTGCATTGACCAGCGACGAGGTCGAGCGAGTCGAGGCACTGTATCGCAACTCGTTTCAAGGACTGGCGCCGTCGGAACCTGATAAGGAAGGTTCGTAACACAGCTTGAAAGCTGTACCCATAAAGGGTACACTTGACCCCGAAATGGGTACGGCATCTATATTGTCAGACACTCTGTTTGGTCGAACCCGCGCGGCTGTACTGTCGGTCTTGTACGGTCACGTTGGCGAATCTTTCTATCTGAGGCAACTCTCTCGACTTACAGGCAAAAGCCTTGGGTCGGTGCAACGCGAGGTCCGGCAATTGGTTGATGCCGGTTTGGTCACGCGAAAAATTGAGGTGGCACGCACGCTCTACGGCGCCAATCAGGATTGCCCGGTGTTTGCCGAGATCAAGAGCCTGATCACGAAAACCATTGGGATGCACGACGTGCTGTATTCCGCGCTCGAAGGTCTACGGAGGAAGATCAATGTCGCGTTCGTTTACGGCTCCGTTGCACGGTCGGGTGAGACAGCACGCAGCGACGTTGATCTCATGGTTGTCGGAAGAGTCGATTTCAGCACTATCGTTTCGAAGCTGGCCAATGCTCAGAAAACGCTGAATCGCGACATCAACCCCACGGTTTATTCCGTCAGAGAATTTCAGTCAAAACTCCGGCAGAATTTCTTGAAGAACGTGTTGGCACGGAACAAGCTTTTCATTATAGGCGACGAGAATGTCCTTCGAGAGTTGGGTGAAAAATAGCTGGCTCGAACGGCTGCAATCCGACGCGACAGAAATTGCACGTTTGCTCGCGCTAGCCGACGGGCGCCTCGCGGACTACGAGAAAGCGGTCACAGCGAAGCTTTCCCCTGATGTGCAGTTGGGGCTGGCATACGACGCGATTCGCGTGTGCGGGACAGCGGCGTTGCGTGCAGCGGGATACCGCGTAGTCAGAGGAGGTAGTGAACACTACCGTACGATTGAGGCCCTGGAGTTTTCGATAGACCCGAAACGGAAGATCATCCCGACACTCGATAAGCTGCGCAGGAAGCGCAACATCGGCTCTTACGATGATTATGGATTGGTCTCACAAGGAGAAGCCGATGCCTGCGGCAAGATGGCCATACGCGTGCGAAAAGAGGTCGAGAATTGGATCCGTAAGAACTATCCGAACAAGCTCGGATAACTGACTTACTTTTGGTGCTGCCGTGAAGCTGGAGCGAGTCGGGGTCCTAGAGGCCGTATTTGTGGCCTTCGAGACTTGGGACGGTGCGCGGCTTTGCGATGACGGGGTGGACAGATTTATTACTGTGCCAGAATGCCCGGACAACGGGGTAGGAGCCCTGCTTCAATAGCAGGCGAACCGGAGCAGGCGGACTCCCTGTGCCAAAAGTGTGGCAGAATGCGATGTTTTTTGGGCTGTTGGGGTTAGCTTTGAGCGAAAAGCAGATTCCCCAAGTTGATGAAAACACAGAGAAAAGCAAATCGCTGTTGGAGCCGTTGGAGTCGGTTGGTAGGCACCCAAGGCAGGCGCGCTACCAGGCTGCGCTACGCCCCGACGACAACTGCCTGTCGATTATACGGCACTTGCCGCAGCCGTCGCTCGCTCGTGCCTGCCAGCTTTTGCTGCGATCCTGAGTGCCTCGTCGCCGACGATCTCCAAAAGCTCCGGTCCGGACACCAGGGTCGAAAACGGCAGACGGTGCACGGAGTTGTCCAGCTCCAGCCGGTGCCGTTCAATGGCCGACAAGCTTCTCTGGATGCTTCCCAGTCGTTCAAAACTACCGACCGGATTTTCGAAGAGATTTCTTTCCATCTCGCCGAAAAGCCGCTCGAGCGTTGCGACCTTTCGCGGCTGGACTTCGTTCGTGGGAGTGGAAGCGATCTGCTCTCCCAGGTTTTGTATCAACGAGCGCAAATCGCGCGCCGCAGCCTCGATCTCGGCAACCAGGCGTTCATTCGCCCCTTGGCACTCGGCGCGAAACTCTTTCCAAAGGGTGGTTGGGGGCTCACTCATAGCGTGATCGCTCGCGGCGTTCGAAATAGCTGCCGTGCAATATTTTATTTCCCCCGTATCGAGGCCGCTTTACGCAAAGTTAATCCTGCGTCGGAAGGGCCTGCTCGCGTCCTAGCATTTCGGCGGCGCCGAAATGCCTTTGCAAGATACCGCAAGAGGAGCCGTTTTGTCTGCGTTCACGTGAGCCGCCCGGCGCAAAAGAAGGCGCCCCACGGCGTGAACCGCCGAAATTGCCGCCCGCGCAGCTTCATGGTGCGAAACGGACTTGCCGGGGCGCCGCGGCCCGTGCGGAGTGTGTCCTGCTGTCACTTGCCCGTGCCGGAACCGCACGAGCCGGGGCCGGCGTCATGGTTGCGAGTGAAATAGACGTTGCGCGGATTCCAGAGCATCCAGCCATTGGTGCCAAAATCTTCCGCGGCCTTGATCTGGGCGCCGATTTCCGCGTCCCCGTAGTGCCTGCGGTCGAAGGCATAATCACGAAAACCTTGCAGCCACGGCCGAAACCGGATCGGAGCAATCCCTGTGCGCTCACGCCCGTTTTGCAGGGAACGGTAGACGATTTGATACGGGTGGGCAACCGGATTCGGATAACCGGGGATGCCGTATTTGAAGCAAGAGGGATAAAGCATCGGGGAAATGTAGTCGACCACCTGCGCGAGTTCTTCGAGCCTTTGCCCGATGTGCGTGTCGTCGCGGTTCCACATCACGTACCCGAAAATGTCTGCCGCGAGAAAAACGTTATAGGGTGCAAGCTGCCGGCGTGCCTCGGCGAGAAAGCCCGTAACCGCCGCGAGGCGGTTGGCCATCGTGTTCGCCGCGGAGTAGGCCAGCCCGCTCGCGTCCGGGAATCGGACGTAATCGACCTGGATTTCATCGAACCCCAGCCGGGCCGCCTCGACGGCAATCGCAATGTTGTAGTTCCAGACTTCCCGGTTGAACGGATCGGTCCAGGCGAGTTGTTCCCGGTCCCTGTAGATTGCGCCGTCGATGCGCTTGACCGCCAGTTCGGGCCGCGCCGTCGCCAGCAGGTTGTCCTTGAAGACGACGATCCGGGCCACCACGTAGAGGTGATCGCGATGCAAACGGTCGATTAGCGCTGCGGGATCGTGAATCGTGATGAGTTTCTGCGCGCCGGCTTGCCGCGCCAGCGCGACAGACGACTTGTACGGGATCATTCCCCGGTCGCCCTTCACGTCGATCACCATCGCATTCAGCCCGCGTTCCTTGATCAGCCGCAGCGCGGATTCCCGCAGTTGCCGGTTGCCCACGCCGTAAAAGGAAAGGTAGAGCCCCTTGGGTCGGAAGGCTCCCAATTCCACGTCGCCGGAGCCGTCCGCGAGGCCGGCAACGGGCACCCACCTCCTCACGTAGCCATGCGCCCGGAAACCGATCGCATCGCCAGACCCGCTGATTTCGAAGCGGCCGTCACGGTCGGTTCGCACCACCCGGTCGCCCAACGTGACAACGGCCCCGGCAATAGGCGTTTTCTTCGCCGCGTCCACTACCCTCCCGCTATACCTGGCTCCGGGATGGGCCAACAGAATCGTGACGGACAGCCACAACCCGGCCGCGCAAAAGACGCGGCTGAGCGGCCCTCTTCCGGGCGAACGGATTGAGAGAAATGCGCGCATCTTGTTCACCCATCTCCGCGAATTGCAAAGTCACTTGCGCAAGACGCGAGAGCCCTTCGGCGCCGGTTGCCGTGGCAGCAGCGCCTCAAAATCCTTGCCCACGTCGCAATCGCGGACAAGGAAGCGGGGAATCGCCATCACGTTCTGAGGCGGCGCCGCCACGCGCCTTTCCAGCGTGAAGCCGGCAACATAGCCTGCTTTGCGTGCCGCCGCGATCAGCTCCTCGTCCTGGATGCCAAAGGGCCAGGCGAGCAGATCGACATGCGAGCCGACCCGGCGCTCGAGCACCTGTCGCGATTTCAGGAGCTGCATTTCGACGAACTTCTGATAATCGCCAGCAGAAAGACGGCTTTTTTCGACGTGAAAATTCGGGTGCCAGTAGCTGTGCGATTCGATCTCAAACAGGCCGGTGGCCTGCAACTGTTTCAGCTGCTCCCACGTCATGGCGTATCTGGCGTTCGAAATCGCCGATGGATAGATGAAGAGCGTCACGGGAATCCGGTAGCGCTCGACGAGCGGCCTCATTTCTGTGAAAACGGTCCGATGGCCGTCATCGGCCGTGATGGCCACGGCGCGAGCCGGCAGGCTTCCGTGGCCCTCCACAAAATTCACGATGTCGCGCAGCGGCACAACCGTGTAGCCGTGTTCATGGAGAAACCGGAGCTGTTCCGCGAACACCGAAGTGCGAACCGTCATCGAATCGGCCGCCACGGGGCCAAAACGGTGGTACACGAGGATGGTTGCCGAAGTTGCCTTTGTCGGCGAGCCCTGCGCGGCGGCAATTTTCGCGAAAGCGAAAGCGGTTGCCAAAGCCAAAAAGGCAAGCGCGCTAACGCCGCTGCTTACGGCTCGGGATCGTTCGCGGAGCGCGTCTTTCCCGGGCCGGCTTCGGAGAATGGTGACTGGGAGCGCCGGCTTGGCCCGTCGCTTCCGATGCGGGACATCAAGCATAGCTTGAATTTCCGGCTCCGGGCTTCGTTACCACTGGGATAGGCAACTGGATTTCCGGGTCACAGGCGTACCGGCGCCACGGCTATCTTGCGATCGGATAGGGACTTGGCACAGCGAAGGCGGGAGGAATTCAGCCCGCTCCCGAACAGATTTGGGTGCAGTAGCGCAGCCCCTTGGAAATTCACGCAACCCGCCCGGACAAATGATCCCGGAAGCAGGCCGCCAATTTGTTATAGAATGCCGCCGGGTTTTTCGGCCGGAACGACCTAACGCCGCTCGCTGCGCCGGAGGGAGAGGTGACATGAAGCCTGACCAATCGCACGACACCAAGGGGCTCAGCCGCAGGGAGTGGATGAAGCTAGCGGCCACGGCCGGCGCTTCGGCTCTGGTTCTCGGCGAAGCCTTCCCGGCACTGGCGCTGCCTTCCGTCCCTGCGAACGCGCGGCCGGGCAGGCAGGGAAGCAGCCTGCCGGAATGGACCGGTTACAACCGGAATCTCCACAAATACTATCTGGCCCCCGGCTATCCGGCATACACGGTGCACCCTCGCTATCTGGGCGAACTACGCGGCTCCTGGCACCAGATCGGCAAGCAGTATGGCGAGCGCGCAGGCGACCTGATCCGCATGGTCTACGAAGGATGGTATCGCGAGCTAATTCCGATTCAGGGCTCGCCGGAAATGATGGCCGACTATCTCCGCCACCAGAACGCCTATTACGAGCTGCTCGTGCCCGAAGCGCTCGAACTGATGCACGGCATCGCCGATGGCGCCGCGAAAGAGCTTGCCGCTTCCGCCTTCCCGCATCAGCTCAGCAATTTTCACAAAATCCTGATGATCAATAGCTACTTCGGGCTGATGGGCAAGCCGCCCGTGTCCCACACGGCCGAGCTCGCACCGGAGGACGATATCTGCCACTCCTGCAGCGGCGCGATCATTTTCGGCGCGGCCACCAGCGACGGCAAAACCATCCACGTCAGCTCCGAGGATCAGCACTTTTTCCCGCAGGAATATCTAGTCACCTTCGTCGTTCGCCCCAGCGATCCACATGCCCATCGCTACACCGTGACCGATTCGGCAGGCGAAATCGGCAGCGAGCATGCGCAAAACGAGCGCGGCGTCTCCGTCAGCGGCTACGCCGGCGGCAGCTTCGGCATTCTGGGCCCCACGCTCACCCATCCCTTTTCCGGCTATCGCCGACCGGGCCTCGATTGGCAGGTGGGAGATTTCTACGTCGCTGCTTTTGCCAATAGCGCGCGCCACGCCGTCGAGCTGCTCACCGTCGGCCGGCCCGAATATCGGAAGAAGTCGGGCTACAAGATCGTGATTGGAAAATGCACGCGCGGCGTGAACTGGATGGTCTCCGACGGCCAACAGGCATTTGTCGTCGAAAGCATCCCGGCCGATCAGCACGGCATCGCGCGCTATGCGATTCGCATGCCCGGGCAGATTGGCGAGCGCGGCGCCAGCTACATCGTTTCGACAAATAACGTCGAGGCCCGCGACAGCTACAACGAGGACAACGTCTACGATCCCGCCCATCCCATGCGCCAGCACGGCAGCGGCAGCCAGCGTCCCACCTATTTCGGCTTGAACAACACCGGCATGCGGTTCTGGACGTTCATGTGGCTGATTCGCAACAACTACGGCCATGTCAATGTGGACATGGTGCAGGCGTGGCGCAGATCGCACTTCGTCTACGACAAATCCGGCGTGCGCCACGAGGATCTGGAAGTCGATGGCCGCAAGATCCCGATGAATCTGGTGCCCAGGGCCGCCACGCTCTGCTGGCACAGCTCCGGACCGCCCGGCGTCGACACCTTCAAGGGCGTCGACACCTACGTCAGCCTCTCCGTCGCGCAGGACCGGGTCTCCTACCGCACCCGTGGCCGCCCCTGCGAATGGGTCGGCCCCTGGGACCGCCTCTCGCTTGCCTGATCCGAATTCTTCTCGTAAGGGCACGGCTTCATCCGTGCCGCAAGCGTGTGGCGAGCCGAGCGCCTTTAGGCTCTGAGGACCGGTTGCCACACAAGCTCCTCAGGGCGGCAATCTTGTCGGCATGTACGGGAAACAAGGCGGTGTGAAATCCCGCCTCCTAGCTGCTGGAGTACGTCTTGTCCTTCGAGTAGCAAACCTTTTCGAGGACGCACTCGGTGCATTTCGGCCGGCGCGCCTGGCAGACGCGCCGCCCGTGCAGGATCACCTGGTGCGAAAAGAGGATCCAGCGGTCCTTGGGCACGGCTGCCATCAAGTCCTGCTCAATCTTCTTCGGATCCATGTTTTTCGACAGATCGAGCCGCTGCGCGATGCGCTGCACGTGCGTGTCGACAACGACGCCGGAAGCGATACCATAGGCGGTGCCGAGCACCACATTGGCCGTCTTGCGCGCCACGCCGGGCAGCGTCAGCATCTCGTCCATCGACCGCGGAACCTCCCCGCCGAATTCCTCGACAATCCGCTTGCTCGATCCCAAGAGCGATTTCGCCTTGTTGCGATAGAACCCGGTCGAGCGAATGTCCTGTTCGAGCTCGCTGGGATCGGCGTAAGCGAAATCCTTGGGTGTCGGATATTTGCGAAAAAGGTCGGGCGTCACCTTGTTCACGCGCTCGTCCGTGCACTGCGCGGAGAGAATTGTGGCGACGAGCAGCTGAAAGGCGTTGTCATGATGTAGTGCGCAGGTGGCCGCGGGATAAGACTTGTCGAGCCCCGCGAGAATCTTGCGTACGCGGGCGGGATCGGTCCCGCGCCCCGCCGCTGCTGCCGCCACCGGTTTCTTCCGCGGCGCGCTCTTTGGCTTGGCCTTTGACCCAGCCTTGCTTTTCGGCTTCGCCTTCGTCTTTGCTTTCGTTATTGCCTTTGTTTTTGCCATGGTCCGCCCGACCGGCACTATAGCACAGGTGGCGAGGAGTAGTAGAGGCGCGAGCCCATTGTGTCCAGAGGCGGCCAAGCGTATGCTTTCGCCCGGCCGAGAAACGAAAAAGCAAATTCCGATGGAAACCGGAAGGCCGCCCGTCATTGATCATGCCGCCGCCGGCGGACCAGAGTCCCCGCGCCAGACAAAAATCCCGGCGTCCCCCGCTGCGGGGGCCAAAGCGATGCCGCGAATTGCACTTTGCATGGCACCGCTGATGCTGTTGGCAACGGCGGCGCTCGCGCGCGGCGGGCACAAGAAAGCCGATGACGCCCAGCCCGTCGAGAAGTTCTATTCGCAGGGCACACTGCTGCTGCTGACGAACAACCTGCCCGCGGCGATGAAGGACTTCCAGAAAGCCGACAAGATCTCCCATCACGCCTATTACGCATGTTACCTGGGGATGGCGGAGGTGAGGCGGCGCATGGGCGACCTTTCCGGCGCCTTGCACGAAGACAACCGCGCGTTGAAAGTTGCCGGCAGTAACACGCAGGAGATGGCGAACGGTCTTCTGATACGCGGAGTGCTGCTCTCCCAGATGGCAAACGGTTCGAAGGATAAGAAGCTGCGGAGGGCCGCGGCGGATTTCCGCAAGGCGCTTCAATTCGATCCTTCGCTAATCGACGCCAATTTCGATCTGGGCGTGGTTCGGCTGCGGCAGAGCGAGTGGCCGAAGGCGAGACGGAGCTGAAATGCTATGTGGCGCTTCCCGGCGCCGGGCCGGCAACGGTCGTCCGAGCCCGCCGCATGATCGCCAATCCTTCCCGCGCCTGGGAGCCATATCTGCCGGATTTTTCCCTCGTCATGCTCAAGGGCAACACAATCACCACGGCCTCGCTGGCGGGCAAGGTGGTGCTGCTGGATTTCTGGGCCACGGGGTGTCCTTCGTGCCGTGAGTCCGTGCGGATGGTCAAGGACATCGCGAAGCATTACAAGGGGCGGGTGAAAATCGTCGGCATCAGCAACGACGGCAACCGAACGGCGTGGAAAACGTATGTCGCCAAGCATCACATGGTCTGGGTGCAGGCGATCGATCCTCAATTCAAGCTGGGTGCGGAACTCCACCTGGAGTTCATTCCGACCTTCATCGTGGTGGGTCGCCACGGGATCGAGCGCCTCGAGACCGACAGCTCCGGCGTCTTTGGCGAAGCGCGAATCGAAGACGCTATCAACAAAGCCCTGAAGCAGCCGTATCCGGGACCGGCCAAGGAGAAATACTGACGTAGGGTCCCTTCGCGGGCAGGAAACAGACGTTAACCGAAAGATCGAGCCATTTCTTATCTGGTGTTTCGCGGCTTCGCAAGAGCCAAGGAGGCCGCCACTCCGAAGGGTAATACCGCGCAGCGACACCGCGCCCCGCGCCTGGCGGACGCGGGGCCGACGCAAGATTCCTCTTTTGACGCTAAAGGGCGCGAGGACCCCGCAGGATACGGGCGGGCAGAAGAATCAGTGCCGCGAGCAGGTCAAACACCCCAGTGACAACGATTCCTACCAACCGGAAGGGTAGCAGGAAGAGCCACAGTAGTGGATAGATAACCAGCGCGAGCAAGGCCAGCGGCCAACACAGCACTAGCAACAGGCACCACAGCAGGAAGGTCAGCATTGTCCCTCCTACCTTCTCTCCTGATTTACGTACGAACCCAGCAATTCGTTCCCGTCGTCCCTCCGCCTGCACGAGACAAGATCAGGGACGCGGCTAACCGGCCTTGTCGACTGCTCCGGAGATCGGCTAGGACCAAACCCTTGCTCCCATACATGGTCCTGAGACCTCCGCCCCGGAAACGGCTTCCCGTGATTGAGGTCCCGTGCGGGGTAAGCCGGCATTCCTTCATGGCTCTCTGGCCTCGCTCCGGCCAGAGTCGAACGCCTCGGACATGGAACAATCCTTCACTCTTTCTCTTTGGAAAAAACCTTGGGCTCACGGCGGTGGCCCAATTTGTCATTAACAAGAATTAAGGCCTAAAGCAGCAGGGCGCTCTCGCGCGAACAGAGGAACGCGACCACTTTACGAAAAGCCCGGGCTCGGTGGCTATAGAGGTTTTTTTCGTCCGGGCTCAACTGCGCGAAGGTGCGGCCGAGCGGCTCGAAAAGGAAGATCGGGTCGTAGCCGAACCCGTTTTCGCCGCGCGGCTCGCGCGTGAGCACGCCCTCGACGAAATCCGAGAACAGCGCGACCGCCTCGCCTTGCCTGGCAAGCGCGGCGACGGCGACGAATCGCGCGACCCGCTCTCCCGCCGGCCGGGCTTCCATTTCTCCGAGCAGTTTCCTCACGCGATCGGCGTCGCTGGCACCGGTGCCGGCATAGCGCGCCGAAAAAGGGCCAGGAGCGCCGCCAAGTGCCGGCACGACCAGCCCGGAATCCTCGGCCAGCAACAGCTCATCGGTGAAGCGGCTGTAATAGAGCGCCTTGCCCGCGGCATTTTCCGCAAAGGTGGGCTCGGTTTCCTCGAAAACAGGCAGGGAAGCGAAATCCGGCAGTAATTCCAGGCGGAAACCGGCATCGGGGCCGGCGAGCTTGCGATATTCGCGCAGCTTGCCCGGATTCGACGTTGCGAGCTGAACTTTAACGGACCCTGGCACGGAAATCCATCTGTAGCAGCGCTTGCTGCTGAGCGGTCAGCCGCTCGATTCCCCGGCCGGCGATGTCGAGTAGCCGCGAGAGTTCCTCTCGCGTGAACGCGCGGCCCTCGCCGGTGGCCTGAATTTCCACCAAACGCCCGCCGCCGGTCATCACCACGTTCATGTCCACCTGCGCGCGGGAGTCTTCTTCGTAGCACAAGTCGAGCAGCAGCGTGTCGTTCACCACGCCGACGCTGGTCGCTGCCACAGAGTCGGTCAGCGGCACCGAGCGCAGGATTCCCGCCGCCACCAGCCGTTCGCAGGCCAGCGCCAGCGCCGCGAAGCCGCCGGTAATCGAAGCGGTGCGTGTGCCGCCGTCGGCCTGCAGCACGTCGCAATCGATCCAGATCGTTCGTTCCCCAAGCCCCTCGGCATCGAGCACCGCCCGCAGCGATCGCCCGATCAACCGCTGGATTTCGAGCGTCCGGCCCGAGGGCCGTCCGCGCGTGCTCTCGCGCGGCGTGCGCTGCTCGGTGGCGCGCGGCAGCATCGAATATTCGCTGGTCACCCAGCCGCGGCCGCTGCCGCGCAGAAACAACGGCACGCTGTCTTCGATCGACGCCGTCGCCACCACCCGCGTGTTGCCGACCTCGATCAGCACGCTGCCTTCGGCGGTGGGGATAAAGTCGGGAGTCAGCCGCACCAGTCGCAACTGGTCCGGGGCGCGGCCGTCGTTCCTTTTCATGGATCCTCCCTCGCCGCTCGAAATGCGCTGTGAAAGCTGAGATTCAGTTTGCCGGTGGCGCTGGGCGCTGTCAATGCGGCGTGGCGGATCCGTTCGCCGCCGAAAGCGCACTGGGCGGCGCCTGGAGCCGGAAATAGCCGGTCAGATCGATATGTCCGGCGAGCGTTTTCGCCTCGTGCCCGTCGATCAGGATCTTCAACCGGCGCAGGTTGGGAATATTCGCGGCCAGCGTGTCGGAGATCGAATCCACCGCGAGCAGCTCGCTCTGGATGCCCGACGGCATTTCGGTGGAAAGTTCGCTCGAAAAATCGGCCACCGCGACGCCTCCCGGCAACAGATAGAACTCCTCAAGACTGGTTCCGGCCGGCAGCGTCCGGCTTTCCGGACTCGGCGGATTGGCGATCAGCGCGGCGATCAATTGTTTGCCGCGCTCGACGGGGTTGGCCGAGAGCTTCATTTCCACGTCGGTTTCCTGGAGCTTTCCTGGCGAGGCCGGCGAGGCCCAAAACATCCGCGCCTTCGTCTCCACGTCGCTCGGCGTTGAAACCGGTGGCTCTATGATGGCGTGGCGTTCCGCCTGCTCGGACGTGGGGTTGCGCTCGAGTCCGACGGCGCGGTGGTACAGCCTCGGCAGGTAGATCGCCCCGGCGATCACCAGCACCACCAGCACCAGAACAGCGATTTTCCAGCGCCGGCCCATCAGTGCACCTCCGCCTGAAACACCGCGCGGAATGACTGCACCGCCCTTGAGATCGATGTGGCGAGCGGCACGCCCAGCGTGGTGAGCGTGGCCTGGCTCGCCGCGTTGACGTTCTCGATTTCGATGGCGACGGCCGGCTCGTTGATTGCCTTCAGTTGGTAAACCGGCGCGCCAATCGGCAGTTCCGGTGACTCCTTGAAGTGCACGGCGAACTCCACTTGCAACAGCTGCGCCAGCCGCCGGCTGTATTTTTCCCAGGGGCGCTGCGCCAGATCCCAGCTCAACATCCCTCCCGCCACCGGTGGCGCGGCGAACGCCACATGGCCGAAATCGTAGTAATACGCGTAGGCGCTTCCCACCTGGCCGCTCGATCCTACGTCGAGGCTGATAAAAATCGCGTTGGGCTGCGCGTTGGCAATAGCCGCGCGCTCTGCAAAAGACATGGTTTTGTCGCTGTTCCGCGTCATCACCACGTTTAGCCCATCGAGCAGCAGGCGCGTCCGCACAATCTGCGCCAGAGCCAGGGTCACGTTTTTTTCGAGAATGCCGTTCTTTCCGTGGGCGCCCACGTCGGTCCCGCCTTGCGCCGGATCGAGCACCACTGTGGCGAGCGTTCGGCCGGCCGGTTGGGTGGCTGGCGCAGGTTGCTGCGCGGGCTGCTTGGCCGGTTGTTGCTGCTGCGGGGGCTTTTGCGGTGCTGTTTCCTGCTGTCGCGCGGCCGAGGGCGGCGAAGCCGGCTGCACGGAGCGCTGCCGCTGGTCGTGCGCGCCGGGCCATCTGGCGGCGTCGCCGGGTCTTGCCAGGAAAACCAGGGCTGTCGCCAGTGCCAGATACGTGGCGAAGAATGCCGCTTTTCGCACGTTTCCCAGCATAGCAGAATCATCGGGTGTAACGCGCGTTGCGCCGCCCCCCTTTTCCGCTATCATAACGGGGCTGCAAGCGGGTATACGACGATGAGCGCCTGGGTCTACAAAGTGAATTCCCGCCGTCCTGGCCGGCACACCGGCTGGCACTTCGACCAGTTTTTCCATTCGCGCCTGCGCCGTCCCTACGACATGGGCGGCCGGGAATGGATCCGCAGCCCGATGAGCTGGGCGCGCCTGCGACAGGTGCGGGCGGGCGACCTTTTCCTCTGTTATCAGTCAGACGAGAGGAAAATCTACGGATTGGCCCACGCCGCGGGCGCGGCGTACGAAAGCCTGCCCGGTTCGGGGATCTTCGACTCCATCGATTTCGATCCCAGCGGGCTGCGGCTGGACGTCCCGGTCCCCGTGACTCACGCGACAACGAGGCCCGTGTTTCGCCACGTTGCCGCCTTCACCGTGCCGTCGCGCGGCACGGTGCACGCGTTGCACCGGGACGAACTTCGCGCGATCCTGTGCGTTCTGGCGCGCTTCAACCCCGCGCAGCGAGGGGCCATCCGGCAATTTGTGAAGTGACCCGCCTAATGCGGGATGTAGGGGCCGGTGGGAACGCTGCCGACTGGCGGTGTATTCCTGCTCTGCGGCTTATAGTTCGGATTCTCGAATGTACTCGCTGCCGCGGGAGATCCCGACGGCGGGGGCGTTGGCCCCGCGGACGGAGTCACCTGGTTGGTGACTGCCGGCGTGGGCGCCGGAGGAGCGGCCTGCGGCCTAGGCTCGGGAGGAAGCGACCACCTCGGGCCTTTGCAGTAGGTGCCGAGCGCCGGCTGATAGCCGTTGCCCAGAGCGTTCACCTGCGTCATGTATTCGCCCTTGGTTTTACCGAACAGAATGCTGTTCGCGCAGTAGTAGACGCCGGCGGTGCTGTCGGCCCACACAACCGCGTCCTTGTGAGGAACCTTTTGCACTGCAACCGGGAAAAATTTGTGGAAAATCGAGGTAAAGTCCAGTGGGGCAATCGCCGCCATAAAGAATGCGAAGCAAAGCAGCAACACAACCGCCGGCAAAGCCGGATGCGCCGCTCCGGCTTCCGAACTGCCGCGCAAGCCACGTCTACGGCTTAAAGAGTGACTCTCTATCATTGCCGGTGCCATTTACGTCTGCCCTCCTGATGGCTGTGCCAAATGGGTGCAGAACCACTTCGGAGTCCCTCAACTTGAAATGCCCCGCGTATCCACATTGCGCCGTCCAAAAGCTCTCTTCGGAGTATCGACAAGTTTGGGTCACGCCGCAACGACGAACGAAGCAAATGTAGCATTCCGGTACACGTAACTCAAATATAACGCCAGGGTACCGGCCCATCAGGGTATACAGAAGGTAAACGGCTTTTTGACCACTTTGGCTTACTTTTTCGGCCCCCCAGTCACTCGCCGGTGACGTGCCGGAAGCGCCGCCAGGCGACCGGGTTCAGGGGGCGGCGAGTCTATCCCCTAGCGGGGAGATCCGATCCCTTTCGCGTTAACATCTTTAGAATCAGCTGCTGGCGACCCCTTGCAATATTGGCCCATGGCCGGCTGGTAGCCGTCGGTCAGCGCGTCCCCCTGCTTCATGTAGCTTCCCGATCCGTGGCCGTAGAACCGGCTCCCGTCGCAGTAATAGGCCCCGGCGTCCTTGCTGGCCCAGACGGTAACTTGGGTAGCAATCGTTTGCGACGGTTTGCTGGCAAAGATCCGGGCCACCCGGTTGCGCAGGCTGGGAACCACCAGGAAGAGGACCACGACTACGAGTCCCGCGACCAACAGCAGGTCCAGCATGCCGCTCTTCTTTTTTTGCGGCGGCTTCTTTGGCTTCGCGAAGTCTTGTGCATACGAAGATCCCGAGAGGGCCATTTTCGTTTTCTCCTGCCAGTTGTTGTTACTGGAGTCCCCGCGTGGAAGAGCTTTTCGCGCCCCAAGGCGCACTCTTCAATTTTTTCAGGGAAGCGACCACTCACAGTCTGCGGGAATTCGGGAGGCCTCACAAGTAGCAGCACAGTAACTGAGAATTCTTTCGCTAATTACCTCCACGCGGCACCGGTACCTCTGGAATATCCAGTACGAAAACACCGGGGGTACAGAACTCGCGCGGTCCGCAAGGTGCAGGCTGGGCTTGGGCAAGGGAATCGTGGCCTCGGGGCCCCGGAACCGAAGCCCCGAGTCGCGCTTTTTTCAGGTTGGAATCAGCGGTGTGGCCCTTTATTTCTTTTCGACGATCCGGAGCGAGGCGCGCGTCCGCTCCCAATCGACGTGCATCGTGCAGACGTTGCCGCCAGGAACGAACGATATCGTCAGGTCCTGCAGCGTCGAGGGCAAATGTGAAACCTGCATAGGCACGCGCGCGAAATCGTATTCTTCGCCGGGGTAGGGAATCCCCCATTCGCCGGTTTTCCGGCTGATGATCAGCGTCCAGCGCGTGGGAGTGGGGATGGTGAAGAGGGTGTAGTTGCCGGCCGGCACTTCCTTGCCTTCAATGAGGAGGTTGGCAGTGGTATCGAATGTCGTCGCTTCGTTTGCGCCCAGCCGCCAGACCTTGTTATAGGGCACCAGGCCGCCATAGATTTTCCGGCCGCGCATGCGCGGGCTGGAATAGTTCACATGGATCGTCTTCCCGTCCGCAAACCGGCAGCTGGTTGCCGCCGGAGGGCTGAGCGGTTTTTTCTTTTGCTGCGCAAATCCCGGCACTGCGAGCATTCCCAGACTCAAAGCCACCGTGCCGAACGCCATAGCCAGTTTTCGCATAGTTCCCCCTGGGGAAACGGGATCGCCGTGGCCGCCGACAGGGATCCCACGATTCCCGTCAGATGGATTGGATTTTCGCCGCGGCACCGCCCGGCGAAGCTGTTGGGATTCTACCCCCGTTCCAGCAACGCGGCCGCCTGTTTCTTCATCGCGGGCAACCCGTCGTTCGGCGGTTCCGTCCCATGGACAGCGGGCAAATTTGGCCGCGAGCTGCCATGTGACGGCTGTTATGCTAGAGTATGGCAGCAGCGGCGGGGCCGGGCGCTGTAAGTGGGCGTTCGGAAGGGTTTGCAAACGACTTGGGAACGACAGAACTGGTGGAGCAGTCTGACGACAGCCGTTTGCGCGTTCGGCTGGAGGAGGCTGGCTGGCTTGCCGGCACGCTGACGCTGATCGCGCTCGCGATCATCTTCTGTGCCACGCTTTACCCCTTCAATTTTTCGGCCCAAATGACCGAAACCCGCCGAATGGGATTCTTTCTCTTCTGGCTTACGCCGGTTGCGAAGAGCTGGGTCGGTTGGGGGCTGAACGTCCTTTTCTTCATGCCTTTCGGCTGCGTCCTGGCCTGGTGGCTGTGGACGAGGAATTGGAGCCCACGCGCCCGCGGGATCGCCGCCTTCCTCACCGGCTGCTTGCTTTCCTACTCCGTGGAATTCCTGCAGCTCTATGTCCCGTCACGCGATTCTTCCTGGGACGACGTGCTGATGAACACGCTGGGCAGCCTCGTAGGCTGGCTCGTTTTCGAGTGGCTCGGCCTGCCGGTGCTACGGCTGGTGGGCGATGTGCTCGGCGAATTCACCGCGATGCTCGAGCGGTAGCCGCCCGCAGCCGACGCGCCGATTGGGCCTGGCGCAGCCTTCCTACATCCGCGGGGCCATCCATGAGAAAGGGTTCTGTTGCCGCGCGACAGGGCGGGGCAGCCATCTCCAGCGCGGATACGGCGGAGACAAGAACTCCTTTCAACCGGCGGGAAGCGACGCGAATGCGTTGCCCTTACGGCGAGTTGTTCGCGAGCGACCGGTTACCAGCGGGCGGCCATGCGTTGCGCCGCGGTCAGCAGCAGTTCGCGATCATCCTCGGTGAGCAGGTTGAAAAACTGAGCCATCCTGTGGAGAAAGCGCACCTGTTCGGGCGAGTCACCGACGACCACCTGGCCCTCGGTCATCCTCCCGGGCAGATTGGGCAGCGCGGGAATTCCTTCACCATCCCAGAAGATCTGGTAAAGCGGCACCCCCAAAGCACCGGCCAGTTTTTCGAGCGTCTCGATCGACGGAATCGTGTGGCCGTTTTCCACCCGTGAGATGTAGCACCGCAACAGACCGGTACGCTTCTCGATCTGTCCTTGCGAGAACCCTCTTTGTTCGCGCAAGGCACGAATGCGATCTCCAATCACCATGACGGCAAGATTCTTTCAGAAACCCGGGAACGGCTGCAAGAAAATAGTTATCGAAGGCGTTTATAACTTAATGACGAACAAGGGGTTTGTGGTTTCAGTACTAAAGTTGGAAAAGTATTAGTTCTACACCTGTCCGCACCCGTCCAGCCGCTTTCCCGCGGCGCAACCTGCCGCGAAAAATCCTTCGGCCGCGGCTCGCTATGCCGCGCTTCAGGAAGCCGGATCGGCCGGCAGCCGCGTCGCCGGCAGGAACGGCCAGCTGCGGCTCCAACGAGCCCGCGCTAAAAATACCAGCCCGCCGACCAGCAGCGTGACCGTGCCAAACAGCACGTAGCGCCCGCCCGACGAGAGAAACACCGCCGTCCAGCCCAGCAGCGCCACGATCGCCGGCAGCGGATAGAGCCACATCTTGTATGGCCGTTCGGCCGCGCGGAATTTGCGCCGCAGCAGCGGCAACGCGAAGATCTGCCCGATAAACTGCACCAGCACCCGCGTGGTGATCAGCGCCGCGATCACCACGTCGAGCCGGAAAAACGCCGCCGCAATCGCGATTCCCGCCACCGTCAGCAGCGACACGTGCGGGAAATTCTTCGTCGGATGCAGCCGGGCGAAGGGCCGGAAGAAATTGCCGTCCACCGCAGCGGCGTAGGGAATCCGCGAATAGCCCAGCAGCAGCGCGAAGACCGAGCCGAATGCGGTCCACAGAATCATCACCGTCACGGCGATCGCCGCCGGCCGCCCGTAGAGCTTGCTCATGAATTGGGAAACGATGAACTGCGAATGGATCGCCTCGCGCCACGGCACCACGCCCACCAGCACCACGTTGATGGCCGCGTAGGCCAGCGCACACGCCGCCACCGAGAGCAAAATCGAGCGCGGAATCACCCTCCCCGGCTCGCGCACCTCGTCTCCGATGTAGCAAACGTCGTAGTAGCCCAGGTAGTTGTACATCGCCACCAGCGTCGCGCTGCCCAGGCCCAGCAGGAAGCCGCTGCCAAACGTGAACGCGTGCCGCGGAAAGGAAAACGCCATCCGGAAATTGCAGTGCGGCAGCCCGACCGCCAGAATGGCCACCATCGTCAGGATCGTGCCCACCCACAGCGTAACGGTCAGGCGGCTCAGCACCGTCGTGCGCCGATAGAGCAGCCCCAGCGCCAGCAAGCCCACGCCTGCGGCGATGAATTTCCCTTCGAGCGGCGTCATCCTCGGCCATAGGTAGCCGGCGTAATCGGAAAAGCCGATCATTCCCGAAGCGATCTCGAGCGGCCCACTCAGCACGAACTGCCATATAAAGAGGAAAGCCATCAGGCGGCCGAAGGTTTCCGAGCCGTAGGTCACGCGCAGGAAATGGTAGCTGCCGCCCGAGCCCGGCAGGGCCGCGCCCAGTTCGCTCCACACCAGCCCGTCGCACGCGGCCAGCAGCGCGCCCACCACCCAGCCCAGCATCGCCTGCGGCCCGCCCATCGTCGCGAGCAGCAGCGGAATCGAGATGAACGGCCCGACGCCCACCATGTTCGACATGTTGAGCGCCGTCGCGGGCAGCAGGCCGAAGCCGCGGACGAGCCGCTGCGAGGATTCGGATTTCATGAGCCGTGGATTGTAGCGCGAATTGAGTCGCGGCACCTTGCGGTGCGGCATTCCGCCCCTGCCCGCCCGGTTGCGCCGGTTCGAGGCGCCCGGGCCACGGCGCGACTTTCGCAATCGCGCCCTTTGCCTCAGAATAACGACCATGAATCCCGACAGGCTATCGCGGCAGGCGTCTTTCCTCACCGAAGCCGACAAGCTGAAACGCGTGCTCCGGCGCACGCTCATCGCCGACGGCTCGCGGCGGGAAAATTCCGCCGAGCATTCCTGGCACCTGGCGCTCACGGCGATGGTGCTGCGCGAATATGCCGCTGAGCCGGTGAATTTCCCTCGCGTTCTCGAAATGCTGGCGGCGCACGACCTGGTGGAAATCGACGCGGACGATACCTTCGCCTACGATGTCGAAGGCAACCGCACCCGCACCGAGCGCGAGCGCCGCGCCGCCGATCGCCTCTTCGCCCTGCTGCCCGACGATTTGGCCGCAAGTCTGCGCGCACTATGGGAGGAATTCGAGGAGCACAAGACGCCCGAGTCGCGTTTCGCCAACGCCGTCGACCGTATCCAGCCGCTGCTGCAGAACCTCGCCACCGACGGCGGCACCTGGCGCATCTATCACCCCACGCGCGAGCAGGTGCTTCGCCGCATGGACCCCGTCCGGACGGCGCTGCCTGCGCTGTGGCCCTTCGTCCAATCCGCCATCGACGATTTCTTCCTCACGCCGGAGAGCGACGGCCTCCGCTCCTGATCGCGGTGGCATCCGCCGTAGTCTTGGTAAAGGCGGGTTTCCTCCATCGTCACTACCTCCGCTTCATCCGTGGCCATTTACCTCAGGGACCGCGCCAACGCCGCGCGAACCGCACAAAGGTGATCTTCTGCTTTGGCCAGGGCCAAGGGAGGCCGGCAACGCGGCCATCCTCGCCCAAAACGATGCGCGGGTCGGGCTCGGCCGGAGCGGGCCGCGCTCCTTCTGGCGCCGCATCCGTCGGAGCTTTCGCCAAATCGGGGCTGGCCTCGCCGCCACTGGTGGGCGCGAAGTCCCGTCGCTCCGGCGGCACGGGCTTCAGCTTGTGGCCCTCGCCGCCAGGCTCGTTGCAAGGCACTTCTGCGGCCGGCGGGCGACCCGGTGAGTTGCCCATACCAGCTGCGTCGCCGTGCTTGGGGGCACATTGCAATGTGCCGCTACCGACCACGCCGTCGTCCATCGAGCCGCTTTGCAACGTGCATTCGCCACGCGGCGCGACCCCCGTCACCGCGTTCGTTCTCGGCAATCCCTCCAGGCTCAGCAAAAATTTCGGCGCTCGGGACTGCCGGCCCGCCCCAGTCGGTTCGCCTTCGAGTTCCAGGCTCAGGCGAATCGCCGCCACCACCGCACTGGCCGTCACCGGCACTTCGTGAACTCGTTGGATGATCGCATCGAGAGCCGCCAGGCGATTTTCCCGCCGCCGTTCGAAGAGGCCGACCGCATGCGCGTGGCGATAGATCGCCCGGTAGGTTGGGAGCTCCCATTCCTCCGCGATTTGCCGCGGGTTCATCCAATCGAGAAATTCTTGCTCGATCTCTTCGCACTCCGGATGCTTGCAAATGCTGCACCGCGCCCGGTGCTGCGCCAGGCGAAGCTGATTGTCCCGGCCGGAAGAGCCGTGGCCGTCGGAGCGACCTGCGGTCGCTTGTTCTTTCCCGCCCCAGTTGAACATGCGCGTTTCCTCGCTTCGGTTTTCCCTTATCGGCATTGTCGCTATTCGAGGAAGGGCACGCTATTCGAGCTTCTACGTAAGGAAGGCTCCGGCGGGACGAAGTCACACGATGCCAAGTTCAAATGCTGTAAGGTGCGCGTGATCAGAAGGGTGCGGAATTCCAAGTGTCACATTTCGAGAGGCAGTGGCTAGTGGCCCGCCTCCGCCAAGGCTATGGCGGGCAGGCCCGCCTTCCCGATTGGGGTGCATCGGCACTCCTTGGTGTCGCCGCGCAAGTCGAGGCTGTAGCGGGCAGGTTGGTGGCTAGTAGCCAAGGAGCGTGGAGGTACGTTTGCCGGAGGTGGGTACACAACTTCCTTGCGGAGCATAGCGGCCGAAAGGAAAGTCCGGCAAGGGGAGCGTGTATGTGGACTTTGGATGTGAGAGGACATCTGCCAGATGAAGGTGACCTCTCTCGACAACGGCCCCCACATGGTTTCGCCGGACGCTTACGGAGGGGGCGCAGGTCTGCAGTACGAAGACTCTGCTCTGAACAGCGCTGGAAGGGCGAAGCTTGCCACGCGCCAAAGCGTGAACTACCGCCGCACAGCCCCGCCATCCGTCAAAGTTTGGCTAGCGCGCGGTAGCCGACGTCCTCTCCTCGTCTGCACGCGGCGACGATGGGTCGGCGTTGATGCGCATCGGCCTGCCGCGGTTAGCGCGCGGGTTCCCGCTGGTATTTCTCGAGTGGAATGTCGATCGAGCCGATGGCCCCCGTCGTTTCATCGCGCAGCACCAGAACGAGACGCGAGGCGGCGGGGAAAAGCGGGACAGGCACGGTAAGGCCCAGGGATTCTTTCCCGGGCCGTTCACTTGGCGCCCCGTTGGCCAGCAGCTTGAAACCCTCCACACGAGAGGCAAGGATTTTGCCCGTCGCGCTCTCTTGGAAGAGCCCGAGTTCTAGCGAAGCCACTCGCCCAAGGCTCGAGTCCGCCAAGTGGATGTTCTTCGGATCGAACGCGACGAACAATCTGATTCGACGCGGTTTGCTAGGCGGCTCCGGAGCGACTTTCACAGTAAGCGGGACCGCTGTTTCTTCGAGCGGTTCCTTGGCTATTTGCGCGAGATTTCCGACCTGCACGGGCAGCGTGGCCGTGGCGTAGTAACCGGACTGGGTCCGCACCCGCAGTCCTGGGCGGCTCACCTTCACCTCGACCTTCCTGAACTTGCCGTTCCATTTCACCCCGCTCGGGTAATATCCGAGAACGTAACTGTCGTCGGCGTCCTGTGCGGCGCGGCGAACCGAGCCCAGGATGTCGTTCGTATCGTGGAAGGCGACGCCACCGGTTGCCTTCGCCACTTCCTTCATCGCAAAGTCCGTAGAGGATTCCCCCACCATCAAGCCCCGTGCGTCAACCGGGTAGACAGCCAGATTTTCAGAGGAGAGAAGCCTTCTGGTTGCGTTCACCTCCCGGCTCTGGGACGGGCCGAGACTCTGATCCGCCTCGCAGAAGCAAAAGGGTAGACTGCCGGTGAGCCAGATGAGGCTCTTGCGGCCCGGAGCGCCCGCAACGCGCTCGGCGATCTGGTTGAGCGCTCCTAAGGTGATGTCGAACCGAAGGTAACCAAAGTAAGTTCCCTGCATGCCAGCGCCCTGTTTGATGGACGCATTGAGTGCTTGAAGGGCTTGGCCAGCCAGGCCTGGTGGCTCAGGCATCGGCGGTATCCGCGTGCTTCTCCCGATTTCGTGCGACAAATCGACATGGCTTTTGCGGAGCGCGGTAATGAGTCCTGCGACGTCGCTCGTGAAATCGTGAAGAACGGTCAAATGCATGCCCAGAAGGTAGATCGCTACGCGCTGATTGGGCGGAATCTGCTCGAGGAAACGAATCACCGCTTCGCGGGCGTAATACTGGGCGGTGAAATCCATGTTCAAAGAGTCCACTAAGATGATGATTACTCCGGGCGGTCCCCCTCCCGCGCCGATGTTCGAATAGACGTCAGGCGGTTCCTGCACAAACGGTCTTCCGGCTTCCTGTGGGTTGGGAGTCTCGAAGTAGGCGATCTTCTGCTTGCGCCCTCCGTCGTAAACCGAGAAATCCTTGCGGCTCGGTCCGGCTACCGGCCGGCCGTTCTTGTCCTGGACGATCACATTCAGGGTCACTAACCGGGTAACTATGCGGACCTGGGGCGTTTTCTCCTGATGGGGGCTTGCGGGGTTCGCCGCAAGGCACGCCCCGGCCAGAGCGAAAGAGGCAAGGGCGCAGGCAAGGATCCGATATCGCATTGGCCGTCGCACGATCAAGCCCCACGCCACCAATCGCGATGGCGAGTATGGTCCGCGGCAGAGACGGGGTCAAGCCGAGAGGATGGGCGTGAAGAGCATTTAGTCCTAAGTAGGAATCCTCTGAATGTGCCTTCCTAGCAATTTGAGAAAAGTAAACACGCCTACGCTGAGGCCCCCTATCACACCGACCGGAAACCCAATTAGCACTAGTCCTGCACCTCCGGGCATTCCGGGGTCGCCGTGAAAAAACCAGTAAATGCACAGCGGCAGATAGACGCCAATAACAAACGCTATGGCAGCAAACGTAAGCGCAACCAGAACATGCAACGCTACGCGCACACAGTCACCGACGCGATTCAACCGGGATTCCATTTTCAGGCCTGGGCCCGACAGCCAGCATATGCCTGACCTGTACTGGAAGCAACGGGCGACTGGTTTTTCGACCTTCCGCGCCGTAACGGACAACTCCAGGGGCCAGTTTTCTTCCCCCCGAGACGCCAAGGCCGGAAGCCGACCCTCGCTCGACCAATGGTTGCGACACTTCTTTTTTACTCTGCGGTCCTCACCGCTGGAATACCCTCGCCGGGTGGCTGACCTACCCCGTCGGCAGAGGCAGTGCCTCGATCCGTCGCAGCATGGTCCCCAACAGACGCCGCGTGAGGTGGCCTTCCGCCAGCAGCAACCAATAGTAGCGGGCATGCTTGACCAGCCGCCCACCCGTCTTCACCAACCGCTGCTGCAAGCTGGTCAGCGACCAGTTGTCGATTTTCCTTGCCAGGACCAGCCGCCGGCACAGGTTCCCCAAATTGTAGGCAATCACGCTCAGCCACAGCCGGACCTCGTTCGAGCTGAACCGATGGCAACTCAGCCGTGTCATCTTGACCGCTTGCTTAGCTTCCTTGATCCACTGCTCCGCCGTTCCTCTCTTGTTATAGAACCGCGCGACCGCCCGGCTCGGCAGGGCCAAGTTCGTATCGCGCAAAGAACGGCTCCTTGTAGAAGGGATTGGCCGCCTGGCGCTGCGCGGCGACGCTATCTCCGTCTGGCGGCGGTTGCAAAACCATTGCTTGGGGGTGAATGACCGGGGTAAGCTCGGCGCGGCAGACGTCCGGATTGGAGGGGCCGGGTGAAATGGCTGGAATGGATCGTATCGAGCACATTTTTGTGCTGATGTTGGAGAACCGGTCCTTCGATCACATGCTGGGTTTTTCGTCGCTCGAAGGGACCGACGCGGAAACCGGTGAGCGGACGGCGATCCGTGGCCTTGCGGGAAATGAGTCGAACGATTTCGAGGGGCAAATTTATGGAGTGGCGCGCGGGGCGGACTATGTGATGCCGGTCGATCCGCATCACGAATTTCCCGACATTCTGCATCAGCTGTGCGGGCACGCAGCCGTATACCAGCCGGGAGGGACGTACCCTGCGGTCAATAACAGCGGGTATGTGGCTTCGTATGCGGCCAGCGGCGGGAACCAGGCTCCCGGCGAGGTCATGAAATGCTTTGCGCCGGAGCAGCTGCCGGTGTTGTACGCGCTGGCTCGCGAGTTCGCCGTCTGCGACAACTGGCATGCGTCGATGCCGGGTCCGACGTGGCCGAACCGGATGTTCGTGCATGCGGGGTCGTCCGGGGGGCTCGACCATAGCCCGAGTATGGCGGAAATCGTGGAGTGGGAAGCCGGTCCCGGCTACGATTTCCTGAACCACACGATTTTTGATCTTCTCAAGGCGAAGGGCATCAAGCGACGGATTTACGCCGGCGACCATTTCCCGATGGTGGCGGCGCTGCGGGGAATCGGGCTGGACGACATCCGGGAATATGAACACTTCGCCGCCGATCTCGCGAGCGACACGTATCCGTACAGCTATATTTTCATCGAGCCGAGCTACGACGTGCTGCGCAACTACAAGAACAGCAGCTCGCAGCATCCGCTGGCCGATATCCGGAAGGGTGAAGCGTTGATCAAGGTGACTTATGAAGCGGTTCGTAACTCGCCTCACTGGGAGAAGAGCTTGCTGATTTTCACCTGGGATGAGAACGGGGGATTCTATGACCACGCCGACCCTCCGGCGGCGATAGCACCGGGAGATTCGTGGGAAAAGTCGAAATACAATCGCTATGGCTTCACCTTTGAAAAGTACGGGCCGCGAGTACCGGTAGTCGTCGTCTCGCCATTTATCCGGCAGGGCGTAATCGATCATCGTTTGTACGATCACACCTCTGTGCTGGCGACGATCGAAAAGCGATACGGGCTCGTTGGCATGACGAATCGGGACCGGACCGCGAACAACCTGTGGCCGCTGGTGCAGGGCGCTGAGGCGCGGCCTGCGCCAGAGTCATTGCCCGGTCCGATCGAAACCGATTCATTGCAGGCGGGAATCAGAGGGCCTTCGGATGCCGCGACAACGGGAGGGGCGGATGTAGAGGACACAGTGGACAACGGGAATCTGCCGGCGATTGTGTATTCGGCACTGCAACAGCACCTGCGCATCTCTTCCGGAGACCGCGGCGAAATTCTCGGCCGAGTAAGGACGATTCGCACTGTCGGCGATGCGGGGGAGTATTTGGCGGAAGTCGATGGGGAACTGAATGCGCGCAGGCTGTGAGGCCGAGCGGAAACGGTCCGCTAATCGGCGAGGAGGGCTTCCGCGGAAACGACGGATGCCGCGCCGAATGCGAATGGGCGCCAGTATGCACTTGGGTGGGGCGCAGGCGCGGGGACAAGGTGCCGCCTTGAAAGGCGGGCGCGGGGACCGCGCCCCTACCAAACCAACGGTGGCGGGGATGGCAGGCGGGGCGGGCGATCGCCTGGGGATGCGAGATGGGGAATCGCACGAGACCGGGACGCGGTGACACTTAGCCGGATAGACGATGAAAGGCGGTCGCTGGAAAAGCGCACAGCCTCGATTGCCTGTGCCACTAAAACCGGGCGGTTGGGGCGCGGCTACAAGCAGTGGCCTCAGGCGGAAGATCTAATTCAGTTGGCAGACGGAAATCAGGGCGTTGCGATAGGGGCAAGTGATTCCGGGAACGGCGGGGCCTTGCACCACAATCCAAGTGACGCGGTAGTCGCGCTTGAGGCGGTCGAAATCCCGCGGCGTGAAATGCTTCCAGCCCTTCACGGCTTGCGTTTGCGCATAACATTCCTGGGCGAGCGGCAAATTGGGATAGAGGGTGGCGACGCTCGAGTCCTTACCGGCGTCGGCGAGCCGGCTGCGCTCCGCTATGGCGCGGAAGCCTTGATGATCTTCGTTGGGAAGGCTTTCGTAGCGCGGGGGCAGGGCGAAAATCGCTTCGGTAGGCGTATGTTTCTTGATCCAGACAAAGGCTTGAACCCAGGGATTTTCCGGCGCGGCTCCAGGCCATTCGACATGGCGGTCCGCGGGAAATAGTTGGAACTGGGCGTAACCCATTCCCAGGCAGAGCGGAACGAAAAGCAGTAACCAGCGAAGCGTCTTCGCCTTCAGCACCATCTCGCCCAGCAGGCCGCCCCCGAGCAAGATCAGAAGCAGATAGACGAGGTAAAAACTGCGCATCGGTTCAAACCGGTTGAGCGTAATCAGACTCTGGGGAATGCCTATCACCGCGGCCCCGGCCAGGTAAATCAGACCGAAAAGGATCATCGAGCCGGCCAATTGACGCATCGCGGGGCGCTGCTTTATCCGGGCGATCCGCTCGAACCACGCCAGCAGGACGAGCGGTCCGAGAACTCCCAGCCAGCTATACCAGGGCCAGCGAAACAGGAACAAATTCGGGTGTCCGGTCAGCGTCTTCATGTAGGCTGGCGAAGGGTCCCGGACCAACAAAGCGGGAATCAACACGGCGGGAAGAATCGGCATCGGTGACGTCTGCTTCTTGCCGAAAAGGTAGAGGAGAACGAGATAGGAAATGCCGAAGACAGCCATGAACGGCTGCATGAGCGCGATAAGAATCACCCAAAGCGCCGTTTGCCAATATTTCTTTGAGACCATCGCGTCGATGGCGAAGACGATGGCAAATGCGAAAAGGGAGCGGGGATTGAAGTACTGATCGAGTATGTAAAGGGAGGTGCTCGCGATCGGCAGGGTGAGCAGCGCGGCGACGAGGCTCACGGCGGCCCAGCGTCCAGCCGGGGTGGGAAAGCACTTGGAAGAGAGTTTCCAGCAGCCCAACAGCAGAAGAAAGATCGAGGCCAGCTGCCAGAGGAAAAGAACCCAATCGAGAGGCAGGTGCGAGATGCGCACCGACCATGCGACCAGATTAGGGAACAGCATCAGTTTGGCGTTTGTTTCGAAGAATTCGCGGCCGAAAGGGTAATACGAGGGATGGAGGAGATGAACGATGCTGGAAACGTAAATCTCCGCGTCTTCGGCCCGGGGATGATAGCCGTGGAGCAGGAGGGCCGCAAACGTCAAGACCAAAAGCAGCAGAAGAACGCGACGAGGTCTCAGGAGCGGGGCCTGGTCCGGAACCTGTGTTTTCGATACTTCGGTGAGTTGCAACATGCACCCGGTCGCTTTTGTATGCGGAGGCTTGCCGGCTTCCGACCCTCGGTCGCCTGGCGAGCACCGCAAGCATGCACTCTTTCCCTCGGTGGACAGCCCCGGAACTTGAGATTGCCGCTACACCGGCCGACGGCTACCGAACTTTTCCGTCGGCGCCCTGTCGTTTCTGAAGCCCGCGCATTCGGTGGCTCGCATAGTGTAGCGCGTCCCAAACGCGATTACAGCGCATGACAGGCTAAAAGCTGGCGCCGTGCTTGCGAGACACCGGATCGGCAACGTTTGCAGGCACCCTTCGGGTGACGGGCTGCGCCAGGCGCTTCGACAGCGTGGGAGGCTTCGCGTCGCCGGAAGTCGCCCGCGCGGGGCAACGGAACGTCGCCCCTGGCAGCGCGGATTGCGGGTATCGCCGAGCTGCAGGTCACGGGGCGGGGACAACGACCGGGGCTGCGAACGCTGGAAACCGGCCGAGTCGTGGCTTCGAGAGGCGGATGGGCGTATGCTACCAAACGACCGGAAAACCAAAATGGACACTTTGGCTC
Source organism: Acidobacteriota bacterium (assembly GCA_021832085.1). Classification (GTDB taxonomy): domain Bacteria; phylum Acidobacteriota; class Terriglobia; order Acidiferrales; family UBA7541; genus JAKASX01. The sequence continues at coordinate 69,507 of JAKBLM010000001.1, read as the reverse complement.
AGGCCTCATGAGCCGCCTCCGCAAAGCATGGGACAGTTTCGGCGTTGAAGCCCTTGTGAATTTTGCCCTGCCGTATCTGATTTACATCGGGGCGAAGCCCGACCTGGGGCGTGTGCATGCTCTGATGGCTTCCTCATTGCCTCCGATCGCCTGGAGCGCAATCCAACTGGTGCGAAAGCGCCGGGTAGACGCGTTATCGATGCTCGTCGTCGCCGGCATCGGGCTGTCCTTGATCGGTTTTCTTGGCGGTGGCTCGTTCAGGTTCCTGGAATTGCGCGAACACCTGGTCACGGGGCTGATCGGGTTGGTTTTCCTCGGCTCCGCGGCGATCAAACGGCCGCTGGTTTACGAACTCTCCCGCGCCGCCATGGTGCGAAAATCGCGAGCACAAGCCGAAAAATTCGAGCAGCTCCGCGACAAGCCGGAATTCCGGCGCACCATGACGATTCTGACCCTGGTTATCGGATTCTGGATGCTCGCCCAAACCACTGTTGCCTGCATCCTGGTCTTCATGATGCCGGTGCGCGAATTTCTGATCGTGAGCCCGGTGGTCAACTACGTGTCGCTTGGCGCCTTGTTCGTGGGGATGTTTCTGTACGTAAGACAACGAAAACGCCGCGCCGCGGCAGCGCGAGCCGCGCAGGATCAGAATTTCGCGTCCTGACCGGAGCCCTTCGCCACAAACGCAATGAGCCGCGACGCGGTGTGTCGGGCGGAACGCAGGGACGGCCTCCCGAACCCAGCCGCATAGCGGTGGGAACGAAGGCCGGGCGAGGGGAATGTGTATGCGGACCCCGGCAGGATGGGGCGGAAACCGCTCGAATGGAGGCAGTGACCGCGGACGGTCGCGATCGCTGCCAGCGGGGGCGGGTGGACTTCGTGGGTGGTGGTCACAAGAGATCGAGCGAGTACCGATAAACGGGAAGATCAGTTCACGTATCGTTAGGAAGACGTCCTTTTTGCGAAGTGGTGATAGAAATGTTGGGAATTTACGCTTTGGTTTGCCGGTAGGGTTCGAATCCCGGATTTTAGTCGCGATTGATAAGATTGAAATATGAGCGAAACCGCAACGGCGCATTCCCGCTTGGCGACTGGCGTCAAGATCCTCATTACCGGAATCGTGTCGATCGCCGTCCAATTCGGACTTGCAATCGCAGGTTGGGGCGGATGGAAGGCGTTTTTTGCACATCCTGCATTTCAGGCGCTCGCGTGGGTTGCGATCGGGCTTACTGTCTTGTCGGTGTTTTCCGGCAGTAGTGGCTTGAGCACGGGCGACCGGGAAGACCGCGACAACCGCTGGGTGCTGGGCGCTTTTGCCGTGATCGCGCTCTTGATGGCATATTTTTCGGCTTACACCGACCGCATCGGATTTTGGACGCTGGGCGGCGATACGATGCGGTGGGTGGGCGTAGTGCTATGCGGCGCAGGCGGCGTGTTGCGCATCGTTCCGGTGTTTGTGCTGGGGCGCCGATTCAGCGGGCTGGTAGCGATCCAGGCCGGGCACAAGCTCGAAACGCACGGGGTCTACGGAGTAGTTCGCAACCCGAGCTACCTGGGACTGCTCGCGTCTTCATTGGGATGGGTGCTTTGCTTCCGCTCCGGAGTGGGCGTGATCCTGACCGCGGCGCTGCTCGTGCCGCTCGTCGCACGCATTCGCGCCGAGGAGCGGCTGCTGCGCGGGCATTTCGGCGCGGAATACGACGCCTACTGCGCACGCACGTGGCGGCTCGTGCCGGGAATTTATTGATTGGTCTCGCGCTGGCTCGTGCTGCCGCACCGTGATCCTCACTCTTCGAATTCTTCACCAGTAACCTTGATTTGTTTGGTTCGAATCCCACGATCCGAAGTCACGCGTGCGCATCGGCTCGTGCGTCGTGCATACAATTTTCGGGAAATCAGATTCTTCCCGACTACGTTGGGACTCCCTTCGGTTGTCACCAGTCACCCCAGAAAACGCCGACCGGGATGACAACGCGGACGGAGGAAGACTTCAGGGCTAAAGCCCCTGAAGTTTGGCGCCTTTTTGTCAGGGCTGAAGCCCTGACCCCCGAAAGCGGGAGGTCGCGAAGTCGCTTCTAGAGGAAGACGACCTGCTTGGCTTCCTGGATCATTTTGATGAAGGAGCCGACGCCGACGAAGTCGAGGCCGGGATAGTCGATCATCTCTTCCGGCTTGAGGCCCATCACGCTCATCGACATTTCGCAGACGTGGATGCGGACGCCGAGCTCGGCGGCGTCTTTCATGAGCTGCTCGAGCGATTTCACGCCGCGCTGCTTCATCACGCTGCGAATCATCTTCGGGCCGATGCCGGCCATCTGCATCTTGGAGAGCGGCAGCGCCTGCGAGCCGCGCGGGAGCATGCGGCCGAACATGCGGTCGAGGAAGCCCTTGCGCGGAGCCTTTTTCGGATCGCGCAGCGCCGCCGTGGCCCAGAAGGTGAAGAACATGTCCACCTCCATGTCGTAGGCGGTGGCGCCGAGGGCGATGATGAAAGCGGCGATCGTCGTGTCGAGATTGCCGCTCATCACGCCAAGCGCGAGGCGGTCGGTGCCGCTGGATTTTTCCAGCACCTCGACGCGAGCGGTGAGGTCGCGTAGTTGCTGCTGTTCGAGTGTTTCCGTTGCCATGATAAGGACTCCTTCGCGTGCGGCTCGTGCCGCGTTCCCGCTCTGCGCTTCAGGGGCTGAAGCCCCTTGATATTGCGGTCCTTAACATCGGATCTCCCGGCAAGCCGGGACAGTTTCCGCTCCGACGTCCGAAAAACCTTGCAGCGAACTTCTGACTCAGGACACTAGTAGCTGACTACCGCGCTCGCGCCGAGAAGCATTTCGGTGTAGGTGGCCGCGGCGATCGGCTGCGCCTCTGCGAGCAAATCGGTTTTCTCGTCGTAGCCGCGCGACTTGAAGCACGGCGTGCACAGGTAGAGCTGGCCGCCCATCTCGAGAAAATTGGCGAGCAGCTCTTCGAGCGGCTTCAGGCCTTCGAACTTGACGTGTTTCGCGGCGCCCTTTTTCGCCAGATGGACCGCCGGGCCCATGAGCACGAGCTTGGCGGCAACATCCATCGCCAGCGCGCCAACGGCGTGGGTGAAACTGATCAGAACGATTTCGGGATTGTCGGCGCCCTTGGTGAGGACGTAGACGATATTTTCCTGTTTGGTTTCAGTCATCGTTTCCTCGACTTGTCTGCAAGAGATTCTGTTCCTGGCGAGCGAACAGGAGGCCGAGCGCCAGCGGGCGATAGAGGGCGTGGGCGAGCTTGGTGACCATGACGAGCAGCACCAGTTCCATCGCCATGACGGTGTGGATGAGCAGCACCACGTCGTTGGCGGGCTGCTGCCAGCCGAAGGAAACGGCCACTTCAAGCCAGAAACCGGTGATCGCCAGCACCAGCAGGAAGGCGAGCAGCCACCAATCGGAAAGCGTAGAGCTGGTGAGATAGGTGGCCTTGCCCTGATAGCGCTGGTAGATGGAAACGCCGACGCCGTAGAGCATCACCAGGCCGGAAATGGTGCCGAGCACGCGGGCCGGCGGAAACCAGCTCCAGTGCAGAAAGAAGATGAAGATGAAATCGAGCGCCGAGGCGGTGAACAGGCCGAGAAAGCCGGCCATCACGCTGTAGTGGATGGCGCGGGGCGTGCGGTACCACGGCTCCGGTTCCTGTTCCTGTTCCTCGTCGCACTGGGCGTGGCGGGACATGGTGGCGATTTCGCGGCCGAGCCGCTTGAGCACGCGGAGCCGCGCCGACCACGGCAGCCCGCGCAATGGCGAGTCGCCATCGAGGCTACGGCGGTATTTGCGAACCAGGGCGACGCTGCCAGCCACCGCGCCGATGCCGAGCAGCGCGAAAACGACCATGCCCATTTCGTGAACCAGGGTGTAGGGCACGAGGCCGAAAATCCAGCCGTGGAGCGGCTGGGCCGGCTCCAGCGCAACGAGGAGAAAGGCGAGCAGGCCGGCGAGCAGCAGCGTGACGGTGAGCGTCACGGCCGTGCTGCGATACATGCGGCCGGCGAGGCCGGTGGGATCGAACCAGGCGATGGCGTAGCGGCGGAGCGCGGCCATGGTTTCGCCGGGCTTCGCGCTGCGCGGGCAGGTGGCGCTGCACTCGCCACAGGAGTAGCAGAGCCAGGGCTCGGGCGATTGCGCGATCTTTTCCTTCAGACCGAGCTGCGCGTAGCGGATCAATTTTCGCGGAAAGGCGACGTTGCCCTCCGAGAGCGGGCAGACGGCGGTGCAATTGCCGCAGTTGAAGCAATCGATCAGGCTGCCGGCGCCGAAGCGCAGCAACTCCTTTCGAAAATCGGGATCCACGGTGTGAGGCATGGTTGTTGCACCCATTGCTGCCACCTATTCCTTTTCCTTCTTCTTGGCCTGTTCAATGTAGGCGTATTTCACGTAGCTGCCGTCGGGGCCGATTTCGACCGCGGCGCCGTATTTGCGCATCGCGGTGACGTGCCAGAGCACGCGTTCGGCGGAGAAGCCGGTTTGGCTCGCCAACTCGGGCACGGTGGCCGGGGCTTTGCGCAGGGCTTCGATGATCTGCTTGCGCTCATGGCGAAAATCTGCGACGTAGGTTTTTAGCGTGCCGGCGGGGTCGGTATGCTCGTCGCGGAAGCGCTTGAGCGCCTCGCGGTGCGCGGGGGTGAGCTTGGTGGGCATCGTTTCTCTCCTCGCCGGCTCAGCCGGCCACCGGGACGGCCTCGATCAGGCCGTCGACCATCGCGTCGAATTGATCGAGCGTCCAACCCTTCAGGTCGATAGCGCGGGTGGGGCAGATGGCGACGCAGGCGCCGCAGCCGAAGCACAAGCCGGGATTCACGCGGGCCTTGACGACGGTTTCGCCGTCGATCTCGACGGTTTCCTTGAGCAGCGCACCGGTGTAGGCGCACTCTTCGAGGCAGCGCTCGCAGCCGTTGCACTTTTCCGCGTCGACTTCGGCGACGAAAGGATCCAGCTCCACGACGTCGCGCGAGAGCAGAATCGCGGCCTTGACGGCAGCGGCGCCGGCGGCCGAGAACGTCTCCTCGATGTCCATGGGTGCCTGGGCCGTGCCGGCGAGCAGCACGCCGTTGACCGCCGTCTCCACCGGGCGCAATTTCGGATGGACCTCCTGCAAAAAGCGGTCGGCGCCGACCGGCAGCTTGAGCCGATCGATCAGCTCCGGAATCGCGTGCGGCACCATGCCGACGCCGAGGACGAGCAGATCGAGCGGCACCTCGACCTCTTCGCCGAAGGTGAGCCAGTCTTTCACGCGGACCTTCAGCGCGGAGCCGTTTTCGCCTGGCTCGACCACCGGCGGCTCATCGCCGTGGAAGCGCAGAAAGACCACGCCGGCGGCCGAGCTTTTCGTGTAGTAGTCCTCGCGACCGCGGCCGTAGGTGCGGATGTCCTGGTAGAAGTCGAAAACGTTGACGGCGGGGAAGCGCTGCTTGAGCGTGAGCGCTTGCTGGAGGATGGCGGTGCAGCAGTAGCGCGAGCAGTAATCGTTGATCTTGCCGTCGGGCTGGGGAGGGTTCACGCCATCGACCTGGCGGCTGCCGACGCAGTGGAGGAAGCCGACGTTGCGCACCGGCCGGCCGTTCCAGCGGAACTCGCCGTCAGGCGTATCGGCCAGTTGCCGGAGGAAATCGGGCAGGGTGACCACAGCCGGCTGCTCGGCGAAACCGTATTCGCCACGGGCGGGCGTGTAGGGGTCGGAGCCGGTCGCCATGATGATGGTGCCGACCGAGGCGTGAAATTCCTGCGCCTCGGCCGGGGCGGCCTGGCCATGGCCGTCGGGAGGCTCGGACGCGCCGGGCTGCGATTCGACGGCGATCCGAACGTCGAAATTGCCGACGAAACCGGAGACCGACTCGACGCGCGCGCGGCGGAACACGCGGATCAAAGGATGGCCTGTGACCTGGTCGGCAAGCTTGTGCACGAACTCGGGACCCTCGATTTCGCCGGGGAAGGTTCGCGCCAGCGAGGCGACGCGGCCGCCGAGCTGCGGCGACTGCTCCACCAGGATCACCGGGATGCCCTTGCCCGCCAGCTCGACCGCGGCTTTGAGTCCCGCGATGCCGCCGCCGACGACGAGCGCCTGGCGATGATTGCCCAGGCGGATGCGTTCGAGCTGCTCGACGTGATGGAGCTTGCCCACCGCGGCGGAGATCATGCGCAGGGCCTTGGCAGTGGCGCCGGCGGGGTCGTGCTTGTGCACCCAGCTATCCTGCTCGCGGATATTGACGTGCTCGTAGAGATAGGGATTCAAGCCGCCGCGCTGGACGGCGGTGCGAAACGTGAGTTCGTGCAGGAAGGGCGAGCAGGAAGCGACGACGACGCGATTGAGGCCTTGCTTCTGAATATCCTCGACGATCGTCGCCTGGCCGGGATCGGAGCACATGAACGTTTCCACCTTGCAGGTGGCCACGTCGCCGAGCGATTGCACCTGTTTGGCGAGCGCTTCGGTATCGACGACGTCGCTGATGTTGCCGCCGCAGCGGCAGATGTAGACGCCGATACGCGGCTTTTCGGATTCGGGCTGTTGCGCGGCGCCTTGCTCTTGCTCAGTCACCAGAAGCTCCTATCACTTCGAGTTGGAGGGCGGGAGCTTCGGCGCCGCCGGCGGCGCGCTTTTGCGCCAGGTAGTGCGAAGCCTCCATCGCGGCCGAGCCCGCCTCCATGATCGAATCGACAATGTCCTTCGGCCCGGCGGCCGTGCCGGCCACGAAAATTCCCTCGCAGCCGGTCCAGGCGGGCCGCAGGGGATCGGGCCGCTTCACGAAACCGTCGGTTTCGCGGGCGGCGCCGAGGTTTTCCGGCATCACCAGATCGGGCACGATGCCCTGCGCCAGGACGACCAAGTCGTGCCGGTTTTCCATCACCTGGCCGCCATCTTCTATGGCTTCGACGCGGAGCACCATGTCGCCATCGGACTGCGGCGCGATGCGCGCCACCTTGCCCTTGACGAAGTTGATGCCCATCGCCTTGGCGTTTTGATAGAACTGCTCGAAGCCCTTGCCGAAGGCGCGGATGTCCATGTAGTAGAGCGTGATGTCGGCCGTGGGCAGCGCGCCGGAGAGCAGCATCGCCTGCTTGATCGAATACATGCAGCAGACGCGTGAGCAATAGGGCACGCCGATGCTCTGGTCGCGCGAGCCGGCGCACAAAACGAAGGCGACGCTCTCGGGGATCTTGCCGTCCGAGGGCCGGAGCACGCGGCCGTAAGGACCGTGCGGCGCGAGCAAGCGCTCGAGATGCAGCGGGGAGATGATGTCTTTCGATTCGGTAGCGTGGTATTGGGGCTTGAGCGTGGTCGAATTGAGATGGAAGCCGGTGGCGAGAACCACGGCGCCCGCCTCGACCGTAACCGTTTCCGGCTGCTGATCGAGCCGAATGGCGTCGCTGGCGCAGGCGCGGACGCAGGCGCCGCAAGCGATGCAATAGTCGGGATTGAGCACGGCGTATTGCGGAATCGCGTTGGCGAAGGGCACGGCGATGGCGCGCACGGCGCCAATCCCTTCCTCGAACGGATCGGGATATTCCACCGGGCATTCGTATTCGCAGAGGCGGCAGCCGATGCAGGTGCTGGTATCGACGTAACGCGGCTTCTTCGTGAGCGTGAGCCGCTGATGGTCGCCCGCGGGCTCGATTGCGTCGACGGTGGCGTAGGTCATCAGCGTGATATTGGGGTGGTGAGCCGCCGCAGACATCTTGGGGGTGGTGATGCAGCTGGCGCAGTCGAGCGTGGGGAAGACCTTGCTGAGCGAGATCATGCGGCCGCCGATGCTCGGCTGCTTTTCGACGACGAGCACCTGGTAATCCTGGTCGGCGAGATCGAGCGCGGCCTGCAGGCCGGCGATTCCTCCGCCCACAACGACCGCGTCGTAGCGGATTTCCTGCTGCTGTGTGGCTTGGCCGTTGGCGGGGCTCATGATGCGCTCCTCACCGGCTCGGCAACGGCGCCGGCTTGCAATTCGCGCAGGGAAGCCTGCCAGAGCCTGGAGGCGATCTCGCGGTTCGCGGGACCGATCTCGCGCAGCTTGCGATCCATCTGGTTCACCTCGTTGAGAAACGCCTTGATGCAGACCGTGCAGATGGCCGTCAGGCGCATCCGCTCGATTTCCAGGCCGCCTTCCTTCATCTTGTGCACCAGCCCGTCGATGCGGCGCGACAGCTTGTCGTAGGCGCCGGTGTAGGGACAGTCGGAGCCGCACGAGGCGATCAGGATGCCGTCGATGCCCCGCGCGAAGGCGCGCAGATAGAAATCCTCGGGGAAGAGCACTGGCGAGGGAACGCGCAGGATGCTCACATTGGCCGGGTATTCCAGGTGCGCCTTGCCGACCGCGTCGGCGCCAGGATAGGCGCAGGCGAGCGTTGCCAACACCAATATTTTCGGCTCGAAATCAGAACCCATCGATATGCCTCCCGCCCGCGAACTTACTTCTTGCGGCGGACGAAATGGCGGTCGAAGCCCTCGGCCGCGACGACGCCCAGGTATTCGTGCCCGACTTTCTTGGCCCACACGGGAATGTCGTTGCGCGAGCCGGGGTCGTTGGATTTCACTTCGATCGTCTGGCCGACCTTGACCGAGCCGATGCCTTTCTTGGCTTCGAGCAACGGACCGGGGCAGGCTACCCCGCGCGCGTCAATCACCTTGTCGGCGGTCAGCGTCATCAGTTCTGCGGTTTCCATGGCATTTCTCCCGAGACCAGGTATTGGTCTTCATCTTTATTCATCACGTAACGTTCTCCGCGGCATTGTTTCGCTGCGAGCAAACGAATCTCAGCCACAAGCCGCGGCTGGGCCGTGCCGCACCGGCAGCATGGCTCGCCATCGCGCACACTCGTAGCGGCGCGCACAATGCGCCTGCACAGAAATTAGTTCGATTGCGTTACAAATCCCCGACGCCAGCCAAGATCGGCGGCCGAACTTCATGGTCAAGTCTCGTTCGGGCCGTGCAGCGGCTTACCCCGAGAACCTGAAGGAAGCAGATTCTCAACTTGCACCGCAACCCTCGACAAGCACCTTGGTAGAGGCAAGAACCGTGCCAAACCGGAAGTTGTGGGACGGACAGACAGTTGGTGTATTCCATTGCAATTAGGCAAGTTAGGCAAGGGGTGGTTTTCTTGCGGAAATGAATGTCTGGTGCGCCTGGGGTAATTTGCGCGACCTGCCATTGCCCGGTGCGGATAATGACTCACCCCGCCGTTTCCTATACATTCCGTTGCGCCAAGTCGGCGGCGAGAAGGGCTGGCGGGCGGTGGGAAGCGAAGAATAATAGAAGAGCAAGAAAAGGGAGGTGCATGGCTTGACAGATAGGAAGGGATGGATTTCAATGGGACTCAGTTGAAACACGATTGCAACTAATAGTTGCAAAGAGCTTGCAACAAACGCCCGCATTGTTCGTACCGGCGAGCGGCGCGCTTGCGGAGGCCGTTCCCGCCCGGCGCGGTTTCCGGCCGGCCCCTGCGGGGAGGCGAAAGATTCGCGACGTCGCACTGGTGGAATTGCCGATGAATTCTCGTTGCCGATTGCCCTACCCATGTCCACGACCGTGAGTGCTCAAAAGAGAAGCACGGGCTTCCGTGTGGCTTTGCTTGGGCTTGCCCTGCTCGGCGCGGCGGCGGTGGCCTGGTTCAGCCTGTTTTCCGGCGGTGCGCCGGTGGCGGCGCCGTCGGAAGCCGGCAGCACGGTGGCGATTGTAAACGTGGGCATCCTGGTTTTCCGCGAGGGGCTGGAGTGCATTCTGGTGCTGGCCGCGCTGACGGCAGGGATGGCGGGCGCGCGGCAGTGGCAACGGCGGCCGATTTTTATCGGCGCGGCGATCGGTTTTCTGGCCACGCTGATCACCTGGCGCATTGCCGTCGACGTGATCGCCGATCTTTCGCACGACGTTTCGGTGCTGGCGGTGCAGGCGGCGACAGGACTGTTGGCGGTGGTGGTGCTGCTGACGGTGATGAACTGGTTTTTTCACCGAATCTACTGGACCGGCTGGATTTCGTTGCACAACAACAAGAAGAGAAACCTGCTGGAGACGGCCGCGACGGACGCGATGGTGCAGCGGCGGCTGTTGTGGGGGCTCGGGCTGCTCGGTTTCAGTTCGCTCTACCGCGAAGGATTCGAGGTGGTGCTGTTTTTGCAGAGCTACCGGCTGAGGCTCGGCGGAGGGCCGGTGCTGGATGGAGCGCTGCTGGGAATGGGGCTGGCGGCGGTGGTGGCCGTGCTGACGTTTGTCGCGCACCGGCGGTTGCCATACAAGAGGATGCTGATTCTGACCGGCGTGCTGCTGGGCATGGTGCTGCTGGTGATGGTGGGCGAACAGGCGCAGGAGATGCAGCTGGCGGGTTGGTTGCCGACGACAACGATTCCGTGGCTGGCGCGGGTGCTGCCGGCGTGGGCGGGCGTGTGGTTCTCCGTCTTCCCAACGGTGGAGACGCTGCTGGCGCAAGCGTTGGCGGCGCTGGCGGTGCTCGGGTCCTATTTCGTGGCGCGCAAGACGGTCACTTCACGCGATCAACTGACTGAGCTGGCCAATTCGCGCGTCAGTCAATCCGTTTAACCGCTGGTCCCGCAATTCGCACAGGCTTCGGCGTGGTTTGGCCGTGGGCTCGCGGCTATTCCCCTTTGAATTGTTTCCTGAATTGTTTCCGCGGGGTGGCGCGCGTGGGCAAGGCCAACGGCGAGGAGGGCGCTGGCCGTGGCTACCGGGACGGGCGGATGGCGGGCGCGCTATTTGGCGGCGTTGGCGGCTGAAAAACCGAAGGTTTTGTGCAAGAGGCGGCGGAAGCCTTTTTCGGAGCGGAAGTCGTCGAAGACGGGGTCGACATTCAGGAAGAGAACCCAATGGGAGCGCTCGTCGATTGCTTTTTCCAGCCAGGCGAGGCCGATTTCGACATCTCCCAGACCGAGGCAGGTGAGCGCGACGAAGTAGGCCGGGACATAAGCGGCTTTTGCGCGGCGTAGGAGCTTTTGCAGGGCGGACCGGGCGGCCGAGCGGCGGTTGCAGCGGGCGTAGGCGTGAGCGAGGAGGCCGAGCATCACGGAACTTTGGCCCGAATAGTCGCACGCCGATTCCAGATGGCGGAGGGCATCGCCGCGCCTGCCGAGCTGCAGCAATGACCTGCCCATGCAGGAGTGTCCCAGCACATAGCGACGATCCCATTCGAGCACCTTGCGTTCCTGTTCGATCGCCTTTTGGAACTGACGGTTGTAATAGTAGGTGTCGCCGAGCAGGGCATTGAGGGGCGGCGAGAGCGGATCGCTTTCCCATGCTTTTTCCATCGACTTCACGGCTTCGGCAGGCCGATCGAGCGCCAGCATCAGCAGGGACCAGCCGTTGTGGGCGAAGGGGTAGCCGGGCTTGAGCGCGAGAGCCCGCGCAAAGGCCTCTTCGGCCGCTGAAAAATCACGATCCAGGCAGAGCCGGACCCAGGCTTCGGCGGTGATCGCTTCGGCAAGATTTTTCCGCCGGGCCAGCGCCCGGCGCGCCGCACCGCGCGCCAGCAGAAACGTCTCCGATGGCGGACGGATCGCGTGGAGGGATTCCATGATCAGCGCGTCGGCCAGGCCGGCATAGCCGAGTGAGAAGGAAGGATCGAGGGCAATCGAGCGGCGAAAGAGCCGGATGCTTTCGGCAAGCGCCTTGGGCGTTCTTGCTTCCCAGAGCTGGCGCGCCCTCCAGTAGACCGTCCAAGCGGCTTCGTCGGCGGACAGAATCGATCGCGTATCGGGCGCGGCGTCCACGCGGGGGACGAAGCAGTAGCCGCTGCGGCCGATCGTCTTGATGAAACGCTGGCCGGCCGAGTCGTCGCCGAGCAGGGCGCGCAACCGGTTGATCATCACGTTGAGATTGTTTTTCCCGACGCTCGTTTCCGGCCAGATTCGCCGGGTCAGCGCCTCGCGCGAGACCCGCCTGCCTGCATTTTCCACCAGCGCCTCGAGCCCGAGCAGTTCCTGGGCGCGCGCCGGCAGCTTGCGGCCGTTTTTGTACAGTTCCGCTGTTTCCGGGAGAAAAACGAATTCGCCGAAATGAAAGGAGCGAGGGCCGCCCATGCCGCCGATTCCCCCACAACGGGCGCCATGCTAGCACGCGGGCTGCCGCATCTCAATGCGGACATGCGCTCGCGCGTTTAGCGAATGTTAGCGGCGGGACACAAACGAAGTGATAAACATTACGCGCGCGCTGCCTGCGGCTGCCGAGACGGCGCCTGATGACAGGGTTTGCGTGCCCGGGGAAGCCCTGCCGAATGACGGAGAAACGACACGCAAAAGCGGGGTCGCGGAGGGCCGAACGAGAGCCGGCCGCCGCGGCTCCGCTTTTTCGTAAGGCGCGGAATCCGGCACCTCGTCCCCAGAGACCAATTCCGGCATTTTCGGGGAAAGACCCACGGCCAGAACAGCGCTGGCCGTGGCTACAGGAACGGGCGGGGCGAGCGGCGGTTGCGGCGTGCTAGGATGGGCCGGGGGAGCTTCATGGCGGACGACGAAGAGCCTATTCGGATTCCCATCACCGACATTTTCGATCTGCATACGGTGCGGCCGCAGGAAGTGGAAGGGGTGGTCGAAGCCTACCTCGAAGAAGCCAACCGGCTGGGACTGAAGGCGCTGAGGATCATCCACGGGCGCGGGATCGGCGTGCAGCGGCGGATCGTGCGCGCGGTGCTGGCGCGGACGCCCTATGTCGCGGCATACGGCGATGCGCCCGAAGAGGCCGGGGGCTGGGGCGCGACGATCGTCACACTGCGATAAGACGGCCGACGGCAAGCCTGGACCAGCGCCATCGTCTCTGCGGCGGGAGGGAGAGCTGCCGGGGCAGGGCAACGACGGCGCTTGCCTCCGGCGCAGCCGTTGGGTTGGCCACCTGCCCGACCCGATTGCTTGTGATCCTGCCCGACACCCCAATTAGGCCGTAAGTGAGAGACCAACGCGGCCGAAGGCTGTTGCAAAAATCCTGGTCGCTTCCGAACGGCTTGGGTGTATGCTCGCCAACGTGGGGGATGGGTGGGGCTCCACATCCATAGGCACTCTGAATCACCCATCCAACCTACTTTTTTCAGGCCAGCGTGCTCTAAGTCACAGCTTTCCGGCGGCGCGGCAAGCAGTATGCGCTGAGCGGACTGCTGAGTTTGAGGGTCGGCGGACGCGAGAACCGAATGGGAAAGGGGGAAGGTATTCATGCATACGACCCGCAGCATCAGGCCTAGTTCAGCAATTTTGACCCTTAGTGCAATGGTGACGTTGATTTTTGCGGGAGCGACGGCGCACGCAAAAGCCGGGCGCAACCCTGCGCGCGAAAGCGGCGCAACGGCCCTGCCAGCCCAGGCGGGCTATACGGTGCAACAGGTGGCTGGTGGGACCATCCAGGGAAAACTTTTGTATGTTGGCAAACCGGTGAGGCCGGAGCGGGTTACCGTGACGCTGAACCAATCGGCGTGCGGCAACTTCAAGGAGATCTATCCGATTCGCGTCGAGCAGGGCGGAGTGGTCGGCGCGGTCGTTTGGCTCGACAATGTTACTCACGGCAAGGCGTTTGCGTTCCCCAATCCGGTGCTCGACCAGAAAAAGTGCATGTTCGTGCCCAGCGTGGTGCTGATGAAACCGGGGAAGCTGGAGGTGAAGAACAGCGACCCGGTGACGCACAACATCCACATTTATGCCCGCTACAACCGGGCCTCGAACCACATGATGGCGCCCGGCAGCAGCCCGGTCGAACTGACGCTCATGCGGCCGGAGACGATCATGGTGCGCTGCGACATCCACCCCTGGATGCACGGGTACATCGTTGTCGCCAAGAACCCCTATTACGCCATTAGCCAGGCTGGCGGGGCCTTCTCCCTGACGGACGTTCCGCCCGGGACGTACCAGCTGAAGGTGTGGCAGAAGAAGATCGGCACCAAGGTGCAGCAGGTTACCGTCCAGGCAGGCAAAACGACCACGGTCAACTTCAAGCTCGGTTCCTAGTCCAAGCGAAAAAAAGAAACCGGGTAAAAAGGGGGAAGAAGACTGTGACGGAAACCGACTGTAGCAAATCCAAGTGTAAGCCGATGAAGGTGATCGGCGCTCTGGCGCTGTCGGCCGCGGTGCTGCTCATGATGCTGGTGGCGGGCCCGCGGCGTGGGAATGCGGTGCCGAGCTTTGCGCGGCAGACCGGGCTGCCCTGCTCGGCCTGCCACATCAACCCGCCGGAACTGACACCGTTGGGCCGCGAATTCAAACTGAACGGCTACACGATGACCGGGATCAAGGTGATCAGCGCGCCAGCCAGGAAAGGCACTCCCGGGCTGGCGCTGCTTTCCTACCTGCCGCTGGCGGCCTGGATCGAAGCTTCGACGACGGGACTGCAAACGCCGGAACCGAACTCGTCAAATTGGGACTATTCGCTTCCGCAGGACGTTTCCTTGTTCCTGGCAGGGGCGTTTGCCACCCACGCCGGCGGCTTCATCCAAGCCACGTACGACGCTCAAACGGACCATTTTTCCTGGGACAACACAGACATCCGCTACGCGCGGAACACGCTGCTGAAGGGTAAGACGTTCGTTTACGGCGTGGACCTGAACAACAACCCCACCGTCGAGGACCTGTGGAACGACACGCCGGCCTGGGGCTTTCCGTGGATCCAGTCCGAGTCGGCTCCGTTACCGACAGCGACGGCGATCATCGACGGCCCGCTGGCGCAGGACGTGGCTGGCATCGGCACCTACGGCATGTGGAACAACCACCTGTATGGGGACGTGGCCGTGTACCGTTCGGCCCATCTTGGGCAGCCCCTTCCAAACACAGGGAAGGGATTCGAGTACAACATCCGGGGCGCGGCGCCCTACTGGCGGTTTGCCTGGCAACAGACGATGGGCAACTCGTACCTGGAGGTCGGCACCTACGGCATGCACGTCCAAAGCACGCCGAATGCGGTGGTGGGGCCGATGAACACCTATACCGACGTGGCCTTCGATTCGCAGTTCCAACATATCTTTCCCAAACTGGCGAACGACATCCTCACCGTGCACACCACCTACATCCACGAGAGTTCCGACCTCAATGCGTTTTACAATGCGGGCGATGCGAGCCTGGTGCCTCACCACCTGAATACTTTTCGCATCAACGGCATCTACCATTTCGGCTATCGCTACGACCCGGGGATCCAGTATTTCATCACTACCGGGACCGTCGATCCGCTGCTCTATCCGGCCGCTTCGGTCGATGGCAGCCGGACCGGCAATCCGAAAAGCCAGGGATTTTTGTTCAACTTCACCTACTGGCCGGTGCAGAACATTCGGTTGGCTGCCCAGTACACCGCTTACATCACTTTCAACGGGGCAGGCAGCAACTACGACAGCCTCGGCCGGAACGCCAGCGACAACAATGCCCTGTACCTTTACTGTGGAGTGATTTTCTGAGGGTTCGACCCACATCGCCGGCGGCAGATCGGCCGGCTGATGAACTCTTACTCTTCGCGGCTAGCCGGCGCGCGTCATTGGCGCGCCAGGCCGGCCGCGCGGAAAGGGAGGATCAAATCGTCATGCAGAAGTCCAGCAATTCCTGGCGCAGGACGCCCGTGGCGTTGGCGATGGCCTTCGTTTTCGGAATGGGCGCGACGGCGGCCGGCGCGGCTCGGGCGGCGGCACGGCCAGCTCGGCCCGCAGACACGGGTCAGATTACCGGCACGGTCAATTTTCGCGGGCAAAAACCGGTGCTGCGGCCGATCAACATGGGCAAGGATTCGGTCTGCGCGACGTTGCACACCGGGCCGGTGTATCCGCAGGACGGCCAGGTGAACAGCAACGGCACGCTGCCCTACGCATTTGTCTACGTGAAAGAAAGCTCGGCGACGCTTCCCTCCAAACCGCCCAGCACGCCGGTGGTGCTGACGCAGAAGGGATGTTGGTACGAGCCGCACGTCATGGGCATCATGGTGGGCCAACCGTTCGAGGTGCTCAACCTGGACCCGACGACGCACAACATTCACGTGCTGTCGAAGACCAATCATCCCTGGAACGTGACGCAGGAGCCGGGCTCGCCTTCGGTAGTCCGCCGGTTCAAGTATCAGGAAGTGATGATCCCGATACGCTGCAACGTACACCCCTGGATGAAGGCATATATCGGCGTGCTGAAGAACCCTTTCTATGCCGTTACCGGCAAGGAAGGCAGCTTTACGCTCAAGGGGCTGCCGCCGGGCGAATACACGATCGAAGTGTGGACGGCGCTCTTCGGCACCCACGAACGGCGGGTCACGGTGCGCGCTGGAGAGACAACGACAGCGGACTTCACCTTCGAGCACCAGTAAGCAAGACGGCCAATCGGTGCGCGCCCGGTCCAGAGAGCGGACTGGGCGCACACCGGCAGCCGCGGTTTTCTCGTGTGGCGGCCACCCTCGGCGGGTCACGGCGTTTTCCAGGCAAATCGTGCAGGAGCTTTCCGTCGCAAGGAAACAAGGCGAACGGAGAGTTGTTTTCCGGTCGCGGTCGGCGGTATATTGCGACGTGGGCCGGAGGCTGCCATGGAAAGTCCGGTTAAGGGAGCCGTCGAAAGAAGTAGCGGCCCACGTTATCCGGCAGCACGAAGTTCTCAGAAGCTTCCGTTTTATCCTTCCTTTTCATCCGGACTCAATGAAGTGAGAAAAGTCAGGAAACATGTCTCGGGGCCGCGGGCCATGGCCGTGTCATTGCGGCCGATGCCGGCGCCGCGACCTACTCCCCTACTTTGGTGACTTATGTCAGAAAAGAATGGCGGTAAGACGGAAGAGACACTCAGATCACCCACGAAGATTCTGACCAAGGGTTTCGACCCGAGTCTTTCGGTCGGTTCGGCGCGGCCAGCGGTGTTTCGCAGTTCAACCTATGTATTTTCGAGTCCGGAATCAGCCGAACGCGCTTTCGAGATCGCGTCAGGCGCCTCGCCGGTGCGAAAGGGCGAGAAAGTGGAGCTGATCTACGCGCGGATGAACCATCCGAATGCGGAGATCCTCGAGGCGCAGACGGTACCGCTCGAGCCGGAGGCACAGGCCGCCCTGGTTTTCAATTCGGGCATGGCGGCGATCACGACGTCACTTCTGACCTTTCTGCGGCCCGGACAAAGCATGATCTACACAGTCCCGGTTTATGGCGGGACGCAACATTTCGTCCGCGACTTCCTGCCCAATTGGGGCGTGAAAAGCATTCCGGTGCTGGCAGGGAACGGGCAGGAAATCGACGACGCGATCCGCTCGGCCAAGAACCTGGGCGTCGTGCTGGTGGAGACGCCGACGAACCCGACGCTGCGGATGACGGACATCCACCGGCTGTGCCGGACGGTGAGCTCGCTCAACGGGTCCTCTGGGCACCGGCGGCCGCTGGTGATGGTGGACAACACGTTTCTGGGGCCGACGTTTCAGCATCCGCTGACGCTGGGCGCCGACCTGGTGCTCTATTCCGCGACGAAGTATCTTTCCGGCTTCAGCGATTTGCTGGCAGGAATGGTGCTGGCCAAGAATCCCGATTTAATCGAGCCGATCCGGCAGCTGCGGCATTCGTTTGGCAACATCCTGCAGCCGGACGAATGCTGGATGCTCGATGGACGCTTGCCTACCGTGACGCTGCGGATGAACCGCGCCAGCAAGAATGCCCAGCGCATCGCCGAACAACTGGCGCAGCACCCGAAGATCGAGCGGGTGATTTACCCCTCGCTCTTCACCGATCCGGAGCAGCAGCGGATTTTCCGTGCCCAGTGCGCGTTTCCCGGCGCGATGCTTTCGCTGGAGCTGAAGGGCGGCAAGCCGGCAGCCTTCGAATTCCTCCGCAACCTCCATCTGGCGCGAAATGCGGTGTCGTTGGGCGGCGTCGAAACGCTGGCGTGCCACCCGAGAACTACAACGCATTCGACCTACACCGACGAAGAAGCTCGTGAGGCCGGCGTCACCGACGGTCTGGTGAGGATCTCGGTGGGCATCGAGCACTGGCGCGATATTCTCGGGGATATCGAGCAGTCCTTGGACAAACTGTAAGGCTCCGGAGCTTTCTTCCTTATTATTCGTGGCACCGGGGCACACTTCGGTGGTGCCTTGGGAAGGGGACTGTCCGCCTTCGCTTGGCAGGATTTGGGCTGAAATGCTAAAGAAATGCGGGACAGAGTGACGGCGGGATATGTGGTTTGGTGCTACGGCGGGCTTCGCAATTATGGCGAGCCGACCTGGCTCAGAATTTGGGCGAATCGAGGGTCAGAACGGATGGCGAGACCGAGCCAGGGATCCGATCGAATATAAACCGCAAGATCCCGGTCGCGGTTGTTAACTGCCTTGGCCAGCCACTTGAAGGCCTGGTTGAACTGGCCGAGGCCGGCGTAGACTTCCGCCGTTTGGTAAGGCGCCCTGCCGGAGCGGGTAATTTCTCGCAATAGTTTATTGCCTTCAGCGCTTTTTTCCGCCTCGAAGCAGGTGCGCGCCAAATAGGCTTTCGCCGCGTCGCCTCCGCCCTGTTCGACCGCCGTCTGCAATTGCTGGAGGGCCTGGGCGTGCTGCCCACAAAGTTCAAGTGCCCATCCCAGCACCTCATGCGCCGCGGTGTAATTGGGATCCAAGCTCACGGCTCGCCAAGCCTGAGCGATTGCTCGCCGGTAGCGCCTCGCCAAGATGTCGGCCACGGCCATATCCAGACGCGCGGAAGGCGAGACGGGGTCCAGTTGGACGTACTCTCGGGCCTCCGCTAGCCCTTCCTTCGTTTTCCCCTCACCGAGCAGTATTTCGGAGTAGAGGTGATGAGCCGCGGCGGAGTTGGGATTGAGTTCGACGGCGCGCCGCAGGTCCGCCGCTCCGTCCTTCCAGCGCCATTCCTCGAACCACTCGATTGTGCCCAGCGCCATGTGAGCTTCCGAAAGGCGGTCGTTGAGCGCGATGGCCCGGCGAGCGGCGTTCCGTGTGTCGGCCAACGCGTTCTTACCGACGAACGTTTCTCCCTTCGCCGCGTAGGCCTGCGCGATGCCCACGTAAGCGAACGCGTTCCGCGGATCGATCTTCAGGGCCTGGCGGTAAAAATCGATCGCTGATTTCCCGGCTTTCGGCGCTTGCTGCCTCTCGCGCGAGCGGCCTTTGAGGTAGGCCATGTAGGATTCCGGAGCGAGGCGAACGGACTTGATGGGAAAAGCGGGACGACCCAGCGCGATCTTCGACCAGATCGCCCGCGTGGCCGCCCGCGCAACGCGGTCCTGTATTGTGAGGCTGTTTCCGAGCGTCTCTACGTAGCTTTCCGCCCACAGTTGCCTCTCCGGCGACGTCCGCACGAGTTGCAGGGTGATCCGAATGCGCTTCCCCGCTCGTTCCATCACCCCTTCGACGACCGCATCGGTGTCCAGCTCATAGGCGATTTGCCGCAACGGCTCGGTCGTGTTGCAGTAGCGCATCGCCGAGCTGTAGGAGATCACGCGCAAACCCGGTGCCTGGGCCAGATCGGAGATCAGTTGGTTCGTTATCCCGTCGGAGAAATAGCCTTCGCCGGGATTGTGTGAAAGATCCCTGATCGGCAACACGGCAAGGGATCGTATGTCGGCACCGGTGCTTTCCGCAGCGGCCGGAGCGGAGTGACGACGGGGGAGCCAGCGAAACGTAACGGCCAGAGCGGCCAAACAAGCCGTCGCGAAAACGCCAGCGACCATGGCGCGCCGGACCGTGAACCGTTTCCGGGCTGCGGCTTTGCCGTTTCCCGCCTTGGCCGCTTCGCCTGGAATATCCATCGGCGCAATGAAACGGTAGCCTTTTCCTACCACCGTCTGAATGAAGCGGGGGTGTTCGGGATCTTCGCCGAGGGCCTGCCGCAGTTTCCGAACGGCGGTGTTAATGCCGTGTTCGGCGTCCAGGAAGCGCCCTTTCCCCCAGATGGCTTCTACAATTTCTTCGCGAGTGAGAAGCTGGCCGCGCTTCATCACCAGGAGGGTCAGCAATTGGAAAGGGATATTCTGGAGGTTGACCGAACGGCCATCCCGGCGCAGTTCTCTCCGGCTGAAATCCAGCACGAACTCCGCGAACCGCACCTCGTCCGCAGACATGGTCTTGCCTTTTCGTGCGCGTGAGAGTGGATAACCGGGGAAGCGCGGATCCTGTAGGCAGTACAGCCCTCTCGGGCGCGTTCGTGTGAATTATATGCCAAGGAACAGCAAAGTCAATTCCAGCTCCCGATCGGCGGCCTGATATCTATCCCCCTTGGTGTCAGCTGTATGCAAGTTCATTCCGGTTCATTCGGAGCCCGGGCTGCGGGTTCATTTCGGTTCACCCCCGGTGCATTGATTCCAACTTCTTCCAGTCACAGAATGGCGCCGACTATTGACTTGAGGTGCTGACTGTCATGCATCTGAGCCCGCTCGCGTTCACCTTCGCGGTACTGCTGACGTCGATCACGGCCGGTTTTCTGGGATCGCTGACCGGCTTGGGAGGTGGGATCGTCATCACGCCGATCCTGACGTTGCTCTTCGGCGTCAAGATCGAATATGCCATTGGGGCCACGCTGGTCTCCGTCATCGCCACTTCTTCCGGCGCCGCAGCCGCCTACGTCCGCGAGGGCTTCTCCAATATCCGCGTGGGTATGTTCCTGGAGATTGCCACGACCGCGGGGGCCGTCGCGGGGGCCATGCTGGCGGAATGGCTCCCAGTCTCGGCCATCTTCATCATCTTCGGACTCGTGTTGCTCCAGTCCGCCTACATTTCCGGCCGCCCCTTGCCCGACCGCCTGGACGACTCCCCGGGCGATCGATGGGCAACCCGCTTGAAGATGAACTCCAGCTTTCCTACCGTGGACGGACCTCTCTCCTATCGCGTGCACCACGTGGGGCTGGGGTTCGGGGTCATGTTCATCGCGGGTATTCTTTCGGGGCTGCTCGGAATCGGGTCGGGAGCGCTGAAGGTGATCGGCATGGATCAGGCCATGCGTCTCCCGTTCAAGGTTTCGACCACCACCAGCAACTTCATGATAGGAGTGACGGCCGCGGCGAGCGCCGGGATTTATCTCCACCGAGGCTATATCCACCCCGGTCTGGCCATGCCGGTCATGCTGGGGGTTCTCGGCGGAGCCACTTTCGGGACGCGCTTCCTCATCGGCGCGAAAGTACCCCTGTTGCGCGTCGTTTTCGGGATTGTGGTCGGGATCCTTGCGGTCGAAATGATCTATCACGGCTTTGCGGGGAGGATCTGAGATGCCAGCGACCAAGGAGATTTCGCAACCTATAGAGAGCCTGACGCAGGGCCAGGAGCCCCCGGTGGGAGCGCCTCCCGGCACAATGGTTTTGGCCGAACCGCCAAAGCAGCCCTATTGGACCGAAGAGCGCATCGAGATTGTGGTGGGACGGCTGCTGCAAATCGGCGTGTTGCTGGCCGCGGCCGTCGTGCTGGCCGGCGCTGTTCCTTATCTGGCGCGGGGCGGCGAGCCCGAGTCGCACTATCGGATTTTCACGGGTGAGCGCGAGGATCTGCGCAGCGTGCCGGCCGTTCTTCACGATCTCTGGGCGCTGCGGGTCCGGGCGGTCATCCAGTTAGGGCTTCTTCTGTTGATCCTTACTCCGATCGCGCGTGTGGGATTCTCGGCCATCGCGTTCGGGCTGCAGAAGGACTATATGTACGTGGTTGTGACACTGATCGTCTTTGGAATATTGATGTACAGTCTCATGGGCCACTACGCCTCGTGAAGGAAGGCTTCATGGCAATCATCACCATCTCCCGGGGAACGATGAGCGGCGGAATGGGCCTGGCCGAATGCCTGGCCGCGAAGCTCGGCTATCCCTCGTTGTCGCGCGAAATCCTGGTGAAGGCTGCCGAGAGGCTCGGCGTATCCGAGGACACCCTGCGAGTGAAGGTGGAACGCGGGGCGAGCCTCTGGGAGCGGCTGACCTCCGACCGAAGGATTTACTTGATCGCTCTTCAATCCGCATTGGCCGACGCGTGCGTTGACGGAAATCTGATTTATCACGGTCACGCCGGCCATTTGCTGCTGGCCGACCTGCCCAACGTTCTTCGCGTGCGAGTGATTGCCCCGCTGTCGATGCGCATTCGCGAGGCCGTGAAGCGCAACGGCTTCGATTACGATGCCGCCAAGGAATACATCAGCCTGATGGATCAGGAGCGGATTCGCTGGACGAAGTTTGTGTATGGCCTCGACTGGAGCGATGCGAGGAACTACGACCTCGTGGTCAACCTCGAAAGCTTGAATTTCCCGGAAGCCTGCGCCCTGATCGCCGCCACGGTGGCGTTGCCCCCCTACGCCACCACGGAAGATGTGAAGAAGAAGCTGCGCGACTTCGCCCTGGCTTGCCGGGTCAAGGCAGCACTGGCCGCCGACGAGCGTTCACGACCGATCCCGTTCGATGTCACGGCCGACGGCGACAAAGTCGCGATTTTTGCGGAAACGGAATCCGCCGGCGTTCTCGTGCGGAAACCGGGACCGACCCCGGAAGAAACCGAGCTGATCGCGAAAAGCGTGGAAGGCGTCGGTGAGGTCACGGTCAATATGGGCTGGACCCCCGCGTATGCCGATTGACGGCGGCTCGAGCGGGACACAAATTCCGAAGTCGCAAAAATTCCAAGCAAGTGTTTCGCGAGAACCGGCATTCCACGGCGGGTTCACGCACACGCCAGCCTGCCGCGCCTCCTTTCTTCCCCGGATGCGGTGACCCGATCGGCCCTTTTTTGCGGTGGCAAGGTGCCGGCCTGAAGGCCGGCTCTACACAGACATAACTGGCTGGGCCAAAGTGCCGTTCGTGGGTCAGCAATTCTTGTCAGGGGCGCGGGCCAAAAGTGCCGGCTGTCGGCACCCGATGTATAATCACGCCGCTTATGTCACTGGGGAAGGGTGCGCGGCTGGGCGTGTATGAAGTCGTTGGCGCGATTGGTGCCGGCGGAATGGGCGAAGTGTATCGCGCGCGGGATACGAAGCTCGGGCGCGATGTGGCGCTGAAGGTCTTGCCCGAAGCGCTGGCGAGCGATGCCGAGCGCACGGCTCGGTTTGAGCGCGAAGCGAAAGTCCTGGCTTCGCTCAATCATCCGAACATTGCTTCGATTTATGGGTTCGAGGATTCGGCCGGCGTGCATGCGCTGGTGATGGAATTGGTCGAAGGACAAACGCTCGCCGAGCGAATTGGCGAGACGGGAACGCGGGACACGGGGTCGCGAAGTGCCGGCCTAAAGGCCGGCGCTACACAGGCTGGCGCAAAGGGACCGATACCGCTCGACGAGGCGCTGCCCATCGCCAGGCAAATCGCCGAGGGACTGGAATACGCGCACGAGCGCGGAATCGTGCACCGGGATCTGAAGCCGGCGAACGTGAAAATCACGCCGGAAGGCGTGGCGAAGATTCTCGATTTCGGGCTGGCGAAGGCTCTCGAAGGTGAAGGTGCGGCTGCGGATATTTCCACTTCGCCGACGATCAGCCGGATGGCGACGCAGGCGGGAATCATTCTCGGCACGGCGGCCTATATGGCACCGGAGCAGGCGAAAGGCAAGGCGGTTGATCGGCGAGCGGATATTTGGGCGTTTGGTTGCGTTCTATATGAAATGCTGACGGGCAAGCCGGCATTCAGCGGCGAGACCGTTACCGACATTCTCGCCGCGGTAGTCAAGGAGGAGCCGGATTGGACGGCTCTACCGGCAGCCACGCCACACCGGATCCGGCAGTTGCTGCGACGCTGCCTGACAAAAGATCCGAAGAGACGCTTGCGCGACGTCGGCGAGGCGCGAGTTGCGCTCGACGAACAGCTCAGCAGCGGTGCGGAAGCCGCCGCGCCCGTGACGCCCGCGGCAGAAGCAGCCCGGGAACTCGCCTCGGCACATGCACGCTGGCTCCGCGCTTCGCCCTGGGTTCTCGTGGCGCTGCTCGCGCTGGTCGCCGCATTTTTTGCCATGCGCTACGAGGAAGGCTTGCCGCAACCAGAACACGCCATCATCTCCCAAATTCTGCCGCCCGCAGGGCAGGCGTTCGCGTTTGGTGGAAATGAGGCCGGGCCGCCCGCACTCTCGTCCGACGGGCGCAAACTGGTTTTCGCCGCGACGGGGCCGGACGGCAGACGGCAGCTTTGGGTGCAGCCGCTGGATTCGCCCACCGCACAACCGCTCGCCGGGACGGATGGCGCAACGTACCCTTTCTGGTCACCGGACGGTCGGTACATCGGATTTTTCGCCAATGGCAAGCTGAATCGAATCGGCGCTTCCGGTGGTCCGCCGCTGTCCTTGTGCGATGCGCCAAACGGCCGTGGCGGAGCGTGGAACTCGACCGGCACGATCCTCTTCACGCCGGACCTTGCCTCGACGGTTTATCGAGTGCCGGCGTCGGGCGGTACGCCCGTCAAGGTTGTTGCGCGATCGCTGAACACCGGCAGCAACCGCTGGCCGCAGTTTCTGCCCGATGGAAAGCGTTTCCTCTTTTACGACCATTCCGACAATCCAGGGGGATCGGGCACATTTGTCGGCTCGCTCGACGGCGGCCAGCCGAAGCTCGTGATACGAGGCGCATCCAGCGCCGTGTTCGCGCCTCCCGGATATCTGCTCTTCATTCGCCAAGGCACGCTGATGGCGCAGCGGTTCGATGCGGGCACGCTGCGCCTGGCCGGCGACCCCGTGCCGGTCGCGGAAAATGTCGTGGACAACTTCATCATTTTCCGCTCCATGCTGACCGTTTCGGCGACCGGCATCCTCGCATTCCAAAGAGGCAGCGGCGGGGGTGGCAATTCCGAGCTTTTGTGGTTCGACCGGAACGGCAAGCAAATCTCGCAGACGGGGCCAACAGGCGCCTACTACTCGCCGCGCCTCTCGCCCGATGGAAGCAAGCTGGCGGTGAGCATCGGAGGGGCCGCGGGCCTCAACATCTGGGTTTTCGATCTTTCCCGCGGCATCAGCACCCGCATAACCTTTTCCCAGAGCGACATCGGCCCGGCGTGGTCCCCCGACGGCAAAACGATTGCCTTCCAATCGGGCCGCGGCTCGCTATTTCATCTGTATCAGAAGGCTGCCGATGGCAGCGGGAAGGCCACCCCTTTGCTCGTGGACGGCGCCTCCGAGTATGGCCCGGTTTGGTCGGCCGACGGCCGCTACGTGCTCTTTACTCGCGTTCGCGAGCTGGGCGGAGCCCGAGCGGAAATCTGGGCGCTGCCCACTTTCGGAGGCCGGAAGCCGTTTCCCGTCGTCCAAGGCCAGTTCCCAGTTTCTCAGCCCAGCCTCTCTCCCGACGGGAAATGGCTTGCGTATCTTTCCACCGAATCCGGTCGGCCGCAGGTGTACGTGCGGCCTTTCCCACGCGGCAGTGGAAGGTGGCAGGTTTCGGCCTCAGGCGGCGACTGGCCGGAATGGGCTCGCAACGGCAAGGAGATTTTCTACCAATCGGCGGACGGTAAGCTCGTGTCCGTCAGCATCACGGAAGCCGGTTCCAACTTGGTTATCGGCAAGGACACACCGTTGTTCCCAGTCAACGCACTCGTCGGCCCGGGATGGCCCTACGATGTGAGCGCCGACGGCAAGAAATTCGTTGTGGCCAGCCAGAGGCAGACGCAAGGCTCGGAGCCGCTGACCCTGGTCGTTAACTGGCCAGCGCTGCTGAAGAGGCAATGAAAGGCAGTGGATGGTGGCGAGCAGCTAGGGGCTAGGTAGAGGCGGTGCTGAACGCGGGGAGCAAACTCGGACCGTATGAGATCGTCGGCGCGATTGGCGCGGGGGGCATGGGTGAGGTATATCGCGCACGCGACACCAAACTCGGCCGCGAAGTCGCGCTGAAAGTTCTTCCTGAAACATTTGCGAGCGATGCCGAGCGCATGGCGCGCTTTGAGCGCGAAGCGAAAGTCCTGGCTTCGCTGAATCATCCGAACATTGCTTCGATTTATGGATTCGAGGATTCGGCTGGCGTGCATGCGCTGGTGATGGAATTGGTCGAAGGACAAACACTCGCCGAGCGAATTGGCGAGACGGGAACGCGGGACACGGGGTCGCGAAGTGCCGGCCTAAAGGCCGGCGCTACACAGGCTGGCGCAAAGGGACCGATACCGCTCGACGAGGCGCTGCCCATCGCCAGGCAAATCGCAGAGGGACTGGAATACGCGCACGAGCGCGGGATCGTGCACCGGGATCTGAAGCCGGCGAACGTGAAAATCACGCCGGAAGGCGTGGCGAAGATTCTCGATTTCGGGCTGGCGAAGGCTCTCGAAGGTGACGGCGCGGCTGCGGATATTTCCACTTCGCCGACGATCAGCCGGATGGCGACGCAGGCGGGCATCATTCTGGGCACGGCGGCCTATATGGCACCGGAGCAGGCGAAAGGCAAGGCGGTTGATCGGCGCGCGGACATCTGGGCGTTTGGTTGCGTGCTCTACGAAATGCTCACCGGCAAGAAGGTGTTCGACGGAGAAACGGTCTCGGACGTGCTGGCAGCGGTGATCCGCGCCGAGCCCGAATGGTCGCTGCTGCCGGCAAATACGCCAAGATCGATCCGGAATCTCGTGGCACGCTGCCTGAAGAAGGATGTGAAGCAGCGACTGCAAGCCATCGGAGAGGCGCGGATAATCATTGAGGAGTCGCTGAACGGGGATGGGCAGGATTCCGTTCGAGAACCGGCGGCGGTTGCGGCGACGGTGCGGCCTTCGGCCTGGCGCCGCGCGCTGCCTTGGGCGCTGGTGGCGTCGTTTGCGGCGCTGGCGATTGGCTTGGGAGTGGCTTACATCGGCAGCGGGGCGAAGCCTGGGCGCAGCTTGCGCTTCACGGTTGGCCCGCCGCAGAACGGCGATTTAGGCCCCTCGCTGGCGCTATCGCCGGACGGCACGCGGCTGGTGTTCGTTGCCACGAAAAGCGGCAAGACGATGCTCTGGCTGCGGCCACTCGATTCGCTCGAGGCGGAGCCGATTTCGGGAACCGAGGGCGGCGAGTTTCCGTTCTGGTCGCCCGATGGGAAATCGATCGGGTTTTTCGCAGATGGAAAATTGAAGCGGGTCGACCTTGGGTCGGGTTCGGTGAATACGCTCTGCGATGTGCAGATGCCGCGGGGCGGGAGCTGGGGCTCTGGCGGCATGATCCTGTTTGCGCCCGGCATCACCGGTCCGCTGATGAAAATTGGGGCGTCGGGCGGGACACCGTCGCCGGCCACGACGCTCAACCCTGCGCGGCAGGACAAGAGCCATCGCTGGCCGTTTTTCCTGCCGGATGGGCGCCATTTCCTGTTCCTGGAGGAGCGGGGAAATGGAGAGCCGCCGGCCATCGAAGCGGGCTCGCCGGACTCGACGAAAGCAAAGCCCATCCTGGCCGTTCCCGCGGACTCCAGCGTCGCCTACGCGGCGGGATTCCTGCTCTATTCCAAGGGCGGCTCGCTTATGGCGCAGCCGTTCGACCCCAGCCAATTGAAAGCGACCGGGAGCGCGGTTCCTGTCGCCGCAAACGTTTCGCCGGTTGGGGTTGTCGGCCCCACGGGCTACGTTGCGGTTTCGGCGTCGAGAAACGGCTTGCTGGCTTACCGAACCAGCGTCTCCCGAGCATCGCAACTTACGCTGGTGGACCGCAGCGGGAAGATACTGAAGACCATCGGGCCCGTGCGGGGATATTCGTCCCCGGCGCTTTCTCCCGACGGCAAGAAGATCGTGGTAGGGATCCCGGACGCCCGCAATCCGGGTGAAAATTCGCTGTGGATCGTGGATGTGGCGAGCGGAGAGCTGACACGCCTCACCTTCGACAAGAACGATAACAACACGCCAATTTGGTCGCCCGACGGGAAATGGATCTATTTCAGCTCGAACGTGACCGGCGCCTACAACATGATTTACAAGAAACGAGCGGACGGCTTGGGCTCTCCGGAATTGGTGCGGCGGTCAGTCGATCTTGAATTTCCCAACGACATCTCAGCCGATGGCCGTTACCTGCTCTTCAACGACGTATCCCCGCGGACAAGCTTCGACCTCTGGTACCTGCCGCTCGATTCGCCTGGCCAGGCGAAAGTCTTTGTGCGGACGCCGGCCGAAGAGGCGGAAGCGATGTTTTCTCCCAATGGGAAATGGGTGGCGTACGCGTCCGATGAGAACGGCACGGGCAGCCCTGAGGTTTTCGTGATGCCTTTTCCGCCCAATGGGAGCAAGTGGCAAGTGTCGTCCAACAGCGGCTATTGGCCTGTCTGGGGAAGGGACGGCCACGAGCTCTATTTCGTCTCCGGGTCGACGCTGATGGCGGCAAAAGTGACGCTGGGAAAAACTTTCCAGTTCGAGGCGCCGCAACCGCTTTTCCCAGTTCGGCCCCCGGTATCGTATCTCGATTCCAGGACGGACTTCGCGGTTTTCCCCGGCGGTCAGGAATTTCTGCTGAATCAATTGGCGAATACGGGCGCGAATCTGCCGATCACGGTGGTGACGAACTGGACAACGGCACTGAAAGGAAAATGATGCCGGATCGCCGTGGGGTAGCTCTGCCGCGGGATTTTCGGGGTCCTTCCCGACAAACTACGTCGGGACTCGCCGCGCTCGTCGCCGGGATTGCAGCGGCGTGCGTGCGCTGATGATGTAGCTGGTCGAAGGGCGGACGCCGGCGGGGATGATTTCGGGTGCAGGGCGGGTTTGAAACCCGGCCTTACCAAGGGCGAGCAGGCGGGGGAAGAGGAGGGGCGATCAAGTATCTCGGCATCGACGTGGGCACTGGCGGAACGCGGGCCGTTTTGATTGGCGAGGACGGCCGGATGATTGGCTCGGGCGCGAGCGAGCACATCCCGTTTGCCAGTCCGCGGCCTGGCTGGGCAGAGCAGGATCCCGAGGACTGGTGGAAAGCGAGCAAGCTGGCGGTGGCCCAGGCGCTGCGGGACGCCGGCGTGGGCGGGAGCGAAGTGGGCTGCGTCGGATTTTCCGGCCAGATGCACGGGGCCGTTCTTTTGGACGGCGACGGCGAGATCGTGCGGCCGGCGCTGATCTGGTGCGACCAGCGCACCGGCGCGCAGGCGCGGCGGCTGGCGGAATCGATCGGCACGGACCGCATCATCCGGCTCACGTGTAACCCTCCGCTCACCAATTTCACGCTCACCAAATGGCTGTGGGTCCGCGAAAGCGAGCCGGCGCTGTGGGAGCGTGTACGCCACCTCCTGCTGCCCAAGGATTACGTCCGGTTCCGGCTGACCGGGGAGCTATGCACCGACGTGGCCGACGCGTCAGGGACGCTGATGCTCGACGTCGCCGCGCGCAGATGGTCGGCCGAGATGCTGCGCGCTGCAGAAATCGACCCGGAACTGCTGCCGGCGCTCCACGAATCGAGCGAGATCTGCGGCAGGGTTTCCGCGGAGGGAGCGCATGCCACAGGGCTCGACCAGGGAACGGCGGTGGTCGCCGGGGCGGGCGATCAAGCCGCCGGAGCCGTGGGCATGGGCGTGGTCCGGCCGGGAACCGTCAGCGTGACGATCGGCACCTCGGGCGTCGCGTTTGCGGCCACCGATCGGCCGGATCTCGATCCGCAAGGCAGAATGCACACGTTTTGCCACGCCGTTCCCGGGCGCTGGCACATCATGGGCGTGACGCAAGCGGCGGGACTCTCGCTGCGATGGTTTCGCGACCGCTTCGGAGCGGGGCCGGAAGGCAACGGCGATCCGTACGAGCGGCTCACTGCCGAGGCGAATACCGCCCCCGCAGGCGCCGGAGGAATCTTCTGGCTTCCGTACCTGATGGGGGAGCGCACGCCGCATTGCGATCCGGCCGCACGGGCGGCGCTGGTGGGTTTGGACGCCTCGCACACGCGTGCACACATCCTACGGGCGATGTTGGAAGGCGTGGCATTCAGCCTGAAGGACTCCTTCACGATTTTTGACGAGATCCACGTCCCCGTCCGCCGAATCCGGCTCGGGGGCGGCGGCGCGCGCTCGCCGCTCTGGCGCAGGATTCAGGCCGATGTATACGGCCAAGCGGTCGAACTGCTGGAAACGGAAGAAGGCGCGGCTTTTGGGGCTGCCATCCTGGCCGGCGTGGCGGCAGGAAACTGGAGCAGTGTCGAGCAAGCCTGCGAGCAGGCCGTACATGTCAGCGAACGCATCGAGCCCGATCCGGAAACGGCAGCCCGGATGGCGAGTAACTACCTCATCTATCGCCGGCTTTATCCCGCGCTGCGCGAAGCCTTCGATCCGGCCGGAGCGACAGGAAGCTGAAACGGCGCTGGCGCCCTCTGAGATTCGACTTGGGAGAAGAATGGCGGCGGGATTATGCCGCTTCGATCTGCGGGGGTGGCGTGGCGGATTGGTCGATCAGGATTTTGAGTGTTTCCGCGTCGAGTGTTTCGCGCTGGAGAAGCTCTTCCGCGACCAGATCGAGCTGGGAGCGGTGCGCTTCCAATATGTTTTTTGAATCGGCGTAGGCCGCATCCAGGATCTTTTTCACTTCCTCGTCGATTTCGCGCGCGGTCTCTTCGCTGCACTCTCTTTGGACAAAGCCATTGCCGGCAGCGGGCAGGAACGGCTCGCCGCGCTGGGCGCAGTGAACCAGGCCAACCGAATCTCCCATTCCGTAAGTGCAGATCATTTGCCGGACCACGCGGGTAGCCTGTTCGAGATCGTCTTCCGCTCCGGTGGTGATTTCGCCAAAAACAAGCTCCTCGGCGGCCCGTCCGCCGAGAAGACCCTTGATTTTGTCCATCAGTTCCGCGCGGCTCATCACGTAGCGGTCGACTTCGGGAAGCTGCAGCGTATAGCCCAGCGCGGCGCGGCCGCGGGGGACGATGCTGATTTTGCGGACTTCCCAGGCGTGCTCGCTGTAGACGGCGACGAGCGCGTGTCCCACTTCGTGGTAGGCCACGCGGCGCTTTTCCTCCGGGGTCAGGCGGCGGCTCTTCCGTTCCGGTCCGGCGACAACTTTTACGACCGCTTCTTCCAGGTCTTTCTGGTCGATCGTCGTGGCGCCTTGCCGCGCCGCGAGCAGCGCCGCTTCGTTCATGACGTTGGCGAGGTCGGCTCCGGAAAAGCCGGGCGTTTCCTGAGCGACTCGACGCAGGTCCGCGCCCGGGCTGACGGGCTTGCCGCGAGCATGGAGCTTCAGAATCGCTTCGCGACCCTCGACGTCGGGCGCATCCAGGACCACCTGGCGATCGAAGCGGCCAGGACGCAGGAGCGCCGGGTCCAAAACGTCGGGACGGTTGGTGGCCGCGAGGACAATCACACCGATGTTCGTTTCAAAGCCATCCATGCCGACCAGCAGCTGGTTCAGCGTCTGCTCACGCTCGTCGCTCACCATGCCGAGGTGAATGCCGCGCTGGCGGCCCACCGCGTCGAGCTCGTCGATGAAGACGATGCAGGGCGCATGCGCTTTCGCCTGCTGGAACAGATCGCGGACTCGCGCGGCGCCGACGCCAACGAACATCTCGACAAACTGGCTGCCACTGATCGAGAAGAAGGGAACTTTGGCTTCGCCGGCAACGGCTCGCGCGAGCAGTGTCTTGCCTGTGCCCGGCGGGCCGACCAGCAGGACGCCCTTGGGAATTTTCGCGCCAACGGACCGGTAGCGTTCCGGATGCTTGAGGAAGGTTACTACTTCCTGCAGTTCGTACTTGGCTTCCTCACAGCCGGCCACATCGTCGAAAGTGACCTTGATGTCTGTGTCGCCGACCAGCTTTGCCCCACTGGCTCCGAAACTCATGACCGAGCGGCCGAGCCCGCGCATCCGGCGAGCGAAGAGTTGCCACAACAAAATTAGAAATGCGATTGGCAGAATCCAATACAGGAGAAATTGGGGCAGGAATCCGGTTTGTGTTCCGGTGAATTTTACGCCGGCCTTTCGCAAGTCGCGCACCAGGTCCGGGTCGTCGACACGCACGGTGCGAAACAGGAATGCCTCAGGTGCTTTGGCGGCTTGCGGTGGAACCGGGCTCTTCGGCTGTGTTTCGGCTTTCGGGCCGGACTCCGCCTTTTGAGGCGGCGCGGCGGGACGCGGCTGAATTTTGCCCTCGATCACGGCCTGCTTGATCGAGCAGTCGACTACCTCGCCGCGTTGAACATACTCCTTGAACTCGCTGTAGGGGATCGTGCGGTAGGCCGCGCGCTGGGTGAATTTCTGCGCAAATATCATCACGACGAGCAAGAGAATCAGATACCAGATCACGGGTCGCAAGGTTCGCCAGGGAGAAGGCGGCGGGCCCTCGCTTTTCCTGCCGGGAGTGGAGGAGGGAGTTGGCATTTCGGCCCCGGAAGCAAACAGTGCTTACTTCTGGGTAGAGCACGTCGGGTACCATCGGGCCAGGCGGGGGAAGATGCGCAAGCCATTTAGAATCTTTCGGATGAAGGGCCGGTGCGTAGTCTTGCCGGGGGAAAGGCTTTGGGCCAGCGCGAAATTGCCCATGCGCAAATCCTCAGAGCGCGCCGGCGGTCCTCGTGGACGCGAAGAGATGAGGGAGGCGCGCGGCGCTCGGAGTGGAGCGCCGTGCGCCTCCGCGGAAGGGGCGTTTACTTGCCGCAGGTACCTATGTCGCTGCCGACGCCGGGTAGAACCTCTGCCTCACATGCCCTCTGCTCCCCCTGTTCCTAAGGGCCCGCTCTTGCCCCTCTGAGGCATCGGCCGCCACCCGCGGCCAGCATGCACTGGCAGGGTCCTTGTCTTGACATTTGTCGTTATAACGAATAATATCGAATTATGAAAGAACCGCAGAGCAGAGCCGGCGCGGGGCGTCGCCGGGTGGCCAGCCCGGAAGAGGCCGCGTTCCTCGACCTGCTTCGCACCGCCGACCGGCTCAGTCGCGGCCTCGCCGGCGTGCTCAAGGCGGAAAGCCTTTCGCCGACCCAATACAACGTGCTGCGCATCCTGCGCGGAGCGCCCGAGGGGCTCTCGTGCGGCGAAATCGGCGACCGCATGATCACTCGCGATCCGGATATCACCCGCCTTCTCGACCGCCTCGAGAAACGCCGCCTGATCTCTCGCGCGCGGGAGGCCAGGGACCGGCGAACCGTCCTCACGCGAATCACGCCGGCCGGGCTCGCGCTGCTGGCGCGGCTGGACGAGCCCGTGCGGCAGGCGCATCGGCGCCAGCTCGGCCATCTGGGCCCGGCCAGGCTGCGGGCGCTTGCCCGGCTGCTGCGGGCGGCGCGCGGGGAAAACGGTTGATTTTTTGCACCAAATATACGTTGCAACGAATATCGTTGTCACGCATCAAACGAACTGTTGGCGACCGAAGCCAACGGAAAAGGAGAAAGAAAATGAGCACATCGGTCTTGCCGCAAACCACCGCCTGGACCGTCGATCCGGTCCACTCCGTCGCGGAATTCAAGGTGAAGCACATGATGATTTCGAGCGTAAAGGGCCACTTCGCGGGTATCCGCGGCACGCTGACGCTCGACGGCGAGGATGTCACGCGGTCCCGGGTCGAGGCGTCGCTCGACGCCGCTTCGATCACCACGGGCGATTCCCAGCGCGACGCGCATCTCAAGAGTGCCGATTTTTTCGACGTCGATAAATTCCCCGAGTTGACGTTCGTGTCCCGGCGCTTCAGCCGTCGCGAGGACGGCTCGCTCGAAGTGGCCGGCGACCTGACGATCCACGGCGTCACCCGCGCAGTGGTTTTCAGCGGGGAGTGCCCGTCCGACCCGGTGCGCGACCCCTGGGGCAGCGACCGCATTGGCCTCGAGGCTACGGCCAGGATCAATCGCAAGGATTTCGGGCTGAACTGGAACGCGGCGCTGGAAACCGGAGGGATTCTGGTGGGCGACGAAGTGGCCATCAGCCTCGACGTGCAGTTCGTGAAGGCGTGAACGAGTTCGCGGATTGTTGGATACTGTTTTTTTGCGCTCGGCGCGCAAAGGGGGAAGGAGAAGCGCCATGTCACTGCGGCCGGTAAGGAAAACGATTCAAACGAAGTCGACCATCGAGGGCGCGGGCGTCAAGCTCGAACGCGCCTTCGGATTCGGCCACACGAAGGATTTCGATCCTTTTCTCCTGCTCGATGATTTCCGCAACGACAATCCGGAGGATTATCTGGCCGGATTTCCCTGGCACCCGCATCGCGGGATCGAAACGATCACCTACGTGCTCGCCGGCTCGGTGGAGCACGGCGACAGCCTGGGCAACAAGGGCAAGATGACGGCCGGCGACGTGCAATGGATGACCGCCGGCAGCGGCATCTTGCACCAGGAGATGCCCAAGGGGGATGAGCGGGGGCGGATGCACGGCTTTCAGTTGTGGGCCAATCTACCGGCGTCGCTCAAAATGACCGATCCCCGGTATCAGGACATCCCCTCGAGCGCGATTCCGGAAATCACCGACGACGACGGCACGCGAGTTCGCGTCGTGTGCGGCGAATTCTGGGGGAAGAAAGGGCCGGTAGACGGCGTCGCGGCCAGCCCGAATTATCTCGACGTCTTTGTGCCGCCGCGCACGCGGAGGCGGCTCAAGATCGAAACCGATCGCAACGCGTTCGCCTATGTCTTTGCCGGCGAAGGCACGTTTCGCGATGCTTCGACACCCCAGCCGGTTCTCACCGACCAGGTGGAAAAAGTCAACGCGGCGCCGGTTTACGACGCCCGCAATCACTCGCTCGTCCTGTTCGATCGCGGCGACGAGATCGTGGTGCAGACCGGCGACGAAGGGATGCGCTTCCTGCTGATTTCAGGAAAGCGGATCGAGGAACCGGTCGCCTGGTATGGCCCGATCGTGATGAACACGCCGGAAGAGCTGCGCAAGGCCTTCGCGGAACTGAAGACCGGCCAGTTCATCAAGCACAGGTGAGGCGCGCCATTCGTCGCCGGTATAAGGGATGCGTGGGGTGGGGAAGGCCCGTCTTCGCCTGCCGGGATTGGCGCGGGAGAGGCTCGCACGAGCGGAGGCGGCGTGACAGCTTGCAGCGCCGGCATGGTGGTGCGGCGGGCACAGGCCTTCGCAAAGGATCAAATGATGAAACAGCCCAGAGTTCCTTCGAAGCCCTGTTGCACTCTTCCATCGGGCCAAACGATGATGGGAACCATGCTGCCGTAGGTGCGGGCTTCGTTGAGCACCGCCTGGCTCAATTCCACCCGGCGTTCTTCGTAGGCGACGCCTTCGGCGTCCCACTTCTGCAGGAGCTTCACGCAGGCATCGCATCCGCGGATGGTGTAGACGATGGGGATTTGTCGAAGCATGTTCATTATCCGCGGTCCGGGATATTCAACGCATGCGAAAGAAGCGAGCGCATCTCTTTAACGGATTGTTTGCGCCAGTCGGGGAAGCGGGGCGTAATCCTGGCGATGAGATTCCGGATGAAGGCTTGCCGGTTCGCTTCCGGGACCGTGCGAAACGTCGTTTCCGGCGGCAAATTCATTTCGGACGCGACCTGTTTCGTGATCGCGGCCAGCTCGGCGTGAGCGGCGGCCGACCGCTCGGTGAAATGCGTGATGTAGCGGGCCTCTTTCGTGTAAAAGACGAAAACGGGTATGGCGCGGGATTTTCCATCATTGCTGAGGAACTCGTCCATGATGTCGGGATTCTGGTCGCGCAGGAAAATTCGCAGATCCATGCCGGCTGCTTCGGCGATGCGCGCCGCAGTGGGAAGTTCGCGGTAGACATCACTGCACCATGCTTCCGCCAAAGCGAGAATCTTTGCCGGGCCATTCGGCAGAGACGCGGCTTTCCGGAAAAAGGCTATATCTTCGGCGGATAGCGGCGAATCCTGATAATACTGCTCGAATCTGTCGCGATTGACGGTTGCCTGCGCCACGAAATCCGCGAAATGGAGTCCTTGCTCGAAACGATGGGTTGTGACGACGGTGGTTGTTTGCAACACGCGACCTTCCTCGATTGGAATCGAAACTGCATTCACACAGCCTATTTTAGATGACGAGTCGAGGATCGAGTTGCAGACCGATGCAAGTGGGACGGCTACACTTCACGCAGCGCTCTGACCAGTCGGCCATAGGCTTGTCAAAGCGTGCGGTCAACGGCTATTGCTCGCGGCACAATGGCTGCCCCGCTCCTGTTACCTGCGCGCCGGAAAAAGACGGCGAGGGTCCGCTGAACAGAGAAGGAGAGGCGGCCCGGTCGTCACGCAAATTCGCATCCAGAAACGCGGCGACGTAGTCTCGTACGGCTTCCATCGTTTTTTCCGGACCCATAGCGCCGACTTTCACTGCGTCCCTGGCGAGCCAGATCCAGTCGGAAAACGCCACGTGCTCGGTCCCGCTCAGGTCCACGGCAAGCCGTGGGCCCTGCAAGTTGTTCCACAGGTGGCACTCTTCGGCGCGCCATTGTTGCCGCCCGGCGGCGATGAGGAGGACCGGCTTTCTGGTCGCGCTGCCCAGAGCTTCGGGCACTGGGGCGTCCAGCATGACGGCAGCCTTGAGGCGCGGATCGGACTCGATAGCGAGAAACGCAGTCAGGCCGCCCAGGGAATGGCCCGCAACGGCGATCTTGCCCAGGTCCAACTTGCCTGCGAACGGACTGTCGCGGCGGGAATTCAGGCTCTCGATTTCGGTGAGAACGAATTTCAGATCCAGCAGGCGAACCGAAACGGCAGAGGACAACGGCCAGTTTTTGCGCAGCACCGGTCCTCCGAGATGGCTGCCCACTACAGAGCGAGCGAGGTGCCCATCCTGCAACTCCACCGCCGTCGCCTCATACGTATGGTTGATAGCGGCAACGATGTAGCCCCGGCTGGCCAGGTCTTCGAGCAGGAAAGTGTAGTCCGTGGCTGTAGCCGTATACCCCGGGCTGAATACGACGACGGGGTGGACGCCGTCCGCCACGGGGGCATTCCAGCAACTGTTGGTTTTCACTGCAAAAGGCGCCACGCCGACGAGCTCAGCGTAGTACCGCCAGACGGCTGGCGACGCGTACTCGGCGGGCTGGCAGGCAAATGGGGATCTCCTGGCCGGGTACCACATGCGCACGGTGAGCTCGCGCTTTGTGCCGTTGGCTAAGTAAGGGTCCTCGCGTGACGCGTCGGTCAGATAGAGAACCTGTGTGCCAACGGTGTCTTGTCCGGTGGGGGATGGGACGTCCGCGACGGTTGTGCTGGCCAAATCGGATCGCGCCGCCGCATTTGCCGGATTCATGGCCCAAGTCGTCCCTAACAGCGCCACTTCCTGCGGGCTGTCCACACTGCTGTCCTTGATAAGAATGGTCCCACTATCATCCCGAGTAGCCGCGTAGCTCACGGTGATGGCGCAGGAGCTTCCCGGGGTGACGCTTCCTCCGCAGTTGTTCGTCTGCGAGAACTCGGTGGACCCACTGATTGCAATGCTGTCAACGGTGAGCGCCGTTACTCCACTGTTGGTTAAAGTGACCACTTGGCTGGGTGGCGGGCAATCGCTGCCTCCCCATTCGGCGCTCTTGCATTTGAAATTCAGACTCGCGGGAACGAGCTTCACCGTGCCGTTCGTCAGCGTGAAATTGGCGCTGGCCACCTTGGCCTTATTGGCTACCGAAGTGGCGTTCAGCGTCACTGCGGTTTTCGCCTGAACGGTAGTGGGCCCTGCATAGGTTGTGGCTGCACCGCTTTTGGTCGTGGCGGGGTCGATCGTGCCGCACGCTGGGGAACAGGCTGCCGCGTTTTGCGTCAGGCTCCAGGTCACGCCTTGGTTGCTGGTATCGTAGTCTACTGTTGCCGCAAACTCCTGCGTGGTGTTCTGGGGGAGAAGTGCGCTGTTTGGGGAGATCGCCGAAACCCGGATGGCCGGCACCGTGGCGTAGACGGACGAACTCTTCGTCGTGTCCGCGGCGGAGGTGGCCGTGATCGTCACTGACAAGTCGTCCGGGAGCTGAGCCGGAGCGGTATAGGTGGTGGGGGCGCCACTCGCCGTTGAAACCGGCAAAACGTTGCCGCAAGGCCCGGGCGAGCAGGAGAGCGACCACGTGACGCCGCTGTTTGCCACATCGTTGCTGACCGTTGCGGTCAACTGTGTCTTGGTGTTCCCCGGCACGGTGAGGGAATCGGACTTCATGGTTACAACGATCGCGGGCACGGTGACGACTGCCCCGGCACGCGCCGGGGGATCGGCCACTGAAGTGGCCGTGATGGTCACCAGCAAATCGGTAGCTGGCGGAGGGGGCGCGGTATACTTTGTGGCCACCCCGCTCGCGGTCGAAACCGGCGAAACAGTGCCGCAGGACGCTGCCGGGCAAGATACGGCCCACTTCACACCCTTGTTGCTGTCGTCGTGAGTTGTCGTTGCGGTGAGGGTTGTCAGGTCGTCCGCCAGCACTGTGCTCGTGGCTGCAATGACGCTGATTGCCACGGACGGGACGGTGATTGTTGCGGAGTTGGATTTTGTCCCGTCGGCAACGGAAGTCGCGGTGAGCCTCACGGCCAAATCGTTTGGCGGATCCCTCGGAGCCGTGTACGTCACCGTAGTCCCGCTCGACGAGGAAGCGGGTAAAACGATACCGCACGGCGCGCTCGAACAGGTCACGGCCCAATTCACGCCTGCAAGGCTGGAGTCGTTAGTCACATTCGCGGAAAACTGTGCCGTTCCGCCCATTTGGACCGTGGCCGACGCAGGCGACACCGCTACGCTGATTGCAGGAGGCGCTGATTTCGATTCCCCGCCGCAGCCCGCCATCACGAGGCCAAGCGCCACGCAAACCACCCAACTCAGCAAGAACGCGCGACGTTTCATGGGCCACCTCCCGTCTCACCATCCCGGTTAGGGATGCTTCCTAAGCCAGACAACCACGACGGGCCGTTACTTTTCAATGGAAGGCGCCTTGTTTGCTCCTTGCTTCTTCCTTGCCGCGTGAGCCCCTGAAGCCTCACGGTTTAGAGCTTGACCGGCATATTGGCCGGAAGTAACCTGACCTTAACGATCCCTCCAAGAGCATGACGATGCCCGGCGCGGTTCGCTTCGGCTGCTTCGAGGTTGACCTGGATTCAGGCCATCTCCTGAAGAGCGGGGTGAAGCTCAAGCTGCGGGATCAATCCTTCCAGGTGTTGGCATCGCTTTTGGAACACCCGGGCCGCGTCGTCACCCGCGAGGAGTTGCGCCAGCGCCTGTGGCGAAACGAAGTTTTCGTTGACTTCGACAACAACCTGAACGGCATCGTCGCCCGGCTGCGCGAGACGCTGGGTGACTCGACCAGGCATCCACGCTTCATCGAGACCCTGCCCAAACACGGCTACCGCTTCATCGCGCCGGTCGAAACCGTGCCGGCGATCCCGGCCCCTGAGGTGCAAGTCAATTGTTTTGGAGACCGCACCGCCTCCGGCGTGTCCGGCCTGCCTTTGCAAGCTCAGAACCCCGCGCAAGATCCGATAGCAGTGGCCGCCCCGCACCACTGGGGACGGCGCACTCTGATTGCCGCGTTAGGTATCCTGATGATCATCGGGCTTCTTTTGAACTTCAACGGCGGTGGCTGGCGAGACGATCTGGCGGGACACGCGTCGCGCCCGCGGATCCAGACCCTGGCCGTGCTGCCTTTCGACAGCCTCTCCGCGGACCCGGGGCAGGCCTACTTTGCCGAGAGCATGACGGAAGTTCTGATCACCGAAATCGGAGAGCTTGGGTCGCTCAGGGTGGTTTCGCGAAGCTCGGTGATGCAGTACAGCGGCAAGCACAGCCCGCTCGAGGAAGTCGCGCGGCAATTGCACGCGGACGAGGTCATGGAAGGGTCGATTGCGCGTTCAGGAGACAAGGTGCGGATCACCGCAGATCTGTTCGAGGTCTCGACGCGCCGGCTATTGTTGGCGGTGACCTATTACCGGGATCTCGGGGATGCTCTGGCTGTACAAGAGCAGGTCGCGCGGGACATCACCGAAAGGATCCGAGCGAAGTTGAAGTTGCCACGGCGCGCGCCCGGTCCCCGGCCGTGAGAAAGCGCCTGAACTTGTGGCCGCTCCTCGATGGAATTCCTGCTTGAAACGTGGCCGCGCCCGTTCACGGCCCCTTCCCCCGCCGGCCCTGGCTGCGCCCGTTCCGATTGGGGCCGAGCGGGTGGCGCCTCGCGAAGGAGTGCCCCGATCCACTCTTCAAATACCTTTCCATGCGGAGGGCCAGGGATTCGTCCGGAAGGGCAATGTAGCTGGCGAGCGCCCACGGGACGAACTTGCTCCTGTGGGCGGATCCCCAGCGTTGTGTTGCGCCAAGCGGGTCTTCAGGTCGTGCGTATAGCCGACATAGGTCTGTTTGGGATGAGAGAGGCTACGGGGGATATACACGTAGTGCACGAAAGCCCGCCTTCGCTTGCTGAGATTTGCACGGGGAGACGCTAACACGAGGGAGGCGGGTTGGAGCCTTTCGATGCTCGCGTGGTGCTACGGTGGGCGCCAACCTTCGCGCCGGGGCGCACTTCGGGGCAATGGCTGAACGCGGAGGAAAGGTTGGTGGAGGCGGGGGGAGTCGAACCCCCGTCCGAAAAGCCTCGCCGTCAGAAGACTACATGCTTATCCGATTCCATTGGGTTCGCCGCCGAGGCTCAGAACCGGCAAGAAACTTCGGCGACTAGCCCGATCAATCTCGCCGACCGGTCACGGGCCGAGACCGGGCAGCCAGCCCACTGTGCGACGCCTCATCTCAGGCCCATGGGCGAAGCCTGAGGAGACGGGCTAGCCTTTAGTTAGGCAGCCAGAGCCAATGGTTGATTGGCAGTTTTCGTTTTCCACTCGATAACGGACAAGTGGAGGCCGACATGCCTTCTGATAGCTTGGAATCCCGTCGAAACCGTTTCGCCCCCTTGACTGATTAGATGATGCTACCCCGGCCCAGGAAACAGGTCAATCGGTGCACGAGCGGCAGCACGGGAGGGTCCCGCAGGAGGGTCCGGGCCACGGCGGAAAAGGCGCGCCGCGTGGCCCGTCCGGCTTGGGCAAAGGAGGGCGGGTGGGCCTCCGGCGGCGTCCCGTGGCCGGGGACCGGGCCCGGGGCTGCGGATCGATTGCTCATTCGCTTCATTGGGCGCGAAAAGCTGCAAGAACTCTTGCTCTTCGGCCCATAACGTTTGACACTAGTACCACCGGGTTCCCCGGTGGAGGATTGGGCCATTCTGTCGAGGTCCTGCGGTTTTTTGAGAGTTTTGAAAGTTTTTGCCGCGCCGTTCTTTTTGGTGGTTCTTCTAGTGGCGGGAGCGTCCTCGCCGAAGGCTTGGCCGGAGGGATCGGCCAGGCAAGCGGCGGTGCGCGCCCAACGCCGCTCTCCCGCAGGGCCTGGTGAGCGGAAGCCAGGCGCGCCAAGCAAGCCCACCATCGCGGACCCGATCGGGACTCCCGCGCAACTGCACGCCTTGGAAACGCTGACGCGGCAGATGCGCAACCCGACGCGATGGATCGCCCAGCGGGCTTTCCTGCGGCTGCTGGCGCTCGAGCGCGGCTGGCGTGGCGTGCTGCACCAGCGCGCGGCATTGGCGCTCGGCTATTACGATTTCTCCCACGACCGCTACGACGACGCGATCGCCTGGTTTCGCGTGGCGCGGGGCGATCCGGTGCTGGGGCGCTACGCGCTCTACTGGGAAGGCGTGGCGGCAGGGCAGGCCGGCCAGGATAGCCAGGCCATCGAGCTGCTCGGCCAGTTTTTGCGCGCCTATCCTTATTCCATCATGAGGAAACGGGCGCTCAGCGCCTTTGCCGACGCCGCGATCGACGGTAACGAGCCCAAGCAGGCGATTGCCGCGCTGGTGGCTTATCCGGGAACGTTCCATTCCGCGGGGCTGATGCTCCACCTGGCGCTGGCGCGCGAGCGCGCGGGCGACCTGCTGGACGCTGCGCTCGATTTCCAGCGCGTCTACGACCTCTTCCCGATGCAGCCCCAGGCCCGTGACGCCGCTTTGGGCATCGACCGCATGCGCGATGCGCTCGGCGCGCGATACCCCGAATTGCCGGTGGGCGACCGGGTGAC
The DNA here is from genome assembly GCA_021832085.1 of Acidobacteriota bacterium. Taxonomy (GTDB): domain Bacteria; phylum Acidobacteriota; class Terriglobia; order Acidiferrales; family UBA7541; genus JAKASX01. Next base: position 27,821 of record JAKBLM010000001.1, on the reverse strand, counting down.
GCGCGCGGAAATCCTGTTCCGGAACCGGCAGTGGCACGATGCGCGCCTGGCGTGGATCCGTGTGCGCGACGAGGTCGGGGGCCGGGAGCGGGAACGCGCGATTTTGCGCGTGGCCGAATGCGACACGCATATTTACCGCAACCCCGCCGTGCTCCTGCGGATCCAGCTGCCCGATCCCGAAATCAACGCCGACCGCTGGCTGGCGGTCATCAACGCCTATTGGGACCGTGGCGACGAAGACGAGATGAAGCTGGCGGTGCAGAAGGTGCTGCAACTGACCTCAGCCGGCGCTCCGCCCAGCATGGGCGACGAAGCGCTATTCGTGATGGGCAATTATTACTGGGTCAATCTCGAACGCAACAAGGCGGCGGCCTACTACCAGCAGATGCTGGCGCGGGACGCGCAGGGCGAGTACGCCGTCGACGCGAATTGGCGTGTGGCGTGGACCTCGTACCTCGAAAACAAGCCCGATACCGCCGTCCTGATGCGCAGCCACATCGAACGCTATCCTTATTCTCCTTACGTGCCCGACGCGCTCTATTGGCTGGGGCGGCTGGCGCAACGGCAAAAGCACTTCGGCGTTGCCCGCGCCTATTACAGCAAGCTGGCTTCGCGTTTCGTCGAGACCTTTTTCGGCCAGCAGGCTCGCGCACGGCTGCGGCAGCTGGGCACGCAGCAGAGTTCGGCGAGGGTCCAGCCGGTGCTCGGCCGCATTCCGCCGCTGCCGCGCGCGTATTCCCTGGTCGATTCGGTGCCGGCGTCGTTGCAGCCGCTCTACGACCGGGCGCGGGCGCTGCGCTCGATCGCTTTCGACGGTTCCGCGATGCGCGTATTTCGCCGGGCCTATCGGATTTCCAAGGCGCCGCAGCTGCTGATCGATGCCGCGCGCACGGCGCAGGCGGACAACCACTATCTGACCGGCGCGGCGCTGGTGCGGCTGCTGGTGCCCGACCTGGAGTCGCGCCCGTTCGACACCGTTCCAATGAGCATCTGGCGCATCGTCTATCCGCTGCCCTACGCGCCGCTGATTCGCTATTACGCAGGGCGCTACGGCCTGAATCCGATGCTGCTCGCCTCGCTCATACGGCAGGAGTCCGGATTCCAGCCCGACGCGATCAGCGGCGCCGGGGCAATCGGCCTGGCGCAGCTGATGCCGTTCACCGCGCTGAAATGGAGCCGCATGCTGCGGCTCTGGTATTCGCGCGGGCGGCTGCTCGATCCGCAGTACAACCTGGCCTTGGGTGGCGCCTACCTGCAGGCGCTGATCAAGGAGTTCCATAGTCCGGAGGCGGCGCTGGCGGCCTACAACGCGGGCGAGGTGCGCGTGGCGCAATGGCTGGCGGATTTTCACGATCCCGATCCGGCGCGATTCGTCGAGTCGATCCCGTTCACCCAGACGCGCGACTACGTGCAAATCGTCCTGGGCGGCGCTTCCATCTACCAGCGGCTCTACGGCGGCCATTGAAGCGGAAAGGGAGCCTCGCCGTCCGCGCCTGCGGTTTCACAAGCGGGGCAAGGAAATGGCGGCTGCGTTGCGCTGACGCGCGGTGATTCGCGGTACAATCGCCCCGTCGCCGGCGTCTGTTTTTCACTCCGGCCGCAGCAAAATCAGGGTGGACCGCATTGATTCGCGGCCCTTTGGCAACCTGAACGAGGCTTGCTGATGAATGCTTCCTCATCGTCATCGTCGCGCCAGGCCGAACGCGCCCGCCATTCGCTCAAAGCCGGGCGCTTCACCGAATCGGTAATCCGCGAGATGACACGGCTCGCGCTCGCCCACAACGCCATCAACCTGGCCCAGGGCTTTCCCAATTTCGCCGCGCCGCCCGAAATCAAGCGCGCCGCGGCCGAGGCGATCGGCCGCGACGTAAACCAGTACGCGATCACCTGGGGCGCCAAGTCGCTGCGGAACGCGATCGCGGAGCGCGTGGCGTGCTCGCAGGGCCTCGAAATCGATCCCGAGCGCGAGGTCACCGTCTGCTGCGGCGCGACCGAGGCGATGATCTCGGCGATGATGGCGGTGATCAATCCGGGCGACGAGGTGGTGATCTTCGAGCCGTTCTACGAGAACTACGGCCCCGACGCGATCCTTTCCGGCGCCACGCCGCGCTTCGTGAAGCTCCGGGCGCCCGACTGGACGTTCGATCCCGACGAACTGGCGGCAGCCTTTTCCCCCGCAACCAAGGCCATCATCCTGAACACGCCGAACAATCCGACCGGGAAAGTCTTCAGCCGCGACGAACTGGAAACGATCCGCGACCTCGCCGTGCGCTACGACACCTTTGTGATCACCGATGAAATTTACGAGTACATCCTGTACGACGGCGCCCGGCACATCTCGCCCGCCACGCTCGAGGGGCTGCGCGAGCGCACGATCACGATCAACGGGCTCTCGAAAAGCTACAGCGTGACCGGCTGGCGCGTGGGCTGGTGCCTCGCCCCGCCGGAAACGACGGCGGCGATCCGCAAGGTGCACGATTTCCTGACCGTGGGCGCCCCCGCGCCGTTGCAGGAAGCCGGAGCCGTGGCGCTGGCGTTTCCCGACAGCTACTACGAGAAGCTGGCCGCCGATTACCGAGGCCGGCGCGATCTGCTGTTGGGCATCCTGGAGCAGGCCGGTTTCCGGTGCTTCCGGCCGCGCGGGACCTACTACATCATGACCGACATCTCCGCTTTCGGCTTCCCGGACGACGTGGCGTTTGCCCGGTACCTGGTCGCGGAAATCGGCGTGGCCGGCGTTCCCGGCTCCAGCTTCTACAGCGACCCGGCGGACGGGCGCCGGCAGCTGCGCTTCGCCTTCTGCAAGACCGACGAAACCCTCCAGGCCGCCGCCGAACGCCTTTCCCGGCTTTCCCCCGCCTAGCGCGAATCGCCGAAACTGCCGGAAACGTCACGGCATCTTGAAGCGTCGAATAATAGACGGTGGGACGAGAGGCGGAATCCCATACCCACTCGACGCGGCACTATGGGGGTGGTGTACTGTCCCTCAGCTGCCGGCCCGCCTGGCCGTCGTATCATGGAGAGAGTCGCGGCGGCAAGTTTGGCTGGCGGGTTGAACGAAAACGAACAGCAGGGTACCGGACCGAATGAGCAAATTCCTGAAAGTCTTTTCCGTTGTTTCGATGGTGTCGCTTGCGTGCGTTCTCGCCGCCTGTGGAGATAGCCCTGGCTCCGGCCAGCCTTCTGCCACCAGCGGGGCCATCGCCCGGCCACAGAGTACCGCCGCCGTCCCCGTCATCGTCGCGAAAGTCCAGCGCAGCTCGATCCCGGTGGAATTGCACGCTATCGGCACCGGCCGGGCCTTCAAAACGGTCTCGGTGGAATCGCAAGTGGCCGGCATCGTTAAAGAGGTCCACTACCAGCCGGGGCAGTATGTGAAGAAAGGCGATCTGCTGGTCACGCTGGACGACAGTCCCTTCGTCGCGGCGCTTCAACAGGCGCAGGCAACGTTGGCCCGCGACCAGGCGCAGGCAAAGCTCGATCAGGTGGAGTTGCGGCGCTACAAGGAACTCTTCCAGCAGGGCATCGTCGCCCGCGAGCAGTACGACCAGTATCTGGCCACGGACTCCTCGGCCCGCGCGACAGTCGCTGCCGACCAGGCCGCCGTCGAGACGGCGAAGATTCACCTTTCCTACTGTTCCATCTATGCGCCCATCAGCGGCGTAACCGGCCCGCAGCTCGTCTATCCCGGCGCGACGGTCTCCGCGAACAGCACGCCGGTGCTCGTCGTCATCAATCAGGTTTCGCCGCTCTACGTCGTGTTCTCCGTTCCGCAGCAATATCTCGGCCGGATCAAGCAATCCATGGCTGGGTCGCGCCTCCCGGTTCAAGCCACGCCACCCGGAAGCACCGCACCGGAAAATGGCTACCTCACGTTCGTGGACAACACGGTGAACACCACCACCGGCACGATCGAGCTGATGGGAACATTCGCCAATGGCGATCATCGGCTGTGGCCGGGCCAATACTCGAACGTCGTGCTGCGCCTGGGCGAGCAGCAAAACGTTGTCATCGTGCCGTCGCAAGCGATTCAAGCGGGCCAGCAGGGAGATTTCGTCTTCGTCGTGAAACCCGATATGACCGTCGCCGTCCGCGAAGTCAAAACGGGCCAAACCGCCGAAAACGAAACCGAAATCCTCCAGGGGCTCGAGCCCGGTGAAACCGTGGTCACCGACGGGCAAGTGCGCCTGGTTCCCGGTACGAAGGTCTACTTCACCAAGGGGCTATGACGGGACGCGAATCCGATGAACCTCAGTGAACTATTCATACGCCGGCCGGTGATGACCAGCTTGCTCATGCTGGCCATTCTCGGTTTCGGCATTCTCGGTTATCGCGATCTGGCCGTCAGCGATCTGCCCAACGTCGATTTTCCCACCATCCAGGTTTCCGCCGGCCTTCCCGGCGCCAGTCCCGAAACGATGGCCTCGTCTGTCGCCACGCCGCTTGAAAAGCAGTTCACCACGATCGCCGGCCTCGATTCGATGACGTCCACCAGTTCGCTGGGCAATACGCAAATCACCCTCCAATTCTCGCTCAGCCGCAATATCAATTCCGCCGCGCTGGATGTTCAGTCCGCGATTGCCGCCGCCGGCAGCCAGCTCCCGCCCAACATGCCGTTCCCACCGACGTTCCGGAAGGTGAATCCCGCCGACCAGTCGATTTTCCTGCTTGCCGTCACTTCGCCTACCCTCCCGCTCTACGACGTGGATAACTACGCCGAAAACCTGATCGCCGAGCAGATCTCCATGGTTCCCGGCGTCGCCGAAGTCAGCGTCTTCGGCACGGCGAAATACGCCGTGCGCGTCTCGCTGAATCCCGACGAGCTTGCCAGCCGCCAGATCGGCATCGACCAGGTGCAGCAGGCGATTCAAAACGCCAACGTCAACATGCCGATGGGCACGCTCTTCGGCGCGCACAAGGCCTACAACATCGAATCGAACGGCCAACTCGACGACGCCGCCTCCTATCGCCCGCTCATCGTCGCCTACCGCAACGGTGCTCCGGTCCGGCTCGATCAGGTCGCCACCGTCACCAACGGCGTGCAGGATAAATACGTCGCCAACTGGATCAACAACATCCCCGGCATCATGCTGGCCGTTCAGCGCCAGCCCGGCACGAACACGATCGATATCGTCCAGCGCATTCGCAAGCTGATTCCGCGCTTCTACTCGATGGTCCCTCCCTCGATCAATCTTTCGATCGAATACGACCGCTCTGTTCCCATTCAGCAGTCGGTCAACGACGTGAAATTCACCCTCCTGCTCGCCGTTTTCCTCGTGATCCTCGTCATCTTCCTCTTCCTGCGCAACCTGTCGGCTACGATCATCCCCAGCCTTGCACTTCCGATGGCCATCGTCGGCACTTTCGCGGTGATGTATCTGCTCAATTACACCATCGACACGTTATCCCTTCTCGCGCTCACGCTATCGGTGGGTTTCGTGGTCGACGATGCCATCGTCATGCTCGAAAACATCGTCCGCCACATGGAAATGGGCAAGGACGCGTTCGAAGCCGCCCTCGCCGGCTCGAAAGAAGTCAGTTTCACCATCCTCGCCATGACGCTTTCGCTCGCCGCCGTCTTTCTTCCCGTCTTTTTCATGCCGGGGGTGTTCGGCCGCCTGATGCATGAATTCGCCGTGGTGACGATTTCCGCTGTGCTTGTTTCCGGCTTCGTTTCGCTCACGCTGACGCCGATGCTCTGCCATCGCTATCTGCGTCCCGAGCATGAAAAAAAGCACGGCTGGCTCTACCGCAAGCTCGAAGGCGGTCTCGACGGCGCGCGCAACGTGTACGGCGTCACCCTTCGCTGGTCATTGCGCCATCGCGTGCTCGTGCTCCTGTTTGGTGTCCTCGTTGTGTTGGGAACGGCATGGGAATTTTGGGCGATTCCGAAAGGCTTTCTGCCCCAGGAAGATCTATCGGAAATCTCCGTTTCCACCCAGGCCAATCAGGGAATCTCTTTCGCCTCGATGAAGGCGCATCAGGAAGCCGTCAACCGCATTCTCCAGGCCGATCCGAGCGTCGTGCAGTTCTTCTCCAGCATCCAGGCTTCCAGTAGCAGCGGCCTCAACAACGGCCACGCCTTCCTGCATTTGAAGGATCTTTCCGACCGTCCCTGGACCAATAGCCCCACTTACGACCGTCTGGTGGCGCGTTACGGCCACGACGCTGTCCTCGGCTCGCTGGTTCGGTTCGTTCGCCCGCTCTTCGAGCACCATTTGACGATCCAGGACATCATCGCGGAATTGCAGCCGAAGCTGAACAAGGTGCCCGGCATCAAGTGTTTCTTGCAGAATCCGCCGGCCATCCGCATCGGCGGCTATTCCACCAAGAGCCTGTATCAATTCACGCTGGCCAGCCCCGATACCACTCAGCTCTATCGCTACGCCGAGCTGATGAAGACGAAAATGAAGGCCCTCCCCGGCCTCACCCACGTCACCACCGATCTCCAGATCAAAAATCCCCAGGCCAACGTCGTTGTCGATCGCGACAAAGCTTCCGCGCTCGGCGTCACGCCGTCGCAGGTCGAAAGCGCACTTTACAGCGCCTACGGCCAGCGCCTGACTTCGCCCATCTACACCTCCACGAATGAGTATTGGGTCGTCATGGATGTGCAGAAGCGTTTCCAGGCCGATCCGAACATGCTGTCCGACCTTTACATTACGTCCTCGACCGGCCAGCTCGTTCCGCTCAGCGCCGTCTCGAAATTCACCACCAGCGTCGGCCCGCTCACCGTCAACCACACCGGACAGCTCCCCTCCGTCACCATTTCCTTCGACCTCGCGCCCGGCGTCGCGCTCGGCCAGGCCGTCACCGAAGTCCAGCAGCTGGCCAAATCGCTTCTGCCGATTTCCATCACCACCAGTTTTCAAGGCACCGCCCAGGCTTTCCAGCAGTCGATGAAAGGCCTGCCCATCCTTCTCATCATGGCCGTCCTCGTCATCTACCTCGTCCTTGGCATCCTCTACGAAAGCTTCATTCATCCGGTCACGATTCTTTCCGGCCTTCCCGCCGCCGCTTTCGGCGGTTTGCTCACGCTTTCGCTTTTCCATATGCAGCTCGATATTTACGGCTTTGTCGGCCTGATCATGCTGATCGGCATCGTGAAAAAGAACGCGATCATGATGGTCGATTTCGCGCTCGATCATCAGCGCAGCACCGGCGCCGATCCCGCGGAAGCCGCCTTCCAGGGCAGCATTATCCGCTTCCGGCCGATCATGATGACCACCGCCGCCGCGATCATGGGCACGCTGCCCATCGCCATCGGTTTCGGCGCGGATGCCGGCGCTCGCCGCCCCCTCGGCCTGTGCGTCGTCGGCGGCCTCGTTTTCGCCCAATTTGTCACCCTCTACCTCACGCCCGTCGTCTACACCTACATGGACAGCTTCCTCGCCTGGCGGCGCAAATCCCCCAGCATGGTCCCCGGCGTGGTTCGCGAAGAGCAGTCGGTCGGTGCGCCGTAGGCACGGATCGCAAGCTGCTCTTTGACCCTGTCCGGGCGCGGTGCTATAAAAAGGTCAGCCTGTACGGTGGGGCCGTGGCGCAGTTGGGAGCGCGCCTCGATGGCATCGAGGAGGTCGTGGGTTCGAATCCCATCGGCTCCACCAAATCCTCAAAGTCTTTTTTTCGGCCCGGTGTGCGGTCGGAAATAAGCTACTACCTTTTCATTCTGCAGAGTGAGACTTCTGGCCGTTACTACATCGGGCAGACGAAGGATCCTGAGGCCAGGCTCGCCTAGCACAACGCGAACTACTCCCGGTCTCCGGAAAGCCGCGGCCCGTGGAAAATTGTGCATTCGGAAACCCATGCAACTCGTGCCGAAGCGATGAGACGGGAGAGGCAGGTCAAATCGTGGAAGGACCGAGCTTTGATTGAGCGCTTGGTCGCCGCGTCCCGGTGAAACCGGGAAGGTTGTCGGCTCGAATCCCATCGGCCCCGCCATTCCTTCAAATTTCCATTGGCTGTTGGCTTAGCGCTTGGTCGTGGTGTCTCGTTTGGCCGAGATAATCGGCCACGATCCACGCCGCTCCGGCGATTACGAAAGTTTCGGCGGTCTCCGTCCAATTGAAGAGCTTGTGAGGCCCGGCAAAAAGCAAGGGCAGCCACACGACCACCCCGAAGCCCATGAGCATCGCCGTAAGCAAGCGAGACCCGAGGAGGGCCAGCCGCCCGGAAAGCAAAGCGATGGCCGCCAGCCCGAATGCAACCGTGGTGGCGATCGCCCAAAACATCTGGCTGGGAGGAATCCATTTGGGGACCAGGGCCACCGTTGGGGAAAAATAATAAATCTGTCCCCAGGTCAAGGAGACGACAGAAACGCCAAAGAACCAGTAGCCGAGGCGAGCCGCCAAGGCCATCCGCCGCGAGTCGCTCGCTCCAAGTGTGGTAAGCACGATGAACGCACCGGAGAACTGGGAGAGCTGCATGAAAAAGTTGCCGTCGTAAGGGAAAGCCGCGCGATGGGCAACGAGTGCGGGTATCCAGAGCAAGGTGAACAGGAGGAGGATCGCGCTCAAGGCGACGGCCCCAATCCGCGCCGTTTTGCGCCACTGGAGGGCAAAGCCGCCGAGGATTTCGATCGCGCCGGCAAGTGAGGCCAGCATTTCAGGATGGGGAATCTTTCCGAAGGGCTGAACCTGCAGCCAAATACTGGAGTCGCGCCAATAGAGGAAAAGAATGCCGTATAGGATAACCGCCCCGCCGAAGACATGACGGCCCATCTGGGTTTTCATCCTGCATCACCATTTTCGGGCTTGTTTGTCCAGAACTTCCTTTTTCAAGCGCGGAACCGGCACGGAACATATGCCTGACCGGTACAGAGAGCAACCAGCAACTGATTTTCCGGCCCTCCGCCCCGCAGCGGACAATCCGGGGCGAGTCTTCTTCTCCCCGAAGACCCGCCGGCCGATCATGAATCTGTGGCAAAGACAGGCTTCATCACAGCCAGTTCAGATCCGCATAGCGTTCGCCAGTGAGGTGCAGGAAGAGCGGTTCCAGGGCGCGGAACTCTTGGCCGTCGAACTGAATGGCGCCGTCGTGCGCCAACACCGAGATGTCGCCCTGCCACACCAGCTTGCCGGGGCGGGTGATGATGGCGACGGCATCGCACAGCCGTTCCACCGTTTCCAGAACGTGGCTGGTGATGAAGACCGTGCGGCCTTGCTCGGTGAAACGGCGCAGCCATTGCTTGAGCAACGCCACGCCTGCCGGGTCGATGCTTTCAAAGGGTTCGTCGAGAAAAAGCACTTCGGGCGAATGGATCACCGCTGCGGCGAATGCCACACGCTTGCGCATGCCCGTGCTGTATTCCGAGAGCGTTTTCGAGGAATCGGTCAGTTCCAGCGCCTGCAGCAATTCGGAGACGCGCGTCCGCGTCCTCGCTTCATCCAGCCCAAACATGCGCCCCACGAAAGCCAGGAACTCATGGGCGTAGAGCGGCTCGAACAGTCCGAGCGTCTCCGGCATCACTCCCATGCGGCGCTTGAGCCCGGCGCTGTTCGCATCGAAAGGCTGGCCGAGGATTTCAATCCGTCCCGCCGTGGGATCGAGCAGCCCCGTAAGGCAGCCGATCGTGGTGCTCTTGCCGGAGCCGTTGGGTCCGAGGAAGCCGAACATGGAGCCCGTGGGCACCGCGAGCGAAAGGTCGTCGACGGCCACTACCGTGCCGTACTTCTTCACCAGGTTGGAAATTCGCAACGCGTCCATCGTCAGCCTCTTCCTTCGACCACCGCCATCAATTGCTCGCGCCGCTGGCGAAAGAGCGTGCCCGTCGCTCGCAACGAGAAAACGTAGAACAGCAGCGCCAGCGCCGCCGGCATAATCGCAAGCCACCAGTATTTCGGTGAAACCAGTGCGGGCATGATCCTGGCGAGCACATGCGGCGCCGACAGGCACACGATCCCGCCGCCGATGAGGACGATATTGCCGGCCAGCGACAGATCGTTGCCCAGGTTCTGGTTGTAGTTGCCGCGGCGCGGTCCCAGGATGCTGGTCCACAGCCCCAAGCCGTTCAGCGTGAGCAGGCCCGCAATCCCGCTCGCCACCAGCATAAACAGCATGCGCCCGTCGAACGGCCCCGGCGCCAGTACCGCCCAGGCAATCGCCGCCACCACGATCAAAGGCCCGCCGGCCAACATCGAGGCGTAGCTGCCGGTGCGCAACGCGGCCCGAGCATCTATGGGCAAGAGAAAATAGCGGCGGAAGGCCCCGCCGACGTATCCGAACTGATTGACCGAAAAGCGCGCCGTCGCCAGGAAAGTGGCCACTGGAAATGCTCCCAGCGCGGCGATGAACAGGCTGTGAACGTCATTCCTGGGCTTTCCGAAAGCGTAGACGAGAAAGCCGAGTATCGGCAGCGCGAGCAGGACATGCATGCGGAAGCGGGTGTTGCGCGCGTAGAACCGGAGCCAGAGCGCGACGAGCGGTGCATCTTCCGCGCCAAACCAGCCGCCCACGCGCTCGTAGATGCTGTCGAACGAAATCCTCGTGCTGGGGAGCTTTTGCCGATGAGCGGGACGGCGCTCGAGCGCCACCAGCGCGGCGGCGAGGGCGACAAGCCAGCAGACGACGATCGCAAGGCCGGCAGCTGCCTCGAAGCCGCTTTGCGTGATGGCAGCGGCCGCGCCCAATGGCGGCGTATAGCGAAGAAACCGGGCGGCCTCGGCGCCCGCGGCCGGATTGTGTTTCAGGATGTGGGGAATCTGCCCCGCGCCCAGCGCCACGCCAAAAATCGCCGCCATCAGCACCAGCGAGCCGATCTTATGCTGCATCATCCGGTCCACGAAAACGCCGAATACGCGCGCCGCCAGATAATTGGCGACGAACAACAGCAGGACGGCCACAAGGCCTATGCCCAGGGAACCGGCGCCCACCACGTAAAGCCCCACCACCAGCCCAATTTCCAGCACGAATCCCAGGAACCAGAAGGGATCGACGAGCGCAACCAGGTGCCGCGTCACCCACCGTTCCATGGCCCCGACCGGATAGCGGCGCAGCTCCGTGTCGGAGAACATGGCGTTTAGGCCGAATCCCATGATCACCGTGGCAAGCATCATCTCGAGAAACAACGAACCGAGCACGATGTCCGCCACCTTCTGTGCCTTGCCGGACTGCACAGCCACCATTCCCGCGCCCAGTCCGCCCGCGCCCAGCAGAAGCAACACCAGCACCAAGATCAGGTAGCCGGCGATGAACAGGGCGATCCGCCCGTTGCGCGTTCGCGTTCGAGCCCACAGCAGCTTATAGCGCAGGCGGATCAGTTCGCCGATAAGTTCGAAGTTCATCTGGACTGGGCTACCCCATCTTGCGTGAAGGCAGCCTGTTTTCGCAACGTAAGGCTTGCATCAAGCCCGTCACAGGCGGTCTTAACCAGCATGTCCATTTTGGCGTCCCGGGCAAGCGCAGTATAAATCCATAGGCGCGCCGGCGACCACATTTTCGCGACCGGCACGCCAGCGTGGGATCTGGACACCGGTGGCATCCCCCGCTCCAAATCGAGTCCGCCGGCACTTCGGTGGCATCCATATGCAGCATCGTCCTCCAATTGCAGATGCGGGATCTAGGCACCTCTTCTGTTAGCATGACCGTGGCCAAGAGAGCCTGTGTGGCAATCCGATCGTTTCGTATGGGCACAGCTGTGCCGTAAGTATGGGCACAGAAAGTGGCTTTAGCCACTGAGCGCCAGTTGCCACAGAGGCACTAGAGGGCGGTGGGGGAAAGGAATCGTCGTGAGCGGCAGCTTCCTGGACTCGTCGGCAGTCATGGCTTCCCTCGTGATTCCCGGCGAGGTGATCTGTGCATATTCGGCTGGTGGAGTGATTTTCGCGATCGGGTTGGTGGCGATTTTTCTTCGCGGTGATTGGCAAAAAGCGCGGGGATTCGACAAGCTGATTCTTTTCGGGCCACTTTTCTACGGGGCGCCCCTCGTGGCCTTCGGCACCGAACATTTCACGGTGACGAAGACCATCGCGTCTTTGGTGCCGGCGTGGATTCCGTGGCATCTGTTTTGGGCCTACTTCGTAGGCACCTGCTTTATCGCAGCCGGGCTGAGCCTGGTGACCAGGATTCAGCTGCGTCTCTCCTCGAGTCTGCTCGCCTTGACGTTTTTCCTTTTCGTGGTGCTGCTGGACGCCCCGGCTCTGGCACACGATCCGGGAAATCGGTTTACGCTGGCGCTCACGCTGCGGGCATTTTCTTTCAGCGGCGGTGCCCTGGCGCTGGCAGCCAGCCTCAACGAGCAATGGCGCGAGCGCGCCAGGCACATCCTCGCGACGACCGGGCGATACTTCATCGCCATCCCCGTGCTCTTTTACAGCTTCGAGCAATTCCTGCACGGCAACCACGTTCCCGCCATTCCGCTGAGCCTGGTGACTCCCCGGTGGATCTTCGGACACGCCGTTTGGACGTACCTGACAGCCGCGGTTTTCGCCATCGCCGGCGCTCTCTTGCTTGTTGGCAAGAAGACCCGCTCGGCGGCGTGGCTGGGCTTGACCGTGCTCTTCGTGGAGTTGGTCGTCTACGTGCCGTTCGGCATCGTGGAACACACCAACCTCACCGGCATTGATTACCTGGGCGATACGTTGATGTATTGCGGCACCATTCTTCTGCTCGCGGGCGTCATGCCCCGCGAAGGCCAGCGCGGGGAATCATCCTTTGATCAGTTGTCCCACGAAAATCCCGCCGACATCACCCTGCCCAAGCCAGAAGACTGATCCATTTCGCGTCTCCTCTCTACTGTTTTTGCAGGCAAAAGGCAAGGGACCGAAGGGACAGAACATGCTGCGCCGCTTCCGTCGCGGTTCCATGCGCGACCGTACTTCGGCGCTGCCCCCCTCCGGCGCTGGGGCAGGGCTTTCGTACTAGACTGACCTTGGATTCGAGGTGCCCTGTGAGGCTCGGGGACTACAAAATCGTTCTGTACCGGCAGGAAGGTGGCTCCGGGTGGCCGAAATTCCGGCCATTTCCAGCGGCTACGCACTCATGCCCACTCGCGAAGCGGCGCTCGAGGAATTGAGGAAGGTTTTCAAGATGCTGGCCGAGGAATACGCCGCGAAGGGTGTGCCACTCCCGGCCGACACCACCGAAATCCTTCATGCCTAGCGCGGCGGCCCGCGACTTTCAGGCCGTCGCCCGCCGCCTGGGTTTCACCAAGACAAGACAGATCGGAAGCCACAAGCGTTAGAACCATCCGGACGCGCCGTCACAATCCCTCTTCACGCCGGGAGCGAAATCGGTCCTCCCTTTGTTCTTCAAAATCCTTCGCCAACTCGGCATCAGCCTGGACGAGTTCGAGAAACTGAAGTGAACTCCAATTTGCATCGCGTCGTTCTCCAAATGGCCGGCAGCGGGGAAATCGCGGCGGTGCACACACCCAGCGCAGGCAGACCCGGAAGCGAGTGAGGCACGTGCAACATGCCGCTACCGCCCAAAACCGAAAATCATGTGCCGCCCTGGTGTAGATGGCGGAAGACGGTTTCCGCCCGCGCGCGGGGTACCACCTGCGCGATCTGCTCCACGCTGGCGCGGCGCAGATTCGCCACGCTGCCGAAATGTCCTAGCAGCTTCCGCGCGGTGGCCTTACCGACGCCGGGGATCTCCTCCAGTTCGCTGCGCAACGTGCGCCGCGTGCGCCGCTGGCGATGGAAGGTGACGGCGAAGCGGTGCGTTTCGTCGCGAATTTGTTGGACCAGATGCAGGATCGGTGAATGATGATCGAGAGCGATCGGCTCGCTTTCGCGCCCGTAGACCGAGATGATCTCCTCTTTTTTCGCGATGCAGGCGAGCGGCGGCATCACGATGCCGAGTGCATCGAGCGCCTCGGCCGCCGCGTGCAATTGCCCCACGCCGCCGTCGATCAGGACCAGGTCGGGCATCGGCCGGCCCTCCTCGGTGACGCGGCGGTATCGGCGGCCCACGGCTTCCCGCATCGAAGCGAAATCGTCATTGCCGGCTTCGCCGCGAATGATGAATTTGCGGTAGTCGGATTTCTTCATGCGCCCGTCTTCCCACACGACCATCGAGGCGACCGTATCCGATCCCTGGATGTGCGAGATATCGAAGCTCTCGATGCGGCGCGGCGCCGTTTCGAGCCCCAGGGCCTCGCTCAGGGCTCCGCCGATCGCTTGCGAATCCGGCCGCAGCACGCGGAAGCGCTGCATGAAAGAATGCCGTGCGTTTTTCTCGACCAGCTCGAGGAATTGGTGTTTTGCGCCGCGCTGCGGCACGTGGATTTCCACGCGGCGGCCGGCGCGCTCGGCGAGCAACTCCTCGAGCACCTCGCGGTCCTCGATTTCCACGGGAATGTGGATGAAGTGCGGCAGATAATCGGCGTCGAGGTAGAGCTGCTTCAGCAGGGAGGAGACGAATTCGCCGGGCTCGAACTCGTCGAGGTTTTCCCAATAGAAATCGCGGCGATCCACTACTTGGCCGCCGCGGACGTGGAACAGGTTGACCGCGGCCTGGGGCGGCTCGGCGTAAAAGCCCAGCACGTCGGTATCGTCGCCGCGCGCCGCTGCCACGCGCTGCTTTTCCTCCATCTCTTCGAGCGTGTGCAGCAGGTCGCGGTAGCCGGCGGCCAGCTCGAAGCGCTCCTCGCTCGACGCGAGGTCCATCCGTGCCCGCAAGCTGCGCGCCAGATCGTGGTGCCGGCCTTCGAGAAAGAGCCGCGCGTCGTGCGCCGCTTCGGCATACTGCTCGTCGCTCGCGCCACCGGGCATCCCCGGCCCGAGGCAGCGCTGGATCGGCATGCCGGGACAGGCGCGGTTGTGAGGTTTCGTCAGGTCGCAATGGCAGGAAGGGACTTGGAAATATTTGTTGATGAACTTGACGATGCGGTAGGCGAGATTGTGCGGGAAATAGGGGCCGAAATAGAGCGAGCCGTCCTTGGTGAGCCGGCGGGTGACGTAGACGCGCGGGTATTTTTCGAAAGCGGTGAAACGGACGTAGGGATAGGTCTTGTCGTCGCGCAGCAGGATATTGAATTTCGGGCGGTTCTGCTTGATCAGCAGGTTTTCGAGGGCCAGCGCCTCTTTTTCGTTGTCGACGACAATCGTTTCCAGGTCGGCGACCTCGCGCACCAGCGAGCCGGTTTTCGCGTCGAGTGCGCGCGAGCCGGCGAAATAGGAGCGGACGCGGTTGCGCAACACGCGCGCCTTGCCGACGTAGAGGATCGTGCCGGCGGCGTCCTTGAAGATATAGACGCCCGGCTGCAAGGGCAGGGAAGAGACTTTCTCGTCGACGTCCACCGATGGCCTACAATGGAGGCTATGACACGCGCCTCACGTCCTCATAAGAATAACAGACGCTTTTCGCCATCCACCATCGGCCGCCCGCTGCTGGCTGTCGCGATCGCGGCGCTCGCCCTGTCCGTTTTGGCTGGCGCGGGGCCGCTGCGCGCTGCGCCGCGGCAAGGGCAGTCTTCGAGCCAGGGCGCCAAATCCGAAAACAACCCGAAACGCGCCAAGCTGGACGTCAGCGTCGGCAAGTTTTACATGAATCGCGGCGATTACGACGCCGCGATCAGCCGCCTGCGCGGCGCGGTGCGGCACGATCCCCGCTGGTCCGTGCCCTATCGGTATCTCGGCCAGTGCTACGAGAAGAAACGGGATCCGAAACACGCCCTCGCCGCCTATCGCGAATACCTGAAGATCAAGCCCTACGCCAAAGACGCCAGGAAAATCAAGAAGCGCATCCGGAAACTCGAGCGCGAAATCCGCCAGCGCAACGCGGCAAACCGCTAGTTCGGATTGCGCAGCAGCAAGCTGCCACCCCGACGGATGGCGCTACGGAAATCCACCCCAAAGGAACACGGCCCACCGGGGTCCACCGTGCGCAAGCACCCTCTGTAATCCTCAGTGGCGGGGGGTGCCGGTCCGCGAACGCGCGTTGCGCGGCAGGAGCCGGAACTTTTTTTCGTCGAGCAGAAGGCGCCAATCGACGCGGGTGAAGAGGTAAACAAGGTAGAGAAGAAAAATCTGCGTGAGGACGAAATAGACGCTCAGATAGCCCATGGGGTGTTTGCCGAATGCATTACCGACATGGCGAGAAATGATCGCCGACGTGACGCCCCAAAAGCTGTAGCTGACTGCTCGGCCGATGAAGAACGGCACCAGGATCAGGCCGAGATCCATCGTGGTGAGGCCATAGGCGATGAACAGGTAATTGGAGGGCAGCGGGCCAAAGGCGTACAGAAGGAAAACGCCGAAGGTGAATTTCCGGTGCTGGTCGAGCCGCTGCTTGATGGAATCGATGTTGTCGCGAGTGCGCTGGCTCAGAAAGCGCTGGCGGATGATCACCCGCGCCAGTTTGGCAAGCGTGGCGCGGCCGAGCGTGGCGGCCAGCGCGCCGGCCAGGGCGAACTTGGGGACGTTGAGATCGGGATGACGAAAGCCGAGGAACGAGAAGACCATCCACGTGGGCGGGGCAAAAGCCGGCACAAGGTTCAGCAGGTAAACAACCAAAAAGACAATCAGGATCATGCCAATCATGCTACTTGTACCACTCCTGCCATTCGCGGCGTTCGGTTAGCTCGCCGCGCGCCGGGCGTGCCGCGCTCAGAAATCGCGCAGCCTTTCGCCAGGCAGGGCCACGCGCACGGCGTTGAGCACGGCAACGATGTCGATCACTTCCTGGGTGATCGCGCCGCCGATCGGCGGCAGCCAGCCAATCGCGGCAGCGATCATGCCCACTATGCTCACCGCCATGCCGCCGGCCGCGCTTTCGAGGGCGATGCGGCGCATGCGGCGGCCGATATGGATGAGCTGGTCGACGCGCTCGAGCGAGGTTTCCAGTACGACGGCATCGGCCGCGGCCGCGGTGACGTCTGTGCCCGAGCCGAAGGCGACGCCGACGGTGGCGGCGACCAGCGCGGGAGCGTCGTTGATGCCGTCGCCGACGAACAGCGTCTTGCCGCGAGCGGTCTCCTCGCGCACGATCGCCACTTTTTCCTCGGGACTTTTGCCCGCGTGTACTTCGCCGATGCCGACCGCCTCGGCCAGGTAGCGCACCTCGGATTCGCGGTCCCCGGAAACCAGGATTACGCGCCGGACGCCGTGTCGTGGCTCCAGATGCCGGATGAAGGAATGGCTTTCGCTGCGTGGCACGTCGCGGAAGCGCAGCGTGGCGGCATAGCGGCCGCCAACCAGCAGCACGCATTCGAGGCCGCCGGCCAGCGGTGGCAGCGGCATGCTCTGCGCGGCGGGAGCGTTGCGGCCGGTGAGCAGCACGCGGCGACCCTCGACGATACCGGAGAGTCCTTGGCCCGGCGGCTCGCTGATGCCGGTGACAGCGCCAAAGGCCAGATTTTCGGCGCGCGCGGCTTGGAGAATGGCGCCGGCGAGCGGGTGCTTGGAATATTGCTCGAGGCTGGCGGCGAGCCGCAGCACCTCGTCACGCGAGAAATCCGGGCCGGCGAGGACCTCTGTCAGCTCGGGCCGGCCGTAGGTGAGCGTGCCAGTCTTGTCGAAGATGAGCGTGGTGCAGGCATCGATCTGCTCGAGTGCGCCGGGATTCTTGATGATGATCGAGTGCCGTGCGGAAAGGGAAATCGCGCCAATCACCGCGACCGGAATGGCGATCAGCAGCGGGCAGGGTGTGGCCACAACCAGCACGGCCAGGAAGCGCATCGACTGGCCGGTGGCAAGCCAGGCGATCCCCGCGAGGCCAAGCGCGATGGGCGTGTACCAGGCGCCGAGTTGGTCGCCGAGCCGGCGCAGCCGCGGCTGGCTCTGCTCGGTGGCCTGCATCACCCGCATGATTCGTTCGTAGCGCGAATCGACGGCCAGCTTTTCCGCGCGAACGGTGAGCGCGCTGTCGCCGTTGACGGCGCCGGAAATCACGCGCGAGCCTGGCGTTTTCGAAATCTCGTACGGCTCGCCGGTGAGATAGGCCTCGTCCATTACGCCATGGCCCTCGATCACCACGCCGTCGATCGGGCAGATTTCGTGCGGAAAGACCACGAGCACGTCGCCGATGGCGATATTGGGCAGCGCCACGTCCGCCAGCCGTGAATCCAGCTTGCGATGGGCCACCTGCGGCATGCGGCGCGCCAGCGCGTCGAGCACGGACGAGGCGCGGCGCGTGGCGAACTGCTCGAGCGAGAGCCCGCCGGAAAGCATCAGGATGACGATCACCGCGACCAGATACTGGCCCAGCAGGACGGCAGTGACGATCGAGATTCCGGCCAGCAGGTCGGAGCCGAACTGGCGGCGAAACAGCTTGATCGCCAGGTCGACCACCAGGGGCAGGCCACCGGCCACCAGCGCAACATAGAGCGGCAGGTTCGCCACGAAGGGCGTCGCTCCGGCCAGGAAGCGCAGCACGAGATACGCCACGATCGCCAGCGAGGAAAGGACGGCGATGTAGTTCTCCTTCGGTTGCGCGAAAAGCCGCCTCGGGCGCGGCTCGCCGGTCACGGGGTTCATTGGGGCCAGTTTACAGGCAAAAGCGTTGCAATAGGGAAGGCGTTGGGCGGTTCCCAGTAGCACAGCCAATCCCCCGGCTCGCCTCTTCTGGCGGCTTGGCTGTGCCTGAGCCGGGCTGACGCTGTCGCCGCAACCGCAAGCCCCGTCGCCGCGCAACGCAGGAAACCGGATCCCGGCCCTCTTACCGCTAAGCCGGCGTTCTCGTTCGCCAATCAGGTCGCGGACTCGGGAGGGTTTGCGCGGATCACGGCGATGCGGACGCAACGCCGCGTTTCGAATCCCAATTTTTCATAGATGCGGAGGGCCGGGTCATTGTCCAGCAGGACATACAGAAACGCGGTTTCGTCCCGTTGGGCGATCCGACGCGCCAAGGCCGACACCAGGCGGCGAGCGTAACCGCGCCCCCGATGTTCCGGGTCCGTGCAGACCGAGCTGATTTCGGTAAACCCGGGCAGCCGGAGTCTCTCGCCGGCCATCGCCACCAGCCGGCCCGCTTTCCGGATTCCCAAATAGGTTCCCATCTCGTGGGTGCGGGCGCCGAACGGCCCCGGCCTCGTCAATTCAATCAAGCGCAACATTTCCGGGACGTCAGCCGCCGTCAACTCTTGAATGTCATCTTCTTCATCCCTTGGCGGCTGGCGTGGGCCAATCATCTGTCGGACTTCAAATTTCTCTAGAACACTGAAGAAAGGGGAAGGCTCGCCCGGTTCGGACATGAATAACCTGGCGATACCGCCTGGGCCAAGCAGCTTCGCCATGGAACGATGGGCTTCGGCGGTGGACTCACGCACGGCGCCGATCTGCGACATCGTGGCGGGGTAGCGCTTGGCCAGCGCGTCGCCTTCGGCAAAGCGGGCATGCAGGGTGGTAAGCGCATGCCAGGCAGGGTTGTCGAGCCTCTCGATCCGGGCGCGAGCGGTTGCGGTCGTCAGGTCCATGGCCTGCGTACAGTGCCTCAGCGGGGTAGCAGGTCGCCCAGGAAGCTGGTGCCGTGCGGAATCTGGCCTCCGAAATTTTCGGCAATCGTCTGGCCGAGGTCAGATTGGGTCGAGCGCGTGCCGAGCGCCACGCCGCTTTGCGCGCCCGGTCCGTAGGCCAGCAGCGGCACGTATTCGCGCGAATGGTCGGTGGAGGGCGAGCACGGGTCGGGATCGCACCCGTGATCGGCGGTGAGCACCAGCAGATCGTCCGGGCGCAGCAGGTTGAGCAGCGGGCCGAGCTGCGCGTCGAACTCCTCGAGCGAGCGCGCGAAGCCCTCGACGTCCTTGCGATGGCCAAAGAGCATGTCGAAATCGACGAGGTTGGCGAAGATTAGGCCGGCGGGATGCGAGCCGAGCGCCTCGCTGATCTTGGCCATGCCGTCCGCGTTGTTTTTCGTGCGGATCGATTCCGGCACGCCGCGGCCGTCGTAGATGTCGTAGATCTTGCCGATGCCGAGCACGGGCACATGGTGCTCGCCGAGCACGTCGAGCAGCATTGGCCGCGGCGGCGGCACGGCGTAATCGTGCCGGCGCTCAGTGCGGCGATAGTTGTCCGGGCCGGTGCCGACAAAGGGCCGCGCGATCACGCGGCCCACCTGGTGCGGGCCGGCAAGGAGCGAGCGGGCAATTTCGCAGATGCGGTAGAGCTCCGGCACCGGAATGACCTCTTCGTGAGCGGCCACCTGGAAAACGCTGTCGCCCGAGGTGTAGACGATCGGGCAGCCCGTGCGCACGTGCTCCTCCCCGAGTTCCTTGATGATCTCGGTGCCTGAAGCGGGCTTGTTGCCAAGCGTCTTGCGGCCAATGGCGCGCTCGAAAGGCTCTATGACTTCCGGCGGAAAGCCGTGCGGATAGACAGGGAATGCGCGGCCGAGCCAGATGCCGGCCATTTCCCAGTGGCCGACGGTGGTGTCCTTGCCCGGCGAGTGCGTGGCGGCCTTGCCGTAGGCGCCGAGCGGAGAGGCGGGCGGCGTCAGATGATCGAGCGGCCGAATGTTGGCAAGGCCCAGGCGCACCAGGTTGGGCAGGGCCAGAGGGCGGGAACGGGCAATATGGCCGAGCGTGTCGCGGCCGGCATCGCCGAAGGAAGCGGCATCGGGCATTTCGCCAATTCCAACGCTATCGAGAACGATCCAAACGATCCGATGAAAGGCAGATGTAGGCATGGGCTTGTTCCAAATTCACCATACCACACGCCGTAAGGTTGTTTACCGCAAGGGCCGGACGCGACCCCGGATCCCCAAAAAAGGAACTGGGATGCCTTGACGTACTAAAACCCAGGTACGGCAGATTCCATTATTGAGTTTTTAGGCATTGACTCGCTTTCCCATATCTCTTTGGCACGCCATCTTTCCTCGCGCCGGTTCGCCGTGATAGTTGATAGGTCAGCAAACGATGCGTGCGCCTCCGGAACGGATCCTGCGGAGACGGGAACGCTACAGGGAAGGCCCTCGAACCGTTGGGAAGTGGAAAGCGGCCGTGCCGCAACGACGGGCGGTTCGACTCCTGCCCGTGCTCCCGAGAACCGGAGGCCCAAGGAGAAGAATCGTGAAGAAAGTGCTTATCGCCCTGGCTGCACTGGCGCTCTGCAGCGCCGCCATTGCGTCCAGCGGTCCCCTGTTGACAAATGCGTGGGCGACCGGCTTGCGCTTTGTGTCGAGCCAAAAAGGGCAAGGACATGGGCCCACGAGCTCCACAACGGGGTTCACCAGTGCCACGACCGGAATCAACTCGAGCGGGTGGCTGTACGTAACTTTCAAGGACAACGTCGGCTCGGCCTATGCCGGCGAGACGTATCAGTACGCCTTCACCAGCGCCGGGGCAGCGACATGGGTCTGCGAAGTCGGTGGGCACGGCAAGGGAAAGAACCAGGACTCTGCGCAACAGACGACCTATTTTCCCAACGGCTCCTACACCTCCGGCGCGACGGGCACCGCCTCGAAAAGAGGCGTCATCTCCGGCTCAGCGGTGATCGCGCCGCCGGATCCGCCGGCCAGCACACTATGTTCGGGGACCTGGGAATTGGGCGCGGTCTCTTACAAGCTTCCGTCGTCCAGCCTGGTGAACACCTCCCTCCTTTACAACGCGGACAAGGTAATGACGGGTACCTGTACGATCGGGACAGCGTGCTCGGACACGTTCATTGGCGGGGTGACGGCGCCGACAGTTCAGTAACCCTGCTGGCAGAGCCGGGCCACGGCCGGAGCTCGCGCGGGATCTCAGTGCACGCCGGCTCGAGCGAGCAGCTGCCGCACGCGGTCAATGGGTAAGGCGTAGGCGACGTGGCCGTCGCGGCCGTGGACGGTGGTGGCGCGAAGCAGCGAATCGTCGATCGCCTCTTCCGTGGCGTCGATCACCGCCTCGAAGAGCGGTGAAAGCGCCCATTCGTTCAGCCGGACGAGCGGCGGTAACAGCCGGGCATTGGCGGGGATCACGTCGGTCGTGGAAAAGGCGATCACGTAATCCCCGCTGCCGTTGTTGCCCGTGGCGCCGGCACGCGCCATGCCGAAAATCGCACGCTTGGCCAGCCGATGGAGTTGGCGCGAAGTGAGCGGCGCGTCGGTGGCGACGATGATCATGCACGAGCCCTTGGCGCGCTGGCCCATCCTCCCGGGCGGTTCCAGGTAGCGCCAGATCGGGACGCCGGCCAGCGTCAGCCGGCCGCCGAAATTCGTTTGCACCAGCACGCCGATCGTGTAGCCGCCGTCAGCGGCGGGCAGCTGGCGCGAGCTCGTGCCAATCCCTCCTTTCCAGCCGAAAGCGACGGTGCCCTCGCCGGCGCCAACCGTGCCTTCGGCTACCGGGCCGCCACGGGCCCTGGCGATGGCCAGGCGGACATCGGCCGCGGTGACATGGCGGCCGCGAATGTCGTTGAGCCAGCCGTCGTTGGTTTCGCCGACGACCGGATTGATCGAGCGCACATCCTGGTTGCCGGGCAGCGCGAGTTCCCAATAGGCGAGCGCGGCCGCCGCGTCCCACACGCTCAACGTATTGGTGAGCACGATGGGCGTTTCGATCTGGCCCAGTTCGTTGACCTGCGTCGAGCCGATCAGCTTGCCGAAGGCGTTGGAGACGTAGACCGACGCGGCGACCTTTTTCTGGAACATATTCCCCGCGTGCGGCAGGATCACGGTGACGCCCGTGCGCACGTTTGTGCCGCGGACAATCGTCACCTGGCCTACCTCGACTCCAGGGACATCCGTGATGGCATTGAGCGGCCCGGGCGAATAGATGCCGGGATGGATGCCGAGCTGGCGTGCGCGTGGCCGCGCCTGCGCAGCAGTTTTCGTCTGCGCTGAAACGCCTGAAACGCCAAGGATCACCGCGGCGCCGAAAAGCAGCAGTTTGCGAATCATTCCACACCCCCTTTTGCCCGGGCAGCACGGGTTTGCCGGGGGCATTGTACGCCGGGAAACGGCCAAACGCGCCGGGAACGTTCGGACACCGGATCGTCCGGAACGGTTGGCAGGGGTTTGGGAAGGACCCGTATAATAATTCAGTTAGATTCGGCAGACCGGCAGGGGAACACCATACATGGCTACTCTCACCGCGCCCGCCTCGGCTCCTCGCCAGCAGACGAATGATGGCATTCGCGTTCGCGGCGCTCGCGTCCACAACCTGAAAAGCATCAGCTTCGAAATTCCCGCGGGCGCGCTGACCGTCGTCACCGGGGTGAGTGGCTCGGGCAAATCCAGCTTGGCCTTCGACACGCTCTACGCCGAGGGACAGCGCCGCTACATCGAGTCGCTCTCGGCCTACGCGCGCCAGTTCCTTGAGCGGATCGAGCGGCCCGACGTCGACGAAATCACCGGCATCGCCCCGGCGATCGCGATTCGCCAGCGGAACACCAGCCGCAATCCGCGCTCCACCGTGGCGACGGCCACGGAAATCCACGACTACCTCCGGCTGCTCTTTGCCCGCGCCGGCCGCACCTATTGCTACCAGTGCGGCGAACCGGTGAAGCGCGACACGATCGACGAGATCGCCGATCGCGTGCTCGCCCAGGGCGCCGGCCGCCGTTTTTCCGTCCTCTATCCGTTGCGTTGGCCGGTCGAAACCGCGGCGGGCCGCAGGCGCCGGCGCGAAGCGCGTCCGGCGGATGCCACGATTCGCGCGACGCTCGAAAGCTTGCAGAAGCGCGGCTTCACGCGGCTCTGGCAGGCGGGGAAGGTTTTCGAATTGGGCCAGCCGGAAACGCTGCTCGATCTGGATTTCGCGCAGCCCGTCTTCGTGCTGGTGGAC
This sequence comes from Acidobacteriota bacterium, assembly GCA_021832085.1. Classification (GTDB taxonomy): domain Bacteria; phylum Acidobacteriota; class Terriglobia; order Acidiferrales; family UBA7541; genus JAKASX01. Next base: position 4,180 of record JAKBLM010000001.1, on the reverse strand, counting down.
CGGCTGACGGTTTCGGCCGAATCGCGTTCGCGCCTGGTGGATTCGATCGAGCTGGCCTATCGCGAAGGCCACGGCGAAGCCCTCGTCCAGTTCGCCGACGGCGCGGAGGAATGCCTGCCCTTCAGCGATCGCTTCGAATGTCGCCGCTGCGGCATCGTCTACCAGGAGCCGGAGCCGAGCCTCTTCAGCTTCAACAGCCCCTACGGCGCCTGCCCCCGCTGCCAGGGATTCGGCAATACGATCGACTACGACCCCGACCGGATCGTGCCCGACAAGAGCCTCACGCTCGACGAGGGCGCGATCGAGCCGTGGACCAAGCCGCGCTACCGCTTTCCCGCAACCGAAATGCGCCGCTACGCCCGCGCCAAGGGCATTCCGCTCGACGTGCCCTTCGGCAAGCTCACCGCCGAGCAGCGCGAGGCGATCTTCCGCGGCGACCGCGCAGCGAAATTCATGGGCGTGCAGGGCTTCTTCCGCTGGCTCGAGCGCAAGAAATACAAGCTGCACGTGCGCGTGTTCCTGAGCCGGTACCGCGGTTACGCCGTCTGTCCGGAATGCGAGGGCTCGCGGCTGCGGCCGGAAGCCCGCGCGGTGAAGATCGACGGGCAATCGATCGCCAACGTCGGCCGGATGAGCGTCGAGCGGGCGCGCCAGTTCTTCAGCTCGCTCTCGCTGACGCGCGAGCAGGCCGAGATCGCGCAGCGCGTGCTCGAGGAAATTCGCCGGCGCCTCGATTTCCTCTACGACGTCGGCCTCGAATATCTCACGCTCGACCGGCTCACCTCGACCCTTTCCGGCGGCGAAGCGCAGCGGATTCAACTGGCCACCTCGCTCGGTTCGCAGCTCGTCGGCGCGCTCTACGTGCTTGACGAGCCGTCGATCGGGCTGCACCCCCGCGATACCGGCCGGCTGATCGGCATCCTGCGCAGCCTGCGCGACCTGGGAAACACGATCCTGGTTGTCGAACACGATCCGGAAACGATCCACGCCGCCGATTACCTGCTCGATCTAGGGCCGGGGGCCGGCGAGCACGGCGGGCAATTGCTCTACGCGGGTGATCGGGCGGGAATCGAGGCCGAGAAAGCCTCGCTCACCGGCCGCTATCTCTCCGGCGAATTGCAAATTCCGGTGCCGCACACTCGGCGCAAGCCGCAAGGCCGTTTCCTCACCGTGCGCGGGGCGCGGGCGCACAACCTGAAAAACATCGACGTCGCGCTGCCGCTCGGGCTGCTGACGGTGATCACCGGCGTGAGCGGCTCGGGAAAATCGACGCTCGTCTACGACGTGCTCTACCAGGCGCTCAAGGCCAAGCGGATGGGTGGCGCTTGGGGCGAGCTGTGCGACCGGCTGGAAGGTGACGCCCAGCTGACCGAGATGGTGCTGGTCGACCAATCGCCGATCGGCCGCACGCCGCGCTCGAATCCCGCCACCTACCTGAAGGCGTTCGACGCGATCCGCGAGGTGTTTGCCGCGACGCCCGAGGCTCGCCGCCACGGGTTCACCCCCGGCTCGTTTTCCTTCAACATCCCCGGCGGGCGCTGCGAGGTCTGCCAGGGCAACGGGACGGTCACGGTGGAGATGCAGTTCCTGGCCGACGTCGAGCTGGTGTGCGAGGAGTGCAAGGGCACGCGCTACAAGCCCAGCGTGCTCGAGGTCACCTACCGCGGCCGCAACATCCACGACGTGCTCCAGATGACCGTGCGCGAAGCGATGGCCTTCTTCTCGGGATTGCCCAAGGTGACCGAGCGCCTGAAAATTCTCGGCGAAATCGGCCTCGGCTACCTCCGCCTGGGGCAATCGGCCACCACGCTATCGGGAGGCGAAGCGCAAAGGCTCAAACTGAGCGCGCACCTGATGCGCCCCGAAAACGAGGGCGTGCTCTACGTGCTCGACGAGCCGACCACCGGCCTGCATTTCGACGACATCCGGAAATTGCTGGCCGCCTTTCGCCGACTGATCGGCGCGGGTGCGTCGGTTGTGGTAATTGAGCATAATTTGGACGTGATCAAGTCGGCCGATTGGGTGATCGACCTGGGGCCTGAAGGCGGCGAGCGCGGCGGGCAAGTGGTGGCCGCCGGCCCGCCGGAGCTGATCGCACGGTGCGGCGAGTCGCATACGGGGCATTACCTCGCCCCGTTGCTCTTCGATGCCCGCGGCGCGGACGGCAAACGGTGAACGGCAAGCGGTAAACGCCGGGGAAAGACGGTGGCGGCCGGGAGCGTGCACGGGCTCACCCGCCCCGGTCCGCGGGGAAAAGGGGAAAAATGACCGGTCGGGTGCAGCTCGCGAGCGCGGCGCTGGTTCTGCTGGCTCTCTTTCCTCATCCTCAGAACGAGAAGAAGCTGGAGAGGAAGCTGCGGAACCTCGAGCATCATTTCGAGGTCCAAAAGAACCCGGTGGGCCGCGCCAAGGCCCTGGCCGAAATGATGACGAAAGAAATCGATGTGGCCGCGGCGCAAATCCTCCATGGCGATGCGAAGCAGGGCATTGCCCGGCTGCAGCACTATTGCCAGCTGGCGCAGCAGGTGCACAACGAGCTGCTCGCCACCGGCCGAAAAGCCGTGCACAAGCCGGCCGGTTACATGCAGCTACAGATGGCCACGCGCAATAGCCTGACCCGGCTGAGAGACCTGATCTTCATGATGCCGATTGGCCAGCAGGAACCGGTCGAAATCGTGCGCGAGCAAATCGACAATCTCAACGACCAGTTGCTCGAGGAACTCTTCCCGCCGCCTTCGCCATCGAAACCGAAAGACCAAAAGAAGAAGGAGAAAGAACACAAACGTTCCCGAGGAGGGTGACCATGCCACGAAAATGGTGTCTGGCGTTTCTGCTTGCCGGAGTGCTCGCCGTGCTCGCAGGGCCGGCGGCGCCGCTCGCCCGCGCTCAGCGACAGGACTACCTGACGCAGACGGAAAGGAACAAAATCCGCAACGCCTTTTCGGCCAGCGCCAAGATCAAGCTCTTCCTCGATTTTGCCGCCGACCGGCTTGCCCGCTTCAACCGCGAACTGGTAAGGAAGGACACCGGGCCGCGCCGAAATGAATTCCTCAACAGCCTGCTCAACAGCTTTACCCATTGCGTCAACTCGGCCTCCTACCGGATCGATAGCGGCGTGAACAACGGCCAAAAAGTCAAGAAAGCGATCGAGGACTTCCAGAAACGCGTGCCCAAATTCCTGGCCGAGCTGGAAAAGCTGAAAACGAACGGCACCGACATCAGGCCGTTTCGTTTCTCCCTGAGCGACTCCATCAGCGATCTGAAGGGCGATATCCGGGACGCCGAGAAACAGCTGAAGAAGCTGGAATTCAACCCGCCTGTGAAACTGCCGCACAGGGAGCGCCATTGAAGTCCTCCGGCGAAGCCCCGGCGCCGGTACCGGGTGGGCAGCAGCTGCTGCAGCGTATGTTCACCCGCCTCGGCTGCCACGGCCAGCCGCCGCACTTCACCGTCGAGTTCTATCCCTACGCCAACCTGACGCACACGGTGCGTTTCCGGAAGGGCGCGGCCCGCGTGCGGCTTTCCGATCTGCTGCGCGATGCGCCGCGCGAGGTGCTGGAAGCGGCGGCGGGCCTTCTGCTGGCCCGCGCCTATAACCTTCGCGCGCCGCGCGAGCTGCGCGAATGCTATCGCCGGTTCTGCCTGGCGCCCGAGACGCAGCGCCGGCTGGCGCAGCTCCGGCAGCGCCGTTGCCGCCCAATGCTGCGCCAGGCGGACCATTTCGACATGGCGGCCATGTTCGAGCAGCTGAACCGGCGCTACTTCGCGGGAGGATTGCGGCGGCCTCAGCTCGGCTGGAGCGTCCGTTCCTGGCAGGTACAGATGGGCTCGTTCGATCCCACCCTCGACCGGATCGTGCTTAGCCGGCGGCTCGATCGCGCGGACGTGCCGCGGTTCGTCGTCGAATACGTGCTCTACCACGAAATGCTGCACGTGAAGCACCCCGGAGAAATGGCCCGCTGCGGCCTGCGCGTCCATTCCAAGGCATTCCGCGCCGAGGAACGCCGCTTCGCCCACTACGACGAAGCTCGCCACTGGCTCGAACGCCTCCACGACTAGCCCAAGTTCGTCACAGGAAGGGCTGAAACCAGGCTAAGTGCTTTAGATTCAGTTCAGGCTACCGCCGAGTCTGCACTACATTCGTGATCAAAACTGAGGCGGTCGGGGATGCTGATACCAA
>JAKBLM010000028.1 GCA_021832085.1 Acidobacteriota bacterium | reverse complement strand
TTGGGAATCCCGCCAACCGCGCGGGATTGCCACTTTCCCACAGCCGCGGCGACGACCATTCCTCGGTAACATTCTTAATGTCTCGACGACGCACGCCTCGGTAACATTTTCGAATGGCTTGACAGGGCCGCTCCGCGACCCAGGTTGCGCACCCTCCTGCCAATTCGCCTTCACGCCGCTCCGGCAAGCAGTATTTGTTCGGTAGCGACGGTCAGAGCCTTCCTGACCGTGGGCCTCTCCCTGCCACTTTCGGCTTCCAGCTCAACCCCGCCAGGCGCCGCGCTCGTCCATCACGACGCGCCCGACTCTCACTTCCGTTCCAGTACGGCCGCGAAAAATCCGTCGGTTGTGGTTTCCTGCGGCATCGTGCGGAAAAATCCCTCTCGATCGAATAGCCGCTCAAGCGTCACGCCCTGCGCCAGTTCCCCGGCAAATTCTGCCGGCGCGCGCCCCGCACGAATGTCGCTCCGTTCCTGGATAATGCGCCGCACCACCCATTCGTTCTCCTCCGGCTCGAGTGAGCACGTGGCGTACACCAGCCTGCCGCCCCGCGCAAGCAGATCCAGAGCGTTGCGCAGAATCGCCTCCTGCCGCTGCGCCAGGTCTTCCAGGTCGCTCGCCTGCAACCGCCAACGAATCTCCGGATTTCGTGCCAGTGTTCCGGTGCCCGAGCATGGTGCGTCCACCAGGATCCTGTCGAATGGCGCACCAAACGGCAGCGGCCGTGTGCCGTCAAAGGCGACCAGCGCCACCCCTGCCGTTCCCGTCCGTTCCAGTTGCGCCCGCACCGCATGCAGTCTGTGCGGGTGCACGTCTCCGGCGACCACCCTCGCCCCGCTCGCCGCCGCTCTTGCCAGGTGCAGCGTCTTGTTTCCCGGAGCGGCGCACACATCCAGCACTGACTGCCCTTTTCCTACTCCCGTCAGCAACGCCACCGCTTGCGACGCCTCGTCCTGCACCACGATCCAGCCCTCGCGAAACGCCGCCGTTTCCGCTATGCTTCCGCCCCGCACTACCAGCGCGTGCCGCAGCAATTTCCCCGGTTCCACTTCCAGCCCGTCTTCCCGCAACGATTCGGCCACCTGCGCCGCGCCCTCACCGTCCAGCACCGAGCAGGCAACGGGCAGCGGCCGGTTGTTCGCCTCGAGCAGCGCCCGCGTCCGCTCCGCCCCATACGCCGCCAGCCATCTCGCCACCATCCACGTGGGATGCGAATAGAGAATCCCCAACCGTTCCGCCTCGGCCATGCCGACCGGCAACCCTCGTGCAAAAGTCTCGGCCCGGAACGGACCCTTCGGCATCCGGCGCAGTACGGCGTTTACCAGCGGCGCCGCCTGCCGTTTTCCCGCACGCTTGGTCAGTTCCACCGACTCGTTTACGGCTGCCGAAGCCGGAATCCGATCGAGAAAGAGGAGTTGGTAGGCGCCCAGCCGCAACGCTTGCCGCACGTCCGCATCGAGCCCTTCGGCCGGCCGCCGCGCCTGTCGTTCGATCAGGAAATCCAGCAACCGCCGCCAGCGCAACACGCCAAAGACGAGTTCAGTGGCGAGCGCCGCGTCCTGCCGCTTTGCCGTTTCGCCGGCGCCCTCCCGCCGCTTCTTTCCGGCGGTTAGCCGTGCATGCAGCGCGTCGGCGGCATACGCTCCGCCGGTTTCCACTCTCTGCAGAATTTCAAATGCAATCGTTCTGGCTGGTGAGACGGGCATCGCGCCTATCAAAGCATACTCAGGGGATTGCCGCACCAGCACGGCTCAATGGTGCGGAAGAAAAGTCATGGCCCTTCGGAATGAGCTGGATCGGCTTCAATCGCCGCCGAAACGCTCGCCCGCTTGCAACCGCGCCCCCCTGAGGAACTCTTTCGCCGCCACGCGTTTGCGCCCTTCCCGCTGCACCGCCTCCACGCGCAGCCACGTCCCTTCCCCGCAAGCCACATACAGCTCTCCGGAAACTGCGCGCGGCGTCCCCGGTTCGGTCGCGCCAAAATCCTTGGTGGCCGAGGCGTCTGGCCGTCCCCAAATGTGGCACAGATCGCCGCGAAAGCTCGTATACGCTCCCGGCCAGGGCGTGAATCCCCGCATCCGGTTGTAGATCTTTTCCGCGCGCGCAGCCCAGTCGATCCGCCCGTTTTCCTTCTTGAGCAGCCGCGCCAGCGACGTCTGCGTGTTGTCCTGCGCCCGCGGCTCGATCGTGCCATTGGCCAGCCCGCGCAGCGTCGCGACCATCAGGTCAGGTCCAGCCGCTGCCATCCGCGCGGCGAGTTCCGGAGCGGTTTCGTCGGGTCCGATTTCCGTTTCCCACTGCAGCAGCATCGGCCCGGTATCCATGCCGGCATCGATCCGCATCGTCGTCAGTCCCGTCCGTGTTTCCCCCTCCGCGATGGCCCAATTGATCGGAGCGGCGCCGCGATATTTCGGCAGCAGTGAGGCGTGCAGGTTGATCCAGCCGAGCGGTGCAAGATCGATCAGCCTCTGCGGGATGATCTGCCCGAAAGCGATGATCACCACGGCATCGGGCGCGAGCTTCTTGAAGAATTCGAAGGCTTCCTCGGTTCGCACCTTGGCTGGCTGATAGAGCGGAATGCCCGCGGCCTCGGCCACCTGCTTCACCGGGCTCGCCACGGTTTCCAGCCCTCGGCCGCGCGGCCGATCCGGCTGCGTCACCACCGCCAGGATCTCGAATTCCAGCTCGCGAATTAGCCGCTCGAGCGATGGAACCGCGAATGCCGGTGTGCCGCAAAAGACCAGCCGCATCTTGCCCTCCCGACTACCACTCACCGGCCTTCTGCAGTTTCTTCACCCGCCGCCTGATCAGGTCGCGCTTCAGCATGCTCAGGTGGTTGATGAAGAGCACGCCGTAGAGGTGGTCGATTTCGTGGCAAAACGCGCGCGCCAGCAAGCCCTCGCCGCGCATCGTCCATTCCTCGCCCTTTACGTTTTGCGCCCGCACGGTCACGAAGCTCGGCCGCAGCACGTGCCCGCGAAAGCCCGGCAGCGAAAGGCAGCCTTCCTCCTCGCGCTGCTCACCCTCGAAATGGGTGATTTCCGGGTTTGCCAACACCAGCCGCGCCTCGGGATTCTTGCCCACGGTCACGTCGATCACCGCCAGCCGCAGGCTCAGACCGATCTGCGGTGCCGCCAGGCCTACACCCTCGGCTGCGTACATCGACTCGAACATCTCGTCGACCAGCTTCTGCAAGTCTTCGTCGAATTTCTCGACGGGATCCGTCTCTTTCGCCAGTACCGGATCGGGAAATTTCACGATTGGATGAATCATCACATTCCTTCTAGAACTCGTCGAGTTGACGCCGGTAGCCACTCACGTTCCGTTTCGTCTCCCCGAGCGAGTCTCCACCGAATTTTTCCAGAAAGGCATCCGCCAGCACCAGCGCGACCATCGCCTCCGCCACCACGCCGGCCGCGGGCACCACGCACACATCCGAACGTTCGTAGGCTGCTTCCACCGCCTGCTTCGTCTCCAGGTCGGCCGTCCCCAGCGCGCGCCGCAGCGTCGAAATCGGCTTCAGGTAGCCTCGCAGGACCACGTCTTCGCCGTTCGTGATACCGCCCTCGAGCCCACCCGCGTGGTTGGAGGAGCGTGCGAACCGTCGCCGCTCCGCATCGTACGTAATCGTATCCTGTACTTCCGACCCATAGGAAACGGCATTTTGAATTCCGCTCCCGATTTCCACCGCCTTCACCGCCTGGATCGACATCACTGCTTGCGCCAAACCTCCATCCAGCTTCTCGTCCCACTGCGCGTGGCTTCCGAGTCCCGGCAGCACGCCGTGCGCCACCACCTCGAAAATTCCGCCAACCGAGTTGCCCGCGCGCAGCACCGCGTCGACCTCCGCCATCATTCTCGCTTCCGTTTCCGCGTCCACGCACCGCAGCGGCGAGTCGAGATTGCCGCAGATGGCCTGGATCTCTTCCCACGTCGCCGCCCGTTCCAGCCGCGCGTGTCCCACGGCGATCACGTGGCTCAGGATCTCGACGCCAAACTCGCCGAGCAGCAGCTTGGCAAATGCGCCCGCCGCGGTTCGCGCCGCCGTCTCGCGCGCCGACGCCCGTTCGAGCACGTAGCGCGCGTCGTGCCAGTTGAATTTTAGTGCTCCCGCCAGATCTGCGTGCCCGGGCCGCGGCGCCGTCAGCGGCCGCCGAAACTCCTCCGAACCTTCGAAATCCTCCACCGGGAGCGCCTGTTTCCACCTCTTCTCCCACTCCCGGTTTTCGAGCCGCAACGCGATCGGGGCGCCGATCGTCCGCCCGTGCCGCACGCCCGCGATCACCTCGACCGTGTCTTTTTCGATTTTTTGCCGTCCGCCGCGCCCGTAGCCGAGTTGCCGCCGCCGCAGTTCGCGGTTCACGCGCTCCAGGTCCACCGGCAGGTCGGCCGGCAAACCCGAAAGCCACGCGATGATGCCCGCTCCGTGCGATTCCCCAGCCGTGACGAATCTAAGCCTTTTCATGGTTCTGCGCGCGTTTTGCGCGGAAGGCTTCGCATTGTACCCAAGCCGCGCCGGCCGCTCCAAGAAAAGACTCAGTCGCGCCTTCCCCGTAAACGCCGCGCGTTGCCCACTGCGCTGCCTTCTCGCGTGACAATTCTCGTCGCTCCCACTCGGCGCTGCGTGTTGCTGTACACTCCGCTTCTATCGCTCCGCGCCAATCGTCACCCGTCGCGTCATCACTGTCACATCACCCGATTGCGAAGCCACCGTGTCTGCCGGCCGCGCCAGTTCGAGTTTTCGCCCTTCGGCCGGCAGGCCGTACGATTCATCGAGCGCAAGCACCTTGACCCGCTTCGTTCCTTGCACCGCGAAACTGACCGTCACGCCGCCGGCTGGCGTGGTCACGCAAGCAAACCGCTGCCATCCATTCATCGCCTGTCGCACCCTCGCGGAGAGCGGCGGCAGCAACTGGCCCTGCATCCGGAACCAGGTCACGCGGACGCCCGGCGGAAAAAATAGCCCGACAACCGGCGCCCCGCGCGACGACAGCAGTTGTGCCCGCACGTCCATGTCCCCGCCGGAATCCCGTTCGTCGAGCACCTGTAGCACCGGCCCGCCAATCCCGAGCGGTTTCGCTGGAGCAGCAAAGGCCGCCGCAGGGAGGCGTAACCAGGGCACCGGCCGGTAGGTCCTCCTCTCAAACCTCGCTACTGCCGCGAGCCCGGCCGGCAATTTCCCGCTCGCCGGTGTCACCAGCCATTCCGCGTGGCCCGTGTCCACGTCCTGAACGAACTCGAAATTGGCGCGCTGTCGAGAATTGGCCGTATACGGAGGCAAAAGAGCCGCGACGACCGCCAGAGCAACCGTCATGACGGCCAGCGCGATCGCCAGTTCGGCCCGTATCCTTTTCGGCGCTTCCCCGATGAATGGCGCCAGCGTGGTTCCCAGAGCCGCGAAGAGCACCGCAATGATCAGCAGCGCCGGCGAGCCCACCGCCGGATAGAGCAGCGGAGCAATCTCAAAGGTCAACGCCGTCGCCACGAGAGCCGGAACCAGTCCCGCCGCCAGTTCCCATCCAGGGCCATCGAAGAATGCCGCCAGCATTCCGAAAATCCCCGCTGCCAGCGCGGGCACCAGCCACGGGAAACTCGCCTCCGGCATTTCCAGAGCCAGCACCAGCGCCACCAGCACCCACCACAGCCAGGTCCCGCACCAGAAGCCGTGAAAGCCGGCCCGTTCGCCAACCCATGCCGCCACTCCCACCGCTACCGAAAAGCCCAGCAACAAGAACGCCGCAACCAGCGGCCCCGGACGCGCCACCCAACCGTTCGGCGCGCTTCCGGCCGCGTGCAAGCCAAAATGCAAGCCCGCCGCCAGCACGCCCGCGCCCAAAATCACCAACGGCAGGGTGACCAGTCCCTTCCCCAGCGCGCCGGTGCCCAATTTCCCGCCCCACATCAGCCTCCATTCGCAAACGAGCAACAGCACCGCCGCGAGCCCGGCCAGCCAAGGTGTCCAGCCCTCTGGCCACCAAATCATCTTCCACGCTCCCAGGTCGAAAAACACCGCCTCGCCCGGCCTCTGTGATGCGAGCTGCGCATTGGCCAGTGTGCGCACCACGCCGAGTGCGGCCTGGCCCTGACTCTGCAAGCTGCGCCGGCTGAGATGGCTCAAATTGTCGAGCAGAGTGTGGTAATGGGTGACGCCGCCGATGAACGCAAAATTAAATCCTTGAAATCCATGCTTCTTAAAAACGGAAAAGTCTGTATTATTCGGAAGACGCCGATACACGGCGTAGTAAAGTGAGTTCGCGAGCGGTCGCTGAACCGCCCGTGCAAAGAGGGGCATCAGCCACAGAGAGTGACTGCCGGTCTCGAACATCAGGCTGGGGCCCGAGGTGCCGCGCGCTTCCAGATTCACCGCCGCGCCCACCTCGCGAGCCCACGGATTCTGCTCGACAAAGGCCACTGCGCCGAGCAGCCCGGCTTCTTCACCCTCATCGAACAAAAAAATCACCGGATGCAGTGGCGCCCTTCCCGCCTTGAGTGCCCGCGCAATCTCCAGTTCCGCCGCAATATTTGCACCGTCGTCGCTTGCCCCCGGCCCAGCCGGCACCGAATCGTAATGCGCGGCCAGCAACACCGCTTTTCCCCCTTCACTGCCGTCGAGCCGCGCCACCACATTATGGACCTCGGCGCAGATCCCTTCCGTGTTGCAGGCGAACGCCTGCCGCACCTCCGGCTGGTACCCGAGCCCTTTGAGTTCGCCGACAATCCCTTCCCGCACGCGGGCGTCAGCCGCGCTGCCCACCGGATGTGGCTCTTGATTGCCCAGGATGCGCACCAGCATCGCTTCGGCTCGAATCGCGGAGAATTGCGCGGCGGGAGCCGTCGCCGGCTCCGGCGCCGGCGGCTCATAGCGCGCTCTCACGAGCAGCCAAATGACGCCCACCAGCGCCAAGGCCAGCCAAAGGGGCCATCCGGAATAGCTCCTCGCGGTTGTCTTTCTTCTTTCTATTTGGTCCGTCTTGCCGGTTGGCTGCTTGGTCATGGCTGCCTTCGAATGCCTTTACAGAGCGCCCGGCATGTGCTATTTCTCAATGTTCTTCCGCTATCACGTGCGCCAGAGCGGCGGGGGCGTTGCGCTGCACCGAATGCAGTTCTGCCTTCTCCGGATTCTCTCGCCTTCCAGCGGGAGCCTCCCTGCTCGAAACCTCAAAAGTACAGACAACATAGAGAGGAGCTCGTCGACCCTTGCTCAAGCTTCGCAAAATCGAGCTGATCGGCTTTAAATCCTTTTCCGACCGCACCTCGCTTTCGCTCGGCGGCCGCGGGATCACCTGCATCGTGGGCCCGAACGGCTGCGGCAAGTCCAACATCGTCGACGCGATCACCTGGGTGCTGGGCGAGCAAAGCCAGAAGTCGCTGCGCGCTGAGCGCATGGCCGATTGCATCTCCAATGGCTCCGCCACGCGTGCCCCGCTCGGCATGGCCGAGGTGTCGCTCACTCTCGTTGACCCCGAACTGGCCGAAGCCGCCGAAAAGATCCTCAATCGCGCCAACGAGCCTCTTTCTGATCCGCAAGACGCAAAACAGCATACGCCCGATTTCGCGGCCGAGAGCACCGAAGCTCCGCCGGTTTCCAGCGCTGAATCCACTCCGCCCGTGACTGAAAATCCTGCTGTCGCTCCCAAATCCGCCGGCCGGCGCAAACGCCAGCCCGCCGTCACGCTCAATCCAGGCGAAGTCGTCATCACCCGCCGTCTTTACCGCTCCGGCCAGAGCGAATATCTGATCAACAGCCGCCAGGCCCGCCTGCGCGATATCCAGGAACTCTTCATGGGCATGGGGCTCGGCCCGAATTCCTACGCCATTATCGAGCAGGGCCGCATTGGCCAGATCCTCTCTTCCCGCCCGGCTGAGCGCCGCGCCATCCTCGAGGAAGCGGCTGGCGTCAGCAAGTACAAAACCAAGAAGCGCCTGGCCGAGGCCCGGCTCGAGTCCTCCAAGGTCAATCTCTCCCGCGTCAACGACATCCTCACCGAGGTCACCAAGCAGCTCGGCTCGCTCAAGCGGCAGGCCGCTCGCGCGCGCCGCTATGGCGAGCTGCGCGACGAGATCCGCCGCGTCCTCACCACCGTCCTCAATGCGAAATGGAGCCGCATGAGCGTCGAAGCGGAGCGCCTTGCCGCCCAGCTCACCGAGTTGCGCGATCGCGAAGCCGCCCAGGCCGCCAGCCTGGCCGAAGTCGAGACCGAACAGCAGCGCCTGGAATCCCGCGCCTACCAGCTCGAAGCGGAGCTTCGCGAAAATCAGAACCAGCGCAACCAGGCCACACTCGAGGCCGATCGCAACCGCAACCGCCTTACTTACAACCGCCAGCAGGACCAGCAGTTGGCATTCCAGATCGGCCAGTTCGACGTCCAGGCCGCCGAAGTTGCCGAGCGTTCCCTCGCCATCCAGTCCCGGCTCGATTCCCAGCGCGAGGCGCTCGAATCGCTGCGCCGCCAGAAAGCCGAACTCGAAGTTGCCGCCACCGCCCTCGCCGGCCGCGCCCATGCCATCGAGGCCGAGGAACGCCGCCTGGCTGCCCGCCGGGACGAGGTAACGCGTGAAAGCCGGCGTCTCGCCGAGGAAATCTCTCGCGCCATGGTCGAAGGCGCCGAGGCCCGTGAGGCCCGCCGCCACCACGCCGAGGCTCTTGCGCAGGAGGAAGAAGCCGCCGCCCGCTTGTGCGCCCTATGCGAGCAGCAGTCCGCTTCCCTGGCTTCCGTGGAGGCCGATTGGAGCCAGGCCCGCGCCCGTGCCGAGACTGCCGGCACTCGCCTCGCCGATCTCCAGACGCACCTCGCTGAACAGCGCCGCCTCCAGATCGCCGCGGTCGCCGAGGCCACCCAGTCCCGCGAGCAACTCGCCGCCGCCCGCGCCCGCCAGGCTTCGCTCGACGAAATTCTTCGCGAGCGCGCCTATACGGGTGGAACGATCCAGAAGCTGCTCAGCCTGAATGGCGAAGGCGAAAAGTACGGTTTCCGGACCACCGGCCTGCTCTCCGACTACGCCGAAGTCGAGCCGGGCTACGAGGCCGCGGTCGAGCAGTTCCTCCGCGACGAACTCGATTATGTCGTCGTCGAAAGTTTCGATTCCGCCCGTGCCGGCATTCACCTGCTCCGTAGCGAATTCGGCGGCCGTGCCACTTTTTTTGTCGATTCGCTCGGCTCGCTCGAAGTGAAGGCCGAGCCTGAATCGCCGACCGAGCACCAGCCCGGTGTCATCGCCCGCATGGATCGTCTCGTCAGTTTCCGCCGTCCCCTCGGCGAGGCGGCCAAGCATTTCCTGCCGCGCCTCCGCACGGCTTTCCTGGTGGAAACGGCCGCCGCGGCCGAGGAACTGGCTCACGCCCATCACGGCCAATATTTCGTCACCACCGACGGTTCCTGGTATCACGGCCGTCTGGTCGGTGGCGGCAAGCCGGGGCAGGCCGGTCCGTTGGCAATCAAGCGCGAACTGCGCGATCTCGAAGCGGAAACCGAGAGGCAGGAGTCGCGCCTGGCCGACTGCGAAACTCGCCGCGCCGCCCTCGAATCCGATATCGCCGAGCTTTCCACCGCCGTCGATGGCGCCCAGTCCGAAGCCCTCGAGGCTGAAAAGCTTTCCGTTGCCGCCGCCCAGGCCCGCGAGCACGCTTTGGCCGAAAACAGCCGGATTACTCGGGAACTCGCGGAATGCCACAGCCGGCTCGATCGCTGGCGTCGCGAACTCGATGCGGCCGATCTTCGCGCCGCGCAAGCCCAGCTCCGCATCGAGCAGGCCACGGCCGCCCGCGAAGCCAACGAAGCCGAACTCGGCGACTCCGCCGCCCGCCTCGCCACACTGCGAGAAGAACTCTCCGCCGAGCAAGCCCGCCTGGCCAATGGCCGTGCCGATCTGGCCGGGATGACCGAACGCGTAGCCGCCGCCGAAGCCGCCGCCCAGGCCGTTGCTGCCGAACACGCCGAGCTTTCCCGCCGCGCGGAGCAGTTGCGGCGCGATCGCGAGGCCCTGGAGGCCCGCCGCTCCCAGCTCGCCGCCGATAGCACCGTGGCCGAGGCCGAACTCGAGCAGTTGGCCCGCCGGACCGTGGAACTCGAGGAGCAGGGCGCTCGCCTCGAAGAGGAATTCCGCGGATCGCGCTCCCGCTCCCTCGAACTCGGCGAAACGCTGCGTGGCGCTCGCCAGCAGCTCGACCAGGCTCGCGAGGAGCGCGGCCGCGTTGAAGTCGAGGCGGCGCGCCTGCAATCGGAAATCCAGCACCTGAGCGACGCCTGCCAGGCCGAGCTCGGCGTCTCGCCCGACCAGATTCCAGCCGAGCCCGTCGCTCTCACACCCGATCAGCTCGCCGCCGCCGAAACCAGCTACCGCGAGATGAAGGAGCGGCTCGATTCCATGGGACCGATCAACATGATGGCTCTCGAGGAATTCAAGCAGTGCGAGGAGCGTTCGATTTTCCTCACCCGCGAGCGCGACGACCTGGTTCAGTCGATTGCCGACACGCAGCAGGCCATCGCCGAGCTCGATCTCGCCTCGCGCGAGCGTTTCGCGCAGGCCTTCGTCCAGATCAATAGCAACTTCGCCGAGGCCTTCACCTCGCTCTTCGGCGGCGGCGCCGCCGCGATGCGGCTCGGCGAACCCGACAGCGGCGGCGAACCCGGCCTCGATATCGTCGCCCAGCCCCCAGGCAAGCGGCTTCAGAACGTGATGCTGCTTTCCGGTGGCGAAAAGGCGCTGACCGCCCTGGCGCTGCTGATCGCGATTTTCCGCTTCCAGCCGAGCCCGTTCTGCGTCCTCGACGAAGTCGATGCCCCGCTCGACGAGTCCAACGTTACCCGCTTCAATCAGATGCTGGCCGAGATGAGCAACGACACGCAGTTTCTGGTCGTGACCCACAATCGTCGCACCATGGAAATGGGCACGGCCCTTTACGGCGTCACCATGCAGGAACCGGGCATTTCCCGCATCGTCTCGGTCCGCTGGGACGAGCCGGAAAGCGATGCCGCCTGATCAGGCTCACCCTGCCAGGTTGACAATCTGCTCTGGTCGGCTACAATACCGCCTTCGAAAAACCTATGACACCACCGACAGGTCATCCGACTGTGCGCGAAACCAACTTCGCGGGCGTGAAACTTCTCACCCGCGGCAAAGTCCGTGACATCTACGAATTCGGTGACCGGCTTGTCCTGGTTGCCACCGATCGCCTTTCGGCTTTCGACGTCGTCTTGCCGACGCCGATTCCCGACAAAGGCCGCGTCTTGAACCAGCTTTCGCTCTTCTGGTTCGAGAAACTGAGCGATGTTGTCCCCAATCACGTCATCAGCGGAACCGAGTTTCCCAAAGAGCTAGATCCTTACGCCGACGAGGTTCGCGGCCGTTCCATGCTCGTGCGCCGCACCGATCCGATTCGGTTCGAATGCGTGGTGCGCGGCTACCTGGCCGGCTCCGGCTGGAAGGAATATCAGCAGAGTTCCAGCGTTTGCGGCATCTCGCTCCCGCCCGGACTCGTCGAATCGGCTCGGCTGCCCGAGCCGATTTTTACCCCGGCCACCAAGGCCGAATCCGGCCACGACGAGAATATCTCTTTCCAGGAAATGGCCCGGCGGCTCGGAAACGAGCGCAGTGAGCAACTCCGCGAAATAAGCCTCGAACTCTACCGTCGCGCCGCCGAGTTCGCCGAGCAGCGCGGCATCCTGATCGCCGACACGAAATTCGAATTTGGCCTCCTCGACGGCGAGCTTCTCTGGATCGACGAGGCCCTGACGCCGGATTCCTCCCGTTTCTGGCCGGCGGACAGCTACACGCCCGGCGGTTCCCAGCCTTCCTTCGACAAGCAGTTCGTTCGCGACTATCTGGAACGGATTCGCTGGCCGAAACAGCCACCCGCTCCGGAACTCCCTTCCGACGTCGTCGCCGCGACCCAAGCGAAATATCGCGAAGTCTATCGGCGGCTCACCGGAAGCGAGTTGGCCTGAGCGCAGAAAAAAACACCCCTTTTGCGGGAGTTCGGCTTTGAAGGACCAGCTTGAATCGTTAGTGTCACAGATGGTCAGCCGCGGCATTCTTCTCGACGAGGCTGTCGAGGAATTCGAGAAGAAATTCATCAAGGCCGCGATGGAGGGCGCGGGCGGCAACCAGTGCCGCGCCGCCAAGCTTCTCGGCATTCACCGCAACACGCTAAGCCGTAAACTGGAAAAATTCCACCTCGACCGTCAGACGAACCGCCGCCGCTGAGTACCTGCTCCGGCCGTCGTTCCGGGCCCGCTCGGCCGAAAAACTTCCGGCTTGCCCCCGGGTCGTGCCCCCGAAAGAAAAACGCCGCAGCCAGGCTCCTGCCCTTGCTGCGGCGCTTCTGTCTCGCGGTATCCCGGCGTGCCGCCGGCCCGCTCTATCGAGGCCTTCTCAGCCCCGGCTTCGCCCCGGGAATGTCGGCCGGGTTCACCTGGGCGTTGTTCCAGTGCAGCAGGAAGGTTGGCGGCGGATCATAGCTCACCACTGTCCCGGTGAAGCGGACGATATCGCCTTTCTTCAGCCGCTGCGCCGCGGGCTGGTTGGAAACTTTCACGTCCATGTTGGCGGTCTTGGCGGCCTGCAAATCCTTCGCGCTCTGGCCGCTGTAAACCTGCATGTCGACCCCGGTGGTCGTCGGCGTCACGCTGATCACCTTTACCGGCACTTCCGGAAACTCGTTCCCGCAAACCGCCAGCCACACGAACTTGGCCCGGTCGCCTCCGACCTGCAGGTCTTGCATGATCGTGAAGAGGTTGGTGTTCTGCAAATAGTTATTGAGCTGGACGCCGCTCGGCAGCGTGTAGCCGGCCGGTGGGTTCACGGTATCGGTCGTCTGCGCCATCTGCAGCAGCTTGTTCATCTCGTCAGTTAGCAGGTTTTGGCAGGCTGTTTTCTGATAGACCAGCATCTGGTTCTGCAGGTACGACTGCACCTGCTGCTTGCTAGGCCCGTTCAAGGCAATCGACCTCGCCAGCGCCCAGAAGCCCTTGATGTACTCCGCCTGCCCTGCCGAAGGACCTGGCAGCGGCGCTGGTGCGGCTGTCGTCCCGGTCGCACCGCCGGTTCCCGTCCCACTGGTACCGGCCCCGCTGGTTGCTGACGTGGTTGCCGCCGACGTGCCGCCGGAGGACGAACTCGCGGGCGCGGCGGCCGCTTCCTGCGCAGCCTGTTCCAGATAGGCCACGCCGAGCCGGAAATAGGTCACCGAATCCTTCGGATCGTTGTGCAGCGCGGCGATGAAGGACTTCTCGGCCGCCGGATAGTCCTTCAGAATCAAGGCGGAGTAGCCCTCCGTGTAATGGAGCAGCGTGCTGGGACTTTTCTTCTCGGCAGCGAACTGCGCGTCGCTCATGCCCTTTGGCTTGGGCAGGCCATCGAGCAACTGTAGGCCCAGGGCCGCGTCCTTGCGGGCCTCTTGCGCCTGCGTGGTCGCGTCGGACGCGCTTGGGCTGAAGCTGTAATTGAATGCCACCTCGCGCGCCAGGATCGCCTGCAGCTTCATGCCATTCGTGACTTCGCTCGACGTGCTGTTGATCAGCTTGTCGGCGTATTCGATCACCTTGTCGTACTGTTTCAGGTTGTCGTAGGTCTGGTAGAACGCCTGATACACGTACGGCAGCAGCGTCGACTTCGGAAACTTCGTTACGAAGTCCTCCAGCAACTTGACCCGCTGCTCGGGGTTGGTTTCCTTCGCCGCGGCCTGATAGGCATTGTATTCGGCGTAGGTGTAGGCAGGTTTCTCTTGCTGCGCCTGCGCGCGGGCCGCAGTCGCAAGGCCGGCCAGTGAGAATGCCAACGCCAGAGTGACGGCCAGCCCGGAGCGAGTGATCCCTTTTAACATCGTGAATCTGCCTCCTTAAGACTTCTTTCCACGGCGAGTCGAACCAAACGGAAGAACGAGCTTCACGCGGCACGAAAGAGCCGCGATTATAGGAAAAGCTATGCGATCGTTCAAGCGCCCCTTTTTCTTTTGGGGAATTCGGCGTCCCCGTCCCATCCGCCGGGGACCTGCGGATTCGAAACCCCCAGATGATATGATGGCACGAAATGCCATCCAGTGGCCCCAGGAGCCAAGGAGGAATTCATGCCGCCCGCCGATTCTTCGCCCCTCACCGGTCATGTCGCTCTCGTTACCGGTTCCAGCCGGGGCATCGGCTGGGCGATCGCCCAACGTCTCGGCCGTTTGGGCGCCTCTTTGAGCCTCTGCGCCCGTCATGCGGAAGCCCTGGGAGAGGCGCGCCGGACGCTGGCCGAGCGGGGCATTGATGCTCTCGCCACTCCCACCGATGTCACCCGTCCCGACGAAGTCGCCCGCCTTGTCGAACTGACCCTCTCCCGATTTGGACAGATCGATATCCTGGTGAATAACGCCGGCGTCGCCTGGTTCGGCCCGGTCCACGAAGCGACCGAGGCTGATTGGGACCGCATCATCGACACCAACCTCAAAGCCCCCTTCCTGCTCATGCGCCAGGTCGTGCCCGGGATGATTCGCCGTCGTCATGGCCACATTATCCAGATCGCCTCCCTGGCGGCAAAAAACGCCTTTGCGGGCGGCAGCATCTATTGCGCCTCCAAATGGGGCTTGGCCGGCATGACCTATTCGGTGGCCGAAGACCTTCGCGCCCATGGAATCCGCGCCAGCGTTATCTGTCCGGGTAGCGTCCTCACCGATTTTTCTCCCCATTCGGGCAAGGATACGCGTAAGATGCTCCAACCGGACGATGTCGCCCACGCGGTGGAGATGATCTTGCTCCAGCAACCGCAAAGCTTCATCAGCGAGGTGCTTCTGCGTCCGACGGAAAAACCTTGAGCGAACGGCCTCCTGGCCTCGGGCTGGTATCGTGGTCATGGCCAGTGGCCAATTAGCCAAGGGTCGAATCAGGCATCCTTTTCACCGGGCCGGGGTTCCATAGAATGACCAATAATGGGCAGGTCGGGAAACGCCTTCCCAAAAATTCGTGTAGGGCGGTAAAGCGATGACCAATGTCATCATCTACCTCGTGGCGACCATCGGAACCGGCATCCAGATCTACGGCGCGGTGTCGCACGGCCTCTGGTGGGCGCCGGGCGGTTCCCTGCCGCTTGTGGCCATGGTCGGTGTGATGATCATGGGACTCGGAACGGCCTGGAGCGCGGTCAAAGGCTCTTCGGCAGCGTGGATCGTGTTTGTCGGTGCGCTGCTCTGTTGGGCGTTCTACGTTCCCGGCCTCGGAACGCTGCTCGGCGACTTTCGCTCGTCGATTTCGGCGGGACGCCTTTCCATCGCCTCCGCCCAAGTCTATTTGCCGCTGCTGCCGCCGGCCCTGCTCGCCGTCGCCACCGTGGCATCCTTGACGGCCGGCCCGCTCGCCCAGTCCGAGGACTGATCCACAGCCTTTCTCCCGCCGCCGGCCCTCGCGGCGCCCGCGTCGCTTCCCCTCTGCTCACGGGAGGGTGCACGGCGCGCCGCCCCGTTTCATATCCGGGGCAAGACGATCCCCCCTTGCGCCTGGTACTTCCCTTTCTTGTCCTTGTACGACTGCTCGCAGATTTCGTCCGACTCGAAAAAGATCACCTGGCACAATCCCTCGTTCGCATAGATCCTGGCAGGCAGCGGCGTCGTGTTGCTGATCTCCAGTGTCACGAATCCCTCCCATTCCGGCTCGAACGGCGTCACGTTCACGATGATCCCGCAGCGGGCATAGGTCGACTTCCCCACGCAGATCGTCAGCACGCTGCGGGGTATGCGGAAATATTCCACCGACCGCCCCAGTGCAAACGAGTTCGGCGGAATGATGCACACGTCTCCCTTGAACTCCACGAGCGAGCGCGCATCGAACTGCTTCGGGTCCACCGTCGTCGAGTTCACGTTCGTGAAAATCCGGAATTCGTCGGCCACGCGCATGTCGTAACCGTAGGAGGAAACACCGTAGCTGATCACCCCTTCCCGCACCTGCCGGTCCACGAACGGTTCGATCATCTTCTGCTCCAAAGCCATCCGCCGGATCCAGCGGTCGCTTTTGACGCTCATCGCTTCCCTCCCCTCGCGTAAAAGCAGCGCAGTTTAATATGCCGCGGCCGGTTCGGCAAAGGGAACGCCTCCCTCCGCCCTGTTTTTCCCGATCGGGCCTCGCCCCCCCATACCCGTTCCTCGTTCTCACGGTTGCTGGACGCCGTTCTGGGCCTGTTTTCGCGCCATTTGTCAGTGCCCCGTGGCCGAGGCGACCGGGCGGGCGCACGTTTTTCGCTTCTATGCTTGACAAGCGAGGGCAGCCATGTCTAGCATTCTCCGCTACTTGGAGGCGGGATGATCAAGCTGGACCTCGTGAACGCTGTTGTGGAACACCTCGGCAACCGGATTTCCCGCAGCAAGGCCGAAGTAGCGGTGGAAACGGTTTTCGAGTCGATGAAACGTGCCCTCGCTGAGGGCCATCGAATCGAGTTGCGCCGCTTTGGTGTTTTCACCGTCAAGCCCCGGAAAACGGGCGTAGGCCGCAACCCTCGTACTGGCGAGCAGGTCAGCATTCCCCCGGGCAAGGCTGTTCGTTTCAAGCCCGGCAAGGAACTGCAATCGCTCTGATCCTTTGCGGTTGATGCCTGCGGCCCATCCTGTCTACTCGCCGTGTCGTGGCCCGTTCGGCTAAGATGGACGGGACCATGAGTGACGGCAACGGTTATCGCCAGTCCCCAGTGGAAATTACCGTACCGCCAGTCGGCGCTCGGATCCAGGTGCCGCCGTTCTATCGGTCCTCGCGCCGCGACACGCGCGGCGCGGTCATCGCGGCGATCCTCTTTGTGCTCACCATCTTCTCCACACTGGCAGTCGGCACTGAGTTCGCTTCCGCCTACCAGGCTGGTGTCGCTCCCTTCACCAATGGCCGCGTCTTCCCCTACGCCACCGTTATCGCCCATCCTGCTCTTTTGCTCACCGGCTTGCCGTTCGCCTTCACCTTGATGGTCATTCTGCTGGCCCACGAACTCGGCCATTTCTTCGCCTGCCGCCACTACCACATCCCCGCCAGCTTTCCCTATTTCGTCCCTGCGCCGACCCTGATTGGCACCTTCGGCGCCTTCATTCGCATTCGCGCCCCGATTTTCAATCGCAAGGCCCTGTTCGATGTCGGCCTTTCCGGCCCGGTCGTGGGTTTCCTGTTCGCGCTGCCCGCGCTCGTCGTTGGCATTGCCATGTCCAAGGTCGTTCCCGGCGCCCAGTCGCAGGGCTGGATCGTCTTTGGTAATCCACCCCTTGTGAAGCTGCTCGAATCGATTCTTCGCCCGAACGTCCGCCAAGGCGATCTGCTGCTCGACCCGGTCGGCCGCGCCGCGTGGGTGGGACTTTTCGTTACCGCATTGAATCTCCTGCCGGTGAGCCAGCTCGATGGTGGCCACGTCGTTTACGCCGTCGCGCCCGATAAGCACCGCTATATTTCCCTTGCTGTCATCCTCGCCTTGGTGCCGATGGGCTATCTCTGGTCCGGCTGGCTGCTCTGGGCCGCGCTTCTTCTCGTCTTCCTCGGCCTCCGCCATCCGCCGCTGCTCGACTATTGGGAGCCACTCGACGAGAAGCGGAAATTCTGGGCCTTCATCGGCCTTGTGATCTTCTTGCTCTGCTTCACGCCCATCCCTCTCGCATTCCACGGCGCATAGCCGCGACGAAGGCCGCTTCCCCGCACTCCGGCAAGAGCAAGCGCCTTCCGTTCGTGCCTGCGTCGTCCCGCTGCCCGTCCAATCCCTGCTTCTCTACTTTGTTTTCTCGTCCGTTTTCCCGCCTGCCCATCGTCGCGGCGCCGCTCATGCCGCCTCGCCCCACGATGAGCATCTGCGAAACACCCCTCGGCATCCAATCGAGTAATGAGCGTTCCTGCGGCAAATGCGAGCATCACCGCGGGCGACGTCCTCTCCGCGTGGCGGAAAATTCTTGCCGGGAGGGCGCCCATGCTTTCGATCGAGGTCACGCGCGAGTGCCCCCTCCGTTGCCCCGGCTGCTACGCCTACGGCGAATCGCACCTCGGTGGCGGAACAACGCTCCGCGAGCTGAGCGACCTCCGCGGCGACGCGCTCGTTGCCGGCGTGCTCGCCCTGGTCGATCGCCACAAGCCGCTCCACGTCTCGCTGGTCGGTGGCGAGCCGCTCGTCCGTCATCGCGAGCTCGGCCAAATCCTCCCTGCCCTCAGCCGGCGCGGAATTATGACGCTCGTGGTCACCAGCGGGGTGATTCCCATTCCTCTCGAATGGATGTCCCTGCCCCGCGTCCGCGTAGCCGTCTCGGTCGATGGCTTGCCCGAGCACCACGACGTGCGCCGCAAGCCCGCCACCTACGAGCGCATCCTTCGAAACATCGCCGGCCGCACGGTGAACGTTCACTGTGTAATCATCAAGCCGATGCTCGAACGGCCTGGCTATCTCGAAGAGTATGTTTCCTTTTGGAGTGCGCGTCCCGAGGTCAACCGTATCTGGTTCAGTCTCTATTCTCCCCAGCGCGGCGAGCATAGCCCCGAAACCCTCAGTTCCGCCGATCGCGAAATGGTTGCGCGCGACCTGCCTGCGCTCGCCCGCCGCTATCCAAAGTTGTCTTTCAACGAAGGCACTGCCAGCGCTTTTCTCCGTCCGCCGAGCGATCCCGGCGACTGCCTCTTCGCCAAAATGTCGGCAAATTATTCGGCCGATCTGCAAACGCACGTCGAGCCTTGTGTCTTCGGCGGCTCACCCGATTGTTCCCAGTGTGGTTGCGCGGCCAGCGCCGCGTTACACTCGATGCGCCGGATTTCCCTCGCGGGCCCGCTACGCGTCGGCCACTTCGTCGCCGGCTCGATCGCCATCGGCCGGATCGCCGCTTTCTTCCGCTCCGGCTCTCAGGAACCTTCCCGCTGGCGCGCCCGCTCCCCCAAGCGGCCAACGTCCTTGGTCCAGATCCGTCTCGATCCCGAATCTTTTCGAGAGAACCGCCCGCTGCCCTCGCGCGGCCTGCCGTTGTCGCAGCCGTCCGAGCTGGCTGGCCACCCCGTTTTTTCTTCAGGCCCAGCCTTCAGGCGCACGGCAACCGGACCGGCCTCGACCCATTCCTACCGCAAGCGCAAGGAGGCCTGACCCGCGTTTTTCATGGCGGGCAGGCAGGTGTCGGTACCGATAGATCGGCCTCGTTCCCTACATCAAGCTGACCGGGTCCACGTCCACCAGCACAGCCGTTTCGGGGATCTCTTTCTCCGCGCAAAAAGCCACGCAGCCCGCCAGCGCCCACACCAGCGTCGACCGTCGCGGCGACTTCAGCAGCAGCTGAAACCTGTGTTCTCGCTTGAGCCGGGCAAGTGGCGCCGGCGCTGGCCCCAGCACCTTCAATCCCGCCTCTTCGCATCGCTTGAAATAGCCGGCGATCGCCCGCGTCCATCCGAGTACGCGGTCGAGGTCGCGGTCGCGCACCACAACGTTCGCCAGTGCTGCAAACGGCGGATAGTGCATCAGCCGCCGAAACCGCACCTCTTGCTCGAAGAAACCCGGATAGTCCTGCCGCGCGGCGTGCTGAATCGCGTAGTGCTCGGGATGGTAGCTTTCCACCAGCACGCGCCCCGGTAGTTCGCCTCGCCCCGCGCGCCCTGCCACCTGCGTCAGCAGCTGAAACGCCCGCTCGGCCGCGCGAAAATCCGGCACGGCGAGCGCGCGATCGGCACCGACCACCCCTACCAGCGTCACGCGCTGAAAATCGTGCCCTTTCGCCACCATCTGCGTGCCCACCAGAATGTCGATCTCGCCTCGCGCGAAATCGCCCAGCACCCGCCGGTACACCTGCCGCGACCGCGCCGTGTCCCGGTCGAGTCGCGCTATCCGTGCGTGCCGGAATTCCTCCCGCAGATACTCCTCGATCCGCTCGGCCCCTTCGCCAAAATAGTGCAGGTATTCCGAGCTGCACTTCGGGCACCGCGCCGGCACGCGCATCGAATAGCCGCAGTAGTGGCACACCAGCCTGTCGCGCCGCTTGTGGTAGGTGAGCGCGATACTGCAGTTGACGCACTCGATCGTCGCCCCGCACGCCCGGCACATCACAAACCACGAATACCCGCGCCGGTTGATCAGCACCAGCGCTTGCGCCCCTTTCTCCAGGCACTCGTGAATCCCCTGTACAAGTACGCGCGAAAGCGGCAGCGCCCGCTGCGCCTCCTGAAAATCGGCCCGCAGATCCACCACGTCCACCCGCGCCAGCGGCCGCCCGGCCACGCGGCCGCCCAGTTCGAGCAGCCGGTATTTCCCTTCCCGTGCGTGCTGGTAGCTTTCGAGCGCAGGCGTGGCCGAGCCCAGCACCACGGTCGCGTTTTCCAGCTTGGCGCGCATCACGGCCGTGTCGCGACCGTTGTAGCGCGGCGTCTCTTCCTGCTTGTAACTCGCCTCCTGCTCCTCGTCGACCACCATCAGCCCCAGCCGCGGCACCGGCGCGAAGACGCCCAGTCGCGTCGCCACCACCACCGGCGCTTCCCCGCGCCGGATGCGCCACCATGCCCGCGCCCGTTCCCCGTCCGGCAGCGAACTGTGCAGCACGGCCACCCGGTCGCCAAATCGTGCCCGCGCCTGCCGTCCCACGCCGTAGGTCAGCGCGATTTCCGGCACCAGCAGGATCGCTCCGCTTCCCCGCTCGAGCGCCGCTGCCACCGCACGCAGATACACCTCCGTTTTTCCGCTGCCCGTCGCGCCGTAGAGCAGCCCCGTCTGAAACGTCCCGCCATCGATCCAGCCGCGAATCTCCCCCAGTGCTTGCTCCTGTCCTTCGGTGAGCCGTCGAACCGGCGCGAACTCGTCCGGATCGATCGTTTCCGTCTCCGCCCCAATGGCTTCTTCCCAGCTTTCCAGTTTGCTCGTGCGTTCGAGCCGTTGGATCGCGGCCGAACTCATCCCCGCCTGCCGCGCCGCTTCGGTCAGCGGCAACGCTCCGGCCGCCAGCAAGATTTCCCTGAGCCGCTCTTCTTTTTCGCCTCCGGCCTCCGCCTGTCCTTTCCACGCGACGATTTTCTGTCCACGCGCCCGCCGCCGTTCCGCCGTCTCGTGCATCTCCACCAGCTTGCGCGCCATCAGCCGCTCGATCGTGGCTTCGGTGTCTTCCTGCCCAGCCAGCCGGGCCAGCCGCGAGCCTGTAATTTCGCCTCCGGCCTTTGCGATTTGCCGCAGCATCGCCATGTCCGCACGTTCCGCTGCGGGTTCGTTGCCGTCTTCACCCGTCGCCGCGCGCAGCCGCTCGCGCCCTGCTTCCGTAATGGTGAAATGCCGCTCGCGCCGAATTTCCACCGCCGGCGGCAGCACCGCGCGAAACACCTCGCCCGGCGGCGCCAGGTAATATTCGGCGACCCACCTCCCCAGCCTCACCACGTTTTCCGTCAGCGCTGGAATCAGGTCGGGAGCGTCGAGAATGGCCTTGATTTTTCCGGTTTCGGGTGGCTGGTCCCGCATTTCCAGCACCACGCCCACCAGCACCCGGTTCCGGAACGGCACCACCACCCTCGTTCCCACCTCCACGGCCGGCGCAAGCTGTGCCGGCACGCGGTAGGTGAAGAGCCGCCGAAGCGGCACCGGCAGCGCCACGTCGCAGTATCGTTCGCTCATCTTTGCGCCCGCATCGTGCAGGCAAACCTGCGCTTCCGAACGGCTGGAAAAGCTCTTAGTCTATCAGTCGACTCCCACCGCCCCAGCCAAGGCTCCGTTCCCATAGCGCGTGCACTCCGCAATTGTTTTGCCTGCCTCTTCGGGAACGATTCCCGCCTTGTTCCTCGGGACCGAGCACATAGATCGCTTTCAATCCTGTAGTGGTTTTGGTGGCACAGCCTTCAGGCTGTGAGCCCGCCAAGTTACAAAACGCAATCCTCCGTGGCCGTTGTCAACCCCGTGACTGCGTTCTCCGCCCCACAGCCAACAGCGTGACCCCTCGCCTGCTGATCCGCAGCGTCTCGAACCTCGCCAGCGCCAGAAAGAGCCGCAATTCATCCGGGGTGAACGCCCGAAGTACCGAGCGCTCGCGAAAGCTCAACTTCTTCCCGCCGTCGTGAACCACGTATCGGGCGTCCCAGTTCCAGGTCCAGCCGCCCTCGAGGTTTTTTGACAGTCTGGACTCCCTGACAAACCTTCGCCCCTCGTATCGGACGTCCTCTTGCATTCTCTCCCGGAAACTTGTGAAGATGCCCGCCGCATCGAAGGCATCAACAATGAGAATGCCATTCGGTTTCAGGGCCTTGCGCATTGATCCAAGCGCCGCCAGCACATCTCGGTTTCCGGTCATATACGCAAAGCTCCTACCGGCCACTAGAACGCCATCGACCTTTCCGGGCACGGAAAATCGCCGCATATCCCCTTGTAGGAAGCGCGCGTCCGGATGTTCTTGTCGGGCAATGGCCACCATCTCCTCCGCGACATCAACGCCCGTGTACTGATATCCCGCCGACAGAAAATAGGGCGCCAGGTTGCCCGCACCGCATCCGAGCTCCAGCACACTCCTGCAGCCATACTTTTCGAGAATCGATTTGAACCGCAGAAACTGCTTCCTGTAGTCGAAAATCGATCGGTACATGTCGCGATAGACCCAAGCCCACTTCGTGTAGAGCTTCGTCATTGCACCCAACCATCCATCAACTCAGGCGGAAAGCACGATCACGCCCAGAAAAATCAGCGCAATTCCCACCCACTGCTTCCCGTTCAGCTTTTCCCGCAGCACCGCCGCCGCCAGCACCACCGTCACCGCCGCATAGAGCGATGCCAGCACCGTCACGATCGAGACGTGATGAAATTCCACCCCGAAATTATTCGCCAGGTAAGCGCAGACGTCGAGAATCCCGATCGCCATCACCATCCAGAATACGCTCCCGCGCGGCAATTGCAGGCTTTGCCGAGCTGGCCACGCCATCACGCCCAGCGCCAGCGTCGCCACCAGCCGCACCACCCACACCGAGAGCAGTCCACCCAGCGCGGGCACCACGTGAAATCCGAGCACCCAGAACATCACGCCGAAGCCCATCGCCGCCGCCAGCGCCCAGCCGATCCCCGCCCGAGGGTTCTGCGTCCCCTTACCGTTGTCCGTCTCCGGGCTCTTCGCCGCGCCCACTGTCAACGCCACTCCTACCAGCACCAACCCGATGCCCACCCATCGCGCCGCGCTCACCCGTTCGCCGCTCCCGATCGAAAGCAGCGCCGTCAGTGCCGGATACCCCGCGGAAATCGGCGCCACCACGGCCAGTGTGCCCACCTCGAAAGACCGGTAGAGCGCCAGCACAGCCGCCGCGCTCAGGATCCCGGCCACGGCCGCCCAGTCCCAGGCCACGGCCGGCGCATGCGATGCCGTTTTCGGGTCTCCCGCCCAGTAGACCGCGCTCAAGAGCCCCAGTCCGAATGCCTGCATGAAAAACAGACTGCGATAGGCGCCGATTTCGCGCGCCGTGTAGCGCGCCACGAAATCGGCCACGCCCCAGCTCACCGCTGCGACTAAACCGAGAATCACGCTTGGCAGCATCGGCCATAGATCATAGGGCAAAAATCCGCGGCTCGTGGCCCGTCGGTCGTGATCCGTCCACTTCGCTGTGCCCGTGCGGCAACTTCCGCAGCCGCCTCAGCGGCAGCGCCCATGCGAAGCCGTCGCTCGGCGCTACACACGGATCACGAGACACGAACCACGAGCCATCTCTTTTTAGGGAATTCCGTTGCGCCGTCGATGCCGAAACTACGACTTCGTCTTTCGCGTGCTTTTCTTCGGCGCTTCCAGCCCGAGTTCCGCCATCACCTTCTGGAGATCTTCCCACACGATCTTCTTGGCGTTCGGGTTGCGGAGCAAATAGGCGGGGTGATAGGTGGGCAGCATTTTCGTCCCGCGCCAGCGAAACCACTTGCCGCGCACACGCGACATCGGCTCGCCCGTCCCGAGCAGCGCTTGCGCCGCAACGTTGCCCAGGCAAACGATCACCTTCGGCTGAATCACCGCCAGTTGCCGGTCGAGAAACGGCTGGCACGTGTCAATTTCATCCCGTTCCGGTGTGCGGTTGTTCGGCGGTCGGCACTTGACTACGTTGCAGATATAGACGTCCCCGCGTTCGAGGCCCATCGCCTCGATCATCTGCGTCAGCAGTTTCCCGGCCCGCCCGACGAACGGCAATCCTTGCCGATCTTCTTCCTCGCCCGGGCCCTCGCCGACGAAAACCAGTTTCGCGCGCGGATTGCCGTCGCCGAAAACGATCCGATGTCGCGATTTGTGCAGCTTGCAACGAGTGCAGTCGCCGATGTCGGCGCGAATCTGTTCGAGCGTGTCCCCCTCGATCCGCTGGACCTCCTCGAAAAGCGATGTTCCGCTCGCGATGGCGATCAGCTCGGCTTCTCTCGCGGCCTCGGCCGCCGCCGGTTGCTGCGTGGCGGAATCTGTTCGCGAGGGACGCCGAACCGCCGGCTCCTTTGCCTTGCTCGCACCAGGCCGCTTCACCGCCCGCCCCGTGTAAAACGAGCCGATCCCAATGTCTTCGTAATAGCGCAGCCAGGCCTCAAGCTTGGCCAGCTTTTGCTCGTCCATGAGCCTTCTTGCCTGTCGTTTTCAGCCGCAACACTTCGTCGAAAATATGCTCGGCCACTTCGCGCTTGGTCATCCGCGGCAGCGCCTTCTCCCGTCCGTCGCGCGAAAGCAGCGTAACCACGTTCGTGTCCACGTCGAACCCGGCGTCCCGCTGCGTCACGTCGTTCGCCACGATCAGGTCCACCGGCTTGGCCGAAAGCTTCCGCCGTGCGTGCTCGGCCAGCCGCTCGGTTTCCGCGGCAAAGCCCACGACGATCCGGCCGTCCTTCCGCGCACCGATTTCGCTCAGAATGTCGGGCGTCATTTCCAGTTCCAGCGCCAGGCTCGGCGCCCCGCGCTTCACCTTCTGCGGATGCTTCTGCGTTGGCCGGTAATCGGCCACCGCTGCCGCCATTACGACGATCGTCGCGCGATCCAAATGCTGGCCCACGGCCCGGCTCATGTCCTCGGCGCTCCGCGCCCGCACGCATTCGACACCTGGGGGAATCTCGAGCGCCGTCGGGCCCGTCACCAGGATCACCGACGCACCGCGCTCGTGTGCCGCCTCGGCCACCGCGTAGCCCATCCGGCCCGACGACCGGTTCGTCAGGTAGCGAACCGGATCGATATCCTCGCAGGTGGGCCCGGCGGTCACCAGCACCGTTTCGCCCGCGAGATCGCGCCGCACCTTCAACGCCTCACGCACGGTTTGCAGGATCGAGTCCACGCTCGCCAGGCGCCCCGCGCCGGTCATTCCGCAGGCCAGGTAGCCTTCCTCGGGCTCGACCACGTGCGCTCCGCGCGCCTGCAGCCGCGCCACGTTCTCCCGTGTCGCTGCATGCTCCCACATGTTGACATTCATTGCCGGAGCCACCACGACCGGCGCCTTCGTGGCCAGGTACAACGTGGTAAGGAAATCGTCGGCGATTCCCGCGGCGAGCTTGGCCAGCACGTCGGCGGTCGCCGGAGCCACCAGCAGCAGATCGATTCGCTGCGCCACGGCGATGTGCTCGATCGCGCTCTCGACGTTCGCCGGCTCGCCCGACGTTTCGCCGAACATCCCGGTGATCACCTTGTGGCCGGTGAGTGCCGCGAAAGTCAGCGGCCGAACGAATTGCTCGGCCCCGCGCGTCATCACCACTTCGACGTCAAAATTCTCCTGCTGCAACCGGCGCACCAGTTCGGCGGCCTTGTAGGCGGCCACGCCGCCCGTCACTCCGAGAGCGATCCGCATGGATTTTCGCCTCGCAAAATCGGAATGGGAAAACCGTTTACCGCAGACTCTGCTTCGCCGCGCCCGGGCTCGCCGGGTGCGTGGGCCGTTTACCCCCTAGCCCTGCTTGCTTCCTTTCTCTTCGTCTTCCTCGTCTTCATCACCCGGCCGCGCCGGAATTTCGAATTCCAGCAGGCCGCGCTTCAATTCCTGCTGTGCCACTCTCGTCGCCTGCCTCGACTTCGGATTCTCCACCAGCGGTGGCGCCCCGCTCATCAGCTGGCGCGCGCGACGCGCCGCTACCACCACGTAGGCAAACTGACTGTCCGGGGCATCATTTTTCACGCTCATCAGCTCTTCCCTCCAAAACTCGCCAGAATCTCTTCCACTCGCGCCCGGTTTCTCCCCGTCGCGAGCCGCGCCGCTACCGCGATCGCCTGGATCCGCCGGCCGGCGTCTTCCATGTCGTCGTTCACTACGGCGTATTCATATTGGCTGTAGGCCGTCATCTCCTGCCGCGCGCCTTCCAGCCGCCGCTCGATTTCCTCTTCGGAATCCTGGCCGCGCGCCCGCAGCCGTCGCTCCAGTTCCTCGCGCGAGGGTGGCAGGATGAAGATCCCCACCGCGCCGGGCAGTTTTCGCTTCACCTGGCTGGCTCCCTGCACGTCAATCTCGAGCACCAGGTCCTTCGCTGCCGCCCGGGCACGCTCCAGCTCGCTTCGTGGCGTTCCGTAATAGTGGTGACCAAACACGCAGGCGTACTCGAGGAATTCGTCCGCCTCGATCCGGCGCCGAAACTCCTCTTCAGATAGGAAATTGTACCATTGCCCCGGCACCTCCGAGGCGCGCGCCGGCCGCGTTGTGCACGATATGGAAAGCAGCATGCCCGGGACTTCCACCAGCTTCCGTACCAGAGTGCTCTTGCCCGAGCCCGACGGGCCCGAAACGATGAAGACGAGGGGGTCGGTCTGCGCCGTTGTCATTCGATATTCTGCACCTGTTCTCGAAGCTTCTCGATTTCCGCTTTCACTGCCAGCATCAGCCGGGTGATCTCGATCCCGTCCGGGCCCAGCGCCGGCGTCTTGGCAAGAGTGGTATTTACCTCGCGCAGCATCTCCTGGCAAAGGAAATCCAGTTTTTTGCCCGCCTCGCCCGTCGTTTCGAGCACTCGGGCAAACTGTTCCAGGTGGCTTGCCAACCGGCTGGTTTCCTCGGTCGTGTCGCTGCGCGCGGCCACCTGCGCCACCTCCTGCGCCACCCGCGCAGGGTCCAGATTGCCGTCACCCGTCAGTTCGGCAACGCGCTCGCGCAGCCGCGCCGCGTAGGCCGCTCGCGCGCTTTCGCCGAGCGGTTCCATTCCTTTCACCGCTTCCACGATCCGGGCTGTGGCCCTGGCCATCTCTTCGCCGAGCCGCGCCGCTTCGGTCGCCCGCATCCGGTCCAGCCGATCGAGCGCTTCGCCGAGCGCCCTTTCAAGCGCCACGCCGATCCGCTCGGCTTCCGATCCGTCGCCCGTGCCGCCCGCTTCCACCACCCCGGGCAGCCGCAGGATAGAGCCAAGGTCCGGCTCTTCCTTCAGCCCGAAACGCGCCTTCAGTTCGCGCGCCGCTTCCAGATACATCTCCGCCGCGCCCATGTTCACGCGCACTTCCGGCGGACCGGTGGTTTCCACCCGCACGAACACATCCACGTGGCCGCGCCGCACCTTCTGCCGCACCAGCCGCCGCACGATCGGCTCGAGCGCCTCCAGCCCTTCCGGCAAATGCGCGTGCAGATCCAGAAAACGGTGGTTCACGCTCCGCACACCGGCGCGCACCACGCGCCCGTCCTCCTCGAGGTAACTCTCGGCAAAACCGGTCATCGACCGCAATTTCGTCATCGTTCCACCGTTCCCGTCGGCCGCGTCACCGTCGCGCCCTGGCTGAACTGGAGGTCACAAAGGTGGCTGTACAGCCCGCCGCGCGCCAACAACTCGGCGTGCGTGCCGACTTCGCGGATCTGGCCATCGTCGAGCACCACGATCCGGTCGGCCCCGCGCACGGTTGCCAGCCGATGCGCAATCACGAAGACCGTGCGGCCCTCCATCAAATTCCCGAGCGCTTGCTGCACCAGCTGCTCCGATTCGGCGTCCAGCTGCGAAGTCGCCTCGTCCAGAATCAGGATCGGCGCGTCCTTTAGCAGCGCCCGCGCGATTGCCAGCCGCTGGCGCTCGCCGCCGGAAAGCCGCAGCCCGCGTTCGCCGAGCCGCGTATCGTACCGCTCCGGAAGCTGCTGAATGAAATCGTGCGCCAGTGCCGCCTTTGCTGCGCCGATCACCAGGTCGGTGCGCATGCCCGGGCGCCCGTAGCAGATGTTGTTCCAGACGGTGTCGTTGAAGAGGATCGTTTCCTGCGTGACGATGGCGATCTGTTCGCGCAGCGAACGCAGCGTCAGTTCACGCGTGTCGACGCCGTCGATCCGGATCGCCCCTTCCGTCACGTCGTAGAATCGCGGCAGCAGGTTCACCATCGTGGTTTTGCCCGCGCCCGAAAGCCCGACGATCGCCAGCACTTCGCCGCGCTGCACCCGCAGCCGCAGGTTCTTGAGCACCGCGGGCCCGTCG
This sequence comes from Acidobacteriota bacterium, assembly GCA_021832085.1. Lineage (GTDB taxonomy): Bacteria > Acidobacteriota > Terriglobia > Acidiferrales > UBA7541 > JAKASX01. The sequence goes on along the minus strand of JAKBLM010000028.1, from coordinate 21,671 downwards.
CCGTAGCGAAAGCCCACGTTATCGAATTCCACTGACTCGGCAAAACGTTCCAGCCGTTTAGTCCCCGGCAGCTCCATGCCTTCCTCGCCGAGCGCCAGGAAGCCGAACACCTGCCGCGAAGCGCCGAGCGCCAGCTGGAAATGCTGGTAAATGTTTCCCAGCCGCTTCACCGGCGTCGAGGCGCGCAGCAGCGCGTAGGCAAAGGCCAGTACCGTGCCCGCCTTCATCGCCCCGCCCCGGATTTCACCCCGCGCGTAGAGCACGATCAAGCAAACCACCACCGCGCCCAGCACCTCCATCAGCGGTCCGCTCACCGCGTAGGCGCTCACCCAGCGCATGTTTTCCCGCAACAGCCGCCGCGCCGCCTGCCGGAACTTGGCGATCTCGAATCCCTCCATCCCGAACGCCTTCACGATCCGGTTTCCGGTTGCCGTCTCGTGCAGGATCTGGCTCAGCTCGCCCAGTTTCCGCTGGCTCTTGTCCACCGAGCCGCGAATTCGCCGCCCCAGCTTACCCACCGGCCAGACCACCAGCGGCAGCAGTACCAACGACCCCAGCGCCAGCCGCCAGTCGAGCACCAGCAGCGCTAGCACCAGGAAGATCAGCGTGAAGAGCTGCCGGAAAAAATCCGCCAGCCATTCGGAATAGGCGCTGCGGATCCGCTCGATGTCGTTGATCACCGCCGACACCAGCCGCCCGGTGCCCTGCCCTTGGAAGAAGCCGATCGGCTGGTAGATCACCTTGCCGTAGACCTGATCGCGCAGATCGGTCACCGCCGACTGCCCGGCGTATTGGATCAGCAGGTCCCCGAGCACCTCCGCCACCGCCTTCGCCAGGAAAATCAGGCACAGCGCAATCGCAAAGACCGCCCAGACGTGGTGCACCGAATCCGGCACGAACGAGTTTAGATAGACTGCCCGGTGAAAATGGGGAATCGTGAACAGCTTCAACCGCGTCCCGGGACTCGACGGGTTGAGTACCCGGTCGAACAGCGGCTTGATCATCAGCGCGATCAGGCCCTCGGCCACGCCGACCACGCACATCATCCCGATCGCCCCAGCCACCATCCACCGGTACGGCCGTGCGTAGCCGAGCAGGCGCCGAAGATCGTCAGGCACTTTCAAGCGGTTGTTCCGTCCGGACCGTTGTTGCGAACGTTCACGCTAGGAACCGCCTTGTGAAAAGTCAAGCCATGCTCCGGTTGATGTCCCGGTGGACCACTTTCGCCCGGTAGCCGCGCCCCGCTAGCTGCCGCGCCACCGCCTCGCTCAGCGTCACCGACCGGTGCCGCCCTCCCGTGCAGCCGAAAGCGATCGTCAGGTAGCTCTTCCCTTCGTCGATGTACCGTGGGATCAGGAACGCGAGCAGGTCGTCCACCCGCCGCAGAAATCCTTTCGACTGGCGAAACGACATCACGTACCGCGCCACCCGTTTTTCCCGGCCCGAATACGGCCGCAGCTCCGCGATGAAATGCGGGTTCGGAAGAAACCGGACGTCAAAGACCAGGTCGGCGTCGGTGGGCACTCCGAACCGGTAGCCGAAGCTTACCACCGAGATCACCATCGGTCGCTTCTCCGCGCTCTGGAAGCGGTCGGCAACGAACTGCCGCAATTCGTGCACATTGAACTGGCTGGTGTCGATCACCACGTCGGCCACGCGCCGGATCGGTGCCATCAGCTGCCGTTCGCGCCGGATGCCGTCGCGGATCGATTGGTCGCGGCTGAGTGGATGCGGCCTCCGCGTTTCGCTGAACCGCCGCAGCAGCACCTCGTCGCTTGCTTCGATGAAAACCAGCGTTAGCGGGTACCGCCGTGCCAGCCGCCGGTAGAGTGCCGGCAGCTGCTTCAGGCTGCTGCCCTCGCGCGCGTCCACCACCATCACCAGCCGCTGGTATTCCCGCCCGCCCTGCACCGCCAGATCGCACAGCGTGGGCACCAGGTCCACCGGCAGATTGTCGACGCAATAGAAGCCGAGATCCTCGAACGCTTTCAGCGTCGATCCTTTTCCGGATCCGCTGAGTCCGGTGAGCATTACGAGCCGCCGGCCGGCGCTCTGGTGTTGGCGTTTCACCGCCGCGTTGGGCCTCAGGGTTTTACTCGACGCTGGTGGGTGCTCGGGATGCGCATGTCTTCGCGGTATTTCGCGATCGTGCGGCGCGTCACATGGATGCCCTCGTCGTCGAGCCGCTTGGCAATTTGGTCGTCGGTCAGCGGGTGCGTCGAGTCTTCTTCCTCGATCATCTTCCGCACCTTGCGCTTCAGCGTCACCAGGGACATCCGGTGGCCTTCCGGCCCGTTCACCGACTCCGAAAAGAACGTGCGCAGCTCCAGCACGCCGTGCGGCGTGTGCGCGTATTTGCTCGAGACGGCCCGGCTCACGGTCGAGGGGTGCACGCCGACGTCTTCGGCCACTTCCTTGATCATCATCGGCTTCAGCCGGTCCATGCCGGACTCCAGGCATTCCCCTTGGCGCCGGATGATCGCGTCGCACACGCGCAGGATCGTGTGCTTGCGCTGCTCGATGTTTTTCATCAACTGCATCGCCGCGGTCAGCCGTTCCCGCACGTAATCGCGCACGTCGCGGTCGGCCGCGCCGCGCGCCAGCAACCGGCTGTAGGTGGGGCTGATCCGCAGTTGCGGCACGTCGTCCTCGTTCAGGAACGCCTGCCATTCCCCGCCCACCTTGCGGAAATAGACGTCCGGCTCGACCAGCCGCGGCTCGGTGGCGTTGTAGCGCAGCCCCGGCCGCGGATCGAGTTTGCGGATGCCTTCCACCGCCCGCTTCACCAGGTCCACCGGCCGGTTCAGCGCGCGGGCAATCTCGCGCAATTGGTTCGTCTGTAGCTGTTTCAGGTGATCGGAGACGATCTGCTGCGCCAGCGTGTTCTCCGGATCGAGCAGCCGCAACTGCAGCAACAGGCACTCCCGCAGGTCCCGCGCCGCCACGCCCGGCGGGTCGAACTGCTGTACCGCCGCCAAGGTCTTTTGCACCTCTTCCGCCGTGTACGGCCCGGTATTCGCAATCTCTTCAATCGTCGCCGAAAGATACCCGTTTTCGTCCAGGTTCCCAATGATCTCTTCGGCGATTTCGGCCGTCCGCGGGTCGAGCGACGAGGCGCCCAGCTGCCAAGAGAGATGGTCGGCAAGCTTCTGTGGCGAGCTGACGAACTGCTCGAACGACGGCTTTTCCACCTGCTCCCGCTCGCGGAAATTGTTCTCGCCGCCGCTGTTCAGGTACTGGTTGAGGAAGGCGCTCACGTCGAATTCGTCGAATGGGTTGGGCGCCTCGGTTTCTGGAATCTTCTCGGTTTCCTTCTCGAGGAACGCCTGGTCGGTGTATTTTTCCGCCTGCAGCCCGTCCTCGCCCAGTTCCTCGAGCACCGGGTTCGCCATGATCTCCTGGTTGATCATCTCGCGCAGTTCCAGCCGGTTCAGCGCCAGCACGCTGACCATCTGCACCAGGCTGGGCGTCAGAATCTGCTTCTGCGCCACCTTCAAGTGCAATTTGGGTTGGAGCATGCTCATCGTCGTCTAGCTCAAGCTGAACGTTTCGCCCAGGTAGATCTTGCGTACCTCGGGGTCGGCGCTCAGATGCTCCGGTGTCCCGGAGCGGAAAATCCTTCCTTCATTAATAATATAGGCTCGATTCGTTACGCGCAGCGTCTCGCGCACGTTGTGGTCGGTCATCAGCACGCCGATTCCCGAATCGCTCAGATTGCGAATGATCTTCTGAATATCGATCACCGTTACCGGATCGATACCCGAAAAGGGCTCGTCCAGCAGCAGAAATGCCGGTTCCAGCACCAGCGACCGCGCGATCTCCAGACGCCGCCGCTCCCCGCCCGAAAGCGTCTGCGCCCGGCTCGCGCGCACCGTTTCGAGCCCCATCTGGGCCAGCAACTCCTCGAGCCGTTCGCGCCGCCGCGCGCTGGAAAGCGGCAAGGTTTCGAGGATCGCCACCAGATTTTCCTCAACCGTAAGTTTTCGGAACACGGAAGGTTCCTGCGGCAGGTAGCTCATGCCCATTCGGGCCCGCAGGTACATGGGCAGGTTGGTGATGTCTTCCTCGTCGAAAAATACCTGGCCGGCATCGGCACGGGTCAAACCCACCAGAATATAAAAAGTCGTTGTCTTCCCCGCACCGTTGGGCCCAAGCAGTCCCACCACCTCCCGCTGCTCAATCTCCAGGCTTACGTCACTCACTACCTTCCGGCCGCGATAAGACTTATATAAATCGACACCCCGAAGCTTTCCCATGCCGTTTCATTTCTGTATCGGATGCCTGGTCAATGTGCGGGATCCTTTTTTCGACTCGACCAGAATCGTATCATTCGCTACATAGAAGGTCAATTCACTGCCGGTCACCAAATCACCCGATGTGTCGTGCAGCGAAGGCTTGCCGCCGGTCAAAATGAATTGCCCCTTCGCCGCATTGTAGAGTCCGCGTTGCGCCCGGCCCCATCGTTTGCCTTGCCGCACCAGCACGCCGCCTTCGCCGACCGCCCGCGTGATCTCTGCTCGGCCTTCCGCATTGCGCCGCATCGTCAGCACCAGCCGGTTTGCCTCGATCTCGCCGTTGCTCGACCAGGCTTTTGCTCCGTCTTCGAGCGTGGCCCGCCCACCGGTCGGGTGTTCCGTGCTGCCCTCATTCACGTAATCCAGTTTTTGCGCCTCCACGCGCCAGAGCTCCGCCGTTCCCGGCATGGCTTTTCCCGCGTCCCCCTTTCGCGCCCGGCTCAGCCGCTGCACCTGCGGGAACGCTCCTCGCACGTTGCCGCTCGCCAGCAGTTGCCCCGTTTTACGCCGCAGTTCGATTCGCGCGGCCTGGATCATCATGCTTCCCTGCCACAGCCGCGCCCCGCCCGAATAGACGGCCTCGCCTGTTGCACGGTTCGCCGCTAGTTGCTCGGCCACCACGTTCACCGGCCCGGCGTTCGGCCCCAATCCGGATTTCGTCCCTGCTTTGGCAAAATAGGTCGAGCGGACGTTGCCGGTGGCCACCACTGCGCCGGTCCGCTGGTTCCACAGGATCGTGTCGGCCAGCGTCTGCCCGCGCGGATCGCTCACCTGCGCTTCGCCTGTCAGCCGCATTTCGTCCCGTGCTCGGGACCAGTCGGCTCGCTCGGCCAGTGCCCGGCGGTTTCCCTGCCACGCGCGTACGTTGCCCGATTCCCGCGCGTTGCTCCACTCGCCGCCGGCAAAATCCACAACAAGACTCTCCGCCGTTGTCGTTACCGGCAGAGCATTCGGCTCTTGCCGCTCCATTCGCACACCGGCCGCGCCACGCAGCACCCGGATCTGATTCCCGGCGCCGAAGGTTGCCGCCAGCCGGCCCGCTGCGAGCCGCTCCTGCTGCCGGCCCGATTGCCATTCAGCCTGGGCCGGGCCGGGCGTGGTCGCCCGCTCCAGCCGGAAAATTCCTGGCGTTCCTGCCGGAGGGTCTTTCGCTTCGCGAGTCCCCGCCGCCCGATCGGCCGGCGCCGCCATCAGTTCCAGCACGGCCGTTTTCAAGCGCGTCACCTGGTTTTGCCGCCTCGACTCCAGGCTCACGTTGCCCTTGGCCAAAATTTGGCGTGGCTGCTCGTTCAGCGGGTCCAGCGTCAGGTCGGCTCGCAGCGCTTCGACCTGCATCGTGCTCGCCGCCTGTTGTTTCGCCACGACGTTCCCACTCGCCCGCACGCGGTCGGCCCGTCCCTGGCTATCGAAGAAAATCTCCGCCTGGTCCGCGCGGAGGCTTGCCGGCCGCGCGCCGGACCAGCGCGCGGTTGGTCCGCCCTCAGCCAGGGCATGCCGCGGATGCAAGTGCGGATTCAGCGTCACGGTCAGTTCCGCGGTTTCGAGCGACCGAAGGCCCTTGGTGATTTCCACCGGTCCCTTCAGCACCAGCTTCCCGGTCGCCCGGTTGTAGTTCAATCCGCCCTTTGCTGCGATGTGCGCTGGCATCCCGCCCGGCCGGTTCGGCGCCAGCGTTAGCTCGACGTCTCGTCCCAGAGTGATTCTCGCTTGGCTGCTCGAATAGGTCACGCCCAGCGCCTTTCCTTGCCCCTGGGGAAAGCGGAATTCCACGGGAGCCGTGGTCGTTGCCTCTCCGGTCTTCCGGTCGAAGTGCACCTGGGTGGTTTCGATCTCAATGCGGCTAGCCGTACTTTGCGCCGGTTTCCCGGGAACGGGAGCGTTGGCCAGTTCCAGATCCACCTTGCCGTGGCAAACGATTGCGCCGCTCGATTCCTCGTAGTCGCAGGAGCGCGTATGAATCTCGTCGTGTCGGCGGCCACGATCGCCGTAGACCACGATGTCGACATCTTCGAGCTGGCTGCGATCTTCCCCGCTGTACTTTGTCGCTCGAGCCGCGTGGATCGTGAAGATGGTCTGCTGCCCATCCACCTTGGAAAATGTGAATTGGAGCGACTGTTGCTCTACGCTCGCCGGCACAGCCGCCGGCTCGTGCCGCATGGCTCGGGAAGAGAGCCAGTTCCGGTGCACAAGAATCCCCGCCACCACCAGGACGATTCCGATGGCCGCCGCGGCGGCCCATCGAGCGATCTTCGGTATCGAGCGCGGGTCCACAGTAACGCCCGGCACCTCCTGTTTTCAGTATAGCGCCGCTCCACGACGGCTTTTGGCGCCCTGGCACTCGCTTTTCGTTCCCACCCGCCTCGACCGGTGCGAACCTTTCTCGCCGCTGCATCAAGGCCGCGTCGTGCGGTACGGCATGGTGCGACTCGGGTCTTGACCGCGCTCACGCATGCCCCTATAGTCTCTTTCCCGGATAACCCCTGCAATGGACACGACTTCATTCGGCACCCGCCTCCGGCGCGAGCGGGAAGCGCGGGGTGTTTCTCTCGAATCCCTTTCCGCGGCCACGTGCATCAAGGTGCGGGCGCTTCAGGCCCTCGAAGCCCAGCAGTGGGACCAACTGCCGGGTGGCGCTTTCAATCGTGGCTTCTTGCGTTCCATCGCGCGCTATCTCGGGATCGACGAGGCGGACCTCATCGCCGCTTACGCCGCGGCCACCAACGATCGACCGCAGCTTCGCATCCTCGCAACCGAAGCGCCTCTCAGCCATCCCCGCGCTTTCTGGCTGGCCGCAGCGGCGGCGGCGCTTTTTGTCGCTATGGTTGCCGGTGGCTGGGCCGCCTGCCGCCATTACCGCCCCGAATCGATGGCTCCGGCATTGCACCACGTCGGCGCCACAATGCCCCTGTCCCGCACCCGCGTCGCCGCGCCCCGCTGATTCACGCGCTTTCCGCTTGTTGCGCATCTTGGCCGCTGCGCACCCGGCAAGAAAGCCCGTCGCCGCGCACTCCTGTTCAGTTTTCATGAATTGTTTGGGGGAATAGGTGGCCGGTTGTTTTTCGGCCGTGTAACGGTTGTGTAGAGGCGGGCTTCAGCCCGCCATCTTTATCTTCTCGCGCCCCGCCAGGCCGCGCCGAGCAGCAACGTCTCCAGAATCTATTCAGGCCGGCCGCACCGGCGAAACCCCGCACCACCGAGGCTCCGGAGGAAAATTCCAGCTAGCTCTTCGGCGCGGTCGCGGGCTCGAGGCTCTGCAGCACCTGCTTGCCGTATTCCCGCGCCTTGGCGATGATCGCCGCCTCGTCGAGCGTCAGCAGTTTGCCATTGAGCATCAGCGGCTTGCCGCCGACGAAGACGTCTTTCACGTCGCTTGATTCCAGCGCATAGACGATCTGCGAATAGACGTTGTAGAGCGGCACGGCGTGCGCCGAATCGAGCGAAAGAAACGTCAGGTCGGCCTTCTTGCGCACCTCGATCGAGCCGATCTCGTTCTGCATGTGCAGTGCCCGCGCGCCGTCGATCGTGGCGAGCGCGAGCGCTTCTTCGGCCGGCATCGCGGTTGGGTTCATCGTGGCGAGCTTCTGGAGCTTGGCGGCGAAATCGATTTCGCGCATCAGGTCCAGGTTGTTGTTGCTCGCGGCCCCGTCGGTGCCCAGCCCCACGGGCACGCCGGCGGCGATCAGCTTGGTGACCGGCGCCATGCCGTCGGCCAGTTTCAGGTTGCTCGACGGGCAATAGACGCAGCCGACGTCGTGCCTGGCGAGCAGCCGCATATCGGCCGCGTCCACCCAGACGCAGTGAGCCGCGGTCATGTTGGGCGCCAGCACGTGCAGTGAATTCAGGTAGCCGACCGGCGTCAGGTGGTGTTCGCTCAGGCTGTTGTCCAGCTCCGTTTTCGTCTCCGCCAGGTGAATCAGCAACGGTACGCCCAACTGCCGCGACAGTTCGCCCGATTCTTTCAGGTCCGGCCCCGGCACCGTGTAGATCGCGTGCGGCGCCACAGCCGGCGTGATCAGCGCATTTCCCTTCCACCGCGCCACGAATTTCCGGATGTAGGCGAAGGCATCGGCCGGCGTCTTGTTGTCCGGGGCGGGAAATCCGATCACCGTTTCGCCGAGCACGCCGCGCTCGCCCGCTTCCTCGGTCACCTCGGCGACGTCGTTCTCGAAGTAATACATGTCGGCGAAGGTCGTGGTGCCGCTGCGGATCATCTCGACGAGCGCCAGTCGCGTCCCTTCGCGCACGAAAGCCGGCGTCACGTTTCTCGCCTCGGCCGGGAAAATGTATTTGTGCAGCCAGTCCTGCAGGTTCTGGTCGTCGCCGAGTCCGCGAAACAGCGTCATCGCCGCATGGGTGTGTCCGTTGATCAGGCCAGGGATCAGGATGCCGTCTCTTAACTCGAGCGGGTGCTCTGGCTTGTATTTCGCCTCGAGTGTCGCGGCCTTCCCCACCGCGACGATCGTGTCGCCGCGAATCGCCACCGCGCCGTCGTGGATCACCCTCCGGTCCGGGTCCATCGTGACAACGATCGGTCCGGCGATCAGCCAGTCCACCGGCTCCATCACGCCGAGTGCCACCGGTCCCGCCAAGGCTCCCTCACGCCGCGCACCCCGCGCGAACAACCACGTGCTCAGAGCCAGCACCGGCAAGCACACCAAGGCCAGCCTCTCCAGCCAGGCCCGTTTCGTTGTCTTGCGCATTCCTCTTCCCCCTTCCTCTAGCCCCTTCCGCATCGGCCGGCGCCGCCTTCCTCATGTTGTCCTTGGCTTGCCGCCCAATCGGCCTACACCCTGACACTCTTCTGGATCAACCCATTTGTATTAGGGGCGGATTATCTCACCCCTGAACTCGGATTCCACTGCCTGCTTGCCTACTTTTTGCGGCCGCGCCGTTAACTCATGTGCCGGCTCCTTGAAAGCTCCCCCTTCGCCAAATGGATCCCGTCGGCCGCTGCACCGGCCCCGGTCAGAAAGATCGCGCGTCAAAGGGCAGCGGCAGCAGATCCTTCATCCGGTGATGCTCCACTTGCCCCTTCAGATTCGCCAGCACCACCTCTACGTTGCCGCAGAACTCCCAAATGATCTGCCGGCACGCGCCGCACGGCGGCGTCAGGGTGTCGGCATCGGTAACGACGGCGATTGCATCGAACTCCCGTTCCCCCTCCGAAATCGCTTTGAAGATCGCCACCCGCTCGGCGCAAATCGTCAGCCCATAACTCGCATTTTCCACGTTGCAGCCGCCCACCAGGCGGCCCGAGCGCGTCCGCAGCGCCGCCCCCACCTTGAATTTTGAAAAGGGCGCGTGCGCGTGTTCCCGCGCCGCCCGCGCCGCGTCGATCAAAGCAGCATAATCGGCCATCCCATTTCCTTTCCGCTCAATGGTGGCTTGCCTCCGCCTTGCCGGCACTGCTCTCGCCCGCCGTCGCCGCTTCGATTCGCGGCAACACCGCCTGCAGCAGCGCCACGAAGTTCCCCTTCACCCGCTCGCCCACCTGCAGCACCTCTTCATGGTCGATCGGGCGGTCCAGGATCCCGGCGGCCATGTTCGTTACGCACGAAATCGCGAGCACGCCGAGCCCCATGTGCCGCGCCGCGATCACCTCCGGCACCGTCGACATTCCCACCAGTTCGGCGCCCAGCGTCCGCAGCGCCCGGATTTCCGCCGGCGTCTCGTAGCTCGGCCCGTGCATTGCGGCGTAGACGCCCTCATGCAGGGTGAAGCCGAGCCGCTTGGCCTCTTCGATTGCTGTAGCGCGAAACGCTTTCGAATACGCCTCGGTCATGTCGGGAAAGCGCGGCCCGAACCGTTCGTCATTCGCGCCGATCAGCGGATTGGTTCCCTGCAGATTGATGTGGTCGCGCAGGGCGACCAGCGCGCCCTGCCCGTAGGCCGGATCGATGCCGCCGGCGGCATTGGTGAAGACGATCGCTCGCACGCCCAGCCGCGCCAGCACACGCACCGGAAACACCGCTTCCCGAATGCCGTGGCCTTCGTAGAGGTGCACGCGGCCCTGCATCACGGCCACCGGCACCTTCCCGCTGCGCCCGATTACCAGCCGTCCCGCGTGCCCCACCACGCTCGATCGCGGAAAGCCGGGAATCTTCGCGTAGGGAACGCGCGTTGCGCCCTCGAGCCCTTCGGCGAAATCGCCCAGCCCCGATCCCAGCACCACCGCGACGCGCGGCCGCAGCCGCGTCTTGCCCAAAAGGAATTTCGCCGCGCGCCCGGCCCGGGCAAATTCATCGGGAGCCGTCCGCGAGCGTTTCGGGCTCATCGCAGCATGATCCCGGCGATCGAAGCCGACATCAGGTTGGCCATTGTTCCGGCCAGCATGGCGCGCATGCCAAGCTTGGCCAGTTCCTTCTTTTTGCCCGGAGCCATCTGCCCGATCGCACCCAGCTGAATGCCGACCGAACCGAAATTGGCGAAGCCGCACAGCGCGTACGTGGCGATCACAAAAGCCTTATGGCTGACCGCATGCTTCATCTGGCCCAGGAATTTAAACGCGATCAGTTCGTTCAGCACCATGCGGGTTCCCAGCAGGTCGCCGATCTTCCCCGCGTCGTGCCAGGGCACCCCGATCAGCCACGCGACCGGAGCGAAGATCCAGCCAAAGAGCTTTTGCAGCGTGGCTGGGAAATAAGGGAAGCCGATCATGGCGAGCAGGTGGTGCACCCCTCCCATGATCCCGTCGCAGAGATAGATCACCGAAATAAAGGCGATCAACATCGCTACCACGGCCAACGCAATCCACAGGCCGTCCATCGTCCCACGCGAGAGCGCCGCCAGTGCGTTCGCGTCCTGCTCCACCTTCTCCACCTCGACCTTGCCCATCGTCTTTGGCTTCTCTACCTCCGGCACCAGCATCTTCGCGATCACCAGGGTGCCCGGTGCCGTCATGATCACCGCGGTGATCAGGTGCTTGGCCGGAATGCCGAAGGCGATGTAGGCCGCCAGGATGCCGCCGGAAACGTGCGCCATCCCCGCCGTCATGATGGTCATCAGCTCGGAATAGGTGGCGTCCTGCAAATACGGCTTGATCGTCAGCGGCGCTGTCGACTGGTCGAGGAAAATACTCGACGCCACGTCCGTCGCCTCCGCCCCGCTGATCGAGAGCAGCCACGCCATCGCTTTCGCCATCTGTTTCACGATGTAGGGCAGCACGCCCCAGTAGTAAAAAAGCGCTGTCAACGCCGCAATGAAGATGACCGTCGGCATAATCTGAAATGCGAAAAGTACGCCAAACTTCGAGTGCTCCGCCCCGAGCCCTCCGAAGACGAATTTCGACCCGTAGTAGGAATACGCCAGAATCTTGTTTACGGCGTCGCCCAGCCCCGCAAACAAGTCTCTGCCTGCTGCCGTGGCGAGAACGAAATAGGCGAAGACGATCTGCAGCCCGAGGCCCCAAAGAACGATTTTCTTCTTGATGGCCTTTCGATTCGTGGAAAACAGGTAGCAGACGCCGAGGATCGACAGCATCCCCAGAATTCCTGTGAAACGGCCCACTCGGTTTGCCTCCCTCGCGGCCCGCGGTCTTGTTCACTTTGGCTTAGGGCCAACCCGAATTTGTAAATCCCTACTCTACAACTCGCCGCGTCGATGCGACGTTTCATCGGCGCGGCTCTTTTCTTCATTTCTTCCGGCAGCGGCTTTGCTGTTTCTGCCCCTGCTCGGCATCCGCCCTGCCCCCGGCCGTCACTCGTGGGGCAAAGGCACGACCGCCTCCGCCCTGCACGAAATTCCGTTTTCCGAACCTACACTTGGCGCTTTCGCTTCATTCCATAAGAAGCGCGACCGCCCCGTTTCGGTGGTTTCCGCGCCCTTCAGCCGACGCAACCCTCCAGCTGCCTGCCACCGAATCGCCCCGCTCCGCCTTGGCATCGCCATGCGTTGCCGCATTGTAATGCAAAGCCGCGCACCCGGCGCGCGCGCTGCCTAAGCGAACCCCTCCGCTTCGCGGCCCATGGCCGCTATCATGCGCCAGTGGAAGTTTTCGGGATCGGGAATTTCCCGGGCTGTGTGACTTGAAATCGGAAACCGCATTTCTTCCGTGGGGAGTTTTTTGCCCTCGCGTTTTCGTCGGATCCGATCGACTGCTCGCATGTACTCGGGGCCCGCCTCGAACCGGGCAGGCTATCAGTCTGACCTCTTCCCGTCAATGCCGCCCGTGGCGTGCCTGTGGAAATTTGCCGTCGCGACGGTCCCGCCTCCCATTAGAGTCTCCGTGCCAACCCAATCCTTTCGTACGGGCACAGCTTCCGTCCTAAGGGCACAGCTTTAGCTGTGCCGCAGCTCTGGGGATCGCAAGGCGGCTTTAGCTGCTGAGGCCCAGTTGCCCGCAGGCACTTTCCGCGCCCTCCTTCTTCTGCCTGGGCGCGTCCCTCCTCGCGCGGCCATTGCATTGTGCGCCGCCCCGCAGTACCTTACAGCCCGGCCGGGGAGATAAGCGTGCCGCGGCTTTCCGCCTCTCCAGTCGTTGCCGCGGTGAAAGGAGCGCGATGCGCATCGTGACGGGTTCCATTCTCTTTCTTCTGCTTTTGGGTGCCACGGCGGCAGCTCCGCCGGTTCCCGCCGCTCGCCCCTACCTCACACGCCCGGCGCTCAGCCCGGACGGCTCGACCATCGCCTTCGTCTCCGAAGGCGCCATCTGGACCGTCCCCGCCAAAGGCGGCATCGCGCACATTCTGGTTTCCGGCCAGGGCAACCTCACGTCTCCGGTCTATTCGCCCGGCGGAGATCGCCTGGCCTTCGAGTCGGACCGCTCCGGCGCCAACAATATCTACGTGCTCGATTTGCGCACCGGCGCCGAAAAGCAGCTCACCTTCAACGACGCCGGCGTCGAACTCGACGCCTGGTCGCGCAACGGCCGTTGGATCTATTTCTCCTCCACCGGCGACAACATCATCTACATGGACAGCATTTACAGGATCAGCCCCGAGGGCGGCACACCCATGCCGGTCACCTCCGAGCTTTATATCAACGAGCATTACGCCGCGCCTGCCCCCGAGGGCCACGAGGAGATCGCCTTCACCGGCCACGGCGTCGCCAACTGGCAATGGTGGCGCAAGGGCCACAGCCATCTCGACGATTCCGAAATCTGGCTGCTCAACTTTGACCACGGCCGCCACTACCGCCAGATCAGCGCCGGCAACGCCGAGGAACTCTGGCCGATGTGGAGCGCCAACGGCCGCGAGGTCTACTACGTCTCCGACCGCACCGGCTTCGCCAATATCTGGGTCACCTCGCTTCACGGCGCCCCGCGCCAGGTCACCCATTTCACCGACGACCGTCTCGTCTGGCCGCGCATCGGCTACAACGGCAAAACGATCGTCTTCGCCCGCCACTTCGGCATCTGGAAGCTCGACACGAAAACCGGCAAGGCCAGCGAGGTCCCGATCACCCTGCGTGGCGCCGCAAACGCCGTCGGCGTCACCCACCGCGTCTTCCAGGATCATTTCCAGGAACTGGCCCTCTCACCCGACGGCAAGAAAATCGCCTTCATCGCACATGGCACAGTCTTCGCCGCTCCCTCCTCGGAGCCCGGTCGCGCTATCGAGATCACCCATTCCCCGTTCAACCACTCCGAACTCGCCTGGTCGCCGGGCAGCCGCCGGCTGGTCTTTGTTTCCGACCGCGGCGATGCCCCGCACCTCTATCTCTACAATTTCTCGACGCGCAAGCAGACCGAAATCGTCTCCCAGGGCGAGGACTACTCGCCCGTCTTTTCGCCCAACGGCAAGGAACTGGCTTTCAAACGCGACGGCCACCAGCTCTGCGCGCTCGATTTCGCCACCAGCCAGGTCCGCGTGCTCGCCCAAGGGAATTTCAGTTTGCCGCCGATCAACGACCCCCACGCCATCGCCTGGTCGCCCGACAGCCGCTGGATCGCCTATGCCACCTACGGCCCGCGCATGTTCCGCAATGTCGACGTTGTCGCCGCCGCCGGCGGTCCCAGCCACCCGGTCAGCTTCGTTGGCAACCTCGGCGGCTTCGGTCCCGTTTGGAGTCCCAACGGCAAATTCCTGCTCTACGCGACCGGCCAGCGCACCAAGATGGTGCGCGTTGCCCGCATCGATCTCATTCCCCACGTTCCGCAATTCGAGGAAAACCAGTTCTGGAAGCTTTTCAAAAAGGAGCAGCCACAAGCTGGCCAGCCGAATGTCGCGCCAGGCAAGCAGGTCGCCGGAGCGAAGTCGCAAAAGAAGAAAAAGATCCAGCCGGTGAAGATCGATTTCCAGCACATTCGCCGTCGGTTCCATTTCCTGTCCATCGGCCTCAATGTGCGGAGCGTCGCGATCAGCCCGAACGGCAAATGGGCCCTCGTCACTTCAAGCGTCGCCGGTCAGGAGAATCTCTACGTCTATTCGCTCAACGAGCTGAGCAAGAAACCGAAGGTCGCCCGCCAGCTCACCTCGACGCCCGGTCCGAAAACCGACGCCCAGTTCACGCCCGATAGCAAGGACGTTTTCTACCTCGACCACGGCCGCATCTTCGAGGTCGCCCTCGCCACGCGGAAAGTGAAGCCGGTCGCCGCGACCGCCGGCCTGAACGTCAACTTCGCTCGCGAGAAATTCGAGGTGTTCGACCAGGCCTGGCGTTACCTCCGCGACAACTATTGCAATCCCGACATGAACGGCGTGAACTGGAACGCCGTCCACACCGAATACGAGCCCTACGTCGCCGGCGCCACCAACCCACATGAACTCTACGGCCTGCTCAATCTGATGATCGGCGAGCTGAACTCCTCCCATTCCGGCCTGTTCCCGCCGCGCGGGAAGAGCAAACCTTTCGAGGGCCGGATCGGCCTCGCCTTCGACGTCGCCGCCTACCAGCAGTCCGGCACGCTGCACGTCAGCGCGGTCGTTCCCCGCAGCCCGGCGGCAATCGCCGGCATCAAGCCCGGCGATGAGCTGCTCGCGATCGACGGCACCCCGATCGGCCCGCACACGAACTACCACCAACTGCTCGCCCATCGCACCGGCCATCTGGTCACGCTCACGCTCGGCGGCGCCAATCCGCGCAAGGTGGATGTGAAGCCGGTCGGTACGGGCGTGATGAAAAACCTGCTCTACCACGAATGGGTCGAGGCGAATCGCGCCTACGTCGCCAGACTCAGCGACGGCAAGCTCGGCTATGCCAACCTGCAATCGATGGAGCCGAGTGACCTGCAACATCTCAACGCGGAACTCAGCTCCACCACCCAAACGCTCGAAGGCGTCGTGATCGACATCCGCAGCAATACTGGTGGCTTCGTCAATCCCTACGCCATCGACGTCCTCGCCCGCCGCCACTACCTCACCATCGAGCCGCGCGGCTTGCCCGCCGCTCCCATGCGTATCCTCAGCGGCCAGCGCGCGCTCGAGCGGCCCACGATCCTCGTTGTCAATCGCGGCACGCTCTCCGATGGCGAGGACTTCACCCAGGGCTACCGCACCCTCCATCTCGGCAAGGTGGTCGGCGAGCCCACTGCAGGCTGGATCATCTACACCTGGGCCGCGCGCCTCATCGACGGCTCTGTGGTTCGCCTGCCGCATGCCCGTGTCGTCACGAACTCGGGCCATGTGATGGAGATGCATCCGCGCCCGGTCGATATCCGCGTCGCGCGCCCCATCGGCCAGACCTACGAGCACAAGGATTCCCAGCTCGCCGCCGCCGTCCACGCCCTGCTCCAACAAATCCAGTCGGAGCACAAGGGCGCAGCGAAATAGCTCCGCGCCGCCCGCCGCACGCTCGGGCTGCTTAGGTTTTCGAGTTGGGACCTCTGACCCGGTTGCTAGGGGCGCGTTGCGCGCGCCCGAGTAGCACAGCCAATCCTGGCTGTGCCGGGGGAAGGTTCGGCCGGTCAATGGGCCGGGCTCCCGGCTGTGAGGTGTGCCAGGACGCCGGGGGTGCGATTACCTCGGGAAAGCCGCACAGTCTGGATTGCCTGTGCTTCCCTGCCTTCGTGCGTGTGTTTGGCCGCCTGCCCGACGGAAAGCCAGCCAAGGCGTCAGCGCAGTGTCCCGTTGAGGAACGTGCTCAGGTCGTACGAGCGTCTCGGGCTGAGCCCAGCACGCCCTTTCCGGCAACTGCGCCTACCTGCCTACATCGCCGCCCCGCGCCATGTAGCCCTGCCGCGCATAAACTTCGACCTTCCGGCGCTTGCCTTTGGGATTCACGACTGTCAGCGGCTTCCCCTCCGCGCCGATGACCTCGACCTTCAATTTGTGATATTTGCCGTCGCGGGCCGATTCCGGTGGCGTGAAACCGATTCTGTACTGGTTGCGAAGATGCGTGGCGACACTGCGGAAAATACCCGGAATTTCGCCCTGGAAACGCGGGAACCAGGCCATGCCCCCGGTGAGTTCCGTGAAGGCTTGCAGGGCGTTTTTGGACTGCAGGTAGGTGATGGAAGACCGGCCAGACCATATATATTCGCCTTCGGCAACCCCGACGGCGAAAATCATTGCCTCGCTTTCCTTGATTCGCTTCAGCGTGTCGCCGAGGTTGTGCTGGCTCATCGTATTGAAGCCCGTACCGACGATCACTATCGCGGTTTTGCCTTTTACGCGATCGAGCCGGTCGAGCGTATCGATCACCGCGTCGAACAGATTCGAATCTCGGAACTGGCCATACCAGGATGTGGACAGCGCCTGTAGAACTTCCGGTTTGTTCCGCGTGAAATCGACCCGGACCGTGGGCTTGATATCGTAGGTCACAAGCGCGACGTAATCCTCGGGTTCCAGATAATTCAGCAGCGCGGACCCCCAGCTAGCCGACTTGTAGGAGAAATAACTGTACGCGCTCGAAGTGGCTTCGAGCAGCATCACGATGGTGATCCGCGCGCCGACCGGCTCGAAATGCGTGATCGCTTGCGGCTGGCCGTTGTCCAGAACGCGAAAATTTGCCTGGTTCAGCCCCGCCAGGACAAACCCGTCTTCGTCGGTCACCAGGACGTCTATATTCACCACCGGTGCCTGGGGCAAAACGCCCGGTTGCCCTTTTGGCTGATCACGCGGGCTGATTTCCTGCCGCGGCTGGCTGTCGGGGGGCGGTGTGATCAGGGCGGACTTTACCCAGGCGTATTCAAGGGCAAACAGCGCCAGCATTACAAACGCTGCGGCCCCGGTTCCCAGCCGAATCAGCGGATTCGCTTTCATGGCCAGCCTTTGCTCATACGATGAGCACTACGCTTGCCAAAGTAAGGACCGGACCCCGCGCGAGCCGGCGGCGCCAAGTGTTTGCTCTCCTTAATCTTGGCGAGAACCCACTCAAAGCGCATTCTCCTGGTTTCCGCTATGCGCCGATTCGCGCAGCCGGAAATGCGATTTCCCCCTTCCGCACAATCGGCAATCCACGCAGGCTCCGCCTTCCGCCGTTGGTAGTGGGGTTAGAGCCCGCCCCGTCCCCGCGAGAAATCCGCTTCACACCACTCGAAATACAACAGCGCCATCCGCTGCCGTTCCCAATTCCGAAATTCACAATCCCCAATCTGCGATCGCCGCCAGCGGCATAGACTTCGGCTTGTGACCAGACTCGCCTGCATTTGCGCGCATGACATGGGCAACCCACCGGGCTGCCTGCGCGTGGACATACACGCCACGGCGCCCTGATGCTCTCCTGAATCGCAGCCCGCGCCGCGCTGACGCGACTTCCGCAACAGCGCCACCGCCTTCAGCCGGCCGAAGCATTCCTCGATGCGCTTCCGCTTCTTCTGACTGACCCGGTCGCCAATCTGCCGTGTCGTGCGCCGGTCAATCGCACTGCCGCCGCGTCCCAGGTTCTGCGCCACGTGTGGCGTGATGCGCCGCTGCCGGCACTCGGCCACGAACCCGGCTGTGTCGAAGCACTTGACGCCCGCCACGGTCACCCGCCCGGCTCACGGAACCTGCTCCAGCAGCGCCAGCGCCTCCAGCCCTCCTTGCCGGTAGCGCCGCACCCAGCAGTATCCCGTCTCTCGCGTAATCTGGTGCGCTTGGCACAGCTCGGTCATTGTCCACAACCCGCGCTCATGCTCCAACACAAACCGCATCCTCTCATCCACGACACTGCTCGCTTTCCGGGCCATGCCGCCTTTTTATACGCTCCCGCCCTCACCATCTCAGTGTTAGGAATGTCCCCGGTCCAATCTGTCAACCATGTCCCCAGTCTGTACCCCCCAGTAGCACAGCCAATCCTGGCTGTGCGGCTTTCCCCCTGTCGTGGTTCGGTCGCGGCCTGGCAAGGTCCGGGGCTGGTAGGGGCGCGGTCCCCGCGCCCGTTCGCCTCGCTCGGCAGTTTCCGCCACGCCCGAAAAACCACACGCCAAAAGCAAAGGGCACGGTGGGGTTGTCCCCTGGAGTGAGACAAGAGGTTAAGGGCTTTCCTGGCGTTCCCCTCTTTTCGACTGTATTTCCCACTTCTCTTCCTTCAACCTGCGTGCCGGCTGGCGAAGGCCGCCGCAAGTATCTGGCTGGCGGTTCGACGCTCGACTTCTTGAGTGCTAGGATTTCTCGCGTGATTGCTTGAGCGATCGAGAGCGACGGGGGTTATGGATATGAAATTACGCTTCAGTAGTCTGCTGCCCGGCACCGTGGCTATCTTTCTGACCGTCGGCATAATCTGTGGGGTCCCGGTGGCCGCTGCTTCCCAATCCCGGGAGCCGCTTGCCGCGCGCATCGTGCAGATCATGCATCGTCTGCGCGACGTCCAACGTTTCGGCGCTGTTTCCGTCGCGCCGAACGGACGGACCGTTGCATGGACGGTAACCCAGACGACCCCTGCGCGCGGTGGGAACGCCGCCCGCAAATCGAAGAGCGGTAACGCGGGGATGATTCTGCAGTTGGCGGATATCAATGGCACGCGGGTGCGCACCGTCACGATTCCAGACTCGGTGCAAGCATGCTACTACAGCAGCCTGACGTGGTCGCCAGACAGCCGGGTCCTGGCGTTCCTCTCGAACTGCAATCACGGCGAGAATAGTCGCGGACAGCTCGATATCTATGAAGTGGACGCCAACGCGGTGCAGGCCCGGCG
This sequence comes from Acidobacteriota bacterium, assembly GCA_021832085.1. Classification (GTDB taxonomy): domain Bacteria; phylum Acidobacteriota; class Terriglobia; order Acidiferrales; family UBA7541; genus JAKASX01. The sequence goes on along the minus strand of JAKBLM010000028.1, from coordinate 2,382 downwards.
AATCACGCATCTGCACGGCTTCGTGCACGAGCTGACCTGGGTGCCGGGCGGCTCGATGTTGAGCTTTCTCTACGTCAAGGGCGATCTGCATCCCATCGCCGCCGTGTCCGCGACCAAGGCGCAGGTCGGCGTGATCGGCCGGACCGGCGTCGAGCACCAGCGACTCGCGGTGGTGCCGGCGACCGGCGGGAGGGTCAGCCAAGTCACCCCGTATCCCATATTTGTCTATGAATACGACTGGTCGCCGTCGGGTAAGGAGGTCGCGTATGTTGGAGCGCCTCCGCCGGGGCGCGACAACTGGTGGGTGGCCAAGCTCTACACGCAGACCCCCGGCGGTCCCGCGCGGGTCGCGCTCGATCCGTCAACGGTCAAGGGCCCGCTGCACGGCCTGCAGATCGCTTTGCCGCGCTGGTCGCCCAACGGGTCGCGCATTGCTTTGATCGGCGGACTGATGAGCGATCAAGGGGCAACGGGAGGCGACATCTACATCGTCTCGCCCAGTGGCGGCGAGCCGGTAAACGTCACGCCCGGAATCCCCATCACGCCGTCATGGCTCACCTGGACCGGAAATCAGACGCTGCTGGTCTCCTCGTTCGCCGGCGGCTCCTCGCGACTGTCGCTCTTCACGCTACATGGGGACTCCCCGGCCACCCAGCGCCGGCTGTTTACCGTCCCCTCCAACGTGTCGGACGGCACGTTTGCCTCGGCCGTCTCCGTCTCCGCCGGGCATAATGTGATTGCCTTTGCCGACAGCACGTTCGACCGCCCGCCCGAAATCGACACCGCCCTGCTCAAGACCACTGCTGCGGCTCAGCCAGTGGGGGTTCTCGAACCGCCGCACGCTATCACGCACGCCAATGCGAACGTGAAACCGATGTGGGGGAAAGCCGAATCGGTTCACTGGGTCAATGAAGGCTTCAACGTACAGGGTTGGTTGCTGTTTCCTCCGGACTACAACCCGCACAAGCGCTATCCGATGATCGTCTTTGTGCACGGCGGCCCGAGTTGGGCCACGCGCCCGAGTTGGCCGGGGGACGGGTACGGCCCGGCCCCGCTCGCAGCGATGGGCTACTTCGTATTTATGCCGAACCCGCGGGGCAGCTTCGGCGAGGGCGAACGCTTTGCCAAGGCGATACGCCTGAACATGGGCTACGGCGACCTTCGCGACATTCTGGCTGGGATTGACCGGGTCGAGGCGAAATATCCGATCGACAACAAGCGGCTCGGTCTGACCGGTTGGAGTTACGGCGGATTCATGTCCATGTTCGCACCGACGCAGACACATCGGTTCAAGGCTGCGGTCGTCGGCGCCGGTCTTTCGGACTGGAAGAGCTATTACGGAGAGAATTCCATCGACAAGTGGATGATTCCGTTCTTCGGCGCGTCCGTGTACCAGGACCCGAAGGCCTATGCCAAGAGTTCGGCCATCAACTTCATTCAGAACGACAAAACCCCTTCACTGATCGTGGTGGGGCAGGACGACGGGGAATGTCCGGCGCCGCAGTCTTTCGAATTCTGGCATGCGCTGCGCGCCATGCATGTTCCCACTGAGCTCGTCGTCTACGCGGGTGAGGGCCACGCGTTCCACAAGACGAAAGATATGCGGAACGTGCTCGAGCGCGCGCTGCGGTGGTTCGCGAGGTATCTCGGCACGAATTCAGTGGCCTGAAATTCAGGCAAAACCACTCGGCTTTGGAACCCGCGGGACAGCGCTCGCCCATCCGCGGGCGCTCCCGCCCCGGTAACCGTTCCCCGGCAAAGCCGGGGCCTGCGAAATGTGATCCGCCTGAACGTCTGCAATGAACCACATGTATCTACAATCTGCTCCTCGATTCCCCGGGACCGGCGTTCATTTCGCGTCCAGCTCGCATACGCCCGTCGGCCATACGTTGGGGTTAGCGTCAAAGGCCAGCGCCACTTCGGCGGCCGAAGCCCCCGATTCCAGCCGTTGCAGGGCGGCCAGCTTGAACTCCCGTGTGAACCGCCATCGGTTCACGCTCATGAGCCAGTCGTCCCTCGAATGAAATTCTGTTCCTATTCGCTGAAATTTGGTCCTTAACCGTTTGTCTCAAAAATGGGGACAAGTCCACGCCTGTACCGCTGCCTTCTTGGGCTTCAGCCTATGACCCTCCCCGCCCCGACGCCCGCTGCTGCACCGCTGTCTACCTAAACAGTTCGCGCCGACGCCCCGAGTCCACGTAGGCGCTCCTCTGGCCAGCGCTTCGTTTTCCCGCTACGCTAACGCGCGGGGAGCATCCGGCAATTTTCCGCGAAATTCTTGCGCCGCGCGTCGCGAGCCGCGAACCACGAGCCACACAGCACGCTCCTGAAATGTGACACGCATTATAAAAGGGCGCCCCTTTCGAGATAGGCTGTGGTTGC
>JAKBLM010000027.1 GCA_021832085.1 Acidobacteriota bacterium | reverse complement strand
CCCGCCCGGTCCACAACCGAGAGCAGGTGTTCGCAGAGCCCGGACGAACCTCCCTGCTTGCTACGAAGCCGTAAGAAACTTCCCGCAATTGAACCTCGCTGCCCCTTCACGAATAAAGCAGGCTAGTGACTCGAATACCACCGAAGGAGATGTTGCCACGAGCCACCAATCATCGAAACCCCTCTCCGGTGCGCGCTAGACACGTTGACGCAGCTACAGACGAACGCTTCGCAGCCGCAGTGCGTTCGTCACCACCGAAACTGAGCTGAAGCTCATCGCTGCCCCGGCGATGATAGGGCTCAGCAGAATTCCAAAGAACGGGAAGAGGACGCCAGCTACAACGGGAACACCAACCGAGTTGTAAACGAAGGCGAAGAAGAGATTCTGTTTGATGTTCTTCATGGTGGCGCGGCTCAGCAGGCGTGCGCGCACGATGCCGCGCAGGTCCCCTTTGACCAGAGTGACGCCGGCGCTCTCCATGGCCACGTCGGTGCCCGTGCCCATGGCGATGCCGATTTGGGCCTGGGCGAGTGCCGGAGCGTCGTTGATTCCGTCACCGGCCATGGCGATAAAGCGGCCTTCGCGTTGTAGTTTTTTCACGACCTCTGCCTTTTGGTCCGGCAGGACCTCGGCAACCACATCGTCAATGTCCAGCTTCTTCGCAACCGCCTGGGCGGTAGTGCGGCTGTCACCGGTGAACATCACCACGCGAATCCTTTCCCCGTGCAACTGCTCGATCGCTTCGATCGAAGTTTTCTTGATCGGATCAGAGACACCCAGTAAGCCGGCGATTTTTCCGTCGGCGACGTATGAACTTGTAGTTTTTGGTCATATCTTTCTCACCGCTTTCCAGCCATGGCCAGGGCACCGCCGAGGACGCCCAATGTGCCAGCCAGTAAGCCACCCATTCCCACAAGGAAATCCACTGCCGAGATGATTAAAATCGCCAGTCCCCACCCCCGGCGTTCCTGTGGTCTCACAAGAAGCATAACGGCGCCAATGACGACGGCAATCCCGCTCAGAAAACCAAGCCATGGCCAGGACATCCCAAAGGCGTGGATCCCGGAGTTCCACATCCAACTATTCATCCCGTACGACCGATACCGACTCCCATGGCCCCGCATCATTCCTTCGAACCCCATGCGGTCCATCATCCCTCCCATGGACAACATCCACAGGCCGGCCAACAACGAGAGCACGAATCCCGCTGTAGCCTTTCCGCTTGTTCCTGTTTGTCCGTTTGGCATTTCCTAGCCCTCCTCTCGCTTCGTATCTCTGGGTTGCCAGAACTTTCACCTTTCCTGGTTCCAGGGGCTCGCTCAGTGGAAACCGCCAAATAGCGCTGACAACGCGATTCCGAGTCCAAATATCGCAATGCTCAGAACTGCCATCGTAACGATGGTTCCCTTGGAAGGTTTACCACCGTGAGCCTGCCCCATTTTGTCGTGATCCACGGGCTGGCTCTTTACAGACGTGGCTGCTTCGGCAGCACCAACTCTTCGCACGGTCATCATTCCATGCTTGAGATGACGAGCAACCAGCCACCAGTTCATGGGATATGCAATGATCCCGCCCACTAGCAGGGCCATCGACATGAAAAACCAGAAAATTGCACCTCGCGGAGAATCGCTGCCTGGTACGCTGGCCATCGTGAGTGTCATGACTGGAACCATTCCTGCGATCAATGCGTTCATCGAAAGAAATTCTGGAATGAATGTCTGCCGAAGGGCCCGGCTAAACGACCCGCCCGCCATTCCACGCATAAAGAGCGCTTGGAATATGGTCCAACCGAAAGCGAAGCCAAGGACGTATTCCAACGCAATGTGGGTAGGCGCCGAAAGTCCAAGCATGCTTCCGATCACCGCTCCGGCGAGAATTCCCACTCCCTCGCCGGCAACGCCGTACCAGTAGTTTCGTATTTCCAAGAACCGGAGCATCCGGGAAAGGCAACTGGACGTTTTGTTTACCAATACAACGCGAACCAGCGCGCGCTTTCCAGCACCCTGACCGCCAGGCGATATCCTCCGTCCATTTCTGTGTCGAAGTGTCGTTCTCTCCAACATGATTCCAGCGCCTTATTTGGCCCTGCTACCTGCCAGAGCTGCTGTTCAACAGCAGCCGCCATGGTGCTTATGTTGTGCCTGTCCCTGGCCGACTTGACCTTCTCCAGTTGTTGTGGACGTCGCGTTTTTGCGATAGGGACTCATGGCGTCGGTCGAATGTTCGCGGGCCATAGCCCCTTTCCTTTCGGACCTTCCCCAAGTCCAACCGAGCCAGACGAGTACGATACCTGCCAGAACAATGAACCAAGTTGGTGTCAGGAATTGCATGTCCGTCTCCTTTCGATATCATGTCTTTGCCCTTGCAACAATTCCGTCTCTCGCCAGCGTCAATTTGCCTTCCGCGGCTGGCGGTAATTCGCCACGTTGTAAATCGGCACGAAAATCAGCGCGGCATACCATCCGTAGCCGTAGCTTTCAATGAGACCCAGGATGAAGCTGCCCCAGCTGATCCAGTGAAATCCCGGAAGCAGCGCTTGCCAACTCGAGAACATCGCGTGGGCGGGGAAGGCCAAGTCGAACAGCACGCAGAGCAGGAACGAAATGGCCAGGAACAAACTGCTGGCGTGACCGAAGGCTTTCAATGAAATTCCTCGTGGCATGGCTTTCTCTCCTTTCTATGAGGCGTAGCGCCGCGGCTCGGCGTCGAACTTGTCGAGGCAGTTCCTTGAGCAGAAGTGGAACTCCCGGCCTTCGCGGTTCTCGGTATAGCCTCTGCCAGATTCCACCACCATTCCGCACACCGGATCCTTCGCAGAGCCGCCGGAAACTGTGTGCCCTTCGTGTTCACCACCCCCGTGGCCACCATGCCCTCCATGGGCCATGTGCGCACCGCAACCGAAGCGCATCATGAAAAAGAAAAAAGCGCCGAAGATCACTAGCCACAGCAGCCATCCTCCCATCATGATTCCTCCTTTTCTCCCTCCGCCGTGACCAGGCGGTCAGAGCCAATCCGTGCGTTGGCCGGTGAAGCCAACGCCTGGGTCCCCGCCCTTCTCGAAGCAGCTACATCCGTTTCTCCCCTCGCTTCTCTCACAGCGCTGCCTCCCCGTAAGCCCCGTCGCGGATGCGAAACGCGGCAGAAACATCCGCAACAAAAATCATCCCGTCTCCGTTGTCTGGCGTCCGGCATTCCTTCTGAATGATCCTTACCAGCCGATCCACGTCCTGATCGGCGCAGACCACCTCCAGCTTCACAATCCTCAGGTGGCCGTAGCGTTTGTAGGTATCCTGATACTGGATGGCGAAATTGTTTGGCTCGTAGCCGTAACCGACCGGATGAATATCGACGATGGTGATGCCAAGGGCGCCATTCTTTTGCAGCGCGTCGACTGCCCTGGTCACGCAGCAGCGCTGGATATATGCCTTGATCTCTTTCATCGCGGTCCTCCCGAATCGAGGTTCCTTTGCCTTCGCTCCATGCGAGCCAGTCGGCTACGGCCCGGGCCTGCCTTTGTTTCTGTTCCGACGAGCTCAGTTTTGCGGTTTGTTGGGCGCCGGCGGATTGCCAATCATGTAGCCAGACTGCCGACCCATGCGATACGACATCATGCGACCATTCATCATCATGCCGCCGCGCATCATCATGCCGTTCCCGTAACCCATGAACCATCTCCGCATATGACTGGTGAGCTGCGAGAGTTCCTGTTCCGCCTGGTTGAGCAGGGATTTGACCTGGGTCGGATCGTTGGTGCTCTTGGCCTTGTTGAGCGTGTCTTGCAGCTTCTGGAACGTGGCGCGCGTGCCTGATCCTTGCCACGTTATTCTTCCCATGTTGGAGTTGTGCGCCATTCCGCGGTACATGCCGGAGTTCGCGTACGGGCAGTAGTACGCCGACGTTCCAGAAGTCGACGATTGCTGGCTCTGCGCTTGTGTGACTGACTTCGAGCTTTGCTGCGCGAATGCGAAGGAAGCGCCCGCTAAGAGCGCAACCCCGGCAAGCGGCACCACGTACTTGCGGATCTTCATGACTCCTCCTCACGTTTCGAGTTCCGGGCAGATGCGTTCCGGGAACCCGTGTCTTGGCGGGGAACGGCGCGATGCCGTACGGTTCTTCTCCGCGGAACGTGTCCCTCCTACCGTCGTGTTCCGGGCTTTGAATGTCGGGGCGCGTTGTTTTCAGCATCTCGCCGTTCCTCCCCCCATTCCTTAGGCAGTCGTGGCGCCATTCCTCACGAAACGCCCGACATAACGCTAAGTATCTAGGGATCAGCACATTGCAGATATCCTTGAGAAATTCGCCCGCCAGGGGCCAGTGGCTCGACTGCCTCCTTTGAGGCAGTCCTTGACTCGTATGAGGCAGAGGGAATCGGAAGCAAACAGAAAGCTCCCTGCGCCCAGAGGCATCCAACGCCCGTACCTCTTCAAAACGCACGCCGAACGCACGAGCGCGGAACGAGTTTTAGCCGTGGCAATGTTCGTGGACATCAAGAGGGGCTTTCGAATTCGAGGGCACTGCAACCTTCTGGAGGCAATCATGAGCACCGCAGACCAACATGACCACAGAGCTGCTGAAGAGATGGCATCGGAAATGGAACGCCGGCAAGAGGCTCGGCGCGAGGCCGAGCGCGCCACGTGGAGGGATTTGAATCAAGGCCTGGAAGATCCCGGCGGGTACGATACCAGGTACACGGGAATAAAGTGGGGCCCCTCCTACAGAGTTCGACGCAAACGCTAAAGCTGGGCGCTGAAGATTGTTGCGCCGGGTTCCTGGGCCACTACGTTGGCCCGGAAGCAGCGGTGAAACAGGGGGTCATTCGCCGGCCGATGAATGGGCATTTCCGCTCGGCGATTCCGCTTCGGAAGGGGATACGAGTCCAAACTTCTCCATACGATAGATCAGCGTTTTCCGGCTGATATTGAGATACTTGGCGGCCCGTGTCTGGTTCCAGTTGTGCTTCTCCAGCGCTCGAAGCAGAATTTCTTTTTCCACTTCCTCCAGGCTGATCCCTTCCTCCGGTAAAGCCAGCCCGATGTTGGAAACCGGTGTCTTCCTCAAACGGATCTCGGGCGGCAACTGTTCGGGGCCGATCGGTTTCCCTTTGCTCAACACCACCAGGCGCTCGATCACGTTCTCGAGTTCACGGACGTTGCCGGGCCAGTTATATCGCACGAGCGCTTCCAGAGTTTCGTCTTCAAGCGAAATGGCGGGGAGATGCTGGTGCTCGCTGTGCTTGGCGATGAAGTGATCGATAAGAAGTGGGATGTCGTCCTTGCGCTCCCGCAGCGGGGGCAAGGGGATCGAGATGACGCTGAGGCGGTAGTACAGATCCTCTCGAAATTGCCCGTCTTCCACCAGGTTTATCAGATTTCGGTTGGTCGCCGCCAAGACGCGGACGTTAACCTTGACCGGATGGGGATAGCCGATTTTGTCGATCTCCCGCTCCTGCAACACGCGCAACAGCTTGACCTGCACCTGGGGGCTGAGTTCGCCCACCTCGTCGAGAAAGATTGTTCCTTCGTTCGCGGCCTCGAACTTTCCGGTTCGGTCGGTTACCGCGCCGGTGAACGATCCCTTCCGATGCCCAAACAGTTCCGACTCGACCAGGTTTTCCGGTATGGCGCCGCAGTTGATTGTGACGAAGGGTTTCCCCATCCGCCGGCTGTTTTGATGAATGGCCTTGGCGAGCAGTTCTTTCCCTGTGCCCGACTCTCCGATCAGCAAAACGGTAGAATCCGATCGAGCCACTTGCAGGGCCAACTCGAACACTTCCTGCATCTTCCGCGACCGGCCCACCAGGTTTTCAAAACGAAGCGCGGTGCCCGCCAGGTCGCGCAGATACCGATTCTCGTCGGTCAGTTCTTGAAGTTCGACCGCCCGGCGCACGATCAGTTTCAGCTCGTCCGGGTTCAAAGGCTTCAGAACATAGTCCAGCGCGCCCAATTTCATCGCTTCCACCGCGGTCTCCACAGTGCCGAAAGCAGTAACGAGAATCACGGCCGCGTCCGGGTTGATCCCTTTGATCCGCCCCAGCAGTTCGAGTCCGCTCAGGCCAGGCATGCGGATATCGGAAATCACCAGCCTCGGAGATTTCTCCTCATATAGCTTTAAACCCGCGTTGCCGTCGCTGGCCGTCACCGTCTGATGGCCTTCTTCCTCCAGCCAGAATTGGATCAGCCGGCGCTGTCCGGCGTCGTCGTCGACAATCAAAATCGGTTTCTTTTTCATAGTTCAGGAAATGTGGAAAGCACTTCGGAATCCCCGGCCTTTTCGCCAAGGTCGAGTGGCAGGAGGACTACAAAGGTCATTCCCCGGCCCGGATTCCTTAGGACTTCCAGTCTTCCTTGATGCTGGCGAACGATCTGGTAGGCGATCGAGAGCCCAAGACCGGTGCCGTTCGGCCGAGTGGTAAAGAAGGGGTCGAAGATCTTTTCCAGGTTCTCCGGATCGATTCCCACACCCTCGTCCTGCACTTCTATGGTTATTGCATCCGGGCGTTTCGAGGCACGGAGAACGACTTCGCCACCCTCCGGCATGGCCTGCACCGCATTGAGCAGGAGGTCCAGCAAGAGTTGTTTGATCTGGTCCGGATCAATCGTAACCGAAAGCAATTCGCCCGGCGAATCGACCCGCACGCGACAACCGCCCATTTTCGCCGTTTCCTCGGTAAGGCCGCGAACCGCCTCGAGCAATGGTTTGATCATCGTGACCCTCCGTCGAGGCGCTTGCGGCCTGGCGAATTGCAGAAAGTTTGTCAGCAGCCCCTTCAGGCGATCCACCTCGTCCGCGGCCAGCTTGCCAAACTCCTGCTTGGTATCTTCCGCCAGGTTGGGCCGGCGGAGAATCTGAACCGCTCCTTCAATCGAGCCGAGTGGGTTCCGAATCTCGTGGGCCAGACCGGCCGAAAGCTCGCCGAGTGCGGAGAGCCGATCCGCTCGGCGCAGCTGTTCGAACGACGCTTGCAACTGCGCGTACACTTCGCTCAATCGCCGGGCTGTTTCCTCCACCGTGATGCGTTGTCTTTTTTCGTGATCAAAGAACGTGCCGGCCAGAACGCCAACCACGAAAAACATCCCGACTTCGACGAACTGATCTGCCTGGTAGGCGGGAGCAGCACTCCAGGCGGTGATGATAAACGGCGTGTAGGCCAGGGCGGAAAGCGCAGCCGCGAAGAGCCCTCCTCGCCAGCCAAACCACATCGCACCGAGCAGCACAGCAACGTAATAGGCGCGCTGGAAGAAGGCGTGCAGCCAGTCATGATGAAGAGCCGTGCTGTAGTGCAGCAGCGACACCACAGCAACGGTTCCGATGACGGTTCCGATCCGTGATGCTGTCTCTCTGGTCATCCGGCCCCTCTTTGCTGCCATCTTAACACCCGCTTCTATCCTGCTCCCACACAGCCGCAATCCGTCATCCAGCGGACGATTTCGGTCAGGGTCTGCCTCAAATGCGCCAAAAGCAGGAGATCCCGTAGATCATGCCCCGCCGACGGCAATCCAAGCTCGTTGAAAACAGGATAATTATGCGTTTCTTTTCGGGCCGAGATTATGGCCATTGGCCTGCCATGTTGGAGGCGGAACGCGACATAGAGTTTCACAGGGAGGTGCGGCGATGAGCCAATCACTCGCAGTTTCGACAACAATCCGACTGCCTTTCGCGCGATGCCTCGTGTTGCTCCGCCAGTCGCTCTCCCGCTCCGGTTTCCGAATCTTGGCCGAAATTCCTTTCGACCGGGAATTCGAGCAGCACGTGGGTCTCGGATGGAACCGATATACCGTGCTCCTTGTCTGGAGTCCCTTTCAAGCCTACCAAGCCGTGCTGACCGACCAGGAGGCCGGCATCCTCTTGCCATTTCATTTGATCGTCGCCGAAGGGCCTGAAGGCACGCACGTCGCTGCAACCGACGTCGCAATGCTTGGACACCTCTCGGGAAAGTTGGCTCTCGAACTCCTCGGCGGCGATATCAACCGCAAGCTGCAAGATATTTGCTCCGATCTCAGGTCCCTGGGAAACAGTTCTATGTGCGCTGGTCGGAATGGAGAAAGGCATGCCTGAGATGTTCAATGCCATTCTCTGTGAGGTTCCAGGCGAGTCCCTTCATTAACATCATTTCACCAGGCACTTCCTTGACCGTGCTCGTTTGCTCGCACCCGTCACCGGCTTTCCTTTTCATCGTGCTGGAAAGCAGTTGCGGCCCGTCGACTAAGCGCGGGCCGCAATCGCTCCGCCTCTTCCCGGGCGCAATCGAGTTGCGTTCTGGCAACTTCCACGCTTCTTTGCTTGCGGTCGAAAATTGGTGTCCGCACGCCGACTTCGGCGACGCCCTGGCCTCCGGAAGGCTGGAGGGCTTGCGGGTAGGACCCGTTTATCCCAACTGGTGGCCGAACAGATGGTTGATTGTGTAGTCAAGCCCCATCCGCAAAACGAAGTGGTCGCTCACGCTCGAAAGACCGAAAGTCGGTTCGAGGCGGAAGCGCCAGTTGGGAGCAAGCGAATAACTGAATACCGGTCCGAGGTACTGCTGCTCGCGGTGCCAAAAGAAGCCGAATTGCTGCGTGTCTCCGAGACCGCCCATCATTTCCACACCGTAGCCGAGCCGGCGGGAAGAGAGCCGCGGCGGGGCGATGGGTTTGCTGCGCATGCCGTTCGTTCCGCTCATGCCAGCCATGGCCGACATGGCGTCCCAGCAGGGCTGGCGAAAGAGGCCCCAGACATAGCCAAAATAGTCGTTGTGATTTTCGAGGTCGAACTCGGAGATGAAATTGAAAGTGGCATTCAGCCGGCCCCAGTTGTGGTATGTGATGATGCGCTGCTCGAGCGTGTGAGCGGGAAGATTGCGGGCGACGTGGAGGGGCTCGGTGAGATCGGAAACGCCGAAGCCGCTGACTTCCATCTTGTAGAGGGAAGCCTGGTCGAGGTCCTCGTACTCGGCGTAGAGAGTGAGGTGGAGCAGGTGGTCGTGCGGGAAAAGTTGGTAATAGGTGTTGAAGCGGACCCCGCCAAAGGTATTCGGCAAGCCGTTGATTTTCTGTCCCTCAGCCATGAAGCCAACGGACAATCGATTAGTGACGCCGTATTCGGCCATGCCCATGTAAGTGAGGTAATTGGGGCCGACGCGGGCAAGTTGGTAATCGGGCAGGAGCATGAGCATCAGGTGGTTTTTAGGCATCGTGTTGCTGATGGCGGTGAAGTAGGGGTTCATTTGTGCCCGCGCTGGCTTGGCGCCCGCCGCCGCGCAAACTGAGGCTAATAGCCCAAACAAGAACCCGCGCTTCAATCGGCTCCCCCACCGCTCCCACACGTTCCCGGAAAAATCCCTGAGGCTTCTATTCATGGCGATTCGCTCCTTGTTCTTTCACTGTTGGTGTGCTTGATTTCAAGGAAGCCGCAGACTTCCACTCCTGCTGGACAGCTGGAGGCAGATGCTGGATGTGGGCCAGGAATGCGGTCAGTTTCCAGATTTGGTCTCTGCTAAGGACTTTTTTCCACCCCGGCATTCCGGTCCAGCGAACTCCGTTCCGGATGATGTAGAAATTCTGGTTTTCGGGCATGTCGGGCGCCTTTTCGAGGAACTGTGGGGCAGGCGGATACAAGGTGGTGCCAACGGGGCTGCGACGATTCGCGGGATCTCCGTGGCAAAGGGAGCAGTGTGTTTCGTAGGTATTAAGACCGGCTTCCAGATTTTTCGTACTGGCCTGGAAAGGGTTCGGGCGCTGCCGCGCACGCCTCCCCACCGAGGCATCCAGGAACTTCATCGCCATTCCATCTTCGAATCGTGACGGCTGTTGGTCCGCCCTGAGATCCAAAAATCCCAGGCGCAGAAAGAAATACACGCCGCCGACCAAAGCCAAAATCGTTACCAACACTCCGAGTACAAAATGCTTCATCAGGCCCCCCGGGATCCTGAACCAGCGATCCCTCGATACTTGTGTGGTTGGTCTTTCGAGCCGCAACCTCCAGGCAAGCGCCCGCGACTCAAAAACAAACAGGAGATTCGAGAGGCGGTTAGGCTGCAGCTAGATGCGAAGGAGGGTCAGTTTTTTGCAGATGGAACGGCCTGATGAAAAACGGGGCGGAGAATGTGGGCTAGAACCTGTGCCGGTTGGACCTACCAGTGCGGCTGGTGCGACCTCGGCGAGCAGCGGTTGCGGATAGGAATTTGCCGGCTGGACATGCTGTTGCGACGGGACCGTGACGCATTTTCCCAACCGGCAACCGGCGTGGCATTGCGAATCCGAGTGCGCCGGTTCGTTTACCGCGCCAAGCTTCGAGTGCTCGATTCGCCCAGGCGAAGGTTGCGCCATTTCTTGGAGATAATCGCTCCTGTCACAACGTACCTGGCAAACTGTTCCGTAAACGCCCGCCGTATTCCAAAGCAGGATCAGCAATACGACGACCGTCTGACGAAAAGTGCGAGTCATGTCCTTGGGGTCCCTTGCTAATTTACGCTCTGCTCCTCAACGCGTCAAACGCGCTTTCCCCGCACGAGAGCACATGACGTCAGCTTCGAGGACTCGTGCGAGCAAGGATTACCACAGGATCCGCCGATGGATCCCTCGGTAGTTGGCTGCTGAACATTCAACTGCGAATGCCATGTAGACCAGTTTGTCGCGCAAGTACAGCCGGTGGTCCGCTTGGAGCTTGTAGCCGTGTGCCGGCCAGTTTAACAGGCGGATGGTGTGCTTGCGGTGGCAGCCGGTTTTCGCGCAGAGCTCGTTCAAGATCGCCCCTTTGGTCCTTCGTGACGCCTTCTGGTTACGCTGGTGAATCGCTCGGTCGCCAAGTGGGCAAAGCGACGTCCACGGCGTGGTCGCTTGTGCTGAAAAAGCTGATCGCGCTCGCCAGCGTCGAACGGGGCCAGGAAAAGTCCGGCACGCGCCTGGAATTCGAATACACAATGCAAGCGGTGCGGCACCGGGTTGGCGCGCGCGTGGTTCCGCTTCTCTTTTTCAATCCGCCGCGAAAAACGGCAACGCCGGCCGGCGGGTAACGCCGCATGCGCGCCAGGGATTGCTGCACGTGGGGACCAGCAGAGGCAACGGTTCTGCGCGCCTCGCAAATAAAGCATAGTGCGCACATAGTAACCGCGGCTCCAACGAGCAAAAACATGTCCGTCGCTTTCGTCATCCCCAGAAAATGCAGTCCGAAGGTGAATTCAATCCAGAGTTGAAGAATTCGCTCCGAAGGCGATATGGAGTCTCTCCAACGCGTTTACGAGCGCATTCGAAGAAGTCGAGCCGATCCCGCAGTGTAAAGCCACGCGAAACTCAGCCCGTTCCTCGATCTGGCGACTACCGGCTCGGAATAATGGTCCTCAGCGGGCGCTCCAGGTTCGGGGCTCCGTGAAGACGATGGTTGTTGAAGACTTTTTAGGTTTCTTGCCTCGAGGCGCGTCAGCTTTGCTGGGGATGAGGGACGCTTGCGTGGTGCGGTTCGGGGAGAAGAGCTAGCGGTGGGTTCGCTGGAACCAGCCGCGCGGCTCCGGCTTCGCGCGGAAGAGGACGGCGGTGATGTTGTCTTCGCCGCCGGCGCGGTTGGCGAGCTCGATCAGGCGATCGGAAGCGGCCTGTAGTCCGAGCGACTCGTCGATGGCGCCGGCGATCTCGGAATCGGGCACCATGCGGGAAAGCCCGTCGGAACAGAGCAGGAACGTATCATCATTGGCGATCTGAATTTCCTGCAAATCCACCTCGACGTTCTCGGCGTGGCCCAGTGCGCGGGTGAGGATGGTCTGAAGGCTGCTGGAGGCGGCCTGCTCACTGGTGAGCAGGCCCAGGCGCACCTGCTCGGCCACGAGGGAGTGATCGTGGGTGAGCTGCTCGAAGCGGCCCGAGCGCAGGCGGTAGGCGCGGCTATCGCCGACGTGGGCGAGGTTGAGCCGATCCTCATGAACCCAGGCGGCGACCACGGTCGCCCCCATTCCGTGCAGGGAGGGATCGCTGGCCGCCAACCGATAAATGGCGCTGTGGGCGCAACGAATGGCGCTGAGCAAGCGGTTGGAGAATGGCGAAAAACCGGGGAGGGGTTCCCCTTCGAGCGGCAGGTTGGGATCGGCGAGACCCTGGCGACAGTGCTTGGTGACAGCGGCTACCGCGATGGCGCTGGCGACTTCACCGTGTTCCTCGCCACCCATGCCGTCGGAGACGACAAACAGCGAGATATCCGGCTCGACGGCGAAGCTGTCTTCGTTGTTTTCGCGGACGCGTCCGACGTCGGTGCGCGCCCCAATCTCCAGATGCACCCGAATCCCTCAACAGGTTCCTCTCGCTGCGCTTGTCAACTTTCCCGACCCGTCAGAGAAGAACTCGGGTTAGGCTAACAACCCCGCCAGCGCATTGCAAGGCCGGGCGGAGATCGATGCGGCGAAGCGTGCACGCAGTAACGGGCCAGAACCATTCGGCTCGCAGAGAGCCGAACGCGGCGGAACTGGCGTCGCGCGCGAGGTGAACCATGGGCCGCTCCGATGCCCGTTGCGACCAGGAAGCCGCGGCAGGAGTAGCTGTTGACACTGCGCTGAAGTTGGGGTATCAAGCGGCCAGTCGCAGGTTGCGGTCTTTTCGGCATGGCCAAGGTGGGACCGCAAATCTACGGCCGAAGGGCGTGGCAAGACAGGAAGCGGCCGTCGGGGCGCGAGCACGGGCGGTGTTTGCGTGGAAACCCGCCGCTTCAGGTTTTTCTTTCGCAACAGACGTCATGAGTGACGGGCTACCGGCAGGAAGGGACTGTCCTGCCTGCGCGGCACCCGCGGCCGGACGATCGCCGCGCTCGGGGAATGCGCGGATTCGGTTGCGCAAGAGGGCAACGCCCGGTACCCTTTGGGTTAGCCAATTTGTTGGTGGGGGAGCTTGATCTGAGAACGATCGGGAAGTACGAGATCACTTCTGAGATCGGCCGGGGCGCCATGGGCGAGGTGTACAAAGCCCGCGACCCGCTGATCGGGCGCATGGTGGCGCTGAAGGTGATCACCAGCGGGCTGAGCGGCAAGCCGGAACTGCTCGAGCGCTTCTATCAGGAAGCGCGGTCGGCCGGCGCGCTCCAACATCCCAATATCGTCACCGTCTACGAGCTGGGTAAGGAAGGCGATCTGCCCTTCATCGCGATGGAGTATCTGGGCGGAGAGAGCCTGGAGAAGATGATCGCGCGGCAGGCGCCTATGCCGCTTGCCCAGAAAGTCGGCTACATCATCCAGATCTGCCGGGCGCTCGAATACGCGCACAAGCACGGCGTGGTGCACCGCGACATCAAGCCGGGCAACATCATGGGCACCACCGAAGGCACGGTGAAGGTGGTGGATTTCGGCATCGCGCGGCTGGTCGACGCCTCGAAGACGCAGACCGGCACGCTGATCGGCACCCTCGGCTACATGTCGCCACAGCAGCTGCGCGGCGAGCACGCCGATGAGCGCTCGGACATCTGGGCCGTGGGCGTGCTCTTTTACGAGCTGCTCAGCTACAGGCGGCCGTTCCAGGGCGACAACCCAGCGGCGCTTATGATGAGCATCATCTCGAAGGAACCGCCTCCGTTGGTGAGCCCTGGCGTCGACTGCAACAATGAGATCGAAGCGATCGTTTTCCGCATGCTCCAGAAGGAAGCAATTGATCGCTACCAGACAATGGAAGAGGTGCTGCTCGACCTCGATCCCGTTTTGCGGCAGCTGCAACAGGCGCGGGTGAGCGAGTTGGTGGCTGAAAGCCAGCGGCTCATCGAGGCAGGCGACCTGAAAACGGCGCAGCAGCGGCTGCGCGAAGCGCTCCACGCCGACAGCTCGCACCAGGAAACCAAGGCTCTGCTCGACCAGGTCACGCGGGAACTGCGGCGGCAGCAGGTGCTGCCTAAGGTGCAGGCGCAACTTGCCAAGGCGCAGGAAAAGATCGACGCGGGACAGTTCCAGCAGGCGAAGGCCGAGGTGCAGGCGGCTCTCCATCTCGATTCCACCTATGAGCCGGCGCGCGAGATGCTGGCTGAAGTCGAAGAAGCCGTGCAGCGAACGCGGGAACTCGACAAGAAACTCCGCTCCACCAAGCAGCGTATCGCCGCCGGCTCGCTCACCGACGCCGGTCGCGAGCTCGACGAGATGCTCAAGCTCGATCCGCAGAACCAGCAGGCGCAGGAGCTGCGCCGCCAGATTCAGGAAGAGGTGGATCGGCGCGAGCAGCGGAAGCGACTGACCGACGGCTTGCAGCACGCCCGGGATCTCTGGTCCCAACTGCGCTACGCCGATTGCATCAGCGAACTCGAGGCCCTCGACAAGGAGTTTCCCGACAACATCGAGATCGCCAAGCTACTAGACACCGCGCGGACCGACCAGACCGAAACGGACAAGCAAAAAAGGCTGGCCGAGGTGAGGAACCTGCTCGCCAACCAGCAGTACGAGCAGGCGCATGACGCGCTGGTGGCGCTGCAACGGCATTTTCCGGAAGACGCGGGCGTGCAAAACTTGATGAAGCTGGCGCTCGACGAGCAGGGACTCGCCGCCCGCCAGCAGCGTTTCCAGCAGGAGCTGGCCGCGCTGCGCAAGTTGGTTGACGAGGGCAAGCACGCCGAAGCGATTCGCCAGGGCGAGCCGTTGCTGACCGAATTCCCCGAAGAATTCGAACTGGGCGAGCTGGTGAATTTCGCCCGCGCCGAGGCCCAGCGGGCTGAGCAGTCCCGGCGCCTGGACGAGGCGATCGCGAAAACGCGGGAACTGGTCGCCAAGGGCGCGTTCGCCGAAGCGGGGCAGGCAGCGGAAGCGGCGCTTGCCGAATTTCCCGGCAACGGCGACCTGGGAGCGCTGCGCGAAGAGGCACAGAAAAAAGAACAGGAGCAGCGCCGGCGCGAGCAGATCGAAAAGCGAATTCGCGAGGTCCGGACGAGGATCGAGCACGACGAATTGACCGGCGCGATCGAGTTGGCGCGGGAAACGATCTCTACGCTCGGTCCCGACACCAACGTCGGCGAGCTGCTCAAAACGGCAGAAACCGAACGCCAGCAGCGGCAACGGAAGAAAGATCAGGAAGAGCAGGTGCGCAACGCGCGCAGCCGGCTCGACGCCGGCGAAGTGGAGGAAGCGACGCGGATCCTGGACCAGGCGCTTGCTACGCAACTGCTCGACGCCGCCGATCCACGCGTGAAAACCTTCTTCGCCGATGTGGAAAAGAAGAAAAAGGTGGACGCGGCGCAAACGCTGCTCGCTTCCGGGAAGGTGGGGGAAGCGACCCAGATCGTCAATCAGGCGCTGGCGACGCAGCTACTCGACGCCGCCGATCCGCGCGTGAAGACCTTCCTGGTGGAAGTGGAAAAGAAGAAACAGGAGCTTGCCGCCGCTGCGCCGCCTCCGCCGTCCGGTGCGCCCGCCGAGTCGAAAGAAGCATCGTCGCCAACCGTCTTTTCAGCGACGAATATTTCCGCGCCGGCCGAGAGCAAGGCTGCGCCCGCCGCGCCCCCGGCTAAGCCGGGCAAGGCCGAGAAAAAGCCGAAGAGCGGCAAGCAGGCTGAAACGGCCGCTCCAGCGGCCAATGCGAAGCCCGACGTTGCGCCAGCCAAACCGGCTCCAGCGAAAGCCCGCCCCGCTCCGATGCCTCCCGTGGTCGCCCAGCCACCGAAGAACAAGAAGACAATGGTCATTGCCCTCACGGGCGTCGTGATCGCCGCGGTGATTGGCGGAGGGATCTATTTCGCGACGAATCACGCGAAAGCGCCGGCCGCGTCCGTCGCCAGCCAATCGGCCGCCACGCAGACGAGCCAGGCAAGCGCGCCGCCGGTGGTGCCGAAGGTGAATCCGCTCGAACAACAGCAGCGCCAATTGATCGATCAGGCGCAGCAACTCGCCGGACAGGGGAATTTTTCCGCGGCGCTGCAGAAGCTCCATGGCGCGCTCAAGCTCAACGGCCCGCTGCAACAGAATGCGCAGAGCCTGGTCAATTCGATCGCCAAGGCGCAGAACAACAAGGCTGCTCAAGCCGCTCTCGAAAAGGAAAACCGCTACTGGAGCCAGGCCGTCGCCGCGTACCAGGAGAATCATCTCGACGCGGCGGCCCGCGATTTCCAGCAGGTGGTCGGCCTTGGGCCAAGCGCTCACCAGGCCGAAGCCCGCAACTACCTGGATAACCTGATTCCCCAGGCCCGGAAGTCCGACCAGCTCTACGCGCAAGCAGAGACTCTGGCACGGCGTACCAACGACATGGGCAGCCTGCAACAGGCCAACCAGGATCTGAAGCAGGTGATCGCGAGCGGCGGTCCGCGCGCCGAGCAAGCCGCCCGGTTGCAAGCGAACGTGAACTCACTGCTCAATCGCTCGAGCGAATACCAGGCGCTGGTGCAACAGTTCAATGCCGGGACGGACAACCCGGCGACGCTGCGGCAATTGCAATCGAAATTCCGTAGCCTCGAAAGCGGCTCCGGAACGATTGGCCAGCAGGCCCGCCTCTACGCCGATCGGCGCATTCCCGACGCGTTGAAGAGCCTCCAACAAGCGGCGGCGGAAACGCCCATTCCCGAGGCGAGCACAAGCGGCGCGGCAAAGGCAGCGGCACCAGCCACCAGTCAGCGGCTTCTCTGGGTCGTGACGGTGGACTCCGGCTCGGTCAGCGGGATACATTTGACCGCGCATCCGCTGCCCTACGCGATGGTGGCCGCCGACGCCGCGGCCAACGCCCAATTCGAGCTGCAACTTTCGATCGACTCGCAGGGCCACGTGATTGGCGGCCGCGTGCTGTCGGGCCCGCCCCTCCTGGGCAGGGCCCTAATTCACAGAGCCGAGATTGGGTGGCTCTTCAGCCCGCCCGGCGCGAGCGGCGCGACGGAGAAAGTCTCCGTGCAATTCTAGGCCGGGCGTTCGCGAGAAATTTCCGCAAAACAAAGAGGGGTTTACAGCGCCCGAAGCTCGCCGCCGAGCGTTCGGCTGCTGTCTTATCCCGCTCCGTTCTTACGCTTCCGTGTCACTTTCAGGATCCTTCACTTCGCTCAAGATGACGGTGCTTTGGGGTGTGGGGTTCGCCATGGGCAACCACGCCGTGGGATTTTCGAGGCCGTTCCGGACACGAAACGTCGGGACTCGCTGCGCTCGCCGCCACGAGCCGCGATCACGATGACACACCTTGCTCGACGCGGCCGCCGCGTGGGACACGCCGCGCGGCAATCAGCGCACGATGCGGGAGACGCAGGCGACACCGGAGAGGAATCCCGGTTCGAAAAGGAACGGCTCGCCGCCGGTTTCCGCCTGGAACTGGATGGTGACGGGCTTGCCGTTGGGCAGCGTCATCGGTTGTCCGGAGGTGGTCGGCGACCACTGAATCAACCAGCCATTGCCCGTCTTCCTGATGCTCGAAGCCGAGTCGAAAAACCGAAAGACCGCCCAGAGCCCCGAATAATGCAGCAAGGTGAGCTGGGAACCGCCGGAGAACTTGGCCGTCAGCGTTACGCCCTGTGCGCCGGTTCCCGGCCAGGCGAACGACATCGGCTGCTGACTATCGCCGCTCGACGTATAGGATTGGCCGTCGATCGCGAGCGTGAGGCTCTGGATTCCCTGGCTGGGGAAAGGCAGCAGCGTGAACGCGTAGTCGGGCTGCTTCGAGCCATTCGGATAGAGCGCCTGCTGAATCTCGGCGGCCTGATTGAAGAAATGCAGGAAGTACGGGTCGAGATGGAACGAACTGTTGGGCTTGGCGATGTAACGCGAGCCAACGGGGATGAGGAGCTTCGTGAGCTTGGCCTGGTAGAGCTGGGAGAGCGCGCCGGTGGAAGGCGCGTAGAACGTGTTGAGCTCGGGGAGGGTAGCCAGACGTGAGCTGGAGCGAGTGAATGGGAAGCCGCCGCGCATGGCGTCGAATTGGGCACAGAGATCGCGGGCATTCCCCGGCCCGACGGGCCTGAGTAAGAGACGCGCCGAGACGATCGGCTCCTGCATCAAGCGTTGCACGGTCTGGTCGGTGTCCCCGTGCTGTTGGATCTTGAATTTCTGCGCGATCTGCAGGGCCGCGATCTTGGCCTGATTGGCGTTGTTGAGGCAGGCGGAGCGGGCGGCGTTTTGCTGGGCGGACGGCGTGGTGGCCACCTGGCTGATGCAGGCCTGGAGCTGGAGCAAGCCGTTGACGTAGGCGGTGTTGGATGGCTGAACGTACTGCTCCTTGCAGGCCGGCGGCACAACCTGCTGCACCGCCTGAAAGGCATTGGTGATAGCGGAGGAACCGACCGCCGTATTGCGCGAGACCTGGCAGAAGAAGAGCAGCAAGGGCGATTGGTTGCCGGAAAGCTCGAGCAGCTTATCGGCGGCGTCGCGGATGCCGGCGTAACGCACGACGTAGGCGGCGTCGAGGAATTTCTGCCAATTCCCGATGTAGTCTCTCTGGTAGAGCTTCAGAAGATTCTGCTGGAGCGTGGCATGGTCGACGCTCTGCGCCGACTGCTTGCCGAGCACCCATTCCTCGCCGCTGAAATAGCGGCTGGAGTGGGAGATGGCATTCTGCATGAACTTCCAGCCGGCCTTGGTGAAAGCGCCGGGGACCTCGAGCGGATCATGAACCACCGCTTCGGCCTGCGGAAAGGAGCGGGCGAAATCGAATGGCGGATTGGCCTTGGAGGCGCTGGCGATCATGGCCTCGTAAATGCGACGGCTGGCGCCGAACTGGGCGAGGTAACTGCGCGCATGCGTCACGGCAGCGGTGTCGTATTCGGAGCTGTAGGGATTGCTGACCTTGAGCTGCTCGCAATAGAAATTGAACTGGCGCGTGGCCAATTGGTTCACGGCCGGCGAGAGCGTGTGCCCACCAGCCCAATTGCTCATCAGGGCCGGCGTGAGAAACGGGCAGGTAGCCCGGCCGGGATCGGCGGTGGTGATCAGATACGCCTTCAGCGTGTCATAGACGGGTGAATAGGCGTCTTTGAGCGTGGGTGTCGCCGGGAGCTGAGAGAGCGATTGCCGCATCGCCTGCTGCGTCGGGGCGAGCAGGAGCTGATAGAAGCGGCGGAAATAGAGCTCCCGGGCGACCTTGCGCACCCTATTGCCGAAATAGAGCCCCCAGCGCAGACTCAGCGGCGGCCTCACATAGTGGTAGACGTCGTACTGATGGAGCGACTGGCGAAGCGCGTCGAGCCGCTGCAGCTGGCCCTCCGAGGCCAGTTGCGAAGCAGGCAGCGAGCTGAAGCGGATAGCGCGAGCGGCGCTTTCCACACGTGTTTCCAGCCCGTGGTTCCCCGCGAACGAGACGATCAACCCAACGCTCACAATGAGAAAGATGACCGCGGCGGTGGCCAGCAGCGCCCGCCGCCAGAAACTGACCTGGGCGCTGGCGGCGCTGGCGCCGAGAGCGGAATTGTCTTTGAGCAATACGTCGCTGAAAACATGACCGAGGAAAAGCCATTGCGGCACCTGGCGAACTTCGGAGGCGCCCGGTGCGAGCGTGGCGCCGGCCCAGTCGGGCGCCATGGTGCCGGTGCCCATATCCTCGGGGCGAAGGATTGTCGTGGCGCTGGTGGAAACGCTCGGGCTGGGCTGGAGAATCGTCTTGGTGGCAATGAGCGTGCCTGAAGGCGATGTATCCGGCGTAACCATGCGCATGCCGGTGAAATAGAAGCCGCGCAGGAACGGGCCGGCGCGCAGGTGGCTCGGCCGGCAGAGATCGACCAGGAACTGCACCACCGGGCGGCTCAGCTTGCGGAACTGGCGGGGAAATTCGTAGATGCCGGGGAGCTTCGTCGTGTCGTGCTCGCGAGCGAGCAGGCCGGGGCGGCAATCGGCGAGCGAGAAAAAGATGCCTTCAAGGGCTTCGGTGAGCCGGCGGCTTTCCTGCTCGGCGTAGACGCCCGATTGCTGCGCCACGGCAACTGGAATCGTGGCGCCAATGACGTAGGCGGCTTCTTCGTTCGTCAATCCCGAGGCGAAATCGTCGAAATACGGCAGGCGGTCGAGCCGGTTGAAGAAAACGTAGACCGGAAAGCTGGCGCCGAGCTGCTGCGACATCTCCTCGAGCCGCGCGCGAAGATTGCGCGCGGAGGCGCTGATGACTTCGAGGTCCTTGGCCTTCGCGATCTTTTCGCAATCGAAGCAGACGATGGCCGCGCGCGGCGCCCGTTTCCTGGCTCCGAAAATCGCCTGCAATTTTCCGGGAGCGAGGCGCTGGAGCAGGCGCACCCAGGGCCGGGAATCGGCGGCCAGCTTGCCAGAGGCTTCGACGAAGAGCGTCTTGCGCGCAAACCAAATGTTGGCGGCCGCCGTGGGAACGATGGCGCCGTCCTGATAGACATAACCGGCGAGCAGTTCAGGATCGAGGCCGCTGAAAACGACGTCGGACGTTTTCCCTGTGCCCGTCTCGCCGAGGACGAAAAACGCCGGCAGGCTCGAGAGCTTGACACCGCGCCCGAGGCGCGAAGAGGCGATCTTGGCTGCTGCTTCGCGCACCAGGCGGTCAATGTCGTCGGGCGCGGGCGGGGCGCCGGCGGCCGGAGCCGCGGCGGTGGGCTGCTGCGCCTGCTGCTTCTCTTGACGGGTTTTCTTCAGGTACAGCCACAGGGCGACACCGCCGATCACCAGCGCTCCGATCACCACGATACCAACGCGCACAACCCAGAGATTGACGCCGTTGAGGTGGAGACCACGGCCCACGAACCATGCGACCACCAACACGACCACCATGGCCACGCTGTAACCGAGAATGCCAAGAAGCGATTTCATCCCCATGTCCTAACCGATCCTCCGGCCGGCCAACGCGTGCAGCACGGCCACGCCGTTGCCAAGAATCGAGTGGAACCCGATGAAGAGGGCCACCATCAGCACCAGGCAAATTCCCGCCGCCCACGCCAGGCGCACGACCCAGGGATCGGATCCGCCGACCGTAACCGTGCCGGTTGGCAATTCCCAAGAGGGCGAAAAGCCCCGCAACGCGCCACGGGACTGGCGAATCTTGGCGGCGACCGAATCCATGATCGGGCGCAGCGCTTCCTGGCCGGTGAGGCCGTAGCGGCCCTTGTAGCCGAGGAGCAAGCACAGCAGGTATACCTCGAGCAGATCGGCCAGATCCTGACTTGCGGGCCGGGCGAGCAGCCGCTGGAGATTTTCGAAGAAGATCTCGCCGGCGAGTTGGTTGCCGTACATCTCCTCCTGCAGCGGCATGCGCGACCAATCGGCGAAGGTGGTGCTGGTGGAATTGAGCACCGATTCGTCGAGAAAGGCCACGATGGCAAAGGTGGCCGGGCGAATGTCGTTGGGCAGGTAGCCCTTGGTGAGCGCGTCCTTTTCCGCGCGCTTGAGCGCGGCTTTCATATCGATGCGGAATTTCTGGGCGTCGGTCACCGGCTGGCGATTGGCGCGAATGCGCACGATGACGGTGAGGACTTCCTGAAAGAGGAACGCCAGATTTTCCGGGCGCCGGGGCCCGGTAGGCTCGGGCGGCTGAAGATTCGTGGCACCAAACAGTGTTGCTCCCATGATTGCCTTCCTGTCAGTCCAAAATGATGGCCAGTTCCAGCTCCGGGTTGGGGATATCGCCCGGAACGTAGATACCCACCTTGCGCGATGCGACGATGTGCTCCCAGCATGAGCCGGCGCGGCTGACGCCGAAATACTGATACTCGACGCGCGGAGCGATCGCAGAGGGCGGCACAGGCAGATGCGTCAGGCTGAGGCCGGGCAGGGCGCTCTTCACCAGTTCGGGCAAGAGGTCGCCCGAACAGACCTTCACCAAGCGCGGGACACGCGCGATTAGCTCGGCCTCGCCGATATCGGAATGGAGGGCAAAAATCCACCTGGCGCGGTCAAGGCAGCGCTGGTCAGTAACTTCTCCCTCGTAGAAATAGCGGCCGACGGGCTTCAGCGGGATGGTGATGGAGTTGGTCGGCACGACCAACTCGAGATGGGCGCGGATGTGCTCGTCGAGCGCCTGGAAACAGCGATCGAGATGGAGATGATCGTAGAGCGGCAGCGTCTGCGGATGAGAATCGAGGCCGAAGGTGCAGAGGCCGCCGGCCAGGCGCGTCATTTCGGCGAAGAGCTGCTCGGGATGAGCGCGCCGGGTGAGGTAGAGATGGCGGAGCACGGCGAGATTGGCGTTGACCGTGTGCACGAACCAGAACGCGGCGACCTCCTGCGAGGAAAAGCCGGCCTGGAATCTCGAAGAGCCGCGGCGGGCGAGCGAGAGCGAGGAGCTTTTCTCGGCGAGGATTTCGATCAGCCGGCGAAGAATTACCGTGAGGCGCTCGCTGGCGCCGATCTGCAGGCAGGGAGGAATAAACGCGGGATCGTAGATGAGATGGCCGGTGCCGTCGCGCGAGACGCGGGCAATCGGCAGCGTGGTGTAACCTCCGGCGTCCTCCGAATCGAAGAGGAAGCGGATGTTTTTCCGGCCCAGCCGCACTGGCCTTTCGTCCTTGCCGGTGATTTCGTCGAAGAGCGGACTTTCCTGGACGCTGTAGCGCAGGCCGTCGGGATTTTCCTCGGGCGTCATCGCGCAATTGGGACCGTCTGCCCTCCGCTCGGGCACCGCCAGCATCACCAACAACGATTCCCGAGTGGGCGGGAAGAAATCGCCGACGTCGCGCGGCTCGGGTAGCGGATCGAAATCGGGCATGTGGAAAGCGAGGCCGTCGGGAAACAGGCCGCGGGCATGCACCAGCGACACCGTGCCGTTGCGCAGCGCTTCGGTGTCGAGTTCCTGACCCACGAAACCGGTCGGCTCAAACCAGAGGCTGGCTGTGGTAAAGCGGACCAGGTCCTCAAAGGCGCGATTCTGCGCCTGAAAGTGGTGCGGGCCGAGATACATACCCTCGAACCACACTACTCGGGAGAGATGTTTCATACGGCTGGCCAACGTTTCCCCACTTACCACGTAACGTGCACGCATCCAAACTGCGGAGGGCCTACTATGGCCATTGCAGGAAAGGATGTCAAGGGCTCCAAAGACCTTGCTGCTCTGCGAGTTACCAGCTTTCCCGCAGCGCCGAAAGAGACGCCTAGGACAGTCGCGCCGCACCGGGTCAGATGCGTTTTTCGGGCGCGCGAAACGTCGAAGCCACAGCCGACGGCAAGTCTCCCGGCGTGGTTTGCCATTTTCGGCGCATCGAAAATTCCTTGCACCCACCGGGGTAAATGCAGTGCAAAGCCTCGATTCTTCAGATGGGGGAACTGATGTCTCCGGAACCCCGAGAAACCACAAGCACCGGACTCAGGCTGCAGACGCACTACCGAGGCGATAACACAGCTATCGAGTGCGCCGGCAGGTTGACGATCGAGCACGCCGCGGTTCTGAAAAGCCACGGGAAGAGCCTGATTCCTGATTCAAAGCGGATCGTCGTGGACCTGAAAGAAGTCAACCGGATGGACAGCGCGGGACTTGGCGTCATCGTCGGCCTCTACGTCTCCGCGCGAAAAGCCAACTGCGATTTTCTCCTCATCAACTACAACCAGTCGATCAGGGGTCTTTTGGGAATCACCCACTTGCTCTCCGTGTTTGAGACCCGCGCCCAATCGAAGAGGCGCTTCCCGTAAGGCACGGCCTGAGCGGGCAACCGCACGCAAGACTTCACGAACCGATGGACAACTGAGGAACGATCAGGTCGACTGCGGCAGCAGGATCACCAACTCGAGCTGCGGGTTCTTGATATCGGCAGGAACGTAGGCGGCGAGGCTGCGCGCTTTGCCCACCGTGTCCCATGCCGCGCCGGCTTGATTCAGGCTGAAGTATTGGTAGTTGAGCTTGACCGGAATCGCGGCGGGCGGCTTCGGCGTGTGCGTGAGCTTGACGCCCGGCAGCGCCTGTCGCACCAGTTGCTCCACTTGGGACGCCGAGCAGATCTTGATGAGGCCGGGGGCCTTCTTGATCAATTCGGCCTGATCCATTTCGGCCGTCACGGCCAGATACATGCGCGTGCCGAGCAGGTATTTATCGTCGTCGAGTAGCGTGGCATAGATCGAGGGCTGCGCAAGCTTGAGCGGCAACGAGACGAAATTACTCGGCACAACCGTTTCAAGCAGAACGCGCAATTTCTCGTCGAGATCGGCAAAGCAGTCGGTCAGGCCGTCGTGATCGTATACCGGCAAATCGCGCGGCTGGATGTTCATCGAAAAGGTGGTGAGCGCGCCGGCCAGGCCGATCAGCATGCTGAAAACGCGCTCGGGATGGCCGCGCCTCGTCTGGAAAACGTGGCGCACGAGCGGCAGGTAACTGTTGACCGTGTAGAGCAGCCAGAAATTTGCCACGTCGGCGGCGGTGAAATCGGCCAGGCTCTGACTGCGCTGGCGGCGGCCGCCGGCCAGGATGCTGCTCTTGGCGGTGAGAATTTCCACCAGGCGGCGCAGCAGCGCCAGCAGATGCTCGCTTGCAGCGACGTCGAGCAGCGGCGGCACGAAACTCGGATCGAGCTGATAGGTGCCCGCCGCGGTGCGTTTGATGCGCGCCACGCGCATGGCCGAAGAGCCCTCGCGCGATTCGGCCTCGGTGAGCAGGCGGAGATTCTTGCGGGCGATCTGGATCGGCTTTTCATTGAGGCCGGTATTTTCGTCGCGCAGGGTCTGCACTTCTGCTTGGTAACGCGCGTCGGCGCCGCCATGGGCCACCGAGACGTTCAGGCCGCGTTCACGATACTGCGGAATCGCCAGGTAGACGTCGAGCGACTGCTGGTCCGGCTCGAAAAACGGGGCAAACGGCCTGGGCGCGGGGCCGGGATCGGAATCGGGAATCTCGAACGGCAGGCCGTCGGGAAAAATGCCGGCGGCACGCGAGATCACCAGGTTCCCTTCCCCAAGCGCTTCTTCGTTGAAGAGCAGCTCGTAGAAACCCCAGGGGCGGAAATTCAGCGCTTCCAGACGAAATTCGAGTGAGCTCTCGACGTAGCGCTCCTGCGCCTGCAGGTGCTGCGGAGTGAGAAAAGTGCCCTTCGCCCAGATGACCGGCTGAAGCTGCCGCATAGCGCCTCAACCTACAAGACTGCCGAATGGCTGTCAAAGAGAAATTCCCGAACTCTGGCGCCACGGGATAACTGCATGACGGCTGCTGCCACGCAGGAGTTGTAAAAATCGGTATGAGCATTCCGCGGGGTAGACTTTTCCCCTCCACGAGCGGATAGTAGCCGTGCGTGGGAGGCAAGGTCCCGCTGCGTCCGGCAGCGGGCGAATCCGATTACGAAGAAAGTCCCACAAAAACCGAGGGAAAGCGGGGAGAGAAACCTCATGGCGAAGCCTTTCGATTTTGGCGAGATCAATCTCGACGTTCAGGCCGGCGCCGGTGGCCCGGCCGGCGTGCCCGATTCCGAGACGCCGTTTCGCATCGCCGTGCTGGGCGATTTCAGCGGCCGGGCCAGCCGCGGGCTGCGCGAAACCGGCGCAAAACTGGCTGCGCGGCGCGCCCATCTTGTCGATCGGGACAATTTCGACGAAGTGATGGCAAAGCTCGCTCCCGAGATTCGCCTGCCGATCGGCCGCGACGGCGCGATGGAAAGCTTGCGCTTTGGCGAGCTGGACGACTTCCTTCCCGATCGACTTTTCGAGCGTGTGCCGATGTTCGCCCGTCTGCGCGAGATCCGGGTTCGCGTGCAGGATCCGGCCACCTTTGCCGCGGTGGCAGCCGAACTCGGCCTCCAGGGCCGCTCGGAGCGAGCCGAAAAAGCCGTTCCTCCCCCGCCGCCCGTTGCTACAGGGGGCAGCTCGGACGGACCGGCGAGCGGGAGTCTGCTCGACGCGATGGTCGAACAGACGGAAACAAGATCGTCGGAAAAGCGGCCCTCCCGCGCTCCTGACGAGCTGGAGGAATTCGTGCGCCGCGTTACCGAGCCGCATCTGGTGGCCGCGGCCGATCCGCGCCAGCCGGAAGTGCTCGGCATGATCGACAAGGCGATTGGCACGCAGATGCGTGCCCTGCTGCACGTGCCGGATTTGCAGGCGCTCGAAGCGGCCTGGCGCGCCATTTTCATCCTGATTCGGCGAGCGGGAACCGGCATGCAACTGAAGATCTACCTGATCGACGTTTCGAAGGAAGAATTGGCCGCCGATCTCGGCGAGGGCGGCGATTTGAGCGAGAGCGGGCTCTACCAACTGCTTGTCGAGAAGAGCGTTGGCACGCTGGGAGCCGAACCGTGGGCCGTGCTCACCGGCAACTACATCTTTGGGCCCGGCCGCGCGGATGCTGAGCTGCTCGGGCGGCTCGGAAAAATCGCCGCCGCGGCTGGCGCCCCGTTTCTGGCGGCAGGCGATCCGCGGCTGGTCGGCTGCGCGTCGTTCGGCCAGACCCCAAGCCCGCGCGATTGGCACGTCGAGCAGGCGCCGGAAGACGCGGAAGCATGGGCGGCACTGCGGGGGCTGCCGCAGGCTTCGTCAATCGGCTTGTTGCTGCCGCGATTCCTCTTGCGGCTGCCTTACGGCAAGGACACGCGGAGCGTGGACTCGTTCGCGTTCGAGGAGATGGGCGCCGATCCGGCGCACGAAGATTATCTGTGGGCTAATCCGGCTTTCGCCGCGGCGCTGCTCCTGGCGCAGACCTTCAGCGAACAGGAATGGGAGATGCGGACGGGCACGGTTGCTTCGATCGACGGCTTGCCGCTGCACGTCTACCAGCGTGATGGTGAACAGGCGCTGCAACCTTGCGCCGAAGCCCTGCTCACCGAAGACGCCGCCGAACGCATTCTGGACCGCGGCCTGATGCCGCTCGTTTCGCTGAAGGGACAGGACGTCGTGCGCCTGGTGAGATTCCAGTCCATCGCCCAACCCCTCCGGGCGCTGGCCGGAAGGTGGAGTGGGTAGGTCTAAACGACCTCGAAAGAGCGTGGGGAACGGGCAGGGCGCTGATCGGCTCCATTTGAAAGAGGCGCCGCCGGTTGCCGAATCCCCTCCCGGGCGCGCGGGCCGCGAGAATGCGGTGGGCAGCGTGCCTATGGATTCAAACTGTGCACGGCCGGAGCGGCAAAAGGGCAATTCTGACTACAGTGTTCTCCCGCCGAAGCCGCGACCATGAGAAGGGAGTATCATGAAGACCGACCTTCACGCAGCCTGTGAGAAAACAGGCTTCTACGCCCCCCACGCCGAGGCTTGTCAAACCGTGGCGGAGCGCACCAACTGCATCATCCTGTTTCGCGAGCCGGGCGGCATGGCGCAGGGACTGATTGCGGAAAACTACAGCATGAAGGGCTTTCGCATCGATACAAAGTCATGCAACTGGGGACCGATGAGCGGGTTTGTCTGCGCCGATCCGCGGTTGACGAAGGACCCGAGTTACATCGCACGGAACGCGGGCTGGACAAAGGATGCATTGACGGGGCACATCCATGAGAGGTGGTTCGGGAAAGTCGAGGATAAGACCTGGGTCGGGGACGTGATGCCGATCGTCATTTCGGAGAAGCGGACGGCCGATCTCCGCGCCAAAGGTCTGATCAACCCGAAACCCTCTGCCAATGGCGAGTGGGTGGGAGTTTCGCGTGCTATGAAGGGCGACACGATTCTGTATTGGCGCCTTGTGCCGGTGGGTAATGCGGGCAATTCGTGGCTCAAAGGCGGGAAGGGATATCTGGTGCTGTGCGTGGACAGGCAGGGAGCGGCGGCATTTCATCAGATCTATCCCGAGAATGTGGAGCCGATCAAGTTCCGTGGGCACGAAACGATTCTGGGCCTGATCAATCCGGGGACGAAGGACCGGGGATTCAAGGCTTGCGCAACGGCCGACTACGACATGTTCGCGATCTGGGAGGGTATGGGGAAGAGTGACCGCTTGGGGTTGCAGCATCGGCTGGCCGGGGAGTTGCAGAAGAACTTCGGACAGCCGAACGCTCCACTTCCCGGCGGCGTAGCGCGCATGGATACAGTGGACACCCGGTTGCAGGCGGGCGGTCATCGCGAGCATCACCGGTTTGGCGATGTCAGCGCGCGCGTGATGTACGTGAAGACGATGCTGAACACGGCGCTCCAGACTGCCGGCGGATACCATGGCGGCAATGCGGTTCACCACAACGACGAGGCGGGGAACTTCGCGCTTGCCAAGGGATCGTTGTCAGATTGCCTTCCGTTGATTGGGTTCCTGCCGGGCCCCCAGACCGTGCTGGTGGAGAATCTTCCGGACTTCAAGGAACTCGCTCTATATGCCCGTGAGCGGGGCTTCAATGTCCGGGCAAAGGCGGAGTGGCTGCTTTCGGCCGGGGTTCCGGCTTAAGAGACGGCTGCGGGACTCGACAATCCATACCCTTTCAGAAAGATTTCTTCAAAGATGCCGCTGCGCTGCTGGCGCAGAGCTCCAGCGAGCAGCAATGGGAGATGCGGCCGGGCACGATAGCTTCGACCGACGGCGTGCCGCGCCTCTGCCGCTTTCGGCTTTTGTTCCAGCCGCAGCGTGCGACAATTCGTACCTTGGCTTTTACCGGTGGTGCAACTTCAGATTCTGAAAAAGGGTGTATACTTCGCGCGCGGCCATCACGTTCACGCCAGTTTACAAACGTGATTCCCGCATGCAGGCGTCCGGGCTTTCTCGATCTCCGCATGCCCGCCGCTTCAGGGCCCCTTCATCACTACGCGTCCAGTCCAAAGGCAAGGGGGAGCCATCGAATGGCACGCAGCGAGGCAGAATCTATCTATCAAGCCTGGAACTCAAAGAACAACCGCCGCGCCGTCACCCCGACGGCAAGAGCGTTTGGTGCTTTCGACGAGCATTTGAAAGGCGGCGGTTTCGACATTATCAAGAACCGCCTACTCGAATATTCGAGGAAGAAAGGCACCTTAAAGGCCGCCGAGCAGGCATGGAAACTGCTGGAGAAGTTCAAGCGCCGGCAGGATGAGGTGGTTGCCCGCGAAGTAATGAAGGTCCTCCAGTCCGACAGCACGCTCAAGACCATGCTTGGGCAGTTTCCGGCCTCGCGATTCAGGGACCTCTCGGACGAGGCGCGGGAATTTGGCGAGAGGCTCGATCCAAACAATGTTGTCTTCCCCAATTCGGGCAAACGAGTCCACATCGTTCGCATGCTGGGCAAAGGTGGGATGGGCGGCGCTGTGTTCCTGGCCGTAGAGGACACCGGCCACAAATACGCGCTGAAACATTTCCAGCGCAGCGAGCACAAAATACCCGGGTTTGGCGGGGACACGCCGCGGAGCCGTCTCGATAGAACCACTTCCTACCTGATGCGCTATTTCGAAGCCGCGCTGACGACGACTTGTATCGATTCCCTGATCATTGGCCGGGACGAATTCGTGCTGCTCGAATTGGGCGAAGGCAGCGTAAATTACACCATGTTGAGCATCGCCGATATCCAGAGCGTGTTCGAGGACTTGGGCAGGCTGGAGAATTACTCGCGGCACTACATGAAAGTAGATGTGACCCAGGACGTGAGCGTTTTGCATCTGGACATCCACGGCGAGAACCTGATGCGCTTCAATGGCAAGCTGCGTTTGATCGATTTTGGAATGGCGATGCTCTACAGCCCGTCCCAGGACCAGTTGGTGCGGGATACCGCACCGCTGGCTTACGACAGGAATAACCAGAACCTCTATTTCCAGAATGATGCGTTCCTGGAGGGCAAAAAAGCATACTACAAGCAGGACAAGGGCAACTGGCAGGAATACATCACTAATTGGCAACAAGCCTACCGCGTGGCACCCGAGGTGCAGCTCTGCGAGAGCTGCAAGCGGCAGTATCCCCCCGGCCTGAAAATCAGCGAATGCTACCGCTGCGGATCGAAGAAAATCGTGCCCTCGAAGCTGCGGCGCACGGACATCGAAGCTCTGGCGCGACTGAACGGGGTTTCACCGGGTAGCGTCGGCGATAATCCGTACGCCAGTGGCAGCGTGGCCGCGGTCACCCCCAAACAGTACTCGTGCGTCGTCCTGACGGCAGTGTTGATCAAGGAAATCTGGTGCGCGGCTGAAGCCGGCAAGGACCTCGGCATGGGCGGCACAGCCGCCCGCGCAATCAGAAATACCGAAGTTTACACGAAGGCCCGTCTGGGCCAGCACAAGTTCACCAATCAGCCGCAATCCAGCGTGATCGCGCTGCTTCTGCTGTGGTTCGACGAAATGATGCGCCGCTTGTTCGACCAGGAGGATTTCGGCGCGCGTGACGCGTTCCAGTTCTTCGGAGGGTCGTCCGCGTCTTCACCTTCCCGCCAGCGGCGTCACTCAGTTTCTTTCTGACAGGCAGAGGCAATCGCCGCCCGCTTCGCATTGCAGCCTGCTGTGGCACACGGTTGCAGCAATCTGGGAATCGTCTGGGTGGCGGGGTGAGTGGAGGAGCTTGGATCAGTCGGCCAGCAGGCCGTTTTCGCGCAGGAGGCTGTCGGCTCGCTCGATATTGGGGATGAGGATGACGCCGCCAGAGCGCACGCGGCCCGCCCAGCGGGTTGCGTCGTCCTCGCTGAGGCGAAGCTCGGTGAGGAAAGCGACCAAGTCGTCGTAGCTATCGACGCTGACGGTTTTCGTCGCCAGCCGCCCCGAGTAAGGCACGAAGACGATTTCGAAATGCGAGCGCGTCCCCTCGCTTGCGGCAACGGCGGTGACGCGAATATTACCGATCAGTTTTGCCATAGCCAGACAGCCCTCGCTTCGGCTCTGTCGCCGTTTCCTTCGACGCACCCTGCCCCGACAAGCCCAATCATGCCCGGGGGATTATGTAAGCGGAATTATCCGGGAGTCAAGGATTTCGACTCTCCGCACGAAACGAAGCCGTATTCGATTAGGTGGCGAATCACATCGAGGCATTCCTTCCGCACACGCTCGGGCGGGGCGTTGACGCGAGCCGAGAGCCCATCGATCACTTCCCGGAGGGTGCGCGAGCCGTTGCAGGCGCCGAGGAATTCGGCCACGAGCATCTGCACGCCAACCGAGGTCGGGAAACCTCGCGTCAGCTTCAAGGTGAGCGAAGCCGGTTGCCAGCCGTCGGCTGTCGATTGAAACAACTGCTCGAGCCGGGCGTGCGGCGAAAGCCGCGGTTTGGCCTCGAGCAACCGCTCGTCGGTAGGATGGGCGGCGAGGAAATCGCGGGCGGCGAAGCGGCGCTCGATCGCGTCGCCAAACGGCTCGTGCGGCGCGTCGGCAATATCTTCCATCACCACCCAGTTGTGGCCCCGGCGCCGGCGCATCACCACCAAACCCTTGTGGATTGCTTCCACACCGCGCTGGCGGTAATACCCCATGAAATCGTCGTAGAACTTGCGGTCGTGCTCGGTGGAATTGGTGATCTCGGTGATGCGCTCCTGTGCGTACTTGGAGGGATCGACGGTGCTGCCCTTGAGCACCCACGCGTCGCAGCCATTGTTCTGAAACCATTCGCCGAGCCGCTCGTGCCAGTCCTGGCCGGCGATTTGCACCCATTCGCAGAGCATCTGGAAGTAGCCGTCCGGCTCGAGATGGGCGGGCGCCTGCTTGACGAGCTCACGGCAAAGCCCGTCGAGATCCATCGGATTGTCGCAAAACAGGAATTGACTGCCGGGCGTGATGAAAAATGGCGGATTGCTCATGATCAGGTCGAATTTGCGCCCGGCGACCGGGGCGAAGCCGTCGCCTGGCAGGCACTCGACGTTCGTTATGCCGTTCAAGCAGGCGTTGAAGCGGGCAAATTCGACCGCCTTCGGATTCAGGTCGGTTGCCAACACATTTTGACTGTGTGCCGCCGCGGCCAGAGCCAGCATGCCGGTCCCGGCGCCCAGATCGAGCGCCTGGCGCGCCGGGCGGCGAATGGTGAAGCGGAGTAGAAGCCTGGTGGTCGGGTTCGGCCAGAGCACCAGTTCCGGATCGGCAGCGTCGATCCGCGAGGTGTGATGCGAAGCCACGAGGAAGCCGTCGTAAGGCACCAGCATGGCGCCCGGAACGAGCTGATCGTTCTGACGGCTCAACAAGCGGCTTTCCAGCAGCAGATCGACGATCGCAGCGGGCACGAAAGGGGCGACAACCGCAGCCGGCTGCGCAATGCCAATCCAGAACCAGCGCAGCAAAATCGTCAGCGGCCCGGGGCGGCTGGTGCGGTCGAGCAGGCGCGGAACATTGCGCTGACGGACGGAGGGGAGTTCGACAAGGCCGAGCGTCTCGCCCAAGCTCTTTTCGTCATAGCCGGACTCGCCAAAGAAGCGCCGCAAGCGCTCGGCCTGCGCGGCAGGAAGCAGTTCAAGCATGGGAACCACCCTCTTCGAAAATGTGCGCTGCGGGGCCGGGCGGGCTCCCGAGCAAACGCTCGGATGGGGGCGAGGCTGAAATCGCGTCCGTGCGATTCTCCCCAGGCGCGGCGAATCGCAGGTCTTCCCCCACCGGGCGCGGAAAATGATCGCACGACCAATCTGATTTGGCGAATCTAGGCCGGTCCGCTATATCCACGGCTGGCAGCCGGAGGGCGGTGGGGGGCGAAATCGTCAGTTCGAGCGCGCTGCCCGCTGCTCCGGCAGCACTTCCCAAAGAGCAACCCTTGGGGAAGGCATCCGCGGGCATTTCCAGGCCGCACGAGGCCGCGGATGCCCTGATTGAGCAAGCTATTTCGCTCCCGATGCGGCAAAAATGATCCGCATCTTGACACTCGTCGTGCCTGATGATACAACCGTGCACGCCAAATCTTCCGCGTGGGGGAAGCCACTTGGTCGCTGCGGTTGCTGCGGGCGAGAGCTTAGCTCTTTCGCCCCGTTTTCTTCGCATTTTTGCATTCAGAGCAGGCTCCAGCCGCCGCGCGCAAGACGCGGCGCTTCTCCACAGAGCGCTTCGAAAATTCCAGAAAACTGAGAAAGGAAGGGCATTCCATGGCCAGGCAAAGCGCACAGCATAAGCTGGACCGCGTGCGTCCTCCCCGCGTCCAGATCACCTACGACGTCGAGGTGGGTGGCGCGATCGAAGTGAAGGAACTGCCGTTCGTCGCCGGAGTTCTCGGCGATTTCACCGGCCACCCGGAGCAGCCACTGCCGCGACTGAAAGACCGCAAATTCGTCGAGGTGAACCCCGACAATTTCGATAGCGTACTCGAGGGGATGAAACCGCACCTTTCCTTCGCCGTTGAGAACAAGCTCAGCGAGGACCCGAACGCGCCGCAGCTCAAAGTGGACCTGAAGTTCCGCAAGCTGGAGGATTTCGAACCCGCCAACGTGGCCAAGCAGGTGAAACCGCTCAAGGAACTGATGGACCTGCGCACGCACCTCGCGGACCTGCGCGGCTCGCTCCAGGGCAACGACAAGCTCGAGGAAGCGCTGTTGGACGCGGTGAGCAATACCGAGAAGCTGGAAAAACTGAAGGGTGAAATCGGGAGCAAGAAAAACGAGAACGGCGAGGGAGGGTCCAATGGCTGATGCCAAGGCGGCGGCGCAACAAGGCGCCGCACAGGCCGAGACCAAGGAGCTCGGACTGCTCGACCAGATTGTCGAGGAAGGACGACTGGCCACCGATCAATCCGCGCGGGAACGCGGAAGGAATCTGGTGAAGGAATTCGTGGCGCAGGTGCTCGAAGGATCGATGACCATCGCCAAGGATGCGGAGATGATGATCAACGCCCGCATCGCGCAGATCGATCACCTGCTTTCGATCCAGTTGAACGAGATCATGCACCACCCCTCGTTCCAGAAGCTGGAGGGCTCCTGGCGCGGACTGAAATACCTGCTGGATCATAGCGAGACCGGCGAGGGCCTGAAGATCCGCGTGATGAACGTGACGAAGAAGGAGCTGCTGCGCGACATCGAAAAGGCTCCGGAATTCGACCAGAGCGCCCTCTTCAAGAAGGTCTACGAGGAAGAATACGGCGTCTTCGGCGGCGCGCCCTTCAGCACGCTGATCGGCGACTACGAATTCGGCAAGGGCCCCGAAGACATGGCGCTGCTCGAAGGCATCTCTCACGTCGCGGCGCAGGCGCACGCGCCGTTCGTCAGCGCGGCCGACCCCAGCCTGTTCAACCTCGAAAGCTTCACCTCGCTCGACGCGCCGCGCGACCTGGCGAAGATCTTCGACAGCACCGAGTACGCGAAGTGGAAATCGTTCCGGCAGAGCGAGGATTCCCGCTACGTGGCGCTGTGCCTGCCGCGCACCCTCGCCCGCGTGCCCTACGGCAAGGACAGCAAGCCGATCGACGAGTTCGCCTACGAGGAGCACGTCGACGGCACCGATCATTCCAAATACCTCTGGATGAACGCGGCCTACGCGTTGGGCGCGAAGATGACCGAATCCCATGCGCTCTACGGCATGTGCGTGGCGATCCGCGGCGTGGAAGGCGGCGGGCTGGTGGAGGGTTTGCCGGTCCACAACTTCTACACCGACGAAGGCGACGTGGCGCTGAAGTGCCCGACGGAGATCCCGATCACCGACCGGCGCGAAAAGGAGCTGGCCGATCTCGGTTTTGTGCCGCTCGTGCACTGCAAGGGCACCGATTACGCGGCGTTTTTCAGCGTGCAGACCTGCCAGAAGCCGAAGATGTACGACTCCGACTCGGCCAATGCCAACGCGCGGCTTTCGACGCAGTTGCCTTACATCATGGCCGTGAGCCGCTTCGCGCATTACCTCAAGGCGATGATGCGCGACAAGATCGGCAGCTTTATGTCGCGCGAGGAAGCGGAAACTTTCCTGAACCGCTGGATCACGAAGTACGTGACACCCGACGACACGGCTTCGCCGGCAACGAAGGCTGAGCGGCCGTTACGCGAAGCGCGCATCGAAGTCGCCGAGGTTGCCGGAAAGCCTGGCGTCTATCGTGCGGTCGCGTTCCTGCGTCCACACTTCCAGCTCGACGAACTGACCGTTTCCCTGCGACTGGTGGCGGAACTTCCGGCGCCGGCGAAATAGCGCCGCGGAGTTCTGTTCCGGGCGAATGGAACGGGGCGGATTTGTTCAACGTTTTTGGTGCGGTTCCACTTCATCTTTAAGCGGGACAGCGTAAAAGGAGAAAAGACGAGATGGCAGTCAATGCATATCTGATCATTCAGGGCGTGGACGGGGAGAGCACCAGCCGCAAGAACGCAATCGATATTTATTCCTTCAGTTTTGGCGGCTCTTTGCCGACTTCGTTCAACCAGGCCGGTGGCGAGAGCCGGGCGGGCCGTGCTGACTTCAGCGACGTCTCGGTAATGAAGGCGGTGGACAAGACCTCGCCTTTGCTTTTTCAAAACTGCATCAGCGGCGACTTCCTGAAAAAGGTGGAAATCGTTTACGACAAGCCGATGGGCGACAAGCAGGAAGATTATTTCAAGATCGAGATGGAAGACGCGGTGATCACGAGCATCCAGCTTTCCGGCTCGAGCGAGAATCCGACCGAAAGCCTGAGCTTTGCTTTCAAGAAGATCAAGGTCAGCTACAACCCCGAAGTGGACAAGAACCTGAAGGGCTTCGTCAACAAGGGCTTCGACGTCCAGACCCTGAAGGCCTGGTAGGGCGGCTCGACCAGACGCCATGCCAACCGCCAACAAAGCGAAGCAGTTTTTCGAAGCGGGAAAAGTGCGCGAGGCCGCTCAGGAACTTACGGCCAGCCTCCGTGAACACCCGACCGACGTCGCCGGACGCACCTTCCTCTTCGAGCTGCTTTGCTTTAGCGGCGAATACGATCGCGCCGAAAAGCAGCTCGCCGCGTTGGCGCGCGGCGGCAAGGACGCCGAGATGGGCGCGATCGTTTACTTCGCCGCGCTTCACGCGGAGAAGACGCGCCACGAACTTTTCGCCAAGGAGAACTTCCCCGCCGATTCGGAGCCGAAAGTGCGCGCCGGCACGCTGAACGGCAAGCCGTTTACGTCGCTGCGCGACGCCGATCCCGACATCGGGGCCCGGCTCGAAGTCTTCGCCGCGGGCGCCTATCTCTGGATTCCCTTCGAGCACATCGATTCGATTGAAATTCCGAGGCCCTCCCGGCTGCGAGACACGCTCTGGACGCCGGCGCTGGTACGCACGGGGCCCTCCTTCAAGGGCACCGAACTCGGCGAAGTGCTGATTCCGGCGATCTATCCCTTTTCCTGGAAGGACCCCGACGCTGCGGTCTGGCTCGGGCGCATAACGTCCTGGGCGGCCGACGAGCAAGGGCGCGAATATCCCTCGGGCCAGAAAACCCTCCTCGTCGATGGCGAGGAAATCCCCTTTCTGGAAATCCGGTCGTTGAATTTCACCCCTTCGCAGGCGGCCAGTCCGTCGGCAGCAAGTTAATCGGGACGGCGCAATCATGCCTTTGCGCGACGACATCCTGAAACCCATCCCCGGCGAGAATCCCAGCGGCGTCGACGTCCGCTACGACACCACGCTTCTCCTCTACGACAAGATCAAGGAAGCGCGGCGCCAGGACGACGATATGGCGCAGGGAGATTGGGCGCACGAGCGAAAAGTTGCCCAGTTTCCGCAGGTGATCAAGCTGACCCAGGATGCGCTGGCGGAAAAGACGAAAGACCTGCAACTGGCTGCGTGGCTGACCGAGGCGCTGCTCCACACAGAGGGCTTCGCCGGCCTGCGCCAGGGCGTGGAAATTTGCCTGCGCCTCTGCCGCGATTTCTGGGACACGCTTTACCCACCGATCGAAGATGGCGATGCCGAACTGCGCGCGGCGCCGCTCGAATGGCTGGGGTCGGCACTGATCATCCCGCTGAAACAGGTGCCGATCAACAAAGCCGGCCACGGCTACCTGCAATACAAGGAGTCCCGGTCCGTCGGCTACGAAGCCGAGGCGGACAGCAAGGAAAAGGCGCAGGAGCGGGAAAAGAAGATCGCCGCGGGCAAGCTCACGCCCGAAGAGTTCGACAAGGCCTTCGAGGAAACGCCCAAGGTGTTCTACGTGCAGGCGGAGAAAGACCTCGACACATGCCTCGCCACGCTGAAAACCCTCGACGAGCTCACCACAGAAAAATGCGGCGATGTTGCCCCTTCTTTTACCAAGCTGAAAGAGGCAATCGAGGAAGTACGCCACGTGGTGCACGCACTGCTCGACAAGAAGCGCGAGACCGAGCCCGACCCGGTGGAAGAAATTCCCGTCGAGGTGGTTGAAGGAGAAGAGCCGCGCGAGGCCGGAGCCGCTCGCCCTGCCTCCGCCGCATCGAGCATCACGATTTCGGTTCTCACGAGTTCTGAGCCGCCCGACCGCCGCGAGGCGATCGCCAGCGTGGCCAAGGCCGCCGCGTTTCTGCGCAAGCGCGAGCCGCGCAGCCCGGCTCCGTACCTGATGATGCGGGGCCTACGCTGGGGCGAATTGCGCGCCGCGGCGCATCTTTCCGATCCCACATTGCTCGAGGGTCCGCCAACCGAACTGCGCCAGCAGCTCAAGCGCTACGCGTTGGCGAAACAATGGAACGAACTGCTCGAGGCGGGCGAAAATGCGATGTCGCTGCCGTGCAGCCGGGGCTGGCTCGACCTGCAACGCCTCATCGTCGAGGCCTGCCATGCCCTCGGTGACGACTATGCGGCAATCGCCGCAGCCATCCAGTCCGAACTCGCCGCGCTGCTGCACGACGTTCCCGAGCTTCTCCACGCGAACCTGCTCGACGACACACCCGCCGCCAATGACGAAACGCGCGCTTGGCTTCGGAAATTGCTTGCCCCGTGGCCTGGCGCGCCCGCTGTTGCGAGTGCCGCGGCCGTCCCGCACTCATCCCTCGCACCGGCCGATGGAGCCGATCCCGAAGCGGCGCAGGATTGCGCGGTCGGCCCCGCAGCCGATGCCGCTGTGGTGCCGTCACCCGCTCCGGCCGCGTCTGCATCTTCCGGCGATTCCCTTCTTTCACCCGGTTGGCCCGCCAAAGTGGTCGACAGCCACGTGCTCGCCCAGCAGGCCCTGAATGCGGGGCAGGCAGACAAAGCGATCGAAATCATGAGCCGGGAACTGGCGCGGCAACGCTCGGGCCGCGGACGGTTCCTGCGCACGCTGCAACTGGCGGAGATTTGCGTGGCGGCAGGGAAGGACGCAATGGCGCAGCCGCTGCTGGACGACCTGATCGCCGCGATGGAAGCGCACAACATCGATGATTGGGAAGAGAAGGAGTTGGTGGCCGCAGCCCTGGTAACAGTGATGAATATGAGTGCGCGGGTGCGCGACGACGCCAACGCCCGGCAAAAGTTCTTCGAGCGCATCTGCCGCCTCGATCCCGTCCGCGCGGCAAGCATAGGTTAGGCGAAATGGCGCGAAGCCAAGGCGGCGTAACGGTCACGCTCTCGGTTCTGGACCGTCTGATCGACCGCGAACCCAAGAGCCAGGTGGAGGCTCCGCTGAGCCCGGCACAATCGGTGCGCATGAACAAGCGCGCCGTGCATCGCGATCTCGACTGGCTGCTCAACAGCCGCCGGATCTTTCTGGAGCCGCCGGAAACGCTGCGCGAGGTGAATCGCTCGGTCTACGTCTACGGCCTGCCCGATTTTTCCAGCTACACGATGGGATCGCAGAGCGACCGCGCGAAGCTGCTGCGCCATTTGGTCGCCACGATCCGGCTGTTCGAGCCGCGGCTGGCCAACGTGCAAATCCTGCCGGTTGAGAGCGAGGCAGCGGGGCTGCAGGAACTTCGATTCCGCATCGAGGCGCTGCTGCTGATGGACCCCACGCCCGAGCCGGTTTCCTTCGACACGGTGATCGAGCTGAAAAGCAGCGCGTGCCGGTTGACGGGAGCGGCTGATGCGCGATGACCTGCTGCTCTATTACGAGCGCGAGCTCGACTATTTGCGCAAGCTGGCCCTCCAGTTCGCCGAGAAATATCCGAAGGTGGCTTCGCGGCTGGCGCTCGAGCCGGCCAAGTGCGAGGATTCTCACGTCGAACGGCTGCTCGAGGGTTTCGCCTTCCTGGCCGCCCGGGTCCATCTGAAGCTCGACGACGAATTTCCCGAAATCAGCGAAGCACTGCTTTCGGTCGTCTATCCGCAGCTCACCCGGCCAATTCCCTCGCTCTCGGTCGTCCAATTTGAGCTCGACCCGGAAAAGGGCAAACTGACGAGCGGCCTTGAAATTCCACGGCATTGCTCGCTTTATTCGCGGCCGGTCGGCGGCGTTCCCTGCACCTTTCGCACCTGCTACCGGACCACACTGTGGCCGCTTTCGGTAACGGCCGGGGAGTGGCGCGCGCCCAGTCGGCTGCAGCCGGCGGTGAAGGCCGTCGACAGCAATGGCGCCATCCGCGTGGAACTCCACGCGGCACCCGACGTGAATTTGCAGGACCTGAAGATCGACCAACTGCGGTTTTATCTCGACGGCGAGAGCGCCCTGATTCACATGGTCTACGAGTTGCTCTTTAGCCGGCTGAATCGTATCCTCGTGCGCGATCCGACGCCCGGATCGAAAGCAATGCCGGTCAGCCTGCCCGCTTCTGCGCTGCAACCGGTGGGCTTCGCCGAAGACGAAGGGCTGCTCCCCGCCGCGCATGGCTCCTTTCTCGGCCATCGCCTCCTGATGGAGTACTTCACTTTTCCCGAGAAATTTTTCTTCGTGGATCTCACTGGCCTGCGCGACGTCTGGCAAGCCGGATTCACCAACGCTGTCGAGTTCGTCTTTCTTATCTCGGACGTGGAAGGCGAAGACCGGCGGCAGCGGCTAGAACTGGAGCTTTCGAAGAAGACCTTTCGGCTGGGCTGCGCGCCGGTGGTCAATCTGTTTCCGCAGGTGGCCGAACCGATTCAGCTGAGCCAGCGGCGCTACGAGTATCCGGTAATCCCCGACGTGCGGCGGCCCTATGCTTCGGAGATTTTCTCGATCGACGAGGTCACCGCGATCAACACTTCCACGCAGGAGACCTCGACCTTCGAGCCCTTCTATTCCCTGCGCCACGCGGGCCGCACGAGCAAGCCGGCCTGCTACTGGCTGGCGCGGCGGCGCCCGTCCACGCGCGCAAACGACGAGGGAACCGACATTTTCCTCTCGCTCGTCGACCTCTCGATGTGGCCAATGGATCCCGACGCGAATATCCTCTCGATCCACGCCACCTGCACGAATCGCGGGCTGCCGGCGCGGCTGCCTTTCGGCGGGGAGAGCGGGGATTTCGAGCTGGAAGGGGCTTCGTCGTTCAAGCGGATCGTCGCGCTGCGTAAACCGACGCCGGCGATCCAGCCGTCGACGGGAAAAGCGGCTTTCTGGCGGCTGATCTCGCACCTCTCGCTGAACTATCTCTCAATCGTTGAAGAGGGCAAGGAGGCGCTGCAACAGATCCTGCGGCTCTACGATTTCGGCCAGAGCGCTTATTCGCAAAACGTCGTCGAGAGCATCCAGCGCGTCCGCAGCAGCCGCCAATTCGCCCGCGTCTCCTCGGAAAACGGCATCACCTTTGCCCGCGGACAGCGCATCGAGATCGAGTTGGACGAGGAACGATTCACCGGCGGCGGCGCGTTTCTTTTCGCCAGCGTGCTCGAGCGCTTTCTGGCGCTCAACGCCACGCTGAACAGCTTCACGCAACTGGTCGTCACCACCCAGCAAAGAAAGGAGGCGCTGCACGAATGGCAGCCACGAGCCGGCCGCAAACTCCTGATCTGAGCGATTCGCTGCTTGCCCGTCTGCTGCGGGAAGAAGGCTGCTCGTTCGAATTCTTTCAGGCCGTCACGCTGCTCCAGCGCCTCCGCGCCGATCGCCAACCCGTCGGTCGCTTTACCAATCCGGAGCAGGAAGCCGTGCATTTCGGCGCCAACCCGGCAATCGCCTTCCCCGGCAGCCAGGTCCAGCAGATCGACTGGCCGGAAGACAAGCCGGACCAGCCGGCGCACATGACCGTGAATTTCTTCGGGCTGACCGGTCCGATGGGCGTGCTGCCCTATTGCTACACCGAACTGGTCAACGAGCGTGTCCAAGCCAAGGATACGACGCTGCGCTCGTTCCTCGACATTTTCCATCACCGGATGATTTCCTTTTTCTACCGTGCTTGGGAGAAGTACCGCTTCCCGGTGACCTACCAACTCAAGGAAGAGGACCTGTTCAGTCATCACCTGCGCGATCTTGTCGGACTGGGCACGGAGGGGTTGCAAGAGCGGCTCGCGGTGCCCGACGAAGCGCTGCTGCACTATTTGGGGCTGCTCGCGATGCACTCGCGCTCGGCGACGGCGCTCGAAGGCATTCTCAGCGACTATTTCCAGGTGCGCGCCGAAGTGGAGGAGTTTGTCGGCGCGTGGTACGAACTGGCGCCGGACACGCAGTGCCACATGAAAGAAGAGGAAGGCGAATCGCAACGCCTGGGCGGCGGCGCGGTGGTGGGCGACGCAATTTGGGACCAGCAGTCGCGCGTGCGCATCAAGCTGGGGCCCATGCCGCTCGCGCAGTATCGCGAGTTTCTCCCCGACGGCGGCGCCTTCGAGCCGCTTCGCTCGATCGTGCGCTTCTTTGCCAATGACGGCGTCGACTTCGAGGCGCAGCTGATCCTCAACCGCGAAGACGTGCCCCGCTGTGAACTCGATCCCGAAAGCGCAACACCCCTGCGGCTGGGATGGGCTTCGTGGCTGAAGTCAGCCCCGCTTGGACGCGATCCGTGCGATACGATCTTGAACCTCTAAGAAGAAGGAAGGACCATGGGCGTCAACCTAAAATCATTGATCGGGAAGCTCAACGATTCGACCCGCTCGGCGCTCGAGGGCGCCGCGGGGCTGTGCCTTTCTCGCACGCACTACGACATCGAAGTCGAACACTACCTGATGAAGCTGCTCGAGACCACCGATGGCGATTTTGAGAAAATCGTCAAGCATTTCGGCATCGACAGCTCGCGCCTGGCCGCCGAGCTGACCCGCAGCCTCGACAAGCTCAAATCCGGAAACGCCCGCACGCCGGCGCTCAGCCCGACGGTGTTGAAAATGCTGACCGAGGCGTGGACGATCGGCTCAATCGATTTTGGCGCCGGTCAGGTGCGCACAGGCTTCACGATCCTCGCGCTGCAAACCGACAGCGAGCTTTCGCGGCTGATGCGCGAGGTGAGCCGCGAATTCCAGAAGATCGAGGCCGAGGCACTGCGCAAGGATTTCGAGGCGATCATTGCCGATTCCCGCGAAGAAACTTACCCTGCCGTCGAGGCGGCCGCGCCCGGGACGCCCGGCGCGGCGCCGAAGGCCGGCGGCAAAACGCCCGGTCTCGATCAATTCACCGTGAACCTGACCGAAAACGCGCGGCAGGGGAAGATCGATCCCGTGCTTGGGCGCGATTTCGAAATTCGCCAAGTCATCGATATCCTCACCCGCCGCCGGCAGAACAATCCAATCCTGACCGGTGAGGCCGGCGTGGGCAAAACGGCCGTGGTCGAAGGCTTTGCCCTGCGCGTGGCCCAGGGCGACGTGCCGCCGCCGCTGAAAAA
The DNA here is from genome assembly GCA_021832085.1 of Acidobacteriota bacterium. Lineage (GTDB taxonomy): Bacteria > Acidobacteriota > Terriglobia > Acidiferrales > UBA7541 > JAKASX01. The sequence continues at coordinate 8,410 of JAKBLM010000027.1, read as the reverse complement.
CGCAACTGTCCGCACGCTCGACCTGGCGCTGCTACAGGCCGGCGCCGGCGTGAAGGGCGAATTCGAAAACCGGCTCAAGAAGCTGATTGAAGAGGTGAAGGCTTCGCCCACGCCGATCATCCTCTTCATCGACGAGGCACACACGATGATCGGCGCCGGCGGACAGGCCGGGCAAAACGACGCTGCCAACCTTCTCAAGCCCGCGCTCGCGCGCGGCGAGCTTCGCACCATCGCCGCCACCACCTGGTCCGAATACAAGAAATATTTCGAGAAGGATCCGGCACTCGCACGCCGTTTCCAGGTGGTGAAGGTGGAAGAGCCGACCGAATCGCAGTGCATGGTGATGATGCGCGGCACCGTCAGCTCACTCGAGAAACATCACAAGGTTCGCGTGCTCGACGAAGGAGTCGCGGCCGCGGTGCGGCTCTCGAACCGGTATTTGGCCGGCCGGCAACTGCCGGACAAGGCGGTGAGCGTGCTCGACACCGCTTGCGCCCGCTTGTCGCTCGGGCAGAATGCCACGCCGCCTGCGATTGAGGACGCAGTGCGCCGAATCGACGATCTGGCGGTGCAGCGGCGCATCCTCGAACGCGAAGCGGCGGTCGGCGCCGATCATGCCGAGCGCCTGGAACTAATTGCCAAACAGGCGAGCGAAACCGAAGCGCAACTCGCCGCGCTGCGCGAGCGGTGGAGTCGCGAGCGCGAACTAGTCGGCCAGATTCGCGACATCCGCACCAGGCTTGAAGGAACCGTCGCCGGGGCGAGTGCCGCTCCGCCGGCCCCTGCGGCTCCCGATGGCCCGGCGCAGGTCGCCGGCCAGGCAGCCGCCACGGCTCCCGCGCCGGCACCTGAGCCTCAGCTCACACCAGACGAGTTGAGGACGAACCTCGCCAAGCTCGAATCGGAACTCTCGGCGCTGCAGGGCGAGGAGGGCCTGATCCGCGTCTGCGTCGACGCGCAGATCGTCGGCGAAGTCATCTCGGCCTGGACCGGCATTCCCGTGGGCAAGATGATGAAGGACGAGATCCAGACGATCCTCTCGCTGCGCACCCTGCTCAGCAACCGCGTCATCGGCCAGGACCACGCGCTCGAGGCGATCAGCCAGCGCATTCAGACTTCGCGCGCCAGCCTCGACGATCCCAACAGGCCCGTAGGCGTCTTCATGCTGGTGGGGCCAAGCGGCGTGGGCAAGACGGAAACGGCGCTGGCGCTCTCCGACCTGCTCTACGGCGGCGAGCACAACCTGATCACCATTAACATGTCCGAGTTCCAGGAATCGCACACCGTTTCCACGCTGAAGGGCTCGCCGCCCGGCTACGTCGGCTACGGCGAAGGCGGCGTGCTCACCGAAGCGGTGCGCCGGCGCCCGTATTCGGTGGTGCTGCTCGACGAGGTGGAAAAAGCGCATCCGGACGTGCTCGAACTCTTCTACCAGGTGTTCGACAGGGGCATGATGGAAGACGGCGAGGGTCGCCAGATCGATTTCAAGAACAACATCATCATCCTCACGACCAACGCGTGCACCGACCAGATGATGGGCCTGTGCGCCGACCCGGAAACCATGCCGGCCCCGCCGGCCCTAGTCAACGCGATGAAGCCAGAATTGAACAAGATCTTCAAACCGGCTTTCCTCGGCCGGATGGTGCTGGTGCCCTACTACCCGGTCCGCGACGAGGCGCTCAAGAAGATCATCGTCCTGAAGCTTGGCAAGATTCAGCGCCGCATCGAGGAGAATCATCACGTCAAGCTCACCTACGATCCGGCGCTGGTCGACGAAGTGGCCAAACGCTGCACGGAAGTCGAAAGCGGCGCGCGCAACGTGGATAACATCCTGACGAATTCGCTCTTGCCGGATATGTCGCGCCAGATTCTGGGCCGCATGGCCGAGGGAGAAAAGTTGACCGCGATCCACGTCGGCATCGACGAGGACAGGTCGTTCACCTATTCCCTGTAGGCGGGGCTGAAAGCGCCGCGCCGGAGGGGTCGGCGCCAGAAAAGATCCGCGCGGCGTTGGCGTGGCTGGGGCTTGCCCGAAACGGCTTTCCGCCGGCGGAAAGTGCGGTGTATTCGAGACATGAGCTATACTCAGGATAATCGACTGATTGCCATCGACACCCCGCTCGGCAAGGATAAGCTCCTGCTTGCGGGATTCAGCGGAGAGGAAGGCATTTCCCGCCTTTTCGCCTTCCACCTGGACCTGCTCTCGGAAAGCCAGAGCATTTCCTCCAAGGACATCATCGGCCAGCGAGTGACGATTCGCATCACTCTGGGCGACAGCAGCCCGCGCTATATCAACGGGTTCGTCAGCCGTTTCGTGCAGGGCGGCGTTGGCCCGCAATTCACCCGGTATCACATGGAGGTCGTGCCCTGGCTCTGGTTCCTCACGCAAACAGGCGATTGCCGGATTTTCCAGGACATGACGATTCCCGAAATCATCGAGAAGGTTTTCAAGGACCGCGGTTTCACCGACTACAAAAGCAGCCTGACCGCCGAATACGGAAAGCGCGTCTATTGCGTCCAGTACCGCGAGAGCGATTTCCAATTTGTATCGCGGCTGATGGAAGAGTACGGCATCTTCTATTTTTTCGAGCACGAAGAGAGCAAGCACACGCTCGTGATGGCTGACTCCCCGTCGGCGTGCGGGGACTGCCCCGGCCAGTCGTCCGTGGGTTACAACGTCGCCGGCGGCGGACTGGAAAACGAGGACGTCATCGAGCAGTGGGACCTCGGCCTGGACCTGCGCACCGGCAAGTACTCCCTGACCGATTACAATTTCGAGATGCCGACCGCGAGCCTGTTGGCGAGCGAGCCGACGGTGCTGTCATATACCGGCAACAACGGTCTGGAAATCTACGACTATCCGGGGAAATACAAGACGCAGTCGGACGGCACATCGCTCGCGAAAATCCGGATGCAGGAAGAAGAAACCGCGGTGCAGGTGGCCCGCGGCAAAAGCGGTTGCCGCGCCTTCACCTCCGGCTACAAATTCACCTTGCAAAATTATCCGGTGGCGAGCATGAACAACTCCTACCTGCTCACCGCCGTCCGCCACCAGGCCTCGCTCGGCGAGAGTTACACCACCGGCGGGGCCGAACAATTCACCTATGTGAACGAGTTCACCTGCATTCCCGCCAGCGTCCCCTTCCGTCCGCCGCGCATTACCTCCAAACCGCTTGTCCACGGACCGCAAACCGCCGTGGTCGTCGGACCCTCCGGAGAAGAGATCTACGTCGACAAATACGGCCGCGTGAAGGTGCAGTTCTTCTGGGACCGCGTGGGCGAGCACAACCAAAATAGCTCCTGCTGGATTCGCGTTTCCCAAGTCTGGGCCGGCCAGGGCTGGGGTGCGATGTGGATTCCGCGGATCGGCCAGGAAGTGATCATCGAGTTTCTCGAGGGCGACCCCGACCGGCCGATTATCACGGGCCGCGTTTACAACGCCGATCAGACGGTGCCTTACAAACTGCCCGATTACGGCACGCGGAGCACGCTGCTCTCGCGCAGCTCAAAGGACGGCGGCAGCGCCAACTTCAACGAAATCCGCTTCGAGGACAAAAAGGGCTCCGAGCAGATTTTCATCAACGCGGAACAGGACATGGACCTGCGTGTCGAAAAGCAATCGCGCGAGTTCGTCGGCGCGGATCGGCATTTGATTGTCAAGGGCGACCAGAAGGAAAAGGTCGAAGGCGCGCTGCACTCCCAGGTAGGCACTTCGTTTAATCAGAAAGTAGGCGCCAGCATGTCCCTGCAAGTGGCCCAGGCACTCAACGAGAAAACGGGAACGAGCTACGCGCATGAGGCCGGTGAGGTGATTCATCTGAAGGCGGGCATGAATGTTGTCATCGAGTCCGGAGTCGAACTCACCATCAAGGCCGGGGACGCCTTCGTGAACCTCGGCCCGGAAGGCGTTGCGATTTCAGGCCCGCTGGTTCTGATCAATAGCGGCGGTGCGGCCGGCGCGGCTCCGGGGCCGGAAGTGCAAAGCCCCGAAGTGCCCGACACAGCCGACGACGGCAGCAAGGGCACCAAGCTGAACTGATTTCAGGAAAAGGAGGCTATCGAAATGCCGCCAGCAGCGCGCGTCACCGACATGCACACCTGCCCGGAGTCCGACGGCCCTGTCCCGCACGTCGGCGGTCCCATTCTGCCACCCTGCGAGCCGACCGTTCTGATCGGTTATCTGCCCGCGGCACGCGTCACCGACCAACTCACTTGCGTCGGCCCGCCCGACGTGATCGTCAAGGGCTCGACGACGGTGTTGATTGGCAATCTGCCTGCGGCGCGCATCGGCGACCAGACGGCTCACGGCGGCGTGATCGTCCTCGGCTGCTTCACGGTGCTGATTGGTGGCTGAGCCCTACTTTGGCATGACGCCGGGAACACAGCGCGCTTCCGTGGCTCTTTCGGCGTTTCCCCCAGTGCCGTCAGGCGTGGCTTCGCTACCCCCGGCAGGGAAGGGTCTGTCGCGGGCTGTATCCGCGTTCCGACCCGCTGGCCAGACGTTGCTAAAATGGGCCACTCATCACCCGATGACGCAGGCTAATCTGGAGAGCGAATTGTGGCGCTGATTCTCGAAGTGAAAGGAGGCAGATTTGCCGGCAAGAAAATTGCCGTGCCGGATGGGAGCACGTTGACGATTGGGCGCGCGCCGGACCGGGCCAATTTCGCCGTTCCTCACGACTCTTTCATGTCAAGTGTGCACTTCGCCGTCGAGTGCGGGGCCGATCGCAACCGGATCCAGGATCGCAAGAGCAGCAACGGCACCTATCTCAATGGCGCTCGCATCACTGAAGCGGTGCTTTCCGATGGTGACGAGATTCGATCCGGACGAACTGTTTTCGTGGCGCGAATCATTGCGGAAGAACAGGCATCGACTACCAGGCCCGCCGCGGCCGCGCCCACTCCTTCCGCCCCGGCGCCAGCGACTCCCTCCGAGCCTCCGGAGACGAAACCAGCCGCAGCCGTGACCCTACCATCGCAAACAATGCCCACGCCGCCAGCGCACGGGCCTGTCGTCGTCTCCGTGCCCGAAAATCCGCCTGAACCGCCCGCGACCGAGCCGCGCGCCGCCGAGCCGTCGGCCACGCCAAAGCCGTCTGCCGCCGAGATTCCGCCGGGGCCGGCCCTGATCACGGTTGGGAGTTGGCGCTTTGCCAAGGTGCCCGAGCAGTGGGAAGCGCAGGGAGAATTCGGCATCCAGCGCGCTGAGAAGGACGCGTTTCCCAGCAACGTTGTTGCCACCGAGGAGATGCTCGGCATCGCCTCTTTGCAACGCTTCGTCGAAGCGCAGGTTTCGATGCTGCGCCAGTACCTGCGCGAGCCGCGGATCGAGGCCGCGCTTCCCCCTCCCATTACCGGCGCCGAGGAAACCGTCGCGCTCGACATCCGCTATAGCACCAAAGACGAACAGGTGATCTTGCTCCGCCGCATCTTCGCCCGCCAGGGGAAGCACGTTGGCGTGCTCACGTTCACCACGCTCGAAAAGGACCTCGAGGAAATCCGTCCGGCGCTCGACGCCATCCTCGCGAGCGCTTCTTTCCAACCCAAGCCGTGACCTGTCCCCGCGCGGGGCAGGTGGCAACCGTGAAAGACGAACAACACGGAAGAAGGATGGGGCCGCACGTGCCGCAGGTTCTCGAAGTCTTTGGCGAGCAGGACCACGCCTCCACGCCCGCGGGGGAGCCGGTGCGCGAGCCGCTTGCCGCCAGTGCGCCCGCCGCGATCGGGACGCGGGAACTGGCGGTCCTGAAGTTCGAAGCCCTCGATGCCGCACCCATCGAATTCCTGATTACCACCAGGGACGGCATGATCGTCTGGGCCAACCCGGCAATCGAACAGTTGACCGGCTATGCTCCGGCGGAACTCCTTGGCCGGGACATGCGCCTTTTCAGATCTGGCCGCCTTCCCGATGCCTTCTATGAAGAAATGTGGCAAACAATTCTCGCCGGCCGCAAGTGGCAGGGCGAGCTGATCAACCGGCGCAAGGATGGTTCACTCTATCACGAGGAGCTGGCGGTCACGCCGGTCCGGAATGCCCACGGCGAAATCACCCACTTCATTTGCGTGAAAAAGGGCATCAGCGAGCGCAAGTCGACCGAGGAAGCCCTGCGCCGCACCGACGAGCTGTTCCGCCAGGTCACCGAGAACGTTCAGGAAGTTTTTTTCGTGTGCACGCTGGAGCCGTTGCGGGTGATTTATGTCAGTCCCGCCTACAAGGAGATCCGGGGCAGGGACCGCGCCGAAGTCTACGAGCGGCCAACCGCCTTGGTCAAGTCCGCCCATCCCGAGGACCGGGGGCAGGCGCTCGAGAGTTTCTTGCAGCAGCGGCAGGGCCGGCCCCCGAAACCGAGTTCCGCCTGATGTGCGCCAACGAAACGGTGCGCTGGATTCGCATCCGCACCTTTCCTGTACACGACGAAGCGGGCCAGTTTCCCCGCATGGTCGGCTTCGCCGAAGACGTCACCGCGGGCAAGAACGCCGAAGCCGAGCTGCGCGAGGCGCACAAGAAACTGAATCTGGCGCTCGCCGAGGCCGGCGAGCGCGAACGTGACAGCACCAAGCTCACCGAACTGGTCGACATGATCCAGTGCTGCCAGACCGGGGAGCAGGCCTACAAAATCATCGAAGAGGTGCTCGGGCCTATCTTTGTTTCCCGCGGCCGCGCGCTCTACCTGATCGGACCCTCGCGCGGCGTCGAGGCCGTGGCCGCCCGGGGGCAGGGCGCCGAGGCGGAAAAGGTGTTTCGGCCGCAGGACTGCTGGGCGCTGCGGCGGGGCAAGGTGCACGTCGTTCGCGACGGCAACTCGGCAATGCGCTACGGCCTCGCTCGCAGCGCGATCGACGCCGGCCAGACCTGCATTCCGCTGGTGGCCCACGGCGAGATACTCGGGCTGCTCTATTTCGAATTCCTCAAAGAGACGTTGGCTGCTTCAGCGGCAATCCGTCCCCAGCCCTGGAAGCGAATCTCCGAGCAAGCTACCGTGGTCGGGGAGCGGCTCTCGCTCGCGCTGGCCAATCTACAGTTGCGCGAAGTGCTCCGGCAGCAATCGGTACGCGACCCGCTCAGCGGGCTGTTCAATCGCCGCGTTGGCGGGCTTTGCCGGAATTCAGCCGCGGAGTCCTTCCGGCCAACTCCTGCGCCTTCAGTTCCTCGACTCTATGGTTCCAGTAATTGATTTCCTTCGTCAGGCAGTCCTTCACTGCCGCCATCGTTTTCACGATCAGTTCTTCGCGCCGGTGCTTGACCTCTTCTAGATGGCAGGGCTGCCTTTCCGCCGACGGACCATGACGGTCTGCACCTTCACGTCCAAGTCGGCCAGCTTCAGGTTGCAGACCTCTGAGGTGCGCAAGCCGTGACGGTAGGAGCGCAAGATCATTGCCCAATCGCGCACTGACCTGGAGCAAGCCGCTTTCAGTACTCGCAAGACTTCCTCTGGCGTCAATGCGTTCATTATCTTCCCCTTCCCCGCGTGATGCCCGGTCCCGCTGCCCACTTTCTGGCGCCAACAAGGATTCGTACATCCGTTCTTCAATTCGACGGTCTATAAGTCGACTCAGGCACCTTACTGAGGCGGGCTTCCTCTAAGCAGTGTGTACCCATGGAAGTATGGGGAGTGACTTGCGAATACTTGTAAAAGGGCGTGCTTATTGGTGGCGCTCTCCATACGTGGCTACTGACTACCATGACAAATCCCTTGCGCCAGATCATCGGGAGTCCACTTCTACGAAGAAATATATCCGCAATGCTCACAACTGGCAGTGAGACAAGGTAAGTGGGCCTTAGCCCAGTTGACAGTGCCTTTGGCCCGGGAGAGCGGATTAGGCGAGCGCATCTCACCTCTTCCTTGCGATGTTTCCGTTTCGGGTGAATCGCTAGCATTGCGCCTCTGTCGATAAGCTCTTGGATTGTGTGCGCCGGATGCAGAATGCCCTTCCCTTCCGCACGTAAGTAAGCGCGAAGGCGCCACGGTCCCCAGCACAGAGATTTTCGCCGCTGAATACGTCGGCGAATTAGCGTCCCCGGTCAAAGACAGCGACGGTAGCCAGCGCCAGCCCGGATCATCGACGCAGATTTCGTCATGATCCCGGAATCCGCTGGAGCCGTTGACTCTGAGCCGTCCCCGAACGCCGGGATTGATGCTACACTCCCGCCCGTAACGCCTTCTGCGGTGAGCACAGGAGGTCACTCCGTGCCACGGCGAAGGTTTCAACGGGGCCATTTAGTCACAAAAGCTGGAAGGCGGTACGGCGTGTATCGCGTGGATGTCTTGCAACCTGACAAAATGGCTCTGAGCAAGAATTTGTGGTGACCCGCGTTATTGCTGGGTTTCTCTGCACTGAGCTTGTTGGCCAGCAGCCTGGCGATGGTGAGGGATCGGGCCGTCGCCAGTGTTTTCGCGCCTTTGATGGT
>JAKBLM010000072.1 GCA_021832085.1 Acidobacteriota bacterium | reverse complement strand
GCCTGCAGCCCGGTTCGAAACGCCACCCCCCGGCGTTTCGAACCGGGCTGCAGGCCCTTCGCGAAATCAGCGGCCGACAAAGAAAACGTCAGACCCAATTTGCTGAACTTGACGGACACAACTCCTGCTCGACGGGCTCACCGCCTACGGCACGCGGATCTGGGAGCCGATTTCGTGGGTGCGGGTCTCCTGGGACTGGCTGTTCATTGTGGATCCGATCCTCACCGCGCTGCTCTTGGTGCCCCAGGTTGCCTCCTGGGTGCAGCGCGACAAGGAAAAGGCCTTCTGGCGAGCGTTGGCGATGTGGGCGCTCTTCACCGTGCTGGCCGTGCTCGCTTGGGGCGGCGAATGGGCGGTCGGCTCGTCGGTCAGCTTCCGGATCGTGCCCGTCGCCTCCGTGGTGTTGGCAGCCGTCTTTTTCCTGCCGTCCTATGGCGGGCGCTTTTTCCAGTGGACGCGGCGCGAGTGGTGCATGGCCGGCCTGGTGCTCGCCGTGCTCTATATCGGCCTCTGTGGCTTCGAGCACCATCTTGCGCTCGAGCGCGTCCGCGCCTTTGCCCGCAGCCAGTCGCGTCCGGTGGAAAGGTTCGCCGCCGTTCCCCTGCCCCCCTCGCCCGTGGAATGGAATGGGCTGGTGCTCACCCCCGGCGGTGTCTACGGCACCCGGTTCGACGTGGATGGCGACCGGCCGGTGCGCTTTCGCTTCCTGCGCGATTCGCCGATGAATTCCTTCATCGAAAAGGCATACCAGCTGCCGGCCGTCAAGACCTATCTTGGTTTTGCCCGCTTTCCCGTCGTGCGTTTCCACCCCGTTGGCAATCGCGATATCGTCGACTTTTTCGACATCCGCTTCTTCAACTACGAGGAGCGCGAAGGTCCACGCCCGTTCGTTTATCGCGTTGTCTTCAGCAACGATGGCCGACTGTTGAAACAAGGTTTGCTGACGCGCTAGGGCGAAGTCCCGCAGTGCCCCCTCCACAGCCCTGCTGGGGTGGCGTCCCGGGAACGAGAGGGTCCGCTGCCAGATCCGTTACCTTTCCCGGTTCCAGCTCAGCGGAACCCGCCCAAGAGAGCTGACAGCGCGATTCCGAGCACGAATATCGCAGTGCTCAGAACCGCCATCGCGGCGATGGTTCCCGTGGACGGCTTGACGGCATGGGCATGCATCATCATTTTCCGTTCCGCGGCCCCGCCGGTTTCGGAAACCGCTGCTTCCGCAGTGCCGGGTTTCCGCACGGTCATCATTCCATGCTTGAGATGGCGGGCAACCAACCACCAATTCATCGGATAGGCAATGATTCCGCCAGCCAGGAGCGCCATGGACATCAGGAACCAGAAAGTGGCGCGTTGCGGAGATTCGCTTCCCGGAACGCCAGACATCGCGAGCGTCATCGCCGGCACCATGCCCCCCATCAACGCGTTCATCGAAAGAAATTCTGGAATGAATGTCAGGCGCAAGGAGCGAACAAATGAGCCGCCCGCCATATCGCGCATAAAGAGCGCCTGAAAGATCGTCCAGCCGAAGCCGAAACCGAGAACATATTCCAGGACCACGTGGCCTGGCGCCGAAAGGCCGAACACACTTCCGATCACAGCCCCGGCGAGAATTCCAACTCCGTCTCCTGCCACACAATGCATAGTGGAACCGAGGACCTGCCGCCAGCGGGCCTCGACGTAGCGTGCATGCAGGCCTGGTATCGGTTCACGGCAGCCAAGGACGTAAAGAAACGCGCCCAACGGGCCTGTGTACAGTGTGATGAGGACAAAAGCCCACTTCAGTACCGGCGACTCAGGCGTCGAGCGAATGTCAACTGCGACGAACAGGACTGAGAGAGCCGTCAAAATGAACCATAGCAAGATAACGCCGCTCAGCATGATCGCCCACTCTGTGTGGATTGGCTTCCTGATTCCGAATAGACACCTCTAACCAGGGGCGCGGGCAGGCAAGCATGGCGGCGTTTTCCTAAGACAAGGCAAGGAATTCGTCCACGTTCTGCCGAGTGATCACATTGATGCCCGTGTCGATTTTCCGCGGAATCTGAACACCCAGCGAAGCCTGCCACAGCATCAGGACCGACATGGAGCCCTGCAGTCTTGGGATGCTGGATGCCGACGATTCCAGGATTCCTTCCTTGATCGCTTCGAGTATCGGCCGGATTCCATCCATGCCGACGACTTTCACCTTGCCGGCCTTGCCGGCTTCCTTGACGGCCGCGGCAATGCCAATCGGGCCGGAGGCGTCGCAGCACAAGTAGCCGGAAAGGTCCGGATTCGCTGCCAGAACGGCCATGGCCTGCTGCCTGGCCGTGGGAACGTCGTCGTTGTCGATGCCGCCGTCGACAATCGTTATGCGCGGATACCTTTTCAGTACGGCGATCTGCGCCTCGTAACGCTCCTTGTGGTTTGGCGCTGTTGGAAATCCTTGCATCACGGCAACTTTCCCGCTTTCTCCAATCAGCCCGACCAGACGCTCGGCGGCAATCCTTCCCTGCTCGGAGAAATCGTTGCCGACGCCCGTAATTCCGGGCTCCGGCGACGGCGAGTCGAATACGATGATCGGCACTCCTCGCTTTCTGGCCTCGTTTATTGCCGGCAAATTGGCAAGGGCATCGACGGGATCGATGGCGATTCCATCCGGCTGTGTGTCCACAGCCTTTTTCAGGGTCGAGTTCTGCTCGGTGACGCCGGCCGATGCGGGGGCGAGGTAGTCGATGCTGATCCCGATACCAAGTTCCCGGTTGAGCAATCCGGCCTGCTCCATGGCGCCCTTGTGGACTTCCTCAAACCAGGGGTGGGCGACTTTGGGCACAATCGCGAAGCGAAAATTCTTTTTCATCGTTGTTCTTCTCCGGGACTGGCGGGCGCGCCCAGGCCGCGCCCATAGCCGCTCTTCGCCGCTTGGCGCTCGCCTGCGGCTGAAAGATAGCTCGCCGGGCGATGGCACCGAGGTGCGGAAATCTGGTGGGACTGTGTGCCGCTTGCTATATCATCCTGGCCGTTCTTGCCCTGGTTTCTTGGGCCTTGCCGGTTGGCTCAACCGTGACTTCGCATTTCCGCACGCGGATTTCGCCCTCGACGTAGCGCCGGTAGATCTTCTCGACCTCTCCGTAGCCCTCGGCGTTGAACCTGTCGGCGGCTTCGCTGCTCTCCCACCAACTCACCGCAAGCACCTCGTCGGGCGAATCGTCGGGAATCGTCCACATGACATCAACGAAGCCGGCAAATTTGTTGAGGATCGGCAAAATATCCCGCTGCGCGGCCGTGCAGAGCGTACGGGCCTGGCCAAACTTGGTCTTCATTTGCAGGAATCGAGCGTACATGTCTTCTCCTTTTCGGCCTCGCTGAGACAGCGGGCCGTGCCCTTCGGGGATTCCGGCGCATCCGCGGGCATGCCCCGCCCGCGCAGGTTTTTGAAGTTGAGCTACCGATTTGAGCTACGGCTAATTTGCTACCTTTGCCCCCATCCGAGCACGCGCATTACCACGCCTGCAGGCGGGCCGTGCTTCACTGTCCCGAGCTTATTCCCTTATGGATCTTTCACTTGCGATCAGTGACCAGTTCCATGCTCACGCCCTTTCAAGGCCAGCAGGGGTGAAAGGGCGCAGCTTCGAGAGAATGGGGGTGTCAGAGCCTTGGGCGTTGATTGACGGGGTGTTTGGCGTTCCGAATTCCAAGGTCCCCATGCCTCGCGAGCGTGGGGCTTTGTTTTTCCAGTTCGTGTGGTGATTTCATTCCACCGCGTCCACGGTGAAAGGGTCAAATTGCTGGATCCTGCGTTTTGGTCCCTGGTGTGCCTTTGGTTTTGCCTTTCGGGACGGTTGGATGGCTCGGTCTTGGGTTTCTGTTTTGGTGTGTTTTCGGTTCTGCCCCTCAGGGTGCCCCTTGCTCGTTTTGTGAGCGTGGGGCTTTTCGTTTTTCTGCTTGACCGCGCAGGCTCCTTTCACCCACGTCCACGGTGAAACGAGTTCTGCGCTGCGGCGCACAATCAGATATGCTGGCGCCGGCAGGCGAGCCGTTCGGCATTCGAAGCGCCAGCCCAGGCGCACAGGCACGAACCCCGCAAAATGTGACAGTTGGAAAAATTCATCCCACTGAAAGCACGCCACTTGCGCCGTTTTCCGATTGACATCGTGTGACACTTGGCCCGGCATGTGTGACGCTCTGTCGTGCCAGCACGGGCGGCTGATCTGAAATTGGAAATCGGGACTTTCAGAGGGAAAGAACGCAACCAGGATTGGCCGCGCTACCGCGAGCGGAGGGGCTTGGCAGGGTGGATGACGACCTGGCGGTCTTCACCGTAGCCCTCGCTTTCGCTGCGGACGGCGGGGATTTCCGAAAGCACCATGTGAAGGATGCGGCGCTCGCGGGCGGGCATCGGGTTGAAGCGGAAGCTCTGACCGGTTTCGGCGACGCGCTGGGCAGCAACGCGGGCAGAGAGCTTCAGTTCCTCGATGCGGTCGGCGCGATAGTTGGCGGCGTCCAGGCGGATGCGATCGTAGAGGTGGGGATCGAGCCGGAGCCAGCGGACAGCCAGATACTCGAGCGCCTGGAGCAGCTCGCCATTGTGCTCTAGCAGGAATTCCTCGTCCTGTCCGGAGAAAGCCACGCGCAGCTCGACCTGCTCGACATCGCCTGGCGCTGGATCGAGCGATTCGATCGCGTAGCGCAGATCGAGCGATGCGCCGGCCAGGACCCGGTCGAGGAAATGGCGTAGTTCTGCGCCCGCGGCTTCGCGGTCGAGCTTTTCGTCATTGGAGAATTGGTAGTTCATGGCTTTGGGAACCATTGGCCGCTTTGGGAAAAATCCCCCCGGCGAAAGCGAACCGCGGATTCCTCGCCCCACTCGGAATGACAGCCTAGGACATTCCCCCTGGAAATGCCAGCCCATGCCCGGCCGCGCGAGTCTCCCCTGTGGAACCTCAAGCGTCGGCCTCGGGCAGTCAAGTGGCCGGCTGGGCCTTCACCTTCTTGCCCTTGCCGGCGGGCGGCACCTGATAGGGCGACGTCTTGTTCAAATACCACTGCTGGCCGATGCCCAGCAGATAGCTGGTGAAAATGTAGAGGAGCAAGCCGCTGGGGAGCCGGAAGAAGAGCAAGCCGAAGAGGACGGGCATGAAGTTCATCATCTTCTGCTGAGTGGGATCGGTCATCGTCTGCGGCGTCATCTTCTGCATGAAGTAGCCGGCAACGGTCATCAGGACCGGCAGGATGTAATAGGGGTCGTGGGCCGAGAGATCGTGAATCCAGAGGATCCAGGGGGCATGGCGCAGCTCGATGGAGACTTCCAGCACCTCGAAGAGCGCGAACCAGACCGGCATCTGGAGCACCATGGGCAGGCAGCTGCCCATCGGGTTGACGCCCTCGCGCTTATATAACTCCATCATCTCTTCGTTCATCTTCTGGCGCCGGGGATCGCGCATGCCGTACTTCTTGTAGCGCGCCTGGATCGCCTTCATTTCCGGCATCACCTTCTGCATCTTCTGCATCGAGCGCCAGCTGCTGACACGCAGCGGGAAGAGCGCCATGGTGAGGCCTACGGTGATCAGAACGATGGCCCAGCCCCAATTGGGGACGTAGCCGTGAATCCAGCGGAGCACGTAGAAAAGCGGCTCGGCAAGGAAACCCATGATGCCGAAATCGACCAGGCTGCGCATCTTCGGATCGACCGAGCCGAGCACGCGCAGCGATTTCGGGCCGACAAACAGGCGCAGCGCAACCGGCGTGGGTGCGCTCTCGAGCGGGCCGACGGCGACTTCGGAAACCGGCTCCGTGGTGCCAGGCTTGCCGCCGGGTTTCTGGTACTCGGTGCGCCAATCCCAGGCGCTGATTTGGCCCTCCATCGGGAGGAACGAGGCCGCGAAGTATTGATCCTCGATGCCCGCGAATTCGAGCGGGCCGGCGATGGAGGCGGGGATGTCGGGGTGGTCGCTGGTCCCGAGCTTCTTGTAACCGAGCGTTTCCACCTTGCCACCAGAGGAGTAGAAGACCTGAACCTTTTCGTAGCCGTTGTAAACGGTGGCATCGCCGAAGCCGCCGCGCCAGGCGAGGGCGTAGACGACCGGTTTGCCGTCGAGGGTGACCGAGGTGCGGACGTTGGTCACATAGCCGGTGCCGAAACGGATCTGCTTCGTGACGGCCAAGTGACCGTTGCTCCACTGGAATTCGACCGCGGCGGGGGCGTGGAGCGTGGCCGCGCCCTGTTTCACTTCGTAGAGCGCGCCATTGGCCTCGCTCTGGAGCTGGGGATCGATCATCAGCAGAGAGAGCGGCCATTCCTCGCTCTGGGGATTCTGCGGCGGATGGACCACGTTGAGGATTTGCGGCGGCTTGGCGTCGTCGTGGTAGCGGAGCAGTTCCCAGCTGTGGACGACAGCGCCGCGATTGGAGAGCACAACGCGGTAGAGCCGGCTCTCGACGACGATGGTTTTCTGCGTGGCTGCGGCGATGCGCTGCAGGGGAGCGGCGGGCTTCAGCGCCGGGGCGGCCTGCGCCGGCGGGGCCGTGGCGCGGGCCGCCGGGAAAGTCGGGGCAGGCTTGGCCGCAGGATGAACCGGGGCGGTGGTGGTCTGCGTCTTGGGCGCCGGCTTGGCGTGGCGGAAGACCAGCAGGTCCGACAGGGTAACGACGACGATCGACAACACCAGCGCCAGCAGGAGCCGCTGCTCGGTGGTCAGTTCCTTCACTGGCTATTCCTCATCGAGATCGGGCACCGGATCCCAGCCGCCATGGGTAAACGGCCGGCAACGGCCCAGCCGCCGGAGCACCAGCGGCACTCCGCGCCAGCCGTAGCGCGAGACGGCTTCGCGGGCGTAATTGGAACAGGAGGGATGGAATTTGCAGGCGCCGCCGAGAAACGGGCCGAGCATCACCTGATAGGCGGCGAAGGCGAAGACCAAGCCGCGAGCGCTCAGCTCGGCGAGCCGGCCATGGCGCGCAGATGCCCGACCAACTCCTTCTCCAGGCAGGCAAATTGCGCTCGCGCCGCCGTGCGGCGCGGTTGAATGACGATGTCCCATCCTGCTGCGATTTCCCGCCGGTGCAGCCGTACGATTTCGCGCACGCGCCGCCGGATCCTGTTCCGCTCGACCGCCGTTCCCAGTTGTCGCCGGACGCTCGTGCCGAACCGCGACTGCGCCAAGCCGTTGCGGCGGCAGAAGACAACCAACTGCGGCCCCGACCGCCGTTTCCCGCTCCGATAGACCGCTTCGAAATCCTTGCGTCGCACCAGGCGGCAGGAGCGCGGGAAGCGGAGCTGCCGGCGCTGCTGCCGGGCAGGAGAAAGACCGGGCAGATCAGACAACGGTGAGGCGGCGCCGGCCTTTGCGGCGGCGTTGCGCCAGAACCTTGCGTCCACCTTTCGTTTTCATCCGCGCGCGGAAGCCGTGCGTCTTGTGGCGATGGCGGACGTGAGGTTGGTACGTGCGTTTCGGCAACGCGGCGGCTCCTTAGATCGAAGTCGAATCCTGCAAGCGAATTTTCTAGTCTACGAAAGCGCAGCCAAAACGGTCAAGGAAGCCTAGGGGTTGTGCGAGGGAACACGGCGCGGCAAGGCACTGGCTGAGCTTCTCGCCCGCCTTTCCCTATACTTTGCGGGTTGCGGGAAAACAGGGAGGACACTGCCCTTGGACGTTGTGTTCGGTCCATGCTGTTTCCGCGGTAAGCCAATGGAAAGTCGCAAACCCGACCCGTGCCGCATAACCGGCGAAACAGCAGAAGGCAAATGGCAGGTGTGGTACTGCCACGCGGAATGTTTCCGCGCCACGTTGGCGACAATTCCCGAGGCCCCCAGGCTCTTCGATCCTACGCATTTTTAGGCGGGGCGAGTATCCGCCATCGCTGCATTGCTCGCTTCACAGGACTTGGCCGAAGAGACTGGCGGTGGGCCGCGTTGACCCTTGCGCGGAGCGTCCCTTAGAATGACTACGTACTCTCCCTCCTGTGGGGAAATAAGCGGCGAGTGGCATGTTCGATAACCTAACCGAGCGTCTTCAAAAGGTCTTCAAGACCCTCCGGGGCCAGGCGAAGTTGACCGAAGAGCACCTCGACGCCGCGCTTGGCGCGATTCGCGAGGGGCTGCTCGATGCCGACGTCAGCCTGCCGGTGGTCGACGAGCTACTGGCGCACATTCGCCAGAAATCGCTGGGCACTGAAGTCACCCTGCAGTTGCTGCCCGACCAGCAGGTGGTGAAGATCGTGCGCGACGAGCTGCTCGAGTTGCTCGGGCAACCGGTGCGGCTGCAGTTCGCCTCCAAGCCGCCGTCGGTTTGGCTGCTGGTCGGCTTGCAAGGCTCGGGCAAAACGACGAGCACGGGTAAGCTGGCGAAATGGCTCGCCGAGCACGGGCACCGGCCGGTGGTGGTATCGACCGACGTCTACCGACCGGCGGCCAGGGAACAACTGGCTCAGGTGGCGCAGGCGATCCGGCAGCCCTGCTTCGCCGGCACGGGTCTCGACAAGCCGGTGGCAATCGTCCGCGGTGCCCTCCGCGAGGCGAAGCTCTCGGCCTACGACGTGATCCTTGTCGATACCGCCGGGCGGCTGCACATCGACGACCAGCTAATGGAAGAGCTGTCGCAGCTGAAGCAGGAGCTCTCGCCGACCGAAATTCTTTTTGTCGCCGACGCGATGACCGGACAGGACGCGGTGCGGTCGGCCGGGGAGTTTCACAGGCGGCTGGGGCTTACGGGCGTCTTGCTGACCAAGCTCGACGGCGATGCCCGTGGCGGCGCGGCGCTCTCGATCCGCAAGGTGACCGGGGCGCCGGTGAAGTTCGTCGGCGTCGGCGAGAAATACGATGCGCTCGAGCCTTTCTATCCCGACCGGATCGTTTCGCGGATCCTGGGAATGGGCGACGTGCTCTCGCTGATCGAAAAGGTCGAGAAGACGGTCGACCAGAAGAAGGCGCAGAAGCTGGCGGAAAAGCTCCGGAAGAGCGAATTCACGCTCGAGGATTTCCGCGACCAGATCCGGCAAATCCGGAAGATGGGGCCGCTCGAGCAGGTGCTGGGGATGCTCCCGAAGATCGGTCCGCTGGCGAACATGCCGAAAAATCTCGAGATCGACGAGAAACAGTTCAAGCACATGGAGGCGATCATCAACTCGATGACCGCCGAGGAACGCACCGACCACAAAGTGATCGACGGGAGCCGGCGAAAGCGGATCGCCCGCGGCAGCGGAACGTCGGTGCAGGAAGTGAACCAACTGCTGCGGCAATTTCAGGAAATGCAGCGGATGATCAAGCAGTACGGCTCGATGAAGGGAAGGATGCGCGGGATGGGCAAGCTGGCCGGCCTGTCCTGAGCACGAACCGGCGCGCACCCCCGGGGTGCGCTACAATAGCAAGGCAAAGGAGGTGGACGTCGTTGCTAGCCATCCGCTTGGCGCGAACGGGCAAGAAAAAAAAGCCGTTCTACCGCATTGTGGTGACCGAGAAGACCCGACCGCGCGACGGTCGTTTCGTGGAAATCGTGGGTACTTATGACCCGCTCCGCGACCCGGCCGAGATCCGGCTCAAGGAAGAACGGGTGAAGTATTGGCTGGGAGTGGGCGCCCAACCTTCCGAGACGGTGCGCAGTTTCTTCGCAAAGCAGAAACTTCTCTGATCCCTTCCGGCAGGACGTACCGGCCCACGCGCTTGTGGACCCTCGGGTGAGTTCCAGAGGTCAAAGTCCGAGCTGAGAGGGAGCCCATGTCGCAAGGGGGCGTGAAGGAACTCGTTGAGGAGATCGCGAAGGCGTTAGTCGATAATCCGGATCAGGTTCAGGTGCGAGCGGTGGAAGGCGAACAGGTTACAGTGCTGGAACTCCGCGTTCACCCGAACGATCTGGGCAAGGTCATCGGCCGTCAGGGCCGCACCGCCAAGTCCATTCGGACGATTCTTGGAGCGGCGGGCATGAAGCTGAAAAAACGCCTGACCTTGGAGATACTGGAATAACGCGCTCGTGATCTGGATCAGCTTGGCGCGCATCGTTCGTCCGCAAGGGCGCCGTGGAGAAGTACGGGCGGAGGTCTTGACGGATTTTCCCGAGCGGCTGCCGCAATTGCGGCACGCGCTGCTCGGCGGGAACGGCGAGCCGCGGGCCGTCGCGATTCTCTCCTGCCGGCTGGAACCTTCGCGCCGCTTCGCCGTTTTCCATTTCGAAGGCAGCCAATCGATCGACGATGCCGAGCGCCTGGTCGGGCTTGAAGTGCAGGTGCCGATCAGCGAGCGCGCGCCGCTGCCATCCGGCTCCTACTACATCAGCGACCTGGTGGGGTGCGAGGTGTTCGAAGCAGGGGCCGACGAGCCGCTTGGCCGCGTCCGCGATGTGCAGAAGACCGGCGAGGAGACAGCAGGAACGCCAATTCTCGTCGTCGATTCCGCGACAGGCGGCGAGTTGCTGGTGCCGCTGGCCGCCGAAATCTGCCGGGAAATCGACACGGAGAAGAGGCGGATCGTCGTGACGCTGCCGGAAGGGCTTGCCGAGCTGAACCGCGAGTAAGATAGGCCGATGCGGTTTGACATCCTTACCATCTTTCCAGGGTTTTTCACCGGACCGCTCGATTACGGGATCGTGCACCGGGCGCGCGAGTCGGGGCTGATGGAAATTGCCATCCACGACCTGCGGCGCTACAGCCACGACCGGCACCACACCGTCGACGATCGCCCCTTTGGCGGCGGCGAGGGGATGGTGATGAAGCCGGAGCCGTTTTTCGAGGCAATCGAAGACATCTTTGCCGCGCCTGCACTGGAGGCACGGTGCACGCCGCGCACCGCGATCGTGCTGCTTTCCGCCTCGGGACGCCTGTTCCGTCAACAAACCGCCGTGCGCTGGGCCGCACTCGACCGGTTGGTGCTGCTGTGCGGCCGCTACGAGGGCGTGGACGAGCGTGTGGCCCGCCATCTGGCGAACGAAGAGATTTCGATCGGGGATTTCGTGTTATCGGGAGGCGAGCTTGCGGCGGCGCTGGTGGTTGACGCGGTCACCCGCTTGCTGCCCGGCGCGCTGGGAAATGAAGCCTCGGCAGTGCAGGAATCGTTTATGATTTCCGCAGCCGAGGCGGCCGCTTCCCCGGCGGCGGGCGGCGTGCTCGATTGCCCGCAGTACACGCGGCCACGGCAAATGCGCAACTGGGAGGTGCCGGAAGTGCTCATGCAGGGCAATCACGAAGAGATCCGGCGCTGGCGCCGGCGCCAGGCACTCGCCAAGACCTTGCGCAATCGCCCCGACCTGATCGAGGGTGCGGCGCTCAGCGACGAAGACCGGCTGATGCTCGATGAGTTGCGGGCGGAAAAGGGTCCGTCCTCGTGACGCAGAATGCCCAGCATCGGTGGAGCGGCCCGCTTCTTCTGCTCGTCGCCGTGCTGCTGATCGGCACGGGCATCATCGGCATCCTGCGCGTTTCCTTCCTCCATCACCCGACCTGGCTGCTGGTGATTCTGCCGCCGATTGAGGTGGTTGCCGGCACGGTTTTGCTGCTGGTGCCGTTGCTCCGGCGGCTGTCGAAGGAGCCGGATTAGCGCGCACGGCAGGCTCCTGCCACCCTTAGCGTGCCAGCGGTAGGGAAACAGAGGAAGAGTGCCGCACGCCGGTCCTGCGACGCGCAAACGGCACGAACGGCGGGGCGGACGGCCTGTCAAGCCATTCGAAAATGTTACCGAGGCGTGCGTCGTCGAGACATTAAGAATGTTACCGAGGAATGGTCGTCGCCGCGGCTGTGGGAAAGTGGCAATCCCGCGCGGTTGGCGGGATTCCCA
>JAKBLM010000026.1 GCA_021832085.1 Acidobacteriota bacterium | reverse complement strand
GCTCGCAGGTACTCGCGTCGTCCTTGCTTGCCCAACCTGGTCGCCTCCTTTTCGCGTTTGGGTTGGGTAACATCCTAAATGGCGCGATGTTGCCCCCTTCGGTAACATTTTCGACGGCGCGATACGGCGCTTTGACCGCGGCCCGTGGCTGCCTCTATAATCTTTCATTCCGGTTTTGACTCCTTCCGGAGGTTCCATGTACGCCATCATCCGTACCGGGGGTAAGCAGTATCGCGTCTCCCCGGGTGACACAATCGAGGTCGAATCGCTCGACCAGGCGGCGGGCGAGGCCGTCACGTTTGAAGACGTGCTGGCGGTCCGCAACGACGACGGCATGGTCGCCGGAGCGGCCGCGGCCAGCGCCCGCGTCGAGGGCACCGTGGTCGGCGACGGCCGAAACAAGAAGGTTCTGGTCTTCAAATACAAGCGCGGCGGCCAGTACAAGATCACCCGCGGCCACCGGCAGAATTTCACCGCGGTGAAGATCAACGAAATCAAGCTGTAGCCGGGAGGGCGCCAGGCGCTTTCCCAAAAGTTGAGGCGGATTCCATGGCACACAAGAAAGGCGGCGGCAGTTCGGTCAACGGACGCGACTCGATCGGGCAGCGTCTCGGCGTCAAGCGCTTTGGCGGCCAGGTCGTTTCGGGCGGCAGCATTCTCGTGCGGCAACGCGGTACGCGCTACAAGGCCGGCGCGAACGTCGGCCGCGGCCGCGACGACAGTCTATACGCCTGCATCCCCGGCGTGGTCGAGTTCGAGGACAAAGGCCGCATGGGCAAGTTCATCAACATCGTCCCGCTCGATCAGGCATCGACAAAGGCCCACTGAAGCCCTCACCTGCCACGTTCCCGCACGCATCGGCATCGGCAAGAGGGGTAGCCGGTGCGGCTCACTCGCCAGCGTCAGGCTGCTGGCGGTTATGTGTCGGTCAGGCTCCTCGGCGGCTGCCTTTACCCTCCGAAACGGTTCGCGTTGGCGATACAATCGCGGCAAGCGAGGCAGTTGCGCTTCAACGGCAGGCATGGGCGTTGCGTAGTCGATGCAAGGTGCCCGCGGCAACTGGCCGCCAATTCAACGGCCGGCGCGCGAGTGGGAGCGCGCGGCCCGGCTCGGTTTTTATCTTGTCGGGAAAATCTGTAGCATTTTCTCCTGCGAAAAGATCCCGTGTTCGTTGACGAAGCACATATCTGGGTGAAAGCCGGCGATGGAGGCAACGGCTGCATGGCCTTCCGCCGCGAGAAATACGTGCCGCGCGGCGGACCCTCGGGCGGTGACGGCGGCGATGGCGGCAGCGTCGTCTTCGAGGCCACATCACAGGAAAACACCCTACTCCGCTTCCGTTACGATCGCGAATTTCGCGCCGATCGCGGCCGCCACGGTGAAGGCTCGAACCGGCATGGTCGTTCGGGCGAGGACCTTGTGCTGCTGGTGCCGGCCGGAACGATGTTGTTCGACGAGGAAACCGGCCAATTGCTCGCCGATCTCGCCGAGCCGGGCCAGCGTCTGGTCGCCGTCCACGGCGGCCGCGGCGGGCGCGGCAACGCGCACTTTGCCAAGCCCTGGCATCGCGCCCCAAAAGAATGCGAGCCTGGCAAGCCGGGCGAGGAGCACCGGCTGCGGCTCGAATTGAAGCTGCTCGCCGACGTCGGCCTGCTCGGCTTCCCCAACGCCGGCAAATCGACGTTGATCTCCCGGATTTCGGCGGCCCGGCCCAAGATCGCCGATTATCCGTTCACCACGCTCGAACCCCATCTCGGCGTCGTCTCGGCTGATGGCACGCCTTGGGGCCGCACGTTTGTCGTGGCCGACCTCCCGGGCCTGATCGAGGGCGCGCACAAGGGCGTCGGGCTCGGCTCGCGCTTTTTGCGGCACATCGAGCGGACGCGCCTGCTGGCCCATTTGGTTGACGTGAGCGACGCGAATCCCCGCGATCCGGTGCGCGATTTCGAGATCATCGTCGCCGAATTGGCGGCCTTCAGTGCCGAGTTGGCCGCCAAGCCGATGATCGTTGTCGCTACCAAGCTCGACGCCGCAACCACCCCCGAGAAGCTCGAAAAATTGCGGCAATTCACCGCCGGCCGCGGCCTGGCCTTTCATGCCATCTCCGCCGCCACCGGCCGGGGCATTCCGGAACTGGTGCGCGGCATCGCCGACGCGCTCGACCGGATCCCGCGCGCTCGACCACCGGCCGAGGAAACTGCCCCGGTCGAATCCACTTCCCCGGAGCCTTCCGACACGCCGTGAAATCCGCTGCCTCTTCTGCCCGCGCCATCGCCCTGTTTGGAGGGGTGTTCGATCCGATCCATTCCGGCCATCTGGCGGTTGCCCGCGCCGCGGTCCGTCGCTTCCGGCTCGACGCTGTGCACTTCATTCCCACCAGCCGGCCGCCGCACAAGACGCTGGGGACCATCACCCCTTTCGCGCACCGCTACGCGATGACGGCGCTCGCCTGCGCCGGCTACCGCCGCTTTTTCCCCTCTCTGGCCGAAGCCGACGCTTCTGGAACAGGCCGGTTCTTTTATACAATTGATACGGTGCGGCGCTTCAGACGCCAACTCGCTGGCCGACCGACCCGGCTCTATTTCATCACCGGCGCCGATGCTTTCCTCCAAATCCGAACCTGGAAGGACTATCAGGCGCTGCTCGATTCCTGCAACTTCATCGTGGCCCACCGGCCCGGCTTTCCTGTGGACCGGTTGGCGGAGGTGATTCCGGCCGAGTTGCTGGCGCGGCAGCGTTCCTCGGCCATGCCGCTCGCCCAAAAGGCCGGCCGGGCCGGCGCGGTGATCGCGCTGCGGCGCACCAAGGTGCACGTGCTCCAAACGGTTTCGAGCGACGTCTCCTCCACCGAAATCCGGCTGCGGCGCAAGCAGGGTCGCTCGATCCGGGGCCTCGTGCCCCCGCTCGTGGAGGAATACATGGAAAAGCAGGCGCTCTATTGCCGATGATTCCCGAACTTCCCAGCCCGCTCCTGTCCGCCGCCACCCAGGCCGCGCTCGACAAGAAGGCTGCGGCCATCGCGATCCTCGACCTGCGCGAACTGGGCACCTTCACCGGCTACTTCCTGATTTGCACCGGCTGGAGCCGGCCCCAGGTCCAGGCCATCGCCGACGAAATCAACCGGCGCATGGACGCGCTGGGCGCGCGGCTCGCCCATCGCGAGGGTTACGACGCCGCCGAGTGGGTCCTGCTCGATTACGGAGAATTCGTGGTGCACATTTTTAGCGAAAAGGCGCGCCTTTACTACGACCTCGAGCGCCTCTGGCGCAGCGCCCGGAAAATCGAGGTGGCCGAGCCGGGCGGCGAGAACGCCGCCACCGGCTGACCGCCGGCAACGGCCATGGATAGCTGTGGGTCGCTGCCCGCAGGCCACAGGGAGCAAGGCTGGGACTTGTAGCTCGCGGCGATGCCCGTCCCGAAACAGCCGTGAGCCGCAATCGGGACGGGGTCGCACACTGAAGCTTCAGCCCCGGAAACTTCCCTGCCCTTTTTCTGCGGCCGGAGTCTCCCATGAAAATTCGATTGGTCATGCTGGGCAAAACGCGTCGGAACGAGCTGCGGGCGCTGATCGACGACTACCTCGCCCGGCTGCGCCACTTCACGCCGGTGGAGGCCAGCGAACTGCGCCAGGCCGAGGCACTGGCCCGTCTGAAAACTGAGCCCACGGCCGTCTGGGTGCTGCTCGACGCCGGAGGCCGGGAGTTCGGTTCGGAGGAATTCGCGAAGTGGCTGGCGGAGTTGCGCGACCGTGGCGTGCGCGAGATTCTCTTCCTCTGCGGCGGCGCGGAAGGCTTTCCCCCATCCTGGCGCAACCAGACGCGCGAGCGGCTCTCGCTTGGCAGGCTGACGCTCTCGCACGAACTGGCTAGGGCAGTGCTGGCCGAGCAGCTGTACCGGGCCTTCGCCCTGTTGGCCGGCCACCCCTATCCGAAATAACCGCTTTTGTTGTACAAATCTTGGGATGAGTATCCGCATCTGCCACGACGCGAACGCGCCAACCGCCTCGATCGAATTGCCCATCCTGCGTCCGCTGCCCGACTACGATCTCCCGCAGATCGAACAGCCGACGCCGCGCGACGTCGACCCGTTGCTCGCTTCCCAGGGATTCAAGGATCTGCTCGACGAAGCGCGCGCCGTCTTCGAGCGCGAAGCTTCTGGCCAATCCCTCGAGATCGTGCAGTTGACCGGCGCCATCTGTCACGAAGGCCGCGTGCATCGGCCCGGCTTGTGGCTGCTGGTGCGGGAGACCGGCGCCGCCGGCGATGCGGCGATGTCGGAAACGGCGCAGGCGCGGGTGGCCGCGCTGGCCGAAACGCTGCGCGAGGCGCTTGGGATCGGCTGACCGCGCTTTCGGCGGAGGGGTCGCGCGGCAATGCGGTCGCTTGACCTCGCCGGGGGCCACGCTCACTATGAAGGACTTGCCGGGGCGTTTCCCGCGCAAGGGTGGCGAGGGGCAGGGTTTTCCTGACTTTGCGCCAACCCTGCCTCGGCCGGACTTTTCGCATTGACTTTGCGAGACCCGGTGGAAGCGAAATAATGGCCGAACAAAAGGGATTGCTGATCGTCTACACCGGTCCGGGCAAGGGCAAGACTACCTGCGCCCTCGGCACAGCCTTTCGCGCCGTCGGCCAGGGCCTGCGGGTGCTCATGGTGCAGTTCATCAAGGGCTCCTGGCACTACGGCGAACTCGATGCCGCCAAGATGCTCGGCGACGACAAGTTTCAGATCCTGCCGATGGGCCGCGGCTTCATCAAGATCGGCGGCGCGGAAACTGATCCTGAAGACGCGCGCATGGTGCGCGAGGCGTGGGAATTTGGCCTCCGGCAAATCGAGAGCGGCAGCTACGATCTGGTGATCCTCGACGAGATCAACTACGTGATCAGTTATAAGCTGCTCGATCCGGCCGAGGTGGTCGAGGCGCTGGCCCGGCGGCCCGAGCAGGTGCACGTGATCTGCACCGGCCGCAACGCCCATCCGAAGCTGGTCGAGCAAGCCGACCTGGTGACTGAGATGCGCGAGGTGAAGCACCCCTACACGAAGGGCATCCTGGCCCAACGCGGGATAGACTATTAGCCAATGAGCACCTGGTTCCAACGCGAGCGCAAGGCGATCGAAACTCCCCCGGAAGAGGAGCGCCGAGTCCGCACCGAGGGGCTCTGGGTCAAGTGCGACGGCTGCCGCGCCACCATCTGGAAAAAGGATCTCGAGCAGAACAATCAGGTCTGCCCCAAGTGCGAGCACCATTTCCGCCTCTCCGCCCCGAAACGCCTCGAACTGCTCTTCGACGAGGGCGGCTGGGTCGAGCACGACAGCGAGCTGGCCTCCAGTGATCCTCTCGGCTTTGTCGACACGCGCCCTTATACCCAGCGGCTCCGCGACGCCCAGGAAAAGCTCGGCATGTCCGATGCAATTCTCACCGTCGAGGGAAGGCTCAATGGCCGGTCGATCGTTTGCTGTTCGATGGAGTTCGCTTTCATCGGCGGCTCGATGGGAGCGGTGGTCGGCGAGAAAGTGACCCGTGCGATGGAACTGGCGGCGGAGAAGAAAATTCCGCTCGTGATCGTTTCCTGTTCAGGCGGAGCGCGAATGATGGAAGGGGTAATCAGTCTGATGCAGCTGGCCAAGGTCTCGGCGGCGGCGGCCCGGCTCGACGAGTGCGGAGTGCCCTTTATTTCCGTGCTCACTGATCCCACCACCGGCGGCGTCACCGCCAGCTACGCGCTGCTGGGCGACCTGAACATCGCCGAGCCGGGCGCGCTGATCGGCTTTGCCGGTCCCCGCGTGATCGAGCAGACCATCCGGCAGAAACTGCCCAAGGGGTTTCAGCGGGCCGAATTCCTTATCGAGCACGGTTTCCTCGACGCGATCGTGCACCGCCGCGAGCTCAAAAGCTACATCGCGAACGCGCTCGATTTCTTCCTGTCCTGACGCCGATGGCCGCGTGTAACGCCCGTAGAAACAGTGGACGAGAATGACCTACGACGAAGCGGTTCGGTACCTCCTGGCCCTCGGGAAAGAGCTGGCTTCCCCGCAGCAGGCGCGAGTCCAGAAATTCGACCTGGAAAACATTCGCAAGCTCGCCCGCCATCTCGGTGAGCCCCAGAACAGGTTTCCTTCGGCCCACATCGCCGGCACCAACGGCAAGGGCTCGACGGCGGCGATGCTCGACCAGATTCTGCGCGAGGCCGGCCTCGCCACCGGCCTCTACACCTCGCCCCATCTGGAACGAATCAACGAGCGCATCGCGCTCGGCGGCCGGCCGGTGAGCGATGCGGAATTCGCCCGCAGCTTCACCGTGGTCCGCGACATCATCGAGCATTTGCTCGCCTCCGGCGAACTGGCCGCCCACCCCACCTATTTCGAATGCCTTACCGCGATGGCCTTCGAGATTTTCGCCCGCCAGCCGGTCGAGATTGCTGTGCTCGAAGTCGGAATGGGCGGAAGGCTCGACGCTACGAATATCGTGGTGCCCGAGGTTTCCGTCATCACCCAGATCGATTTCGACCACGAGGATTATCTCGGCCACTCGATCGAGCAGATCGCTGGTGAAAAGGCCGCGATCATCAAGCCGGCGGTGCCGGTGGTGCTGGCCGTCGGCCGGCCCCGCGCGCGCACGGTGATCGAGCGGCGGGCGGCGGAATTGGGCGCTCCGGTGATCGAGATCGACCGGGATTTCCACCTCGAAAATGTCAAGGATAGCGACGGGCGCTATAGCGCTGTGGCCATCCACGTCGAGTCGGGCGAGAGGTTCCAGCTGGCCCCGGCGCTCGCCGGGCGCTACCAACTCCGCAACGCCCTCTCCGCCCTGGCGGCTGCGCGGCTGCTGGCCCGGCGCGGCTTCCCTGTGAACGCTGAGGCCATCGAGCGCGGCCTGGCCCGCGTCCGTTGGGCCGCTCGTCTCGAACGCTTCGGTGACCGGCCACCCATTTACCTGGACGGAACACACAATCCGGCCGGCGCCCGGGAGTTGGTGGACTTCTGGGATGCTCATTTCAACGGCCGCCGCATCCTGCTCGTCTACGGCGCCATGCGCGATAAGGCCGTCGACGAAATCACCGGACTGCTCTTTCCCCGCGCCGACTTGGTCTTGCTCACCGCTCCGCGCCAGAGCCGTGCCATCTCTGCCCAGGCCCTGGCGTCGATGACCGGCCACCTTGCACGGGGATTCGAGGTGATTCCCGATCCTGAGCAAGCCGTCAAGCGCGCCCTGGACATGGCTGGCCCGAACGATGTCGTCTTCATCACCGGCTCACTCTATCTGGCCGGCGGTCTGCGGTCGTTTGTCGAATCGCTCTGTCGCCCAACCTCTCCGGGCCCCGCATAGGCGCGGTCGGCGCTTCCGGGCGCCGGCGCGGCGAACGGCCTGCCCGAACCGTCTGGACAATCCCGTCCTCGCCAACCCCGAAAATTCACCGTTTTTTGTCCATTTCGTTGAAACTATGGGCCGGAAACCGCATCTCACCTTATGGCCGGAGGAAACGAGCGGCATGGACGTTGGAAAGAAGCAAAAGAACGGTACTCGGAAGCGGTATCGCAAAGACGGCGTGAAGTTTCGAAAATAACCGGGGGATTTTTCGCGGTGGACGCGGGGAAGCGGCCTCTTCGGGTCGTGCAGTTTCGTCCAGCGGTTTGCGGCGCGGGGACTGGTCAGCCTGAGCGCCGGCATGAAAGCCATTACGTCGGAAAAGGTTCAAACCTCCATCGGAATCGGCTCGCGAGAAGCGCGAATTTTGATGCGCGGACGGTGGGGGTGGCACACCGAAAAGGAAAAAAGAGTCGGCCGGCGGCCGGCGCTGCTTTGCCAGACTTGGCTCCCCGCCGAGGGTGGCAATCCGCCCCGTAGCGCCGGCGTCCGGCCGACTCTTTGGACCTGCCAAGCCTATCTCCGCCCGTCTCATGGTGCCAAGGGAAAATCATGGATCCTCCGAAAGGCCGTCTCCGGTGGATTCCCGGCCGCCGAACCGGTAGGGTCGTTGTTTGATCGCCGATCGTAATGCTACGATTTCTGGTCCTATGCCAGATCCCTCATCCTTCAACGTCGGACGCCGGGACGCACCGCGCATCGGCATCCCCTACCGTCTCGCTGGCGAAGAGCGGGTCGGCAGCGGGGAAGAAATCCAGCCATACGTGAAAGCCGTTGAAGCGGCCGGCGGCGAAGCCCGGATCATCTCGCTCTTCCTTTCGCCTGACGAGTTGGGCCGCCTCTGCGCCGAACTGGATGCGGTCGTGCTTCCCGGCAGCCCGGCTGATGTCGATCCAGCGCGCTATGGCGCGGCGGCCAGCCCGGAAACCGCCGAAGCCGATCCGCGGCGCGAGCAGACCGACACGTCCCTGCTGGACTGGGCTTTCCGAGCGGCCAAGCCAGTGCTGGGTATCTGCTACGGAACGCAGCTGCTCAACGTCTATTGCGGCGGCACGCTCGTGCAGGATATTCGCGGCGAGTTGCACTCGAGCCTCACCCACGAGTGGGCAAAGAAAAGCGGTGCTCCCGAGCCGCATCATCCGGTGCGGCTCGTGCCCGGCTCGCGGCTGGCGCAACTGGCCGAGACGGGAGACACGATTGTCAACAGCTCCCATCACCAGTCGATCCGCCGGCCCGGCCGCGGCCTGCGCGTCACCGCCAAGGCGCCCGATGGCGTGGTCGAGGCGGTGGAACTGGAGAGCGCCGCGCATTGGGTGGTTGGGGCGCAATGGCATCCCGAGCGGCAGCAGAACCGGATGCCCGGTAAGGCCGATTCCGGCGCACGGCTGGCGGCTGCGCTCTTCAGCGGGCTGGTGCGGGCCGCCAGGGAAGCCCGCGATGCGCCCATCGCCCCCAAAACCGAACGACGGGCCACCGGCGAATCGGAGGAGGGATGATCTCACTGGCAGGCAAGGCGGCCCTGATCAGCGGCGGTTCGCGCGGCATCGGTGCGGCGACGGTTAAACTGTTCGCCCAGGCCGGCGCCGACGTCGTCTTCAATTTCCGCCGCGACAAGGAATCGGCCCGGCTGGTTGCACAGGAAGCGGCCAAGTACGGCACGTTCGTCGAGGCCCTTCCCTCCGACCTGAGGCTGGCGGAAAACGCGCGCCGGCTGGTCGAGTTCGCCATCGAACGGCTCGGCAAGCTCGACATCCTTGTCGCCAATTCCGGCATCTGGAACGTCGAGGATCTCCCGATCGAGCAGATGACCGAGCGCCAATGGGACGAAATGATCCGCACCAACCTCAAGAGCGTCTACGCGCTGGTGCGCTATGCCGTACCCACGATGATCGAACGGGGCTCGGGCCGCATCATCGCGATCAGTTCCACCGCCGGGCAGCGCGGCGAGGCCTTTCACGCCCACTACGCCGCCAGCAAGGGCGCCATTATCAGCTTCGTCAAGGCGCTCTCCACCGAACTCGCCCGGCACCGCATCCTGGTCAACTGCGTCGCGCCCGGCTGGGTGGATACGGACATGTCGAAGCCGGTCTTGGAGTCGAGCAGCGGGCGCAAATTCGCACTGGGCCAGATCCCGCTTGGTCGCATCGCCACGGCCGAGGAGATCGCGGGCCCGATCCTCTTTTTGGCTTCCGATTTGGCAACCTTTGTCACCGGTGAAATCCTCAACGTAAATGGAGGCTCGGTATTGTGCGGCTGAGAATGGGATGGATCATGATGGTTTTCGCGGCGGCGCTGGCCGTGACCGGCGCAGCGCGGGCGCAGCAGGGTGTCCTCACCCCTGCACAGAGCGCGGCCAAGGCAAAGAAGCTGATCCACGAGGCAATCCAGGCGCTGGGCGGCCAGGCCTATCTCAACGTCCGCGATCAGGTGTGTGAAGGGCGCGTGGCCTTCTTCGGCCATCACAATCAGCTCACCGGCTACCAGAAGGTTTACGACTACAATCTGTTCCCCGACAAGGAGCGGACCGAGTACTCGAAGAAGCGGAACATCATCGACGTTTTCAACGGCGACAAGGGCTGGACGCTGGACCGCGGTGGCATCTCCGACATGCCCGCCGAGTCCATCAAGCAGTTCCACGAGGGGATCAAGCGGGACATCGGCCACCTGCTTCGTTTCCAGTTGAATGACAAGGACCTGGAATTCCGCTACGGCGGACCCGACGTGGTGGATCTGCAACAGGTGGATTGGGTGGAAGTCGACGAAGGCAATCAGTTGACCGTCAAGATCGCCATCAACCAGAGCAATCACCTTCCCATCCAGGCCGTATACATCAGCCGGAATCCGGTGACGCACGACCGCACCGTGGAAGTGGAATACTTCTCCAATTACCACAAGCAGCATGGCATCGAAACTCCCTTGCAGGATACCCGCACGCGCAACGGCCAGAAGGTCTATCAGTTCTTCATCCACACGTGCAGCTATAACACCGGTTTGAAGCCTTCTTTCTTCACCCGCGAGTCGCTCGAGCAACAATGGAAGAAGCTCGGCGGGAAAAAGAAAAAGCGCAAGAAATAAGCAGATCCTCCCCGTCGGCTTTCGTCGTTCCGCCGCGGCGCTATAATTGCTCGATGCCACGAAACCGTCAGTTTGAACCGATACACGGCACAACGGTCTTGTGCGTTCGTCGCGACGCAAAGGTTGTGATGGCCGGTGATGGGCAGGTCACCATGGGTGACAGCGTCGTCAAGCATTCGGCCCGGAAAATTCGCCGGCTCTTCAATGACAAAGTGCTGGCCGGCTTCGCCGGCAGCACCGCTGATGCGCTCTCGCTCTTTTCCCGCTTTGAAGCCAAGCTCCAGGAGCATCACGGCAATCTTGCCCGCTCCGCCGTGGAACTGGCCAAGGACTGGCGCACCGACCGCTCCCTGCGCCACCTGGAAGCGCTGCTCATCGTCGCCGACTCCAAGCAGACGCTATTGCTCTCCGGCAACGGCGACGTGATCGAGCCCGACGACGGCATCTGTGCCATCGGCTCGGGCGGTCCCTACGCCCTCACCGCCGCCCGCGGACTGGCCAAGCACACCAAGCTCAGCCCAAAGGAAATCGCCCAAGAGGCAATGCGCCTGGCCAGTGAAATCTGTATCTACACTAACGACCATTTCACCGTCGAGGAACTGTGAACGGAAAAAAGGATTCTCTCGTTTATCTGCCGGGCGGCCAGCCCCCCGAAGCGGCCGAGTCGCTGCCCACATTCGACGAACTGAGCCCCCGCGAAATTGTCGCCGAGCTCGACAAGTACATTGTCGGCCAGATGCCTGCCAAAAGGGCCGTCGCCGTCGCGCTGCGCAACCGGGTGCGCCGCCAACGCCTCGATCCGCAAATCGCTGAAGAAATCCTGCCGAAAAACATCCTGATGATCGGCCCCACCGGCGTCGGCAAGACTGAGATCGCCCGCCGGCTGGCTCGGCTGGCTGGCTGCCCGTTCGTCAAGGTGGAAGCTTCGAAATATACCGAGGTCGGCTATGTCGGTCGCGACGTCGAATCGATGGTGCGCGACCTGGTGGAAGTGTCGATCGACATGGTCCGTGAGGAGAAGCTCGACGAGGTGGCCGAACGTGCCGAGCAGGCGGCCGAAGAGCGGTTGCTCGATCTGCTGCTCCCTGGCTCGACCGAACCGACCGTCGATCCCACACGCGCCGAGCAGGCCGCGCGTACCCGCGAAAAGCTGCGGGCCCAACTGCGCGAGGGCAAGCTCGACCAGCGCATGGTCGAGGTCGAGGTGCGCGAACGCGCCACGCCCGCTTTCGAGATCATCTCCAACCAGGGCGTCGAGGAAATGGACGTCAATATCAAGGACATGCTCTCGAATTTCTTCGGCCAGACCAAGAAAAAGCGCAAGGTTACCGTCGCCGAGGCTTTCGATTATCTCGTCCAGGAGGAGGAAAACCGGCTGATCGACATGGAGCAGGTCACCCGCATGGCGACCGAGCGTGCCGAGCAGATGGGCATCATCTTTATCGACGAGATCGACAAGGTCGCCGGCCGTGAATCTGGCCACGGCCCCGACGTCAGCCGTGAAGGCGTCCAGCGCGACCTGCTGCCGATCGTCGAAGGCACCACCGTGAACAGCCGCTACGGCATGATCCGCACGGATCACATCCTCTTCATCGCCGCCGGTGCCTTCCACGTCACCAAGCCCTCCGACCTGATTCCGGAACTCCAGGGCCGCTTCCCCATCCGCGTCGAGCTCAGTTCCCTGAATGAAGAGGACTTCGTCCGCATCCTCACCGAGCCCAAGAACGCCCTGATCAAGCAGTACACCGCCCTGCTCGAAACCGAGGGTCTCCGCCTGCAGTTCACCGACGACGCCGTCAGCACGCTCGCCCATTTCGCCGCGGTCGTCAACGAGCAAACCGAAAACATCGGGGCGCGCCGCCTGCATACGATCATGGAGCGGGTGCTAGACGAGCTCTCGTTCGAAGCACCGGATCTGAAGAAGAAAACCGTCAAGATCGACTCTGCCTACGTCTCGAAGCAGCTCTCGGAGATCGTCAAGAACCAGGATCTGAGCCGCTATATACTCTGAGTCCGTGCCGATTCGATACGGCCATCTTCCACACGCCCAGGGCGGCCGCGGCGCAACAGCCGAGGCTGCCGCTTTTCGCGCGCGCACCCGAGCCTTCCATCCTGCCGCCCTTTTCCTGATGTTGGCAGCACTGGGCTTCGGCGCGGGGTGTGCCGCACCGGCGCCGCCCAGGCCGCCGCGCCGGCAAATTCCCCAGCCGGTTACCGATCTGCGCGTCCACCAGGTCGGAGAGACCGTCGTTCTCCATTTCACGCTGCCACACGCCGCGACCGACGGCCGGTCCTTGGCCGGCCCCAGACGCGTCCAAATCTACCGTGAATTTGTGAGCGCCGCAGTTACCGGCCAAGCCTCCGCACCCTCCCGCCGGGCGGCCTTCACGCTTGATGCGCGGCAACTCGCCAGCCACATGGTTGGCGAGACGGTCACTGTCCGGGACTCGTTCAGCCCGGTGGAATTTCAGGCGCATCAGGGTCGGCGCATCGCCTATCGCCTGCGCACGGCGGCCGGCCAGGGCCCGTGGTCGGCCCTTTCCCATCCATCCTCGTTAACCCTGGTCGTCCCTCCCGATCCGCCGAGCCATCTGACGGCCACGGTCAGTAACAGTGCAATGGTCCTGCGATGGTCTCCGCCCGCTCCCGGCAGCGCTCCAACCCCGATCAGCTTTACCCTCTACCGCACCCCGCTCCATCGCGATGGCCAGGCGGCGGGCTCGACCGAGGCCATCGGCGTGACCACCGGAACTGCTTTTCAGGACACGTCGATCGAGCCCGGTCGCAGCTACCGCTACACCCTGCGCAGCTTGGTGCCTGCTCCCACTGGCACCGTGGAATCGGCCGATTCCGCTCCGCTCATCGTCCGCGTGCCACCGCTGGCTCCGCCGAGTCCGCAAGGGGTGGTGGCCATTCCGGTGCGCCGGCCATCGGGGTCACTAGAAGTAGACCTCTCGTGGGCAATTGGTGGCGAACGCGATCTGGCTGGATACAATGTCTACCGGAGCGAGCGGCGGGATGAGCGCGGCGTGCGGCTGAATCGGCACTTGCTCGCTTCGGCCACCTTCCGCGACACGACCGTCGCCGCCGGCCGCGTCTACTACTATTCGGTCACCGCGGTGGATCGCGCGGGGAACGAAAGCGTTCCCAGCGCACCCGCAACGGTGACCCTGCCCGCGCCGGGCGCCGGCCACGATTGAAGCCGGAGCACCCGGCCGCGTGCCGGGGAGCGGCAAAACGGTTTCCCGCCCCCGAAGGATCTGACCTGGGAGGTGTCTGAATGAAATTGTGCCGGTTTTTGCTCTCCGAACCCGGCGAAAAAACGATTCGCCACGGAATCCTCGAAGCCGACCGTGTCCACCAGGCGCAAGGCGATTGGCCAGGCTCGCTCTCGCGCACCGGCGAGAGTTGGCCGCTCGGCCGGGTCCGCCTGCTCGCCCCGGTCACTCCCTCGAAAATCGTCTGTGTCGCCCGCAACTACCGGAAGCACGCTGCTGAACTGGGCAACGCGGTGCCGGCAGAGCCGTTGATCTTCCTGAAAGCGCCGTCGTCCGTCATCGCTGCGGGCGAAACGATCGAGATGCCGCCCGATTCTGCGCGCGTCGATTACGAAGGCGAGTTGGCGGTGGTGATCGGCCACGCGTGTTCCCGCCTGGGCCCGGGCCAGGCAATCGAGCCCTACCTCGCCGGCTTCACCTGCCTGAACGACGTCACTGCCCGCGACCTGCAGAAAAAGGACGGGCTGTTTGGTCGTGCCAAGAGCTTCGACACCTTTTGCCCGCTGGGCCCGGTGATCGAAACTGAATTTGACTGGAAACAAGCGCGCATCGAAACCTGGGTGAACGGTGAGCGACGCCAGCACGGCTCCGCCGCGGAAATGATCTACCCCGTCGATGAACTCGTCCGCTGGCTTTCCCGGATCATGACCCTGCTCCCGGGCGATGTCATCGCCACCGGCACGCCGGAAGGCATTTCGCCGCTCGCCGCCGGGGACGTCGTGGAGATCGCGATCGAGGGGATCGGCCGACTGCGCAATCCTGTGGCCGCCCGGAGCGACCCGTGAGCGCAGCTGGCTCGCCGCCACCGCCGCCGCCCGCATGGAAGATGACCGCTTCGCACAAGGTCCTTTGGGGCCTGGCGATGTCGCTCGTGGCGGCCAAGATCATCGAGCTGCTTGTGCACGTGCCGTTTCGCAGCGCGTCGCAGCAGGCTCTCTTTTCCTGGAAATCGGTGGCGTTTTTTGTGACGCTCACCCTGCTCGGCGCTGCCTTCGCTCACATCGTCGGCTTCCCAGCCATGTGGGAGAAAAAGATCGGTAACCGTCAGCGGGTCTGGCTTCCGCTGCTGCTTGGAATCGTTCTGGGAATCGGCTTGCTGGCTGTCGATCGCGTGAGTGGGTTCAGCCACCTGATGGCCGTGGTGAACGGCCAGCCCTCGCTCGGTGTGCCGTTTCCCTATTCGTTGCTTGTCCAGCTCTTCGTGGCGCTCTGTTCTGCCGTGCTCTACAACCTGTTCGCGATCTCCTTCACCGTCTGGTTCTTTGGCACGCTGCTGCTGTCCCGTCACTGGCC
The DNA here is from genome assembly GCA_021832085.1 of Acidobacteriota bacterium. Taxonomy (GTDB): domain Bacteria; phylum Acidobacteriota; class Terriglobia; order Acidiferrales; family UBA7541; genus JAKASX01. The sequence goes on along the minus strand of JAKBLM010000026.1, from coordinate 35,562 downwards.
ATCGCAGGTTTTCTGGGCGCTGGCGATCCTGGTCTCCTCGTGGGAACCGCTCACGATGGCCACGCAGAAGCAGTGGGCACTGGTTCGCGTGGCCCCGCCGACGGCCGCCCTCGTCGGGTTGCTGGTGCTGGTGTACGTGATGGACCTCGCGGGGGCCGTGCTGCTGCGGCGTTTCGGATTCGTCGCGGCCTTGGTAATGCGTGTTTCGGCCATTGTCGTTTGGCATATAATTGGGAGGTTTTGACCGTCTTGGCGCGAGGCCCAGCCGCAAAAGCCGGCTCGTTTGGGGCGAAAAACGCGATGAAAATCTTCCTCGACACGGCGAATCTCGAAGAAATTCGGCGGGGCGCCGCGCTCGGCGTGCTCGACGGCATCACGATCAACCCGATCTTGGCCGCCCGCGAGAAGCGCCCGTTCCGGGAACTGGTCCTGGAGGCGGGCCGAATCTTGCGCGGCGGCGTGGTGAACGCCGAGGTCGTCTCGACCGAAACCGAGGGCATGCTCCGCGAAGGCCGGGAACTCGCCTCTTGGCACGCAAGCATCGTGGTAACGGTGCCGATGCTCCCAGCCGGCATCCGCGCCGTGCGTCTGTTGCGCGAGGAAGGCATTCGCACCAACGTAGCGCTGATCTTTTCGCCCATGCAGGCGCTGCTGGCGGCAAAGGCCGGTGCCTATTTCGTCAGTCCGTTCCTCGGCCAGCTCGACGACGCGTCACAAGACGGACTCGAGCTGCTGCGCGATATCGTTGGAATCTATCGCAACTATCGCTTCGAAACCCGGGTGCTCGCCGCGAGCCTGCACCATCCCGCTCACGTATTGGAAGCCGCCCGAATCGGCGCCGATATTGCGGCGATGCACTACCACGTCTTTGAGCAGCTTTTCCGTCATCCGTTGACCGATCATGGGCTGGAGACATTCCTGAAGGATTGGGAGAAGGCGCGCGAGTCGCTGGGCGAGATCCCCGGGGCGGCCGCGCCGAGAAGCGGGCGTTGAATTTCACAAGGGTCGACTGGCTGTACGCGGGATCGGCCGCCGGCGCGCTGGGCGTTGCCGCGCTGGCCCTCTTCTTCTGGCGCAACCGCTGGCGTCGTGATCCGGAAGAGGTCGAACGCCGGCGTCGCCAATTCATCGGTCGTGTCGGGCGAATCGCCCACGCCGAAATCCTCGAAGTCGTGGAAACAGAGGCCGAAGCGTCCCGAAAGCAACCTCGGTCGCTGTTCCAATTCCGCGCCGCTGCACCCGCGCCGCCATCTCGCCGTCTGCTTGTCGTTTACCGCTATGCGATTTCCGGCGTCACCTACGAAACGGCGCAAGACCTCACGGGATTGGCCACTGGCCTCATGTCCTCCGCCGCGGGACAATCAGCCAGCGTAAAATACGATCCTGCTCATCCGTCCAACTCGATCTTGGCGGCCGAGAACTGGTCGGGGCTACGAGACCACCGGCCGGATGCGGCCACACCGCGGAAAGGAAAATAGGGCATGGCAGCCGAAGAGAAATCGCACGATCCCCTCGAAATCCTGCGCCGTCGCGAGCGCGACGCCGAACAGGGCGGCGGTCCCGAGCGGCGCGAGCGCCAGCACGCGGCCGGAAAACTGCTGGCACGCGAACGGATCGATCTGCTCCTCGACGAGGGCAGCTTCGAGGAACTTGACCGTTTCGTCACGCACCGCACCACCGAATTCGGCATGGCCGAGCAGAAGCCGCTCGGCGACGGCTTCGTCACCGGCTACGGCCGCATCGACGGCCGGCTCGTCTACGTCTTCGCCCAAGACTTCACCGTCTTTGGCGGTTCGATGTCGGAAACCAACGCGGCCAAGGTCGCCAAGATCATGGATCTGGCGATGCGCGTCGGCGCCCCCGTCATCGGCCTCAACGATTCCGGCGGCGCTCGCATCCAGGAGGGCGTCCGCTCGCTTGCCGGCTACTCCGACATTTTCCTGCGCAATACGCTGGCGAGCGGCGTCATCCCCCAGATCAGCGCGATTATGGGCCCCTGCGCGGGCGGCGCCGTCTATTCGCCGGCGATCACCGATTTCGTGCTGATGACGCGCAACACCTCCTACATGTTCATTACCGGCCCCGATGTGATCCGGACCGTGACTCATGAGGAAGTGACCAAGGAAGAGCTTGGTGGCGCCGTCACCCACAACTCGACGAGCGGCGTGGCCCATTTCATTGCCCGTGACGACACCGAATGCCTCGCCCTGATCCGCGAACTCGTCGGCTTTCTCCCTTCGAACAATCTCGAGGATCCGCCCCGCCATCTCTCCAATGATCCCGCCGACCGGCTTGAGCCCGCGCTCAATCAGATCGTCCCCGAGGACCCGACGCAGCCCTACGACATCAAGCACGTGATCACAGCTGTCGTCGACGACCGCCATTTTCTCGAGGTCCACGAGCATTTCGCCCGCAACATCGTCGTCGGTTTTGCCCGCCTCGACGGCCACACCGTCGGCATCGTCGCCAACCAGCCAGCAGTGCTGGCCGGCTGTCTCGACATCAACGCCTCGACCAAGGGAGCGCGGTTCGTGCGATTCTGCGACGCCTTCAATATCCCGCTGATCACCTTTGAAGACGTGCCCGGCTTCCTGCCCGGCACCCAGCAGGAGTTCGGCGGCATCATCCGTCACGGAGCCAAACTGCTCTTCGCCTTCGCCGAGGCGACCGTGCCCAAGATCACCGTCATCACCCGCAAGGCCTATGGCGGCGCCTATTGCGTCATGGCCTCCAAGCACATCCGCACCGACCTGAACTTCGCCTGGCCCAGTGCCGAGATCGCCGTCATGGGACCGGAGGGCGCGGTGAACATCGTCTATCACCGCGAGATCGAGCGCGCGCCCGAGGCCGAGCGCGACGAGCTTCGCCGCAAGATGGTCACCGAATTCCGCGAGCACTTCGCCAACCCCTATATCGCCGCCGAGCGCGGTTACGTCGACGATGTGATCGAGCCCGCCCAGACGCGGCCCAAGCTCATCGCCGCCCTCCGCTCGCTCGAAAACAAGCGCGACGCCTCCCCGCGCAAGAAACACGGCAACATCCCGCTCTAGAGTCTGTGCGGCAACCCGATTCTCCCGTTAGGGCACGGCTTCAGCCGTGCCTTAAGTATGAGGACAGCACTGCGGCTTCAGCCGCCGGGGCCAGTTGCCACACGGGCTCTCTGGCCGGCGGACCCATTCGGCCCCAAAAGACACGCAAGCCCCTCCCGGCAAATGCTCCCTGTTCCTTCCCGGTGTCTCCGCCAGACTCCGGCGGGCCGGGAAGCGCATGTTAGAATTCGTTGAAGCCATGTTTCGGAAGATTTTGATCGCGAATCGCGGCGAAATCGCCGTGCGCATTGCGCGTGCCTGTCACGAAATGGGCATTGCCGCGGTCGCCGTCTACAGCGAAGTGGATCGCGGCTCGCTCCACGTGCAACTGGCGGACCAGGCCTATCCGATCGGCCCGGCCCCGAGCCGGGAAAGCTATCTTTCCATCGAGAAAATCATCGACGTTGCTCGTAGAGCTGGCTGCGATGCCCTGCATCCCGGCTACGGCTTCCTCGCGGAAAACGCCGATCTCCCCCGTGCCTGCGCCGAAGCGGGCATCACCTTCATCGGTCCTTCCGCCGAAGCAATGGAAAGGCTCGGGTCGAAAACGGCCGCCCGGCATGTGGCCATCCAGGCCGGCGTGCCCATGGTTCCCGGAACGCTCGATCCCATCGAGGATCCTGCCCGGGCCCACGTCGTGGCGAACGAAATCGGTTTTCCCCTGCTCCTCAAGGCGGTGGCCGGCGGCGGCGGCAAGGGCATGCGCGTGGTTGAGCGTGAAGCCGAACTCGACGACTCCTGGCGCACTGCCGGTTCGGAAGCCCTTAATGCTTTCGGCGATGGCCGTCTGTACATGGAAAGGTATTTGCCCAGCCCGCGCCATATCGAAATCCAGCTGCTCGCCGACAACGAAGGCCACTGCATCTACTTGGGCGAGCGGGAATGCTCCGTCCAGCGCCGCCACCAAAAGGTGATCGAAGAGGCCCCTTCTTCGGTGGTGGAACCGGCCCTGCGGCAGGAGATGGGCGAGGCCGCGGTGCGCCTGGCCCGGGCCGCCGGTTACCAGAATGCTGGCACGGCGGAATTCCTAGTGGACGAGGACGGCCGTTTCTACTTTCTCGAGGTCAATACGCGCCTGCAGGTGGAGCATCCGGTAACCGAGGCGGTGACTTCCCTCGATCTGGTGAAGCTGCAAATCCGCATTGCCGCCGGCGAACCGCTCCCGATTCGCCAGGAAGACGTGATTCTACGCGGCCACGCGATGGAATGCCGCGTCTACGCCGAGGATCCCGACAACCATTTCTTCCCTTCGCCCGGCAAGATTCTCTCGATGCGCCTGCCCGAGGGGCCCGGCATTCGCAACGACGTCGGCGTCACCAGCGGCTGGACGGTGCCGGGAGATTACGATCCGATTCTTGGCAAGCTGATCGCCTGGGGCGCCGACCGCGAAGAAGCCGTTGCGCGGCTGACGCGCGCGCTCGATGAATACTCGGTCGTCGGCATCAAGACAAACCTCGGCCTGTTTCGCCGCCTGCTCCGCGACCCCGAATTTGCTCGCGGCGCCATTCACACCCGTTGGCTCGACGGGTGGCTCAGCCGCGCCGAGGGTGCTCCGGCCACCCTCCCGGAGGAGGAAACCGCCGCGGCGCTGGCGGCCGTTCTCTGGGAAGCGACGACGAACGGCTCAAAGTACGCAACCCGGCCCCCTGCGAGGGTTTCCCGATGGAAACGGGAAGGCCGCGCCGATCAGGTCGACAATCAGCCGCGGCGCTAGCGACTTGCCGCTTTTCCGAACGACGCGGCAACACCAATATCCGCAAAAGGCGAAACGTAGAACGCTCCGCATGACCTCTCGCCCATCGCCGGTCCGGCTCCTGCAAGGATTACTCCTTTTCGCTTCCCTCTCCCCGCTGGCCTGGGCGCAAAAGCCCTCCCCACTCGCCCAGCTGGCGCCCGGCCGATGGGCGCAAGTGGCCCACGCCCTGGGCGTGCCCGGCCAAATCCGCGGTGAGGCTTTTCGCGTCGATTTCGCGCCGCTGGTGCACCGGGTATCGATCCGCGCCGTTCGCCTCGCTCAGGGAACGATCGAACGGCCCTGGGTGGCTTTTGGGCAGGAAGGCGGGCTCGGCTGGATGATGGGACGTCTGCCGCTGCCGGCGTCGCGGTGCCCGTCAGTCACCGCGCGGCTCGTGCAAGCCGGCCTGCAGGTCAACGGCATCGACGATCCGCTGCCCGGCTCGACGCCGGCCCTTTCAGTGATCTATTTCCGCGGCATGGGCGATTCTGTAAACCTCGCGCGCGAACTGAAAAAAGCACTTGGCGACAGCCTCCGGCCTCCGCCCGAAAGCCCGCCAAGGGGAGTGGTCCGCCTGAACCAGGTGTCCATCGAACGCGTAATCGGCTTCCACGGCCGGATGGATGCCGGAGCGCTGGTCTTCCATCTGTCGCATCCGGAAACGGTGAAGTGTTGCGGCCTCCCGAACGATCCGCTGCTGCTCTACAGCGGCATTCGCCTGCTCCCGGCCAGCGGCCTGGAATCCCGCATTGCGTTCCAGCCCACCGGCGCCATCGCAGCAGTTTTCGGCCGCCTCGCCCTGAGCCACGGCGAAACCGATTCGGTGGAGCGAGCACTGGCCGCCTTCGGCCTGCAAACCGTGGAGACGGCCGAGCCCTTCGCCGACGAGTATCCCCGCATCCTTTTTCTGCATTTCTTCGGAAAGGGCAAGCCGCTCGATCTTGCCCAGGGTGTCCGGGCGGCCATCGAGCGCATCCACCATCTTCCTCCGGTGACTCCGCCATGAAACGTGAAGTTCGTATCAACGAAAAAAGGCTTCAGATCGAAATTGATCGCCGCGACTCCGGCTGGTCTTTCCACATCGACGGCAAGCCGGTCCCGGCTGATGTGATCGAGCTTTCGCCCGGCATCTATTCCATTTTGCTCGGCGGGCATTCCTTCGAAGCGCGCGTCCAGCCGCATGGCACTCGTCTGGAAATTGAGGTCGGCACCCGCCGGATCGCGGCGGAAGTCATCGATCCCCGTCGGCTCGTTCGCGGACGCCACGAACTGGCGCTTGAGGGCCGGCAGGAAGTTAGCGCTCCGATGCCCGGCAAAGTCGTGCGCGTGATGGTGGAGCAGGGCCAGCCAGTGGAAGCCGGCCAAGGCCTCCTGGTGCTCGAGGCCATGAAGATGCAAAACGAAGTTCGCTCGCCGAAAACTGGTTTACTGGAGCGCTTGCTCGTGAAGGAGGGTCAGGCCGTCAACGCTGGAGACGCGCTGGCCGTTGTCGCCTGAGCGGTCTTGGTCGCCGCTCACTGGTGGGCGGAAAGACGGGCGGGATTCTGGGGCGGCGGAGGGTGGCCGTTGGCCGGCGCGGATGAGGAAGCCGGCGATGGCGCGTTTGGCGAGGCGTCGGACGGGGCCGTTTTCTGGGACGGCAGATTGCCATCGCTGGCCAGAATCTCGCGCGCCAGATAGTTGGTCACATGCGCCTTGTCGCGCAGTTCGGCCAGGTAGGCGGAGCGTAGCAGTTGCTCCTTCCGCTCTTCGAGCGCCTCACGAATCGACTGCTGCACCTGCGGATCGGACAGCTCTCGTTCTCCCGGCGAAATCCGCGCAATCAGCTTGATGATCCGGTAGCTTCCTTTCACGTGGATGATGCCGCTGATCTGGCCGGGCTTCAGCGCCATCACCGCCCGCTTCAGTGCCGGCTGTCCCTGGTCGAGCGCCGATTCGGAAATAAACCCAAGGTCTCCTCCGCTCGCCGCGGTCATCGGGTCTTCGGAATAGTCCTCTGCCAGCTGGGCGAAATTGGCCCCGGAGCGAAGCTTTTCGAGCAGCATCCGGATTTTTTGCAGCGCCTGCGCGGGGGTCGTGGCGTCGCTGTTTTTTCGGTTGCGCACGTTCGGGTTCGGGTGAGTCGTGACGACGATCTGGGCAACGTGATATTCCGGTTCGGCGACGTCGTAGGCAGCCCGGTTGCGGTTGTATGCGGCCGCGATCTCCTGCTCGGTGACGTTGATCTTCGACGTGATCTCCCGATTGATCAGCTTCTGAATCGAGAGCCGTTCGCGCAGTTCGTTGCGAAGCTCATCGGCGGTGATGCCGCGCGCGGCGAGCTGATGTTGGAATTCCTGCTCGCTGTAGGGAGCCTTCAACTCGGCGAATTTCTTTTCCACTTCACTGTCGCTCGCTTCGAGGCCGAGCTTGCGCGCCTGCTGCAGCAACAGTTGGTTGTTGATCAGTTCATCCAGAATGTTCAGCTTGAGCAGTTGGGCTTCCTCGGGCGAGGGCTGCTGCCGCCGGTTGAATTCGCTGCGGTAATAGCGGTCCACCTGCTGGCGCAGGATCGGCTGCCCGTTCACCACCGCCCAGACGTTCGGTCCCGGCCGCGAGCCGCGCTCGCAGGCCACACTCAGACACGCCACCGCTACGATTGCCAATGAAACGACGATACGCTTGAGCACGTGGGTCTCTCGTCGGACGACCGGCTCGCCCGTCCCGAAGCCTAGACGGCCTTGGTCACTCTTCCCGAGCGCAAACAGTCGGTGCAGACGCGAACGCGCTTGCGCGTTCCGCCGATGACGGCCCGCACGCGCCGGAGGTTCGGTTCCCACCGGCGCCGTGTCAGGTTGTTGGCGTGGCTGACGCTGTTACCGTAGCGCGGCTTCTTGCCGCAGACTTCACACTGCTTGGCCATCCAAAAGCTCCCGGAGAATGAAGTTCGCCGCGCATACAGCGCGAAACTCTTATGCTACCAGAGATTCGCCCGCCGCTGAAGCGCTCGTCGCCCCGCCGTCCACGTCTTCCCGCCCGGTGCGAATGGCGACCGTGCATCGTACTTACGGTGAAAAGCATTCGGCATGGCACCCCGCAGCCTGCCCTGCTATGCGGGCGCCGGCAGGCGAGTAGAACGCACCCACCTCATTCTGAAAAAAAACAGCGTCCCCACTCAGCACGAAACCGCCAGAAATGTGACGCTTCGAAAATCTCAACCCGCTGAACAATAGCCAGTTACGAGAAATTTCGTTCGACATGGTGTCCCGCTTTAAACCACAGCCAGCCCCCGCACTATCCCGTCGCTAGGAGCGGGTTTCAAACGCGTCTTCTGCGTCCCGGACGGACTTACGGGACCGGCCCCGTTCGCCCCGCCCGATTTCACTGCCCCAGTGGCGCAGGCTTCAGTCTGTGGCTCCTTTCGCCCGACCGCCGCGTGAAGCCAGAGAGCACAACTCGGGGTGCCTCCTACACATCCCGCGTCTCGGCCACCCGGGCGTCGTGGCCAACAGAGTAACCGTCCCCCGGCACCACGCCTGTCCTCCGGCACGCAACCGCCCGTTATCTGCCGAGCGCACACCCTCACCTGTCATCCTGAACGCAGTGAAGCATCCCGAATGTGCTGGGGGCGGGTTCAAATAGCGGCAAGGCCCCTGTGTGCAAGATCCCCGGCGTTGCGTCTTTGTTGCAAGGGTTGCCAGGGCGCTCGCGCGATCCTCCGCCTCGTTCTCCCTCGTCCGGAAATCCTCATTCCGCCACAATTCGCAATGAACTTCATCTCGACTGTCACCCGGGCTCGGGGTATCCTAAACGTCCTTCGCGAAGGGAAGGTTTTCGATGCGCGAAGCAGTGGAGAAGCTGTGGCCGGAGCTGGCTTGGATTTCCGATGCCCAGCTCCGCGAGCAAGTCACACAGACCTGGGTGCGGGCCTTGGAATCGAGCCCGCTGAAGCCGGAAGATCTGGACGAGATCCCCTTCACCTTGCTGGTTCCCGACTGCCCCGTCAGCTTCATGGAGCACAAGCGCTGCGTGGTGCACATCGCGCGCCGGTCGGCCGAGGCGATGCGCGAGTTTCTGGGGCGCGCGCTCGCGATCGACATGGACACAGTGATCGCCGGTGCCATCCTGGCCGATGTCGGCAAGCTCCTGGAGTACGAGAAGGTGGACGGCCGCTGCCGCCAGAGCGACCGCGGCCGCTATCTGCGCCATCCGTTCACCGGGGTTGCCCTCGCGATGCAGTGCGGCGTCCCCGAGCGCGTGTGCCACATCATCGCCGCCCACGCGGCCGAAGGCGACCACGTCAGGCGCAGCGTCGAGGCGACCATCGTCCACCACGCCGATTTCATGAGCTTCCGGCCCTTCCAGAATCGCAGCTGAGCTTCCCGAGGAGCGCCCATGTCCGCCACGAACACCCCCGTCACCGTCCCCATGGCCGAATGGGCCGCCGGCCTGCGCTTCGCCGACTTGTCCGCCGACGCCGTTCGCCAGGCCAAGCGCTTCCTGCTTGATTCGCTCGGCTGCGCACTGGGCGGCTTCCGCCAGCATGACGTTCGCATCGCCCTCGAGGTGCTCGACGAAGTGGCCGCGCCCGGCCCCTGCACCATCATCGGCAGCGGCAAGAAAGTCGATCCGCTCTCGGCCGCCCTGGCCAATGCCCTCATGGTCCGGGTGATGGACTATAACGACATCTACTGGAAGCAGGACCCCTCGCATCCCTCCGACGTGATCCCGGCTGCCTGCGCTTGTTGCGAGCGCGCCGCGAGCGATGGCCGCGAACTGCTGCTCGGGATCGTCCTCGGCCACGAATTCGAGACGAGGTTTTGCGAAGCGGCCTTCCCCGGCATTCGCGAACGCGGCTGGCATCACGCTACGCTCACCGCCTTCGTCTCGCCGATTGTTGCCGGCCGCCTGCTCCATCTCGACGCCGAAAAAATCCGGCACGCGATCGGCATCTCCGCCAGCGGCCACGCCACCTTCGGCGCCGTTACGGCCGGCAAGCTCACCATGATGAAAAACACCGCCGACCCGCTGGCAACGCAGAGTGGCGTGCTGGCGGCGTTGCTGGCCGAGAAAGGCTACACCGGTCCCGAGCACGTCGTGGACGGCAAGGAGGGCTTGACGCATTGCCTCGGGCCGGAGTGGAAACTGGAAGTGCTGACCGAGGGCCTGGGCAAATCGTGGCGCATCAACCAGTGCGGAATGAAGGCCTTCCCCACCGAAGCCCTGACGCACGCGCCCATCTCCGCCGTACTTGACCTGGTGCGGGAGCACGACCTGAAGCCGGAACAGGTGGAGAAGGTGCACATCCGCTCGCTCGCCCGCGCTGCCGATATCCTCGCCGATCCAAGCAAGTACGATCCGCGCAGCAAGGAAACCGCCGATCATTCGCTTCCCTACGGCGTTGCCGCCGCCCTGGTGGATCGGCAGGTGACTCCGGCGCAATTTACGCCGGAAAAAATCGGCGATGCCACGATTCGCGCCCAGCTCCGCAAGGTGGAAGTGGTCGCCGATCCCGAAATCGAGAAGCTGTTTCCCGCGCTGCAGCGGACCATCGTGACCATCCACACGAGCGATGGCCGCCAGCTCACTCGCCAACTCGATTTCCCCAAGGGCGATCCGCGTAACCCGCTTTCCGACCGCGAAGTGGGGCAAAAATTCGAGGCGCTGGCTGGGCCAATTCTCTCGCCTGCGGCCCGGCGCCGGGTGGTGGACGCGGTATGGCGCCTGGACAAGTTTCCATCCGCCCGGGCGTTCCTTGAACTGCTGAAGGCGGACGTTTAGGTTCGCCGGGAGACTTCGCATGGGCCAGACCATCGTCGAAAAAATCGCCCAGCTTCACCTGGCCGAGGGCGTCGGCGGCCGCCCGCTTCGTGCCGGCGATTTCGTTTCCATCCGCCCGCGCTACGTGATGACCCACGACAACACCTCGGCGGTCATGAAAAAATTCCGGGCCATGGGGGCCCGGCGCATGCGCGATCCGCGCCAGGCCGTCTTCACCCTCGACCACGACATCCAGAACACCTCGGTAACGAATCTCGCCAAGTACCGCGAGATTGAGGCCTTTGCCCGCGAGCAGGGCGTCGATTTCTATCCGGCGGGCACCGGCATTGGGCACCAGCTCATGGTGGAAAAGGGATACGTGCTGCCCGGCTCGTTCGTTGTCGCCTCCGATTCCCATTCCAATATGTACGGCGCGCTGGGAGCGGTGGGCACGCCCGTCGTGCGCACCGACGCCGCGGCGATCTGGGCGACGGGCGAATTCTGGTGGCAGATCCCCCGCACCGTGCGCGTGGAGCTCACCGGCCGGCTCGTTCCCGGCGTGGGGGGCAAGGACGTGATCATCATGCTCTGCGGTCTCTACAACCACGACGAGGTCCTGAATGCCGCGCTGGAGTTCACCGGCCCCGGCATCGCGGCTCTCGACGTGGAGGCGCGGCTCACCATCGCGAACATGTCCACCGAGTGGGGCGCGCTGGTCGCCTGTTTCCCGCCCGATTCGGTCACGTTCGCCTTTCTGCGCGACTGCCTGGCAAAACTCCCTGCCGGCACGGACAGGCTGAGCGAAGCCGTGATCAGAAAACTGGAAGCGGCCCCGCCATTGCCCGATCCCAACGCCCATTACAGCGCGCGTATCACGCTCGACCTCTCGACGCTCACCCCCCACGTCTCCGGTCCGGACACCGTCCAGGTCAGCACGCCCCTGACCGAGCTAGAGCCGCAACGCGTCGCCATTCAGAAGGCCTATATCGTTTCCTGCGTGAATTCGCGTGCCGGGGATTTGGCCGCCGCCGCCCGCGTGCTCGCTGGCAAGAAAGTTTCCGCGGGCGTGAAGATGTACGTGGCCGCAGCCAGCCGCGCCGTGCAGCAGGAAGCCGAGCGGCGCGGCGATTGGCAAATGCTGCTTGCCGCCGGCGCCCATCCGCTGCCGCCCGGTTGCGGCCCATGCATCGGCCTTGGTGCGGGTGTGCTCGAGCCCGGCGAGGTCGGCATCTCCGCCACCAACCGCAATTTCAAGGGCCGCATGGGTTCGCGCGAGGCGAAATGCTATTTGGCGAGTCCGGCTGTGGTGGCCGCTTCAGCCGCCGCGGGATACATCTGCGGGCCAGCCGAATGGCCGCGGCGGGAGGTGATTCACCGCTTCGAACCGGCGCCGCTTTCGTCGGCCGCCGCCGAAAACGTGGAAATCCTCGAGGGCTTCCCGCGCCAGTTGCGCGGCCGCCTGGTGTTTCTGCCGGCCGACAACCTCAACACCGACGGTATCTACGGCAAGGACTACACCTATCGCGACGACGTGACGAAGGAAAAGATGGCGCAGGTGGTGATGGAAAACTACGATCAGGAGTTCGCCGCGCGTACGCGCGCCTCGGACATCGTCGTCAGCGGATTCAACTTCGGCAGTGGATCGAGCCGCGAGCAGGCCGTCACGGCGCTGCAAGCCAAAGGCATCGCCCTGGTGGTGGCTGGCAGCTTTTCGCAAACCTACCTGCGCAACGCCTTTAACAACGGTTTCCCGTGTGTCGAGTGTCCCGCGCTGCTCACCAGGCTTCGCGAGCAGTTGGCGGAGGAAATCGCCGCCGGCCGGCGCACCATCATTCCCGGCGACGAGTTGGTAGTGGATTTCGCGACGGGCACCATCGCCTGGCGGGGCGAGCGGTTCCCGTTTGCTGCGCTGGGGCGCGTGGCGCAGGAATTGGTTGTGGCGGGAGGAGTGGAAAACCTGGTCCGGGGGCGGCTGGGATTCGCATGAGTATGATGGAGGATCTCTATGGGACGCCCTACAGTAGTCACCCTGCCCGGTGACGGTATCGGCAAGGTCATCACACCCGAGGCGATTCGGGTGCTTCGCGCCGTTGGTTTCGACGCCGACTTTGTCCCGGCCGATATCGGCTGGGATTTCTGGGTCAACGAAGGCAATCCGCTGCCGGAACGCACAGTCGAGTTGCTGGCCAAACACCGCCTGGGCCTCTTCGGCGCCATCACCTCGAAGCCCAAGGCGGAAGCCGCTGCCGAACTCAGCCCGCAGCTTCGCGGAAAAGGCTTTTCCTATTTCAGCCCGATCGTCGCGTTGCGCCAGCGCTTCAATCTGGACGTGTGCATCCGCCCCTGCCGTTCCTTCACCGGGAATCCGCTGAATTTCATCCGGCGCACCAGGAACGGTTTTGAAGAACCGTCTGTGAACGCCGTCATCTTTCGCCAGAACACCGAGGGCCTCTATTCGGGCGTCGAATGGACCAATCCTCCCGAAGCGGTTCGCAGTGCGTTGGCGCTGCACCCGAAATTCAAGCCGTTTGCGAAAGTTCCGGGCGAAGACCTGGCGGTATCGGCCCGCATCATCACGCGATCGGCCTGCCGGCGGATCCTCGACGCGGCCTTCGCCTACGCGCGCCGCTTCGGCTATTCCTCCGTCACCGTCTGCGAAAAGCCCAACGTCCTGCGCGAGACCTCGGGCATGGTCGAAGAGGAAGCAAGAAAGATCCAAAAGGAGTTCAACGACATCACCCTCCGCTCCACCAACATCGACGCACAGATGATGTGGCTGACCAAAAATCCCGAAGACTACGGCGTTGTCGTGGCCACGAATCTCTTCGGCGACGTGGTATCGGACGCCTTCGCTGGCTTGGTGGGCGGGCTGGGCTTCGCCTGCTCGGGCAACATCGGCGCCGAGGTGGCCGTCTTCGAACCCACGCACGGCTCGGCGCCCAAATACGCGGCGCTCGACCCTCCCATCGTCAACCCGATCGCCATGATCCTTTCTGCGGCAATGCTGCTCGATCACGTTGGCGAAGAGGATAAGGCCCGCCGCATCCGCCAAGCCGTCGCCGCGGTGGTGCGCGAGGGTCGCGTTCGCACCTACGATATGCTGCGCCTGCCCGGTGGCCCGGATGTGATTCGCCAAGGCGCTGCCACCACCACACAGATGACCGACGCCATTCTCGCCCAGTTGGATTCGGAAGACTGAGCCATGGCCACCTCGATTCCCACACTGCATCGAGCCGAAGCGGGGCACGCGGGCGAAGATGTTCGTTCCGACCTGCGCGTGATTTTCGAGCCGCTCGCCACGGGCGCCGTTGAAATCGAACTCCACTCGCGCGTCGCACCTTTCTACGGCCAAGCGATCGAAGCGCAGGCGCGCGCGGTGCTCTCGGCGCTCAACGTTTCGCGCGGTCGGCTGATCCTCGAGGATCAGGGCGCGCTCCCCTACGTCATCGCCGCCCGCATCGAAGCAGCCCTTCGCCGGGCGGGTTTGCCGCCCGGCCGGCGCGCCCTGCCCGAGCCCGTTCCCTTGCCGCCGCCTTCGCCGCGCGACCGCCTGCGCCGCTCCCGCCTCTACCTTCCCGGCTCCCAACCGAAATTCTTCATCAACGCCGGCCTCCACAACCCCGATGGCGTCATCCTCGACCTCGAGGACTCTGTACATCCCGCCGAGAAAGACGCCGCCCGCATCCTGGTGCGCAACGCCCTGCGCTCGGTGAGCTTCGGCTCGGCCGAGCGCATGGTGCGCATCAATCAACTGCCCGCAGGACGCGAGGATCTCGAAGAAATAATCCCGGAAGCGCCCGACGCGGTCCTGATTCCCAAGGTGGAGCAGCCCGACCAGGTGCGCGAGGTGAGCGAATCGGTCGGCGCTTTGAAACTGCGCGCGAAGATCGACCGGCCCATCTGGCTGATCCCCATCCTCGAATCCGCGCTCGGCATCGAAAACGCCTTCGCGATCGCCTCCGCCGCGGAAAGCGTCGTCGCGCTCACCATCGGCCTGGAGGACTACACCGCCGACCTGGGCGTCGTGAAAACGCGCTCGGGCGATGAGTCCGACTATGCCCGCCGCCGACTGGTGAATGCCGCCTGCGCCGCGGGCGTGCAAGTCAGCGATTCCGTCTACGGCGATGTGGGCGATCTCGACGGTTTGCGCGAGTGGGCACGACGCGCGCGCGCCTGGGGATTCCAGGGCATGGGATGCGTCCATCCGCGCCAGATCCCGGTGATCCACGAAGCCTTCGCTCCCACGAAAGCCGAAATTGAGAAAGCCCTGAAAGTCGTCGCCGCCTTCGAGGAAGCGCAGCGCCGCGGCCTGGCCGTCGTCAGCCTCGGCTCCAAGATGATCGACCCTCCGGTAGTCGAGCGTGCGGTGAAGCTGGTAAACCAGGCACGCGCCATGGGGCTGCTGCCCGAGGCGGCGAATTCGCCCGAGGGAGGCGAGCGATGACCGAGTCCGTGGAACTGGTCCTCAACGCCGCCGGCCGGCGCGTCCCCACTCGCGTCAACGGAAAAGACCAAACCCCGTTCCAAGGCGTGGGCGCCTATCGCCCGCAAGGCGCCAAGCAGGCCCCGCCCATCCGCTCCTGCGTGGATTATCCCCCGAGTGGCGACAAGCGAATGCCCAGTCTCGAAGCGGCGCTCCGGGCCTGTGGCCTGCGCGACGGCATGGTGATTTCCAGTCACCATCACCTGCGCAACGGCGACCTCGTGGCGGCAATGGCTCTCGAAACGGCTGCCCGCATGGGCGCGCGCGATCTGATGTGGTTTCCGAGCGCTTCGTTTCCCGCTCAGGCCGTCTTGATCCCGCTGCTCGAATCCGGCCACATCCATCACATCGAAGGCAGCATGAACGGGCCGCTGGGCGATTACTGCACCCGGGGCAAAATGCGCGGCATGGGCGTGTTGCGCTCGCACGGCGGCCGCTGGCAAGCCATCCAGGATGGCGAAGTGAAGATCGACATCGCGGTGATCGCAGCGCCCGCGGCCGACTGCTTCGGCAACTGCAACGGCGCCTTCGGCAAATCGGCCTGTGGCTCGCTCGGCTTTGCGCTCGCCGATTCGATCTACGCCGACCGTGTCATCGTCGTCACCGACAATCTCGTGCCCTTTCCCTGCATTCCCTGGCAGATCTACGGCAACAACGTCGACTTCGTCGTCGAAGTCGATTCCATCGGCGACCCGGCCCAGATCGTTTCCGGCACGACCGAGATCACCCGCAGCCCCGACCGGCTCAAAATCGCCCAGGACACCGCCCGCTTCGTTCGCGATGCGGGGCTGATGCGCCCGGGATTCTCCTTTCAGGCGGGCTCGGGCGGAACGTCGCTGGCCTTCACCGCTTTCCTCTCCGAGATGATGCGCGAAGCCAAGGTAAAGGCCCGTTTCGTCCGTGGCGGTTCCACGCGCTATCTGGTGGAAATGCTCCGCGAGGGCCTCACCGATTACATTCTCGACGGCCAGACGTTCGATCTGGACGCCGTGCGCTCGATCGCGAGCGACCCGCGCCACGTGGCTACCTCGCCCTTCACTTCCTACAACTTTCACGGCAAGGGAAACATCGCTTCGCTGGTCGACGTGGTGGTGCTGGGCGCTACGGAAGTGGATCGGCATTTCAACGCCAACGTCGTGACCCACTCGGACGGGCGTCTGCTCCATGGCATTGGCGGCTGGCAGAATTGCCTCACCGCCGGTTGCACGATCCTGGCCATTCCCTCTTTTCGCGACCGCATTCCCATCATCGTTGACGAGGTCACCACGCTGACCGGCCCCGGCGAGTTGATCGACGTGGTTGTCACCGAGCGTGGCATCGCCATCAATCCGCGACGCCAGGACCTGCTCGATGCCGTCCGCACGAGCGACCTCCCCATTCGCCCGATCGAGGAGATCCAAAAGGAGGTCGAGGCGATCTGCGGCGGCAAGCCGCAAAAGCCGGCACGCACCGACTGCCCGGTCGCCGTGGTGAAGTGGGTGGACGGAACCGTCCTCGATACAGTTTGGCAGGTGGGGTGTGCCGCTGAGCATTCCGCGGCTCCCGAGGGCTGAAATCGCTTCCCGCGTTGACCGCCTTGCCTAGTCTTCCGAGCGCGCGTTCCCGCCGCCGGAATCGAGCGCTGTGGCGATGCCATGCGTTACCATAGACGGGCCGCGTTGCCCGCCGTGAGGGCATAGCGTTGGCAAACTCCCGGGAAATGACAAAGGGAACGAGCAAAGGGGTGAAACCTGCCCGCCTGTAAACCGAGCGGAGATAGACGGTGTGCAAAATGGACCCGGCAGCTTTCAGCTTTCGGAAGCCGGCCCCGGCTTTTGCTATCCGCACCAACCGATCATCCCGGAAATTCGCAGGAAGATTCTAGAGCCCAGAGCCGTCCTTTGAGGTAAGGACTAGCCAGAGGAGACCGTCACGATGCCAAGCACAAAGCGAAAAATCCTGGTCACCGGATCAGCCGGCCAAATCGGTTCGGAACTCGTGGTTGCGTTGCGCAAGCGGTATGGAAGCCAGGCAGTGGTAGCCTGCGACATCAAGCCTCTGGGCAAGGAAGAAGGAGAAGGCCCCTTTGAACTCGCCGACGTCACCGATCGCAAAGGACTCGAAAGAATCATCCGCAAGCACGGCGTCGGTATCGTGTACCACCTAGTTTCGATTCTCTCGGCCACTGGCGAGAAAAATCCGAATCTCGCCTGGGCAATCAACGTTGAAAGCCTGCGCAACGTGCTGGAACTGGCTGTGCGCTACAAGATGGACAAGGTCTTCTGGCCCAGCTCCATTGCGGCGTTCGGTCCGCACACGCCGCGCACCCACACCCACCAGCTCACCGTGATGGATCCGAACACCATGTACGGCATCACCAAAGTGACCGGCGAACTGCTTTGCAACTACTACTTCGTCAAGTTCGGGCTTGATGTCCGCTGCATCCGCTATCCCGGCATCATCAGCTGGAAGACGCCCCCCGGCGGCGGCACCACCGATTACGCCGTGGCCATCTTCCACGACGCCCTCCGCTCCGGCCGTTACCAGTGCTTTGTCTCCGCCAACACGGTCATGCCCATGATGTACATGCCCGACGCCATCCGCGCCACCATCGAGTTCATGGCTTGCCCCCGCTCCCGTCTGCGCACCCACCTTGGCTACAACCTCGCGGCTATGAGTTTCTCCGCCGCCGAATTGGCCAGGGAAGTGAAACGCCATCTGCCCAACTTTCGCTGTACCTACAAGCCCGACGAACGGCAAAAGATCGCCGATTCGTGGCCCAAGAGCATCGACGACCGTTGGTCGCGGCAAGATTGGGGCTGGAAACCCGAATTCAATCTGCGCAAGACGGTGGACGACATGCTGAAAAACCTCCGCCCCGTCGTCGCCGGCTCGCACTGATCCTGCGGGGAAAAATCGCCGAAATCTCCGGTTTGAATGCCGGCCCGCTCCGGCGCGGCAGCACAATCACCGCGAAAGGAAGCGCCGCGGAAACGCGTGCGCAGTAAAATCTAGCCAGCGTGTCCAAATCGGAGGAAGCATCGTCATGAAAGATCATTTCGGCCTCAGTTGTCCTTTGTGTGGTGTCCAAGCCTGCCGGTACAAGCCTGATACGAAAAAACCGCCGTTGTTTTGCCCGATGCCAAAGGAAACCCAAAAGCTGTCAAGGATCGAGCGGACGTATCTTGAGGACGAAGATCTGCGCAAATGGGCTTGTGAATCGGCACGGACCGAATCGGCCGGCTATTGCCGCCGTACCCGCGTCGAGGAGGTCATGGATTTCGCCCGCCGCATGGGCTTCACGCGGCTGGGCATCGCTCATTGCGTCGGTCTGATCGAGGAAGCCAACATTGCGCGCGACATCTTCCTGCACAACGGCTTCGAGGTGCAGGCGATCTGCTGCAAAGTCGGCTCCATCGAAAAGGGAAAAGTGGGCCTGAAAGAAGAAGAGAAGGTGCATCCCGATCAGTTCGAATCTCTCTGCAACCCCGTGGCCCAGGCAGAGTTGCTGGCGCGAGCGGGCACGCAACTCAACGTCCTCATCGGCCTCTGCGTCGGCCACGACAGCCTCTTTTTCCAGCACTCCCAAGCCCCGGTCACCGTCCTCGTCGCCAAGGACCGCGTCCTCGGCCACAATCCCGTCGCCGCCCTCTACACCAGCCGCTCCTACTATAAGCGCCTGAAGAATCCATAGCCTGAAAAATTCACGTTTTCCGAAGACGCGAAAAGCCTCCTGATGGTGAAAGTCCATTGTGCAGCAGATTTCCACCAACCAAAGAGGCTTTTGCTTGGGCCACGGTACCATGACAGAGTGTCTGCTGTTTCCCGAAATCTTTTTCAAGCCGTTGGTCGCGCGCTTTGACCAGCGCCAAGGGAGTTCGGACGGCGGCGCCATCCTTCTGAAAGCCGCCGACCCGCGCATGGAATTGACCGAGGCGGTGGCGGCTCGGTTGACCGATCCGCGGGAGGCAGGGTCGAGCACGAGGTGGAAGAGTTGCTGGCGCAGCGCATCTACGGCATCGCCTGCGGCCACACCGACGCCAATGAAGCCGCCTGGCTGGCCGCCGACCCGGTGCACAAGATGTTGGTGCGGCGCGACCCGGTCGAGGGCGCCGATCTGGCCTCGCAGCCGACGCTCTGCCGCTTCGAGAACGCTCCCGACCGCAAGCAGCTGTACCGCCTGAGCGAGGCGCTGGCCGGGTCTCGATTCTCTCGGCCACTGGCGAGAAAAATCCGAATCTCGCCTGGGCGATCAACGTCGAAAGCCTGCGCAACGTGCTGGAACTGGCTGTGCGCTACAAGATGGACAAGGCCTTCTGGCCCAGCTCCATTGCGGCGTTCGGTCCGCACACGCCGCGCACCCACACCCACCAGCTCACCGTGATGGATCCGAACACCATGTACGGCATCACCAAAGTGACCGGCGAACTGCTTTGCAACTACTACTTCGTCAAGTTCGGGCTTGATGTCCGCTGCATCCGCTATCCCGGCATCATCAGCTGGAAGACGCCCCCCGGCGGCGGCACCACCGATTACGCCGTGGCCATCTTCCACGACGCCCTCCGCTACGGCCGTTACCAGTGCTTTGTCTCCGCCAACGCGGTCATGCCCATGATGTACATGCCCGACGCTATCCGCGCCACAATCGAGTTCATGGCTTGCCCCCGCTCCCGCCTGCGCACCCACCTTGGCTACAGCCTCGTTGTTGCTGATCTTTCGGTTGCATTGAGCCTGGGGGAACGGTTGCGCGACGCGGTTGACGGCCGCTTGACATCGGCTCCGGCCCGAACAATACTGGCTCGAGAACAGGCCAAGGAGTTCGGCCTCAACTGCTGGCCCGCCTTTTGCCGGGGCAGATGATGACTCCTGACGAGAGATCTTGTCGCGGAGTCATGTCTGGCGGCAACGATCCCCTGAGGAGAAGCCGAATTGCGACCATCGTCCAACGCGTTCGGGCGATCGGACGAAGAGTTTTCCGTTCGGGATGATCGGTCGCCTCTTGCCCAAACCAAACCGTTCCACAGCATACTGTTTGAAGCACCCGGCAGCCGGGTAAGTACAGAAACCCACGAGGTGCCCGCCTTCTTTGGCGACCTGAATCTGGATCAAATCGTTGACGCTATCACAGCCGACTGGGAGGAATACGACCTCGAGCCGTTCTTCCACGCGCCGCTCCGCGATCCTGACGCCATTGGGTATCGTCAGGAGGTATTTCAAACGAATGATTGGTCGCCGGATCAGCCATCCGAGGGGTCGGTCTTACCTGTTGGCGAAGCAGAGAATGCGCGATGGAATTGACCGGAAGTAGGTTTTGGCTCGGCGTCAAGGTAGCCAATGAAAATTGTGATCGTTTCCGACATTCACGGCAATTATGAAGCCCTTTCGGCTTTGCCGGAGAAGCACTACGACGAGCTGTGGGTGCTTGGCGACCTGGTGAACTACGGGCCGCAGCCACGCGAGGTGATCGAGTGGATACGCACCGGAGCCACAGCGGCCGTTCGTGGAAATCACGATCATGCTGTCGGCTACGACGTCAACCCGCGCTGCTCGGCTCGCTTCCGCGAGATGGCAAGGTGCACGCAAGAATTCACAATTGGCGCGCTGAAATGGCACGACCGGCTATATCTGCGGCGGCTTCCGCTTTGCCTGTACCTGCGGCGCGCCAGAACGCGATTCTGCCTCTGCCATGCGACACCCTCGGACCCGCTCTATCCTTACTACCCTCCCGAGGCGGACCGTTGGATCATCGAGTGCACGCATCTGGAAGCGGACGTGCTGCTCGTCGGTCACACACACATCCCCTTTGTTCGCAAGGTGGAAAAATGCCTTGTGGTGAATCCCGGCAGCCTCGGTCAACCAAAGCACGGCAAGCCGGAAGCCTGCTACGCGGTCTGGGAAGACGGAACGGTCGAACTGCGCTCTTTTGCCTCCCCGGTTGAGAAATGCGTGCGGGCTATCGAGCGTTTGGACCTGCCGGAATCGGTGAAAAGGGACCTGGCAGTGGCTCTGCGGACCGGAGCCGCGCCGGCATTTCCTGGCCGGTCGCCCCGTTCGCTCGCAAGCTGACGGTATCCGCAATGATTTCGGACGGAGCAACGAATCGGCCGCAGCAGACGGAAGGCGTTTCTCGCCCTGGTTCTCCACACGACTGGACTGACGCCGAGATTGCTGCGTTGGTCAGTGACTTGGAATCGGTGCATGGAGGAGAGTTGACGGCAGCGGCTTTGGTGGGCGTTGGGCCGCGCGTCATCCCCTTTGTTCGCGATTTTTTGCTCTATGGTGTGCCGTGCTCCGTCTACCAGCCGCGACAGCGCGCCGTCGAGGTATTGGCCGAATTGGGCGCCAAGGACGTCCTGATCGCCTATCTGCTGGAAGAGCGGGAAATCCAGGACCCGGTGCTGCAGCACGCAGAAGACGCGGTGAAGAGCGCTGCCGGACGAGAACTCGCCCGCTGGAAAACGGAAGACGTGTTCCAGGCGCTTTGGGAAATCGCACGGCGAAAACACCTGCCAGGCGTGGTCGAGGCATTGGGTGAATTTCAGAGGCCGGAAGTTGCCGGCTATCTTATTGCGGCACTCGGGGACGATGGTTGTCGCGCCGAAGCACGCGAAGCTCTGCGAAAGTTGGGCGAGAGTGCACGAATGGCGGTGCTCATCGCCGCGGTAACGTCACAGCCTTCCGCCGAGGAGGAGTCGCCCTCAAGCCGAATCCGGCGCCGGGAAGCCGTTCGTCTGCTGAGCGAATGGAAATTGCCCGCGAGTGATTGGGTTAGAACGAAGCCACTACTGGACGATCCCGATCCTGAGATCAACGTTCACGCCGCCGGAATCGCACTGGCAATTGCTCCCGAAGCGGACCGTAGAATGGCCTTCCAGCGTTTGATCAGAGGACTCCTCGCGGGCGACGGTTTTCTGCAAATGGAAGTGGATGCCATCCTCCGGCGGAACGATCCTCAGCTTCGGTCCGCTATCGAAGCCGAGATTGCGGCCCGTACCCAGAAGACGCAGCGCGAACGCAACGCGGACCGGGTGTTGCGTGTGCTGCTTAACATACGCGAGCAGGAACAGGAGCGGTCGGATCGAGAGGCTCCGGGCGATGGGGGAAAAACACCGTGAACGCGTCTCACCGCGAAAATGAACCTGTCTCTTCCGTGACGCAAGATGTCCTCGTGGCCTACGAGAAGGCGAAATTTGCTCTTGGCGACATCCTTCGCACCGCTCTGGGCGAAGCAAGCCGGGCCGGGATGCAGGACGTCGAGCAAGGATGCCGGCAACTCCTGAACCGCCTGGCCAGCGATCGTTTCTACGTCACCGTGGTTGGGCATTTCAATCGCGGCAAGACGACCCTGATGAACGCCATTGCCGGGGCAGACCGGCTTCCGACTGGCATACTGCCAGCGACCTCCGTCATAACCTGCCTGAGCTACGGAAGTCGCGAACGCGCTCTTCTCCGCTTTCGCGACCGATACGCGGCGAGGGAAATCGAGATCGGCGAACTTGCCCACCACATCAGCGAGTCCGGAAATCCGGGAAACCGGCTCGGAATCGAAATAGCCGAAGTGCAACTCCCGTCGGAGTCCCTTCGCACAGGTTTGTTCCTCGTGGACACACCCGGATTGGGGTCGGCGATCGCGGCAAATACGAAGACCACCGAGTCGTTTCTTCCGCAGGCGGATGCCATTCTGTTCGTTACCAGCGTCGAGGCGCCCCTCTCGAGCGAGGAAATGAGCCTGCTGCGTCGCACCTCGGAGCTAGGCCGACAGATCTTCCTCGTCTTGAACAAAACAGACTTGGTCGTGCAACCCGTGCTGGATGAGATCGCTCGTTACGTGCGTGAACAAGTGGCGAAAGAAATTCCCGCACCTCACTCGATCTTTGTACTCTCCGCGCGGCGCGCGCTCGAAGCAAAGATTAGTGGCAATGCGCCTGCACTGGCCGGGTCGCACCTGCCCGAACTGGAAGCCGCACTCATTGAGTATCTCGCTGTCGACCGGTGGCAGAATTTTATTCGCTTGATGTCTCAGCGGACCGGGGCCCTGCTAGCCGCCCTTCCAGCCAAAAGAGCCGAACCGCTGGTTTCCCAACTGGCCTGCGTGGAATCCGGCGCACCACCAGCCCTTCAGGAAGGCGAAATGCCGCGGATCGTGCCCACGTCGGCCGTTTCGGTTCGCCCGTGCGTCATTTGCGAGGAAATCGACCGCGCGGTGTTTCAGCTCTTTTCCAAATTTCAATATGAGCTCACCGTCGATGAAAAAGTTCGGCGCACGTTCGCCGAGCACGGCGGATTTTGCCCATTTCACGGGTGGCAAGACGGCCAACTGTCCTCGCCGGTGGGGATTGCCATCGCACTTCCCAGCTTGCTCGGATCGCTTTCGCTCCAATTTCGATCAGCCGAAGAAGGCCCCATCCGCGCCCACTTGGCCGAGAACTGCCTAGCGTGTGATGTGGCCGAGGCGTTCCTCGGCGCAACTCTCGGAGAAGTCACCACGACCGCCGAAAGTTCGGCAGAGATTCCGGATCTTTGTGTGCCTCACTTCATCCTGCTCCAAGGCCTCCTGCAGGGAGGTGAGGCAGCGGAGCGGAGCCGGAGTGTTGTTTCTGCTCGCTTGGCGAGGCTGGCGGAGGATTTAAAACGATTCGTCTTGAAACAGAGCGGCGTGCGGCGTGATTTGATCAACGAAGAAGAGCGCGATGCGCCCGGGCTCTCACTTAACCTGCTCTTCGGGCACAAGGACGTGCAACCTCGGTCAGGCTGATTCCCGCGGTTGTTGGCCTTGCGATCTCGGCACCGGGGTTCCACGAGAAGAGGCAGTTTGACTGTGTAAAATTATCCTTGGATAATTGATCTAAGGCGTTGGGGTTCGCCGCTAACCGCCCCTACCGGGGAAGATAACTCCTGACTCGGGGTTGTTTCCGGAGGGGCGGACTGTGCAGCGGCCTTCCTGGCTTGGAAATCCCCGAAAAATTGGAAAGGCTTTCCCTGCTGCGCGCAGTCCCATCGGACCAGAAGCCTTTTCCGAATTGTCGGAGACCCTGGATGATGATCGCTGACGAGCGTAAGCTGGCTCCTGCCAATGGAACATTGGAAACTCCTGCCGTGACAACTGCTGCCACTGCAAGTGATGTGGACGGCGCCAGCCGCCTTCTGGGTCTGGCGACGCTCGGAGAGGAACTGGGTACGAGCCGCGTCGCCGACGAAGCCAGGGACCTCGCTGCCCGGGTATCGGAAGGCCGCTTCTATGTGGCCTGCGTGGGGCAGTTCAAGCGCGGCAAGTCTACGCTCATCAATGCGCTTGTTGGCGTCCCCGTCCTGCCGGCCGGCTTCATTCCCGTGACGGCTGTGCCCACCGTGGTTCGCTTCGGAGAACGCCTGAAAGCGCGCGTCAGAGGGCGTGACCGTTCCTGGCAGGAGATCGACGTTTCGGACGTCAAGCAGTACGTCACCGAGGAACAAAATCCGGAAAATACAAAGGGCGTGACTGGTGTCGAGATTTTCGTTCCCGGCGCCCTTCTTTCCACGGGCATGTGCCTGGTGGATACTCCGGGCTTGGGCTCGGTGTTTTCCGGGAACACCGCCGCCACTCAAGATTTCATCCCACATATCGACGCTGCCTTGGTTGTTATAGGCGCTGACCCCCCGCTCGCGGGAGAAGAATTGGCGCTGGTTGAGGCGGTGGCGCAAAACGTGCGCGATGTCATCGTCGTGCTGAACAAGGCTGATCGGACAACTGACGAAGAAAGAGCTGCCGCCGCGCATTTCACGAGCGCGCTGCTCGAGAAGCGCCTGCAAAGGCCTGTAGGACCGGTCTACGAAGTCAGCGCCGCGGAACGGATGGCAGGCCGAGGGCCCGAGCGCGACTGGCCGAAATTTATCGAGGCCCTCAAGAAGCTTGTGGAGGATTCCGGCCGACAGATCATCCTGGCCGCCGGCCAGCGAGGCCTGTTGCGTTTGAGCGAGGAACTGCTGGCGATTGCCGCCGAGGAACGCGAGGCGCTCGAGCGTCCGCTCGAGGAGTCCGAGAGGCGGATCGCGGCGATGAAGGCGGCCATCGCCGAAGCGGAGCGCTCGATGCGCGAATTGGGCTTTCTGCTGATGGCCGAGCAGCAACACCTCTCGGACATGTTTGTGAAACGGCACAGGGCTTTTCTCCGTTCTGCGTCGCCCCTAGCCATTCGGGAATTTCGGGAAGCAGCACCGTCCGTCCCGAGGACAATCGGCCCTCGCTATCGCCGCGCCTTGACGAGCCTGGCGCAAGAGGTCGCGAAAAAGCATGTGCTGCCGTGGCTTTTCACTGAGCAGCAAGAGGCGGAGCGAGAGTATCGAGCCGTCACGCGTCGTTTCGTCGAAATGGGCAATACTTTTCTGCAAAAGCTGGCCGAGGCGGGAGTCAGCGAACTGGGCCGGATGCCTCACGCTCTCGATGCGGAAACAGGATTTCGGACCGCTTCGCGATTTACCTTTCTGGAACTTATCGAGCTGGCTCAGCCGGCTTCGCCGCTTCGGTGGCTGGCCGACCTGGTGCTGGGGGCAGTGGGCGCTCGGAGGGCCCTTCTCCGCGATGCGGAAAAATTCCTGGAGCACCTCCTCGAAACCAATAGCACCCGCGTGCAGAGCGATGTGTTGAACCGCGTCCAGGAAAGCCGGGGCAAGCTGGAAGTGGAAATCCGGAAACTGCTTCACGAGGTCTGCCGAGTTGCCGAACAGGCCCTGGCTCACGCGCGATCGGCGCGCGAGGCCGGCACTCCCGCCGTCGAGTCGGCGCTTTCGCGTTTGGCTCGTTTGGAACAGGAGATTCGTGACACGCGCTCCGCTCCTGCGGCTTGACCGGGGTTTGATGGCCCGGGATAATTTATCTCTGGGTGTTGGAGTTCACCCCGAATCGCCCTCCTGAAGGGCAGATGACTCCTGCTTGGGTTCCTCCAGTAAGGGGAGTTGTCTGCACCGAAAACTCCCTCGAGAGAGCAACCCTACCAGTTCCTTCGTAGTAACCCGGCTTCGGTCTGGGCAAGCGAGGGTGGTATGGAGCCAGAGGTCGAAATCAACGAGGGTGGCCTAAACGAGCATCAGAAACGTCACCTCCGTGTCACGTGCCAGTACGTAGACAAGTTGCTGGCAGACATCGAATCCATACTGAATTCCTCGGCCTCGAAGGCCGCTTTCCCCCGTTACGTTCTCGACGTCAGCCCCGCGCAACGCCGCACCCTTGAGGACTACATCGCGCGAATCCGTGCCCAGCTCCTTCGCGTCCTGGAGAGTCAGGACATTTACAGGGAGCCTCCGTCGATTCCCGCTTCACGCGCCGTCCATGTCGATCTGGGTTCGATCGATATTGCGCTTTTCGAGCTGAAACCTCGCTATATGCGCGGATACGGTCCGGTTCCCGAGGATTTGGCCAGAGAAGTGGAGGGCATCGTCGGAGAACTCCAAGGCCTCGTGGGGAAGCTGAATCGCTTCGTCCTCAATCGCACCGATCAGGACTTTAAAGCCAGGCTGGAGCGCTTGTCGGAAACGAAGGAGGCGGCGCAACTTCTCGCCACAATCGAAAGAGTCGTGGCCTCACGCGGCCTGGTCGAATTCCGGCCAACGATTGCATCGATTCTGGATCGGATGGAAGACAGGTCGCTCGAGATCGCCGTCTTCGGTCGTGTTAGTTCGGGTAAGTCATCGCTGCTCAACTCACTCCTGGAGACGCAGGTCTTGCCGATCGGAGTCACACCGATCACCGCTGTCCCGACGCGGATTGCCTACGCCACCGAGCCGAAATTGACGGTTTGGTTTGCCGATCGACCTCTCCAGACGGTTCCGGCGGATCGGTTGTCCGAATACGCGACCGAACAACAAAACCCCGGCAACGAGAAACGAGTAAGCCGCATTTTGCTCCAATTGCCGGCGGCGCGTCTGCGCGATGGCGTGACCTTTGTGGACACTCCCGGACTGGGGTCACTTGCCACAGGCGGCGCGGAAGAAACGCTCGCTTATCTGCCGCGTTGCGATCTGGCCATCCTTTTGATCGATGCGGGGTCCACCCTTACACCTGGCGACCTCGATACCCTCCAAGCCCTCTTGCACGCGGCCATCCCCGTCCATGTGCTCCTCAGCAAGGCGGACTTGCTCTCCTCAGCCGATCTCGAACGCTTGTTGCAATACGTTGGCCGGAGCATCACAGAACAGTGCGGAGCCGAATTGCCAATAATTCCCGTCAGCGCGATTGATTCGCACCGCTACATGCTCGATCGATGGTTTCAAGCGGAGCTGTTTCCACTTTACGGCCGCGCTTCGGAGCTTCGTTCGCAATCCATACGCCGCAAAATTGGGGCTTTGCGCGAATCCGTCGCCGCTGTTCTGCGGGCGCAAGGGGAGCGCAGCCGCGCTATTCCCGACGCCGAGCGGGAGCGGATTCGCCAAACCGAAGCGACTCTGCGAAAGATCACCGGCAAGCTGGAACAAGCGGGACCTGAGATTGAAACCGATCTTCAGCGCTTGAAACCGATGGCGTGGAAAGCGCTTGAGGATAGCGCGGGACGTGTCCTGGCGCAGGAAGGACTGAATTCAGAACGGACCATCCCTGTAGGGGCAGTTTTTCGGGACGACGTGCTTCGTGCGGTACGCCGCGAGGCTCAGGAGATTCACGAGAGGCTGCAAACGTTGGCAGAAGATGCGGCAATTGCCCTAAGTTCTGCTGCCGAGACCCTCGACCTTCCACAACCGGCTGCCGATGAAGACGACGCCCACCTGCTTCGCGGCATGCCCGTCTTCGAGCCAGGTCCGGTCGATTTGGAATTCAGACCCCCGCGCCTTGTTCTCCGCCTCGGCGGCCCGTTTGCCCAGCGCGCGCTCGCTCGCCGGCTCGAAAGCAAATTGCGCAACCAGTTGCTGCACGATGTCGAGGTGTATGGCGATGTCCTGAAGGTCTGGTGCGAATCCTCCATCGGACAGATCAAACGCTGGTTCGCCTCGCAGGCAGACAGCTACCGCGCTCAGGCCGACCGTCTCCTGGGGACCGCGGGCGCTTCCAGCCATCAGGACGACATTTCGCAGGACCTGAAACAGCTTGCCGACAGGGTTCGCACGTAACAGATCCGGCGATAGTTAGCGAAAGAATCTGAGAAATGGTTCAGCGGACCCGGGAGGAGCTTGATTGCGGGCATGCAACATTGCTTCGGAATTCAAGTGTACCCGATTCAACCGGAGGAGTCTTGGGCAAGGATGCGGAATTCCTGGCATCGCAACGCGGACCGGGAAATCTTCATGGTGTGTCTGGAAGAAGAAAATGAGAATGACGGCCAAGGCGCCTGAGGTTGATTCGCGCGGAATTGCCGGGTTGCTGAGTATTCTCCAGAAAGGCACATCGGCTGCATGAAATCTTCCGTGCAATCCGGTCTTCTCTTTGGACGCCGGCAGGAACTCGCTCGTCTGACGGCCGCCATCCGCGAACGCCGGAGCCTCCTCATCTTCGGACCGCCAGATAGCGGAAAATCCGCCCTTGTGGATCAGGCGCTGGCGAATCTCCCGAAGAACTTGGCAAGCCGGTGTTTGCGGGTCAAGGCGGAGGGATCGCTCCAACGCACCCTCCAACAACAGGTGATTCGGCTCTTCGCCGCCAAAGACGCGACGGTGGAAGCGGCGTTTCCCTCGCAAGCGGCAGGGTCGCAGTCGGTGGAAAGTTGGGTGAAGAAACAGACCAGTGGCCGGCTCCGGAGCGTGCTCTTCCGCGCTTTTGATGCTGGACGCTACTGGATCTTCTGGGACAACATCGGCCAGCTGGGCCTCGCTCATTATCATTTTCTTCGGGAAGTGATCTGGATGAGGAAAACGCCGGTCTATCTGCTGGCTCGCGGCCTTGGTTATGAATATCTCGGCCAGGCCGGCCGCCTGTTTTGGTCCCACGAATGGAGGGTCGAACTCGGTCCGCTCGTGGCCGAGGACGCGCGGGCCCTGCTCGAAGCCGCCATAAAGAGAGAAGGAATAACAAACCTCGATCTCTCGGAATTTCATGAACAGGTGCTCGAAGCCAGCCGAGGTCTTCCGGGTGCCATTGTGAGAATGGTAGCGATGGCCGGCCAGCCTCAATATCGGTACGGGAATAAAGTGAAGACGAAACTAATTCATATAGATTACTTGGTTCAGCTCGCTTCTCGGGTGCAGGTCTGAACCGCCCTAAACTGAGCAAGCCTTGAGCTTCAAACGCTCCGGGTGCATTCTTCGCTCTAAGGCAGCTTATTCGGTGGACGGCCCCGGTCTAATGGGAGACTTCTGCGAGGTAGGGATTGCCCGGAAGCATGACCGGCATCTTCCAGTGGTTTTTTCTCGGCACGATAGCGCTAGCGGCCTCGACCCTGGCAGCTGTGACGGGGTTTGGCGGAGCGGCGATACTGCTCCCGGCATTGGTGGCCGTATTCGGAGTTCGCGAGGCCGTGCCCATTCTCACAGTTGCGCAGTTGATCGGCAACGGCAGCCGCGTATGGTTCAACCGGCAAAATTTGGCGTGGCGCGTCGTCGGCTGGTTCGCGATAGGAGCTGTACCTCTTGCCCTGCTCGGCGGGTACCTGTTTGCCAAAGCTCCCTTGTCCGGATTGACCCGGCTCATCGGAGGATTCTTGCTCTTTGTGGTCATGTGGCGTCATGTGCGGCCCAGGCGAACAGGACGTTTCCCGGTCGCCGCGTTTGCCGGAATCGGTGCAGGAGGTAGTTTCCTCTCTGCGCTTGTGGGTAGCGTCGGGCCGATTGTAGCGCCGTTTTTTCTCGCGTACGGTCTGACCAAAGGCGCTTACATCGGCACAGAGGCGTTTTCGGCAGTTGTCATGCATGTGACCAAGCTGGTTGCGTACCGGCAGACGGCGATCCTGACATGGTCAGACGTGGTGATTGGTCTTGCGCTCGGGCCGATGATGGTTCTGGGCTCATATGTAGGCAAGCGCGTTGTCGATCGTTTGCCGGAAAGACTGTTCGTTGCAATCATCGAAGGCGTTCTCGTCGTGGCGGGTGTTCTATTCCTGGCCCGCGGGTGACAGGATTGGGATTTGCGCGGGTGGTGATGAGCACCAGCGTGCTCTCCGCGTGTGAGCGTGAGCCAGAGCGCCGAGCAAGGCTGCACTCTGCGTGGCGATGATGACGAGGCAAAAATATCAATGACGTTCTTTTGTCCAAAATGTTGGAAGGAGATCCCACCAGGGCAGGAGACGTGCCCCCATTGCGGCGCTCGTCTGGCCGAAGAGGACGCCAAGCCTTTTGTAGAGAAGCTCCGGTCCGCACTGCGTCATCCGGAGCCGGAAACGGCCGTGCGCGCGGCGTGGATTCTGGGCGAGCGTCAAGAAGCTTCGGCCGTGGCGGATCTCATCTTCGTGTTGGAAACGAGCCACGATGGCTTTCTCGCGGAAGCAGCCGCTGAAGCGCTGGGCAAAGTTGGTGATCCTCTCGCCCTGCCGGCGCTCGAGCGCGCTTCGGTTTCGGGTCCCTTAAGAGTCCGCCGGGCAAGCCGCCTGGCAATCGAACGTATTCGGCGGCTCTCTCCTCCATTGCGCTCATGAAGTTTTAGATTGGCGGCCAAGGCTAGCGAGAGCTCGCGCGCAAAAACTCTGTGAGACGAGCGGCTTGTAATGCTCAGCTGTGCCGAAAGCCAAGTTGTTTTGCGTATCTCGCAACCACCAGATTGAATCCCAGGACCGAACTTAGGACGCCGTACCGGCAATTCGTCGCAAAACCGAATGCTCTGTCCCTTTTCCCTCACAGTCTGTTGAACACATTGGGCTTTCGTGAGGGCCCAGTCGAGCCCCTCCAAGAATCCCTAAGGCAGTGTTACATTCCTAAGGCAGGAAAAATTGAGCTCCGGTAAACGAATGGCGCTAAACGGTTTGGCTCCCCGGGCTAGATTCGAACTAGCAACCCTTCGGTTAACAGATTTTCAGGATAAAATCCAAGTGCTTTCTTTGGTGTCGCTTACGGCCCAAGGGAGCCTCCAAAACTTTCCTCAATTGTCCGTAATTGTCCGTAAAATTCAGGTCGGCGGAAAACGAGAATCGAAATTTGCTTCGATTAGCGAATTGGTCCGGAGGATTCCACTTTCGTCTGCTAGAGGTGCTCAGAAGATGGTTGCCTCGCGTTATAATCTCTGCCAGAGTCATGCCAATGTCCGAAACTGAGATTGTGTTTGCCGTGCAGGAATCGCCCGAGGGCGGCTATGAAGCGAGGGCCCTGGGCCATGCCATATTCACGCAGGCGGAAACGCTAGAGGAATTGAAGGCCGCCGCGCAAGACGCCGTCCGCTGCCACTTTGACGAAGCGGACCGACCGAGCGTGATCCGTCTTCACCTTGTCAAAGATGAGGTCATTCCCGTTTGAGGCTGCCGCGCGATTTGAGCGGTCAGCAGCTCGCTCGTTCGCTTCGACAGTATGGCTACGAAGTGACACGGCAGACAGGCAGCCATCTGCGACTCACCAGCAAAATTCGAGGGACGGAACACCACATCACCATTCCCACCCACAACCCACTCAAAATCGGCACACTGAGCGCGGTCCTCGCCGATGTTGCCTCCTATTTGGAAATGGACCCGTCCGCCCTCGCCAATGAACTCTTTTCATGAGGCGGCTTTAGAGATAACGAGTGCTTCGGTAGTATGGCTCCCCGGGGAGGATTCGAACCTCCAACATTTCGGTTAACAGGTTTTTAGGGTAAACTCCAAGTGCTTTTTTTGGTGTCGCTTACGGCCCAAAGGAGCCTTCCAAACCTTCCTCAATTGTCCGTAATTGTCCGTAGAATTGTGTCACTTCAGGATCGGCTGGTGTCATGAGATCGTCTGCCAAGAGGCAGGGACGGATCAAAGACACTTGCCAGTGACGAGGAGCGGTTCACCGCGCTTCGGCCGGAGTGTTAGTTCCGGGAGGAAGGTGGGCGCGAGGATGGACAGGCGGCATTTCATCCTCGCCCTAAATGCTCAGCTCGGTCACCTGCGCTTTCGCGGACTCGGCGGTGGACCACGTCAGCACTCTTTCTTGTCCCGGACCTTCAAAATGCGCACGACCGCAATGATTGTGTTCCAATTCCGCGTCGTCGCCGGGACACCGAACAGTTTGTCGATCTGGCCGAGATAGCTGATCGTTTTCATGTGACGGCGATACACACCGAAGACGAAGCGGTTCTTCACCGCGACGACCCGCAAGAACCACTCCCCGTCCGGAGGAAGTTCGATTGGAATGGAGGGTCGGACGCGGCCGGCTTTCGACAGGATGCTCACGAATCGAACAATGTCAGGGCGCGACGGCTCAGCCCCAAACGGGTTCTCCGTCTCCAAGCTGATAACGTCGCGACCTTCACAGAGAACAACCTCCGCTTCGAATGGCAGCTTCCGGAGCAGTGCAGCGCGGAACTTCTTCCGAGGTTCAGGCTTGCGAACGACAAATGTGCCTGCGGCGCCCACGTTCACGACATCATATTTGCTCATTTCTCTTGCGAGGATGCTCGGAC
Organism: Acidobacteriota bacterium; assembly: GCA_021832085.1. GTDB lineage: Bacteria > Acidobacteriota > Terriglobia > Acidiferrales > UBA7541 > JAKASX01. The sequence continues at coordinate 3,076 of JAKBLM010000026.1, read as the reverse complement.
GAAAAGTCCTGTGTCCGCCGACATTGACACCCCGGAGGAAAACGACGAGAGCCATAGCAGAATTATAAATCCCCCGAAGTTGCGCCGTCAGAGAGGTCGATAATGCGGCTAATCACGGGTTTGGCGCACCTGGTCGAGGGGCTCTACTTGGACCTTGCGGGCTTTTAGTCTAATTTGGCTCCCCGGGCTAGATTCGAACTAGCAACTTTTCGGTTAACAGATTTTTGGGGTAAACTCCAAGTGCTTTCTCTGGTGTCGCTTACGGCCAAAGAGAGCCTTCCAAACCTTCCTCAGTTGTCCGTAAATGTCCGTAGACTGTGGTCCGCCTGGTTGACGAAATAAATTGCCTTTCTATATACTTATTTTGTCAACCAAGGATCTTTAATGACCGCTGAGCCAATCACGATTCGACCAAAGTCTGTCGAGGAGATTCGTAAGGCATTCTCCGATTGGAGACATCGTCGAGATTTCCCCTCAGACATTCGCTTCTCGAAACCAGCGCGATCAGAGAATCGCCTCATCATGCGATCCCCTTGGAAACAAGATGTGCGGCTTAGTTTCGAGAACAATCTTTTGTCGTGTGAGTTTGCGGGACAGGAATTAAGATTGGATCTAGCCGGATTTGACGTGAAAGCCGAGGTCCTTGGCCTCACGTTTGTCTTCGAGTTCAAGACATCCCAGAGCTGTGGACAGCTCCTCAAAAAGAGACTCAGTGCAATTGAGAAAAGTAAACACCCTATCTTTGTCTCTCGAGCGCTCAACGCGTTAGTAGAATTCGAAGAAGAGCTGCCGAAAGAACGGATCGACGAAGCGAGCTCAGCCCCCTCCGATTATATGGTTCTCCTTGAAGCTTTGACCGCGTCAACCGTCGCTACGCATCTAGCTGTTGAAGATCCCCTGGCCACAGCACGACTACGCGGAGTCGAACAGCAGCGCAAGCTTCTTGAGCAGTCTGGTGGTGTGCTCAGAGCAGAAGAAGTCGCCAACCTTTTGGGCTTGTCGCGCCAAGCCGTTGACAAACGGCGCCGTAGGGGCCGATTGATTGGACTAAAGCGCGGAAAACGCGGCTACGTCTACCCCGTCTGGCAGTTCGAGGGAGGGGCTACCTTGCCTCATCTAGAGGAAGTGCTTGATGCGTTGCGCGACTACGACCCGTGGATGCAATTGGCATTTTTCATCAATCTGAATGACCGATTGGAGAATCGTAGCCCTCTCGAGATGCTTCGCTCCGGAGAATCGGATCGCGTACTCGAAGCGGCCCGGAGTTATGCCGAGCACGGTGCCGCGTGACGGGTTCTTCCGACGATCATCCCGGACCGCCCGGCGACCTCGCCACCAGGTCACCTTTACTTTTCACATTGCAGGCAGGTCAGACTCTTTCTCGGATCCATAGGAAAGGACAGGATCCGATTTTCTTCGGAAAAACAGGCAGAAACCGCTTTGACGCACCCGACAACTCCTACGGTGTGCTTTATCTAGGTCTCGACGAATACTGTGCATTCATTGAGACATTCGGCCAGTTGACAGGAACAATCGTCGTCACACGAAAGGTGCTCAAGGAGCGCCACTTGGCTTACCTCACTACAACGACTTCTTTGATTCTCATCGACCTCGCGAACACCGGTGGTTTGGCTCGCGTCGGGGCAGACGGCCGCTTGTTGACTGGTTGCCATGCCGTAGCGCAGTCCTGGTCGGTAGCCCTCCGCGGTCATCCAGCACACCCCGCAGGAATTCTCTACCCTGCCCGTCACGACCTTGCTCGGCGTGCATGTGCCCTCTTCGACCTTCCTCATGATGTTTTTCAGGTAAAGAAAGCGGGCTCTTTAATGGACCCGAAACACACTCACTTGCTCGCTAATCTCCTGGATACGTATGGGTTTGGTTTGATCGACTAGGGCCCGTGTCCCACGGATTAACAATTTTTTCGGATTAAATCCAAGTGCTTTCTTTGGTGTCGCTTACGGCCCAAAAGAGCCTTCCACACCTTCCTCAATTGTCCGTAAATGTCCGTAGAATTGTGTCCCGCCTCCCGGGAACGAGAAAGAGCCACTGGGTATAAACTCCCTCATCGCAACGCCCGAAATGAAATCCGTAGAGATGCAGCAAAACGCAGGAATCAGGCTGGAGACGCGATCACGACCTCAGAGCATATTCCCCCATGAACAAACAACGTGCACATGCTCCATTTTCCAAGCGGCTCGATCCAGAAACGCTGATATCCGCAACGGCTGACAGCCGCCCACCAAGCGGGGATTCAACGCATAGATACCCTTCCAGATTGCCGTGACACACAAGCCCTCCGGAAGCCTGCAGTCCGCATGATTTCGAAGTAAGTCGGAGACATTGCTACGAGTGACCCAGACTTCATAATCGCTGCAAGGCCGTCGAACGCTCGACGGCAACGATTTCTTCTTGCGTCAGTCCGTAGAGATCGTAGACGACCTGATCGATCTCTGCTTCCGTCCTCGTTGTGTCCGTGCTTTCCCCTCGCCCTTTCGATTCGAGGATGCAACTCACCAGCTTTGCTATCTTGGCCTGCTGTCGCTCAGCGGGTGCAATTAAGGGGATGCTGAGAAGCGGGGCCTTGTCTATTTGGAATTGGTATCCCTGCATTTTTCCGCGGTGCTTCAGCCAAAACTCAACAACCCTTGAGTTCAACAGCCCGGGTAAGTATCCCCCGGCAAAGCCGGGGGCTTTAGGATGTGAGCCGCTCAAAGCGGCTATTCGGGGTCGCTAACGCGGCCCCGCCTTGCTCGGGCCACCGAGATGGTGGCCCGTCACCAAAGCCCCATCTGATCCAGCCGCTTGTCCTCTTCCTCCTGCCTCCGAATGTACTCGCGCACCGCCGCCTCATCCCGGCCTACCGTGGACACGAAGTACCCTCGCGCCCAGAAGTGCTGGCCCACAAAATTCCGCTTCCGCTCCCCATACACCCGTGCCAAGTGGATCGGAAGGTGTCCCGGAGTTCGTTGGAGGTGAGCGACGGTTCGGTTCATTCTACGCCACCTTCTGTTGATGGGCGGTTGAATCTGTTGCGAGCGCAGCCTTCAACATCCACAGATCCCGGTAACCCATA
>JAKBLM010000025.1 GCA_021832085.1 Acidobacteriota bacterium | reverse complement strand
CTCGGTCGTATCCTTGTTCGGGGTCATGCTCCGTCTTCCTCCTTGTCAGGTTCTCGCAAACCGATAATTGGAAAACGTCATGACCCCTTCCGCAAAATAATTTGCTGAACTTGTGCAACATAACCCCGAGCCACTGCTGGCGCGGCGCGGGCGCGAGCGAGCCGAGTGAGCAAATGATCCGCTGGCGGGGGCCCTTGGGGGTGTGGACCGATTCGACCAGCAGGTAGTTGGTGTAGCTTTTGCCCTTGTGCGACTTGGTGGTCCTGCGGATGTACACGGGGCACTATATACACGTTCATGCCCTAACATGTCAAGATGAATGTTATGTGTAATTCGTCACTATTCTGGCCTTGCGGCGAGCCCCTGCTGAAAACAAACGGCTTGCCGGCTAAGATACCCAAAATCTCGCTCCCGGGCGCGGAAGTTGGGTTAGGTGGCGGCGCAACCACCATGATCTGAGGACCGTGGCGCGGCGGCCGGGGATGGAAGGCGAGAGCATGACTACGCCAGGCCCGCGCCGCGGTGTATTCAGGGTCCCTGCCGACAAGCTTCGTAATGACCCACTTCGTTCGTAGCCAATGCTTCGCCAGGATAACCGTGCGGGAGGGCCCGATTAGCGGGTCAGCCAGGAACGGGCACGCACGGTGAAAACCGCGTAAGGGAAAATCCAGAAAAGCAGAAAAACGCCGAAGTAGGAATAAACCACTCCGTAAAGGAAATCCATCGACCGCTCGCTGCGAAGGAAGTAGAGCGAGTAAAAAATCGATACCAGCCCCACCGCCAGCACGAAGCGCACCAGCACCAGCGGATTTTCCCATGCCAGCACCCCGAGCAGCACCAGGCTGGCATAGTTGACCGGGAAGCGCAGGTTCGTCACGAACCGATCCCAGATCGCGATCGAAGCCGAGAGCGGCGGCCGCTTCCACACGATTTTCATGAACCGGAGCTCTTCCCGAACGTAGCTCCGATTCCAGCGCAGAAACATCTTGCACATTTGGAAATAGGTTGTCGGGACCACCGTCCGCACGGCGGCTGAACGTTGGTAAACGGTCAGGTAGCCGAGCGAAAGGATCCAGTTCGTCAGGGCACGGTCTTCCCCAAAGGTGCACTGGGCGCCGAGGAATCTCTGTTGCATCCAGGCATTGAGTACCTTGCGCACCACAGAGACGCGATAGGCGGTCAGTGCGCCAGGACAACAGTAGACGGTGCCGTAAGAGGATTCGACGGCGCGCAGCACGTCGAACGAGAGGATATATCGGACATGCAACATCCTTGGCAGGAGGCCCTCGTGTCGGTTATAAGCCCCCACCTTCCCCGCTACGGCGCCCACGCGCGGATCGCGGAAAGGGCCGGCCACGGCCAGCAGCGACCCGGGCTCGAGGGCGCTATCGGAATCAATCGTTACCACAATTTCGCCGCGGGCGGCTTCGAAGCCGGCAGCCAGGGCGGCGCGCTTACCCCGGTTCTTCGGGAAGCGGACTGCGTGGACCAGATCGGGCCATTTCGCGGCAGCCTGCTCGATGTAAGTCCAGGTGTCGTCGCGGCTGCCGTCATCCACCACGTAGATTTCCAATCGGTCTTTCGGGTACTCCGCGTGTACGACAGACTCGATCGATTTCAGGACCATCGGCCCTTCGTTGTAGGCAGGGATGATGACGGTGAGCGGTGGGGCGGTTGCTTCCGTGGCAGGCGCGAATGGCTTGTAGCACATCCAGACGACCGTGCGGAAAATCAGCAGCAGCGTCCCCATCACCACCCAAAGCACGCCAGGGAAGATCAGGAAGCGCACCCAATGATGTGAGTCTGCCGCCTCGACCAGCGGCGCTAGAAGAAGGCCGTGAATATGGACGTGGATGAGGAGGACGATTCCGGCCAGAATGCCTCCGTAGATCACCCAATACCAAGGATCGCGGCCCGGCTTTTCCAGCGTTTCGCCGGCCTGACCCGCCTGCTTCCTGGCAAGTTCCGACCCCGTAGTGGACACGACCCTACTTCCCTGTCCTATTGGTTGCTTTGGCGAGCGAAAAGGTTTCACGAGTCGACGGGCAGAGTTGCGTGAGTAAACAAATGTGGCTCGCCAGAAAGTCCTATAATATGGTCGGCTTTCGGCGGCCAGACCGACTACTCGGTCAGTGGAGCACTTAACCGGGGTGGACTTGCGGTGGCCGCTGGAGTAGCGGAACGCTACGGTTTCCAGGCCACGTGCTGGAGAACGACGCTATAGCCGTCCGGGTCTTCGAAGGTCAGCCCATCACGATCCCAATAGGGATTGAAGGCTGGCACGGGTTGGAAACCGGCATCGCGCATTCGCTGGACAGCAGCCTTCCATTCGGCAGCATCGGGCAGGTAGAAAACGAGCAGGTTGTCGGGCCTCGGTGCGCGACCGGCATGGTGCCCGTGCGCGCGTGTGAATTCGAAGTGGTAGGGTGAGCCCTCGCGTCCGAGGATGATGCCGTCGAAGCCGGCGTGATCCTCGAAGCGGAAGAGCAGAGCCAACCCCAGGCCCTCCTGGTAGAAGCGCAGGAGGGCATCGAGATGATCGCTCGGGCGAGCGACGCGGAGCGTTGGAAGCGTGGTCATACGGGCACTATATCGCCGGCGCTTTCATGCTGCCAAAAGCCGTTTCGGGCCCGAAGGAGCAGCAGGAACCGCGATGGCAACCACGTAGACCAGCTTTACAGTTCCCTGCTCGCGTGCTAATAGCATGGGTTTTTATTTCGTGGCGTAAACGGCTCGTGACAAAAGCCAAACAACTCGACCGCATTTGCGCCGTCGTCGCGGCGGAAACTGCCGCTGAGATGCAGGCGCAGTTACGGCAAGGGCTCCGGCTGACGAAGACGGCCGAACTGCGGCTGGACTGGCTGCGGAGCGACGGCGAGCGGCACCGCTTCCTCGATTGGCTGAAGCGGCGCCGGTTTTCGGCACAGCTGATTGCCACGTGCCGGCGGCGCGAAGCCGGCGGGCGCTTCCGTGGCGACGTGGAGGCCGAACGGCGCGCGCTGGCGGCAGCGGTGGAAGCCGGATGCGGGTGGTACGACCTGGAGATCGAAAGCGTGAAAGCGGCAGGGAGATTCAAGCCGGTCGCGCCGGCACGCGCCGCCGCGATCGTCTCCTTGCACCGGTTCGGCCGCGCGGTAAGCGAGCCGCAGAAGCTGCTGGAACGCTTTCAGCTCGCTCCCGGCACGATTTGGAAGCTCGCGGTGGAATGCCGCGGCCTCGGCGACGCGGTGCGGCTGATTCGCCTGGCACGAAAGCCCGGAGCGGCAGCCGGAATTATCGCCGTGCCGATGGGCCGCGCCGCGCTTGCCACACGCTTCCTCGCCCTGCGCGAGGGCAGCCTGCTCAGCTACGCGGCGGTGAGCGCGCGCACGGCTCCGGGTCAGCCAACGCTCGCCACGGCGGTGCGGGAATACCACGCAGAGCGGGTTGACCGGCGAACGCGCGCCTATGGAATCCTCGGCAACAAGGCGAGACACTCGGTTTCGCCGGCCATGCACAACGCGGCGTTTGCCGCGGAAGGAATCAACGCCGTCTACCTTCCCTTCCAGGTGGAGCACCTGCGGGACTTCGTCGAGGCAATCGAGCCGCTGGGCATCGGCGGCTTCAGCGTGACGATTCCGCACAAGCGAGCCATCCTGCGACACCTCGATTCCTGTGACAGCCTGGCCCGGCGCCTGGGAGCGGTGAATACGGTGGTCATTCGACGCGGCCGCCGCTACGGCTACAATACCGATTACGCCGGCGTGTTGGCCGCGCTCGCGGGCCGCGTGCAACTTGCGGGCTCCAGAGTGCTGCTCGTGGGCGCTGGCGGCGCGGCGCGCGCGGCTGCGTTTGCCATTGCCGATTCCGGCGCTCGCGTTTTCGTTCTGGCGCGGCGACCGGCGCAGGCGCGGGAACTGGCGCACCTCGCGGGCGGCAAGGCCGTTGCCCGAGGCGAAATCCGCCGGCGGTCGTTCGACCTGATCGTGAACGCGACTCCGGTGGGCATGGCGCCGGATCGCGCTTCGCCGCTCGGTGCGAGCGAGCTGAACGCGCCGGTGGTTTTCGACATGGTTTACCGGCCGATCGAAACGCCGCTGCTACGGCTGGCCGCGCGGCGCGGGCTGAAAAGGATTTCCGGAGTGGAGATGCTGGTCGCACAGGGCGTGGCCCAATGGGAGTTGTGGACGGGCCGGCCTGCGCCGGCCCAGGTGATGCGGCGGGCGGTGCTCGAGGCGCTCCGCCGGGACGAGGTCTAGATTCCAGATGCTGACGCCCGATTACGAAACGTTTCGCCGCATGGCCCGCGAGGGCAATCTCGTGCCGGTGTGCGAGGTGTTTCGCGCCGATCTGCTGACACCCGTGAGCGCGTACCTGCGGCTGGCGCGCAAATCGCGCTACGCGTGCCTGCTCGAAAGTGTGGAAGGCGCGGAAAAGATCGCCCGTTACACGTTTCTGGGCGCCGATCCCACGGCCATCTTCCGCTACAAAAATGGGGCCGGAACGGTCGAGGAGAACGGCCGCGTGCGCCGCGTAGCCGAAAATCCCGTGGAATGGCTGCGTGGTCTGCTGCGGCGTTACCGCGAGGTGCGCTTGGCCGAGTTGCCGCCGCTGCTGGCCGGAGCGATTGGGTATTTCGGTTACGAGATGGTGCGCCTGGCGGAGGAAGTCCCGCTGACCGGCGAGGATGACCTCGGCCTGGACGACGCGGTGCTGATGTTCTACCCGGAGCTGGTGGTTTTCGACCACGTGAAGCACCGGGTGTGGGTGGTGCGCAACGTCTACACCGAGCAGGGCGGGAGCCTGCGCAAACTTTACGACACAGCGGTCGAGCAGGTGCGCGCAACGCGCCGGCGCCTGGAGGTTCCCTGCCGGGGCGAAAACGTATCTCGGACCGGGCGGGCCGCTGCTGTGGGGCGCGTCAATCGCCGCTTCCCTGTCGATTTCGGCGACGCGAATCGTTCCCCCGACTTGCCCGGCGGGCGCAATGGCCGCTTGCCGCGCGTCTATTCGAACATGCCGAAATCGGCGTTCCTCGCCGCAGTGCAAAAAGCGAAACGCTATATTCGCGCGGGCGACATTTTCCAGGTGGTGCCCAGCCAGCGCTTCGCCGCGCCCACAACGGCCGATCCTTTCGACATCTACCGGGCGCTTCGGGTCGCCAATCCCTCGCCCTATCTCTTTTTCCTGAAACTGGACAGAACCGCGATCGCTGGCAGCTCGCCGGAGATGCTGGTGAAGGTGCAGGGGCGCGACGCCTTCTATCGGCCGATCGCCGGCACGCGCTGGCGCGGGCGCGACGAAGCCGAGGACAAGCGCATGGCTGAAGAGATGCTCGCCGACCCGAAGGAACGCGCCGAGCACATCATGCTGGTCGATCTCGGCCGGAACGACTTGGGGCGCGTCTCGGAATACGGCAGCGTCAAGGTGGAAGAGTTGATGTTCGTCGAACGGTTTTCGCAGGTGATGCACATCGTCTCGCGCCTGCGCGGCCGCCTGCGCCAGAACGTTGACTGCCTCGACGCTCTGATGGCCTGCTTCCCGGCCGGCACTCTGACCGGCGCGCCAAAAGTCCGCGCCATGGAGATCATCAGTGAATTCGAGCCGACGCGGCGCGGGGTCTATTCGGGCGCGGTGCTCTATATGGATTTTTCGGGCAATCTCGATTCCTGCATCGCGATCCGGACGCTGGTGATTCGCGACGGCGTGGCCTATTTCCAGGCGGGATGCGGCGTGGTGGCCGATTCGATTCCGCGGCGCGAATACCTGGAGACACTGAACAAGGCCCGCGCGCTGGTTGCCGCGCTGCGCATGGCCGAGCATCCTGGTGAGTAACGGGCGCAAGGAGCGGAGCGACCGGTGACGCGCGAGAAAAGCGAAAAGCTTTACACACGATGATTCTGCTGATCGACAACTACGATTCGTTCACCTATAACCTGGCCCAGTTCCTCGGGCAACTGGGCGAGACGCTCGAAGTGCGCCGCAACGACAAGATCACCCTCGAACAGATCGAAGATCTGGCGCCCGACCGAATCGTCATCTCGCCGGGCCCGGGTATCCCCCGGCGCGCCGGCATCACCATTCCTGTGATTCGCGAATTTGCCGGGCGCGTGCCCATCCTGGGCGTGTGTCTGGGCCACCAGGGCATCGGCGAGGCGTTCGGCGGGCGCGTGGTTCGTGCAAAGGAGATCATGCACGGGAAAACCAGCGCGATCCGGCACGACGGGAAAACGATTTTTCGCCACCTGCCGCAGGGATTCACGGCCACTCGCTACCATTCGCTGATTGTCGAACGGAAGAGCCTGCCGCGCGCGCTCGAAATCTCCGCCGAAACCGAAGACGGCACGATCATGGGCCTGCGCCACCGGAAGCTGAAGGTCGAAGGCGTCCAGTTCCACCCCGAATCGGTGCTCACCGAGGTCGGCCTCCAGTTGCTCAGCAATTTCCTCGCACTTTGAGCCGCGTCGCCAAGCGGAAGCGCTCAGGCGGAGACGCTTCTCTTGAACCACCACAGGGAGAAACCGAACAGAGCCCCTCCGAGGAGCACGATGCCGACAACGTCCCAGGCGACAATCGAGAGCGTGCTCCCCTTCAAGATCACGCCGTAACCGAAATCGATGAAATAGCGCATCGGCGAGACGAAGCTGAACCAGCGCAGCCACCGGCTCATCGCCTCGGGCGGGTTCCACGCGCCGGAAAGAAAAATCATCGGCTGCAAAATCAGCAGCATGATCATCATTGCCTGGGCGAGATTGCGCGCGACGAGGGCAATGGCGATGCCCATGCTGGTCATGGCGAAAACATAAAGCGCGGCCACGCCGTAAAACAGCAGCAGACTGCCGCGAATCGGCATGTGAAAGCCCGGTACCAAGACCAGGAAGAAACTGAGCAGGGACAGCCCCAGCACCAGCACGATCGTCGGAATGATTTTCGCCAGGAATATCTCGATCGGCCTCGCCGGACTCACAAGCAACTGATCGAGAGTGCCGTGCTCCTTTTCCCGAACCAGATCGGCTGCCGTTAGGAGCAGGGAAACCATCGTGAACATATTCAGCAGCTCGAGCAGACCGCTGAACCACGAACTCAGCATGTTCGGATTGAATTTCACTCGCAGGCGTTCGTCGATTTCGGGCAGGCTGCTCAGGGCAAAGCCGGCGCTACCTGCCCTCTTTCGCAACACGGCGACCGCGTAGTTGCCGGACACGCTGGCGACGTAGGAGACGGCAACGGTGGCCTGCATGGCGGCAGCGCCATCGGAAATCACTTGAATCACGGCTTGTCCCTGCCCGTCGACCCTCCGCTGGAAGTCCGGTGGAATGACCACCACCATTGAAGCCCTTCCGCTGTCCAGCCACCGCTCGACGTCGTTTTCCCGGTCGAGGTAGCCGACGACCTTGAAATAAGGCAGTTGGAGATGGCTCACAAATTCCCGGCTGGCCGGGCTCCTGCTCATGTCGTAGACGGCGGTGGGAACCCGGTTCACCTCCATCGCGTGTCCGTGGCCCGACGAGTAAATTGCGGCGGTGAACGCCCAAATCAGGATGAAGACGAGCGCGCGGTCGCGCAGGATCTGCGCGAACTCCTTGCGGATCAGTCCGAGGAGCCGCCGGCGCATCTCAGCCCGCCTTCTTGCGGAAACCCGCCAGAGCCACCAGATAGACCACCGCCGCGAACGCCAGTAGGGCAAGGAAGTCTGGCAGGTAGTAGAAAAAGCCGAGGCCTTTCATGTAAACGCCCCGCGCCATCCCCATGAAATACGAGGCGGGAATCACATGGCTGATCATCTGCGACGACCGGTCCATGCTCGCGATGGGCGTCACCATCCCCGAAAACAACATCGACGGGGTCATCATTCCGATGAAGGTGACAAGCATGGCGGCGACCTGCGTTCGGCAGAAGACCGAGATCACCAACCCCAACCCTATACAGCACGTGATATAGAGCAGTGCCGCGAGTGTCAGCACGAGGAAGTTCCCGACGAAACGAACTTGGAAGACCGTGAGGCTCACGAGGAAGATCAGAAAGTAGTCGACAAACGCCACGCCGATGTAAGGCACGGCCTTGCCGGCGATCACTTCCCAGCGCCGCACCGGCGAACAGTAGAGGTTGAAGATCGTGCCCCGCTCTTTCTCACGGACCACCACCAGCGCGGCCAGCAGCCCGGGATAGAACATCAGATTGATCACCAGCAGTCCCGGAACGATCGAGTTCTTCGTTTCGAGTGACGGGTTGTACCAGACGCGTCCTTCCGTCGAAACGGGGATCGTGCTGGCCCTCACCATTCCCTTGCCGGCCAGGTATGCGGACAGGAATTGGGCATTGAATTGCGCGTCGATTGCCGATACATACCCGCAGACAACCTGCGCCCGCCCCGCAAACGATCCATCCACCAGGATCTGAACCGCAACAGGCTTGCCACCTTGCAGCTTGCGCGAGAAATCCGGCGGAATAACCACCACGGCGCGCACCCGGCCGGATTGGATCATGCGTTCGAGTTCGGCGGGATCGTGAACGAATCCGACCAGGTGAAAGTACTCGGAATTCGTGAACGAATACATGTATTCGCGGCTGAGCGCCGAGCGGTCCTGGTCGTAAAAGGCCACCGGCAGATTCTTTACGTCGAGAACGAATCCCAGCCCCAGCAGCAGGGTCACAACCAGAGGCACGACGATGGCCAGGCCGAGGTAAACGCGGTCGCGGAGAATCTCGCGGGTTTCCTTCCGGACGATGGCGAGCACGCGGCTAGTCATGAACTCTCTCCGCCGCCTGGATGAAATCGATGAACGCCTCGTCCATCGAGAGCGAGGGCTGGCTGATCCGCGCGTCCGTGATGCCCACGCGGCCCAGAAGCGAGAGCGCCTGACCGGTGTCGGAGCGCGGATCGAAGCTGCGGAAGTGGATGCGGTCGCCATAAAGGAACGCGCCGGAGAAAACCGGGCGCAGCAGATCGAAGGCCGTGCGAAACTCGGCGGTATGAATCGCCAGCAGCTTGCCCGAGCGGTTTTCCGAGGTTCGCTTCAAGGCGACGGGGGTATCGACGGCGATCAGCCGGCCCTGATTCATCAATCCGAGACGGTCGCAATGATCGGCTTCATCCATGTAGTGAGTGGAAACGAGCACCGTCACCGCCGATTCCCGGGTTAGCGAATAGATCAGATCCCAGAATGTCCGCCGCGCCACCGGATCGACCCCTGAAGTCGGCTCGTCGAGGAAAAGAACGGGAGGGCCGTGCAGCACGGCGCACAGCAGCGAGAGCCTCTGTCGCAGGCCGGTAGGCAGGTCGCCGGCGAGCCGCGACTCGAATCCTTCGAGACCGAGGGATCGAATCATTCCGCGGAAATTTGTTTCCCGGACGCCGTAAAGGGAAACGAAGAGCCGCAGGTTTTGGGAAACGGTCAGGTCGCGGTAAAGAGAAAAATGCTGCGACATATAGCCGATCCGCGGCCACACCTGTTGCTTCTCGCTTTTCACGTCAAAGCCCGCTACGCGGATCGCTCCGGCGCTCGGCTCGAGCAGCCCGCACATCATCTTGATCAGCGTCGTCTTCCCCGCTCCGTTCGGCCCGAGTAACCCGAAAATCTCTCCCTTCTGCACCTGAAGATCGACGCTGTCCACGGCGACGAAACCGTCGAACCGGCGGGTGGCGCCGTCGCTTTCGATCGTCACCTGACGCTCCAAGGGCTGTAGCGCCGCCAGATGAAACATGGGCCTCGGCTGTTTGCCCGGGAACAGGCGCTGCAAAAAAAGGTCTTCCAGGCCGGGTTCCCGCCGCTCAACCCGGCGCACTTCGATGCCGTGGCCTTGAAGACCCGACTCGATTTCCTCCAACTTCCCTTCGAACCGAATCCGAATCTCTTCCCCGAACGCCTCGGCTGACAGGACCTCTTCACGAGCCTGCAGCCTTTCCAGCGCCCCGCTCTGCGGCACCGCCGTGATCCCGGCGAATTGGCCGGAGGCCCTTCCTTTGAGGTCTTCCGGATCGCCGTGCTCGACGATCGCTCCGGCATGGATCAGCGCGACCTCGTGACAGCGCTCTGCTTCGTCCATGTAGGAAGTACTCAGCAGGACCGTGACTTTTCTCTCCTGTACCAGCCGGCGGATGATCTGCCAGAAATCCTGGCGCGAGATGGGATCGACTCCGGTCGTTGGCTCGTCGAGCAGGATTACGTCAGGCAAATGGATGAGGGTGCAGATCAGTGCAAGTTTCTGGCGCATGCCTCCGGAAAGATCGCGTGCACGGCGGGCCAGAAACGGGCCAAGCCGCGTCATGCGAAGCAGCTCTGCCCGGTTGCGCTCGTAAGCTTCAGTGGGCTGTTCGCGCAGCTCGTGAAAGAACTCGATGTTCTCGGCGGCGGAGAGGTTTTCGTACAGATTCACGCCCAGCCCCTGGGGCATGTAACCCACGCGGCTCTTCACCGACTCGGGGTTGGCAAGCACGTTGATTCCGTCGACCGAGGCAAAGCCTCTATCGGCGCTCAGAACCCCCGCTAGGATCTGGATGATGCTGGTCTTTCCGGCCCCGTCGGGACCGATCAATCCGAAAATCTCTCCGCGGCGAACCTCGAAGGAAACATTCCGAACGGCCTCGACTTTCCTGCGTCGGCCATAGCTTCGCCAGAGCCCCCGCACTTCAATGACGGGTTGCTCTGCGCCACTCATTTCGATCCCGGCTGGCGTGCCGCGCTCCAGTGGATGACGCAATCGGCGGGCATGCCAGGCTTGAGGATGGCTTCCGGGCTGACGAAGGTCAGCTCTACGCCAAAAACCAGTTTCACGCGTTCCTCTTTTGTCTCCACGTTTTTCGGTGTGAATTCCGCCTGCTGGTAGATCTTGGAGATCCTTGCGGGAAAGGTTCGGCCTGGAAACGCGTCGACGGTGACATCGGCAGGGTCTCCGAGCTTCAGCTTGGCCATGTGCGGCTCCGGGATGTAGAGCTTCAGGTACAAACGTCTCATGTCGACCATCACGAAGATCGGAGAGCCGGGACTGACTACGTCGCCTACTTCCACCGGGCGTGACAGGATAGTGCCATCGCATGGCGCGTAAATGTTTCGTTCGGCGAGATTCGCCTGCGCTTCCTTTAACTGCGCCACCGCCGACTGCCGGCTTTGTTCGAGCGCGCGCAGGTGCTGGGTCTTGAGCTGGACCGTGTCCCTGGCGGCTTCGGCCACAGCGAGATTCGCTTCCGCTTGGTTGAGATCGTGCTCGCCGGCGTCTACATCGGCTCGGCTGGCCTGATAGTCCATCGTGGCCTGGTCGAAAGCGCTTCTGGAAACTACTCCCTCCTTGTATAAGCCAGCTGCGCGCTCGTAAGCGGCGCTGGCATTCACCAGCACTGCCTTGGCATGGGCCAGCCGGGCTTTCGCGCTCTTGACCGCGGCCTCCGCTGCCGCGAGAGAGGCAGAGGTGTTTTTCGTCGTATAGGCCACATCGAGCGAGGCCTCCCGAATCTGTGCGTCCAGATTGGCGACGTTGGCCGCCAGGCTGGCATATTGCGCATCGAGCTGGTCGGACTCCAGTTCCGCCAGCAGTTGCCCCTTCCTCACCGTGTCGCCCTCATCCACCAGAAGCCTTTTGACCCGCCCTTGAATCTCCTTCGGGGCCAGCGTCACTTCCCGTCCTTCGATTCGTCCACTCGCTACAATGACGTTCTGCGGAGGCTTGCGAAGAAGTCCCGGGAGAATCCCCGTTCCGAGTGCCACCAGAGTCGCTCCTGCAAGCAACGTCAGCAGCAGAACCCGTTTTCTGATCCTTGGCCGTGTGGGTTCCGCAGCTTCTCGGGCGGCTTCCCTCGATGAAATCTGGATTCCCGTTTGTATGCCCCGGATTTCTGTTGACACCTGCGGCCTCCCTGGTTTGGTTGTGGTGCAACGCCCATTCCAAGGGTCCGGCGACTAAGTGTTTTGTATTCTGGGAAATGCGTTATGCTTGCCGGGCATGACGCACCTTGATGCGCCAATTCGCGCATCGGCCGAGGCTCCTGACCCGCACGCGGCTGCGGCTACGTCATGCAGCCCGGCTGCTCAGATTG
Source organism: Acidobacteriota bacterium (assembly GCA_021832085.1). Taxonomy (GTDB): domain Bacteria; phylum Acidobacteriota; class Terriglobia; order Acidiferrales; family UBA7541; genus JAKASX01. Next base: position 39,085 of record JAKBLM010000025.1, on the reverse strand, counting down.
CGCAGGCGTTTGGCCTCTTGAAGCGCGTGCTAGAGCTGTTACCAATGTCGAAGCGGCTGGAAGGCGCCTGGCTCCCGCTCACTTTTGCCCGCTTCCGCTTGCAGTACAAGCTGTTGGAGGACCGGTTTTGGAGCGGTCTATTTCCTATGCCCCTTGCGGCTTGCGGGTGCGAGGCGTCGGGGCTAAGATTCGTCACGCAGGGGGACCACCACTCCAACTTGTTTGTGGAAGTATGAGCGAGGCTGCCGATGGCAAAGCGGAAGCATCTGTTCCTGATTTCAGGCATCGTGATCGCGGTAATTGTGTTGATCCTCGTGATTACGCCGCTGTTCGTCAACGCCAATATGTTTCGGCCGCAGATCGAGCAGCAGCTCAGCGGGATGCTGAAGCGGAAAGTCGCCATCGGGCGTCTGAGCGTCTCGGTGCTCAGCGGCAGTCTGGTGGCCGATCGAATTACGATTGGCGACGATCCCGCCTACAGCAACCAGCCGTTCCTGACGGCGAAATCGCTCTCGGTTGGCGTCAACCTGATGCCGCTGATCTTTTCGAAAAAGCTGGAGGTCAGATCGCTCACCTTCGACAACCCGCACGTCCAGCTGCTGCGCGACAACCAGGGAAACTGGAATTTCGATAGCCTCGGCGGAAGTGCGATGCCGGGTGACCCGGCGCCAAAAGCCGATCCGCCGCCTCCGCAGAGCGCCATTAGCTCCCCGATCCAGAGCTTCACGGTGGGCCAACTCGCCATCAATAACGCCACCATCGCTTTTGGCCGCGCCGGCCAGCCAACCCGGCTCGCCTATGAGAACGCAAATCTGACCGCCAGCAATATTTCCGCCACGCAGGCTTTTCCGCTGAGCTTCGATGCCCGCACGCCCGGCGGTGGACACCTGAACCTGCACGCGCACGTCGGGCCCCTCGCCGCCGTTGGGGCCAACCGGCTGCCTTTCGAGGGGCAGTTGCAGGCGAACAACGTTCCCGCGCAGGACGTACAAAGCCTGCTCGCCGTTCTGGGCTACGCGCTGCCGACCGGCTCGTCGCTGCAGGGCGGCACGATCCAGGCCAACCTCAACCTGCACGGACCGTTCCAGCGGCTGGTGACTTCGGGGCCAGTAAAGCTCTCCAACGTCCGCCTGGCCGGTTACAGCTTCCTCACGCAGATGGCCAAGGCGCTGGGCACGGCCGGCGCCGCCACCGGGAACGACACGCTCATCCAGGTGGCCAGCTCGGACCTGCGCTACGCACCACAGGGATTGCAGGCCCAAAACCTGGATATCGTAATACCGGCGTTGGGAACGCTCACCGGGACGGGGACGGTGGGCGCGAACAACCAGTTGAATTTCCGAATGGTGGCCCAGTTGGCCGGTTCGAGCCCCCTGGCGCAACTGGTGAAGCTGCCGATTTTCGGGCCGAAGAGCGGCGGGCTGCCGTTCCTGATTCAGGGCACCACGGCTCATCCTCGCATTGTGCCCAGTATCAGCGGCGTTGCCGGGATCGTCCAGAAATTCGTGCCGCAGGGGAAACAGGCACAGCAGCCGGGCGGGGTGATTGGCGGATTCCTCAACAAGCTGCTCGCAAGCAAGAAGAAAAAGAAGCAGCCGTAGGCGCCGTTTCGGGTGCGCGCGGACCGCGACAGTGCGGTCTGTTTATGGTGAAACTCTTTACGCGCGCCGGCGCGCAACCTGCTAGGCTTGCGCCGGCAGGCGAGCAGAACGCGGTTGCCCAATCCCGAAAAATAACAGCGCCTTCGTTCCTTACGAAACCAACACAAATGTGACACTTCAATTTTCTCAACTCGCTGAATTGTAGCCAGTTACGAGAAATTCCGTTTTACATCGTGTGAACTTGGGCACAAGCGGGGCACGGACACGTTCGCCCGGCGGCGACGCTCAGCAGAGCTTTTCCCTTCGGCGCGATCTGGGCTGGCTCAGCCAGGCCGCCAGAGGATGGCGAGCCGGGGATTGGCTGTGCTACCTGGCGGCGGAACGAACTCAGCTGCGGCCAGGGGCGACGAAGCGGACGAGGGCGTCGAGCTTGGCCGCGGAGGCGCCGGAGTCGATTGATTGAGTGGCGAGGGCGACGCCTTCGCGGAAGTCGGCCGCCAAGCCTGCAGCAACTAGCGCAGCGGCCGCGTTGACAAGGACGGCGTCACGTTGCGGACCCGGTTCACCCGCCAGCACGGAGCGAATGATCGCGGCGTTGTGTGCGGCATCGCCACCGGCGAGGGTTTCGAGCGGAGCGCGCGCCACGCCAAATTCCTCGGGCGTTACCTCGCGCGTGTGCACCTGGCCGTCGGCGAGTTCCGCGACGAAGGTGGCGCCCGAAATCGAGATTTCATCGAGGCCGTCGCGGCCGTGAACAACGAACGCGCGCGAGACGCCCAGCCGGCCCAGCGTCTCCGCCACACGTTCGGCAAACTGCGCTGAAAAGACGCCGGCCACCTGGGCCGTGGCGCCGGCCGGATTGGTGAGCGGGCCGAGCAAGTTGAATGCTGTGCGGAGCCGAAGCTCGCGGCGGGCACGCATGGCGTGGCGCATCGCCGGATGCACAGCCGGCGCGAAGAGAAAGCCGATGCCCACCTCTTCGATCGAGCGCCCGGCGAGCTCGAGCTCATGCTCGGGATCGACGCCGAGCGCTTCGAGAACGTCGGCAGAGCCGCAGCGCGAACTGATCGAGCGGTTGCCGTGCTTGGCGACGCGAACACCCGCACCGGCCACGACGAACGCTGCCGCCGTTGAAATGTTGAAGGTTCCCTTCGCGTCGCCACCGGTTCCGCAAGTGTCGACCACCACGCCGAGCGGCGGATGGTGATCGGAGGGAAAGAGCGGGCGGGCGTGGCGGCGCATCGCGCGTGCGAAACCAACGAGTTCCTCGACGGTTTCTCCGTTCATCCGCAATGCGACCAGCAGGCCGCCGATCTGCGCATCGCTCGCGTTGCCCGAGAGGATTTGCTCCATCACGTTCTCGGCCTGCGCAGCGTCGAGATGGCCGCCGTGAGCCAAAATTTGCAGTGCGTCTTGAATCATGAGTGAGCCGGCGCCTTGCTGATCCGCCCTATAACGAGTAAACTTGCGCCTTTCACGCCAAACTCGAAATTGTAGCATCGAAAAACCGACCATGAAGATTCACGAATACCAGGCAAAACAGATCCTCTCCCGCCACGGCGTCGCGATCCCTCGCGGTGAACTCGCCACCACTCCCGATCAGGCTCGTTCCGTCGCCGAGCGGCTCGGCACGCACGTCGTCGTGGTGAAAGCACAGATCCACGCCGGCGGCCGCGGCAAAGGCGGCGGCGTCAAGGTGGCGAAATCGCCCGAAGATGCCGAACGCATCGCCGGCGGCATCCTCGGCAAAAAGCTCGTCACGCCGCAAACGGGCGCGGAAGGACGGCTGGTCCGCAAGGTGCTGGTCGAGGAAGGGCTCGACATTCGCCGCGAACTCTACCTCGGGCTGCTGATCGACCGCGTGGCCGCGGCGCCAGTCTTCATGGCGAGCGCGGCGGGCGGCATGGAGATCGAGGAAGTGGCCAAGGAAAAGCCGGAAGCGATCTTGCGCGAGCGGTTGACGCCGGGCTTCGGGTTGCAGCCATACCAGGCGCGCAAACTGGCTTTCGCGCTGGGCCTGGCTCCGGAACTGGTGAACCAGGCAGTGAAGCTCTTCAGCGGGCTCTACAAGGCATTCGTCGAGACCGATGCTTCGCTCGTCGAGATCAATCCGTGCATCGTCACCGGCGACGGGCGGCTGGTGGCGCTCGACGCGAAAATGAATTTCGACGACAACGCGCTTTACCGGCATCCGGAGTTGGCCGAGCTGCGCGACCTGGACGAGGAAGCGCCGCTCGAAGTGGAGGCCTCGAAGTACAAGCTCAACTACATCAAGCTCGACGGCAACGTCGGCTGCATGGTCAACGGCGCCGGACTGGCCATGGCCACGATGGACATCATCAAGCTTTCCGGCGGTAATCCGGCCAATTTCCTTGACGTCGGCGGCGGCGCTTCCGCCGAGCAGGTGAAGAACGCGTTCCGCATCCTGACGAGCGACCCGACCGTGCGCGCGGTGCTCATCAACATTTTCGGCGGCATCTTGCGTTGCGACGTGCTGGCAACGGGCGTCGTGAATGCGGCGCGCGAACTCGACCTGAAAGTGCCGATTGTCGTGCGCATGGAAGGCACGAACGTCGAGCGGGGCCGGGAGATCCTGCAGGAGTCGGGGCTGAATTTCACCGTGGCCGAAGGGATGAAGGACGGCGCCGAGAAAGCCGTTCGGCTGGCCACCGCGTAAGCGCGGCAGGCATGAAGCAGGGCGCCAGGATTCAAAATCTCGGGAAGCAAGGGAGGAAACGATGACAGTTCGTCGCTTTTCGCCTCCTGTGCTTCCTCTAATTCCGGTTCATAAGTCATGAGCATTCTGATTAACGAAAAGACACGAGTGGTAGTGCAAGGCTTTACCGGGCGCGAAGGGACTTTTCACGCCCAGCAGATGATCGAATACGGCACGCAGGTGGTAGGCGGCGTGACGCCGGGCAAGGGCGGCACGAAGCATCTGGATCGGCCGGTCTTCGACACGGTGGCCGATGCGGTGAAGGAGGGCGGCGCGAACGCCTCGCTGATTTTTGTGCCGCCGCCGTTTGCCGCCGACGCGGTGCTCGAGGCGATTGACGCCGGGCTGCCGCTGGTCGTCTGCATCACCGAGGGGATTCCCACGCTCGACATGGTGCGCGTCAATGTCGCGCTCAGCCGCAGCCAGACGCGCCTGATCGGGCCGAACTGTCCCGGGCTCATCTCGCCCGGCAAATGCAAGATGGGGATCATGCCGGGCCACATCCACAAGGCCGGCAACGTCGGCGTGATCAGCCGCAGCGGCACGCTTACCTATGAGGCCGTCAACCAGCTTACCCAGCTCGGCATTGGGCAATCGACTTGCATCGGCATCGGTGGCGATCCCATCATCGGCACCAATTTCGTCGACGCGATTCGCCTGTTCAACGACGACCCGGATACGAGCGCCATCCTGATGATCGGCGAGATCGGCGGCAACGCCGAACAGGTGGCGGCCGAATTCGTGCATGAACACGTCCGCAAGCCGGTGGTCGGCTTCATCGCCGGCCAAACCGCGCCTCCCGGGCGCCGCATGGGCCATGCCGGAGCGATCATCACCGGCGGCCAAGGCACTGCCAAGGACAAGTACGCCGCGATGCAGGCCGCAGGCATTCGCACCGTGCAGAGTCCGGCGGAAATAGGCCATACCATGGCCGCCGCGCTGGGGATATCGGCGGCGAAATAACAAACGCGCGGAGGCAGTGGCCAACGAAGCGCATGCAACCGATGTCGTTTCGCGCCGTGGGATCGCGAAGTACCCGGCTTCCGCGGCGAGAGGTATGTTTCCCTACAAATTTCCGATTCTGATCTGATTCCAATCGAGGAGTGAGCCGACGTGGCAAAGGAACGTACGCTTGCGATCATCAAACCCGACGCGGTGGGCCGCGGGCTGGCCGGCGAGATTCTCTCGCAGATCCACAAGGGCGGATTCGAAATTATTGCAGTCGAGACGCGCCGCCTGAGCAAGGCGGAGGCGGAAGGGTTTTACGCGGTCCATCGCGAAAGGCCGTTTTTCGCCGACCTGGCGACGTTCATGAGCTCAGGCAAGGTGGTGATCCTCGCGCTCGAAGCGGAAAACGCGATCGCGCGCTGGCGCGAGTTGATGGGCGCCACGGATCCGGCCAAGGCAGCACCGGGAACGCTGCGCCAGCAGTTCGGCACGAGCATCCAGAACAACTGCACGCACGGTTCGGACGCGCCGGAGACCGCAGCCTTCGAACTCGGCTACTTCTTCTCGGGACGGCAACTGCTATAGTGGGCTTCGTGGCCTCGCTCGCACGCTCGGGAACGTCCCGGGCCGGCAAGGCAAGGGCCTGAGGGGCGGCCGCCGGCGAAAGCCTGCCGGCGATTCCGGGAGCGCAAGGGAAGCGCCATGTGGAGGGGGAAGCATGAGCCGCTTTCTGAAAGGCCCGTTTCTGCTGGCAGCAGCGATTCTCGCGCTGGGCTATGGCGCGACGCGGCTGGTCAACCGGAGCGGCCTGCGCAATTATCCGCAACTGCAAAGCGTGGACATCCCCGCGCCGAGATTTCCCAAGCCCGGTGCGAAAGTTTCCGGCACCACCTGGATCAATTCCCCGCCGCTCACCTGGGCCAAGCTGCGCGGCAAAGTGGTGCTCATCGACTTCTGGGAATACACCTGCATCAATTGCATCCGGACCTTTGCCAACAACAAGCGCTGGTACGCCCGGTATCACAAGTACGGTTTCGACATCATTGGCGTGCATGCGCCGGAATTCTTCTTCGCCTACGACGTGAACAATGTCCGCGCGGCAGTGAAGCGTTTCGGACTTCCCTACCCCATCGTTGCCGACGACTGGTTTTACATCTGGAAGTCGTATCACAACTCGAGCTGGCCCGCCCGGTATCTGGTGGACGCCAAAGGCATCATCCGCTACATACGCATCGGTGAGGGGGGCGATCATGATATGGAACTGGCAATCCGGGAACTGCTCAAGCGGGCGCACCCGGGCCTGAAATTCCCGGCGAGCTATACGATTCCGCCTCCCCGCAACGCTTTCGCGCCTGCCTGCGGCATACCCACGGAGGAAATGTACATGGGGCCGATGTACCCCGGCCGCGGCTCGCTGGCGAATCCGCAGGGCTACGCGCCGGGCAAGACGGTGGATTACAAGCTGCCGGCGCACGTGGCAGACGGCCAAGCAATTCTGAGCGGCCGCTGGCAAACCGACCCGAGCGGAATGATCTACGAAGGCAAGGCGCAGCAACCGGGACCCAAGGCGGCAAGGCTGGAGATGCGCTACCATGCGCGCCAGCTCTACTCGGTGATCAACGTGGTTCATGGGAAGCCATCGCGGCTCTATATCCAGCAGGACGGGCGCTGGCTGACCAAGGCCAACAAGGGTGTGAGCGTGAAGATCGACGCGCAGGGGCGCTCGTACATTGACGTGGCCGTGCCGCGGATGTATTACCTGGTGGCGAATCCACGCTTCGGCAGCCACGAGGTGACACTCTTTCCCACCGCGCGCGGGCTGATGGTTGATTCGTTCACGTTTGGGGACAACTGCCAGGTCAACTTTCCGCACCTCTGAGGGCAGATGAAGCGAAAGATCGCGTCACTGCGCTCTCCGGGCATGCGTTGCCTCGCCGCAGGGAGATCATTCCCAACACGCTGCGTCGGGGCTCGCTGCCCTCGTCGCAAATGCGTCGCTCAGGATGGCAGCCACACGCCGGCGGATCCGCAGGGGAGACGGGCGCAGGCCGCGCGGAGGCGGCGGGGAGCGTTACAATGAACGCGCGATGGACCCGATTCGCGAGATTGGGCGCTGGCTGCTGATTTTGGGGATTGTGCTGGCTGCAGCGGGCGGATTTTTGCTCGTCGGCGGCCGCCTGCCGCTGCGTCTGGGGCACCTGCCGGGCGACATCGTCTATCACGGCCGGCATACGACGATTTACTTCCCGATTGTGACTTGCATCGTCCTGAGTGTGGGCCTGACCTTGATTTTCTGGCTGGTGAACCTGCTGAAGCGCTAAACAAGCGAGCCGCCCATGTCCCAATTCACGCTCAACCTGCAACCCAGCCGGCAAATCCTCACCGTCAGCGAGCTGACTGCGCGGATCCGCGTGCTGATCGAAGGCCAGTTCCCTGATCTGTGGGTGGAGGGTGAAGTCTCGAATTTCCGCCAGGCACAGTCAGGCCATCTCTATTTCACGCTCAAGGACGAGCGCTCGCAGGTGCGCTGCGTCTGTTTTCGTAACGAGGCGCGCCTGCTGAAATTCCGGCCGGAGGACGGCCTGCACATTACCGTCCGCGGGGTATTGAGCGTTTACGAGGCGCGCGGCGAATACCAGATTTACGTCCAGCACATCGAGCCAGTGGGTCGCGGGGCGCTGCAACTGGCGTTCGAACAGCTAAAGAAGCGGCTCGAGACGGAAGGCCTTTTTGCCGCCGAGCGAAAAAAACCGCTGCCGGTGCTGCCGCGCGTCATTGGCCTGATAACTTCTCCGGCGGGCGCGGCAGTGCGCGATGTGCTCCGGGTGCTGCGGCGCCGTTTCCCCGGCGCGCACGTGGTGCTCTACCCCGTGCGTGTGCAGGGCGAGGGAGCGGCGCAGGAAATCGTCGAGGCGATCGGCTATTTCAGTCGGGGGCCCGTTGCCGATGTGATCATCCTGGCGCGTGGCGGCGGCTCGCTCGAGGATTTGTGGTCGTTCAACGAGGAGATCGTGGCGCGGGCCGTGGCCGCGTCCAAGATCCCCATTGTCTGCGGCGTTGGACACGAGACCGATTTCACCATCGCCGATTTCGTCGCCGACGTGCGCGCGGCCACGCCTTCGGCCGCGGCGGAGATCGTCGTGCGCTCGCGCGAGGAATTCGACCGGCACATTGCCGAGCTGGAACGCCGGCTGGTGGAACGCGCTCGATACATGGTGCTCGAACGCCGTCACCGCGTGCAGCAGCTTGCCGGCGACCGCGCGTTTCGGCGGCTGCCGGACCTGGTGCGCCAGCAGCGGCAACAGGTGGACGACCTGACGCTCGCGCTGGGCGAACTGCTCCGCCGGCGGCTGAAAGTCCGTGGCGAGCGGCTGCTCTCGCTGCAAAGACGGCTGGCGGGAATCGACCTGCGGCTTCGCCTTGCCGCTCTCCGGCTTCGGATTGGCCGCGGACGCGACCGGCTGCGCAATTCCGCCGAGCGCTTCTTCACCGCGCGGAAACACCGGCTGGCGGCGCTGGCGGTGCAACTCGATGAGCGGAGTCCTTTGCGGCTACTCGGTCGAGGCTACGCCATTTGCTACGACGCGTCAGGGCATCTGCTGCGCGGGGTGGAGGGCGTTGAGATTGGAGATGAAATCGCCGTGCAGTTGAGCCGTGGACGGCTTGGGGCCGTGGTAACTAAAAAAGAGACGCCTGAAGGATAAGCCGGGAAGGCGCACCGGCAAGGGTGCCTGCCCCGCGGGGGGTTTGCTTGCAAACCGTGCCCTCACCACAGCGCGGACGCTATAGCGGGAGCAGATGAGAGAATCGTGGGATTGATCGAGCGAATTTTCGGCGGGAAGGCAAGCGAAGGCTCAGCTGCCGTCGACGGCTACGCGCCTGGTCGGCCGGAGGCGATCGGGCGGGCCTGGGCGAGTTTGCGGGTGTGCCCGGTTTGCGGGGAGGATTTTCGCGGTCACGCGTATGCGCTGCTGGCCACCACCGCGCTCGCATCGCGGAACCGGCGGCGCATCGACCGCTTCCTAAAAGCCGTCGAGAGGCGCGTGCCGGGCGAACTCGTCGCGTTTTGCGATTGGGATGCGCATGGGGAAAATGCCGAGGCGTATGCGCTTCGCTGCCCTGACGGAAACATCGCGATCGCCGTGGTGCATACGGCCGTTGAGCCGCCGCATTTCAAGAACGTGATTCGCTGCGATTCGCTGGGAGTCGAGCGGAGCCGGCAGGTGAAGCACATAGTGCCTGACGAGCGATGGGCGACCATCTAGAACCATTTCAAACGGGACAGCAAGGCGCATCACGGATACACACACTTCCCGCTGCGAAGCGCGCGTGAAGCACTTCGCTCCATCGAAGCCTCGAACCCTTCCGGCGAAAAGCGCCGGAAAAACGGGGCACCCTCACGGCACGAGGGATTTCGGCGCTGTGCCGACGGGCGATTGCGCCAGCGGGGATCCGGAGACGGACTACTCTTCGCCGGCGCCGACGCGGAGGACGGCGAGGAAGGCTTCCTGAGGGATGTCGACGCGGCCGACACGCTTCATGCGCTTCTTGCCCTCTTTCTGCTTTTCGAGGAGCTTGCGCTTGCGCGTGATGTCACCGCCGTAGCATTTGGCCAGCACGTTTTTACGCATGGCCGCGATATTTTCGCGGGCAATCACCCGGCTGCCAATCGCCGCCTGCAGCGGCACCTCGAACATCTGGCGCGGAATCAGCTTGCGCAGGCGGGTGACGAGTTCCCTGCCCCGATCGAAAGCCTGGTCGCGATGGCAAACCATGGTGAGCGCGTCGACGGCCTCGCCACCGACAAGGATGTCCATTTTCACCAGATCGGCTTCGCGATAGCCGGCAAGCTGGTAATCGAGCGAGGCGTAGCCGCGCGAAACGCTTTTCAGCCGGTCGTAGAAATCGAGCACGATTTCGTTGAGCGGCAACTCATAGGTGAGCATCACGCGGGTCGGTGAAAGATACTCGATGTTCTTCTGCACACCGCGCTTTTCCTCGCAGAGCTGGATGACAGGGCCGACCGATTCGTCCGAGGTGATGATGACCGCGCGCAGCACCGGTTCCTCGATCCGCTCGATCTCGGCCGGCGGCGGAAATTTCGTGGGATTATCGACTTCGACGGTGCCGGCGCCACGGCGGCCGATGCGATAGCGCACGCTCGGCGCGGTGGTGATCAGGTCGAGGTTGAATTCGCGCTCGAGCCGCTCCTGGACGATATCCATATGGAGCAGGCCCAGAAAACCGCAGCGGAAGCCGAAGCCGAGCGCGGTGGAATTTTCCGGCTCGTAGAAGAGCGCGGCGTCGTTGAGCTGCAGCTTGCCGAGGGCGTCGCGCAGGTTCTCGTAGTCGCTCGAATTCACCGGAAAAAGTCCGGCGAAAACCATCGGCTTGATCGCTTCGAAGCCGGGCAGGGCGGGCGCGGGGCGATCGGCATCGACGATCGTGTCGCCGACGCGCGCATCGGCCACGCGCTTGATGTTGGCGATCACGTAGCCGACGTCGCCGGCGCCGAGCTCATCGAGAGGCACCGGCTTGGGCACCAGCGTGCCGATCTCCTCCACTTCCGCTTCCAGGCCCACGCCGCACATCCGGATCTTCATCCGGGGTCGCAGGCGGCCCTGCGTGACGCGCACCAGCACGATCGCGCCACGGTAGGAATCGAACCAAGAATCGAAAATCAGCGCCTGGAGCGGGGCATCCGAAGAGCCGGCGGGCGGCGGAATGCGCCGCACAATCGCCTCAAGGACTTCCGGAACTCCCAGGCCGGTTTTCGCGCTGATCTCCAGCGTATCCTCGCTTGGAATCGCGAGCACCGCCTCCATCTGCTGCTTCACCTGCTCGGGCTGCGCCGCGGGCAAATCCACCTTGTTGATCACGGGCACGATGGCCAGGTTGTGCTGCGAGGCCAGAAAGGTGTTCGCAACCGTTTGTGCCTCGACCCCCTGGCTGGCGTCGATGACCAGCAACGCTCCCTCGCAGGCCTGCAGCGCGCGCGAAACCTCGTAAGAGAAATCGACGTGGCCCGGCGTATCAATCAGGTTGAGCCGGTAAACGTGGCCGTCGCGCGCCTTGTAGGAAAGCCGAACCGTCTTGGCCTTGATCGTGATGCCCCGCTCGCGCTCCAGCTCCATCGAGTCGAGCACCTGAGCGGTCATCTCGCGCTCGGTTAGTGTCCCGGTCAGCTCGAGCAGGCGGTCGGCCAGCGTCGATTTGCCGTGGTCGATATGCGCGATGATGCAGAAGTTGCGGATGAACTGCGGATCCATGATTTTCTGCTGTCGTCATCGAGTGTGCCATAAATCAGCATTCCGGGCCACCCGCTCGCTGGCGGCGGGAGGCATTCCGCCTGCCGGTGGGGCCGCACCGCGTTTTGGGCCTGGGAGCGCAATGTGCGAACGCGCAAACAGGGACCGGCAGAAAATGGATTTGAGCGAACACCCGCACGGGGTATATAGTTTTCTCCTCCGGCCACGAGCCGAGCATTTGCCCCGACGCTTTCCGCGTCGCTCGGCAAACCGGCCCTCGCGCCGACCGGACAGGACGATCCCGCTTCCCAGGCCAACAACACCGCGCCGCCACGCCGAGTTCGGGCAGCGGGGATGCATGAACAAAACGCGATGGATCTATCAGTGTGAGTCAAGCTTGAGTTAGGTGCGAGAGGAATGGCAGGGCGGGGCTTTGGTTCACGTATGAACGCGGAGAGGCGCTGATGAAAGCCCAGGAAACGGTATTTCCAAACGTGAGAATCCCCTACGGCACCTGGGGGAACAGCTATTTCCCGGCGTGGCAGACCTCGCCGCTGGCCGAAGTGAATATCGGCCAGTTCGCGGGCGAGGCCATGGGAAGAATTCTTGGCAAGCGCAAGGTGCCGAGGCAGCAACTCGAGTATTTAGTGGTCGGCTCTACTGTTCCCTATCACTGGAAGTTTTGGACGGCCCCCATGGTGGCTTACTGCATGGGCCGGCGTCTGCCTGGCTGTCACGTGGAACAGGCCTGCGCCACGGGCTTGCAGGCCATCTGCGTTGCCGCGGGCCAGGTGCAAAGCGGCACTTGCAACGTTGCGGGGGTACTCACCTACGACCGAACGAGCGACTCCTCGGTGGGCATCTTTCCCGAACGCCGTGCGCCGCAGCGCACAGTCGCCATCGGCGACGTCTGGGACAACTTCGGCTTCGACCCATCCACCGGAGGGTCCATGCTCGCCTCGGCCGGCCTGGCCAGTCGCAAGTACAAACTGGACCGCAAAGAAGTGGATGAGGTGACCGCGTATCGATACGAGCAGTACTACGAGGCGAAAAAGACAGGTTTCCTGGAGCGGACCGCCTTCCCGCTCGAAGTCTTGAACATGCAAGGCAAGCCCATGGGCCGCATCGATGACGATCTTGGCGTGCGCAGGGTCTCGCTGGACAGCCTGCGCGCCATGAGGGAGCTGGATACCTGCGTCACCGGCGGGACCCAGACTCACCCCTCGGACGGCTTGGCCACCCTGCTCGTCTCCACGCCAGCCAAGGCGAAGGAACTGAGCCCGAAACCCGAGATCGATATTCAACTGGTCGCAAAGGTCGAAATCAGAACTTCTCCCGGTCTCATGCCCGAAGCCCCGGCGTTGGCCGTTCAGAAGCTGCTCGAACGCACCGGTCTGGCCATGGACGACATGAAGGTGGTGAAAAACCACAATCCATTTGCGGCGAACGACGTCATCTTCTCCAAGGTCATGGGGTACGACTGGCACAAGATGGACCGCACGGGCTGTTCGTTGGTGTGGGGTCATCCTCACGCCGCGACGCTCGCGCGGACTACGATCGAAGGCCTGGAGGAGGCGGTGTCATTGGGCGGGGGATACGTCCTGATCTTTGGCTGCGCGGCAGGGGATGTGGGTATTGCCGCGGTTTTCAAGGTGAGCTAAGGCGAGGAAACCATGACCGATTCAATGAGGCCGTCCACGATCGAGAGTCTTGGGCTGGGAACTGTTCTGGACATCTTCAAACGCGGCGCCATGCCCGCCAGCGCGGCCGAACTGGTGGATCGCGTTTTCGGTCCCGCGAACAAACGCGGAGCGCTGGTGATTACGGGAGCGAACGGAATTGTGGGCGCCGGCAAGACAATGCAGCTCGGCCGGCTGCTGGAGCCCTACGGCGTACCGGTTGTGGCGCTGGATTTCCCCGGTGTTCCCGCCGGCTTGGTGAAGCAGTATCCGGGCCTGGTCCGTGGCCTTGGCAAGGACCGGGCGGCCGCCATCATGGCCAACGTGGTGCAGTTGAGCTATGACGGCGCTCATCTTCCCAGGCACTTGTCGCCTTTCAACCCGCGCTTCGTCCTGGAGGCCATCCCTGAAATCCTCGAGATCAAGCGCGCTCATTACCAGGTGTTTCGCGCGGAATATCCGGAAGTCGAAATTCGCTCGGTTACCTCCGGGTTCCCTTCGCGCGAACTCGGCGTAGGGATTGCCCATCCGGCTTTTCCGCACGAGATCAATAAGGTCTGGGAAATTGTCGAGCCTAAGCCTTCGCCGATCACCGCGCTCTACTGGTCGCTCGGCATGATTCCCGTCATGGTAAGCGATCACTGGTCGTTTGTTTTGGACGTTTTGTTCACCGGTGTCACGCTGGCTGCGTTGCGCTACAACGCAGCGTCGAACATGCCGTACTGGAAGGTGGACAAATATGTTCGGCGGCTCGTCGGTCCCAATCCTTTGCGCGCGCATGACGCGATTGGAGCAAAAGGGGCGAATTTCCTGACCTGGTCGTGCCTGGAGCACCTGAGCAAGCGGTACGGGCCGCTGTTCCAGCCGACCGCCTCCCTCGTCGAGAAGAAAGACAGCGGACAAGATTGGTATCCGCCGAACCATTTCCGCCCCATGGTGAACTGGCCGCTGGAAGGGCAGGAGGTCGACGAGTTCAACACATGGATTCTTGGCCCTCTGTTCCAGATGACCAGCCTCATGCTCCATGAGGAGCGCGCACCGCTGCCGCAGATGAACGCCATCGGCGAATTGTGCGCGCAGTTCCGCGACGGCATCATCACGGTCATTCGCCGCCACGGTTCCGATGCCGTCATCCGCACCGTCGAGGCCTATCACCGCTTGTATCCGGCAGCAGCAAAGAGCCCATGGTATCCGGAAGCATTCGCCAAAATGGACGCCCCGGAGTGGCAGCAACTCTATGTCAATGCCGAGCATGACGGAACAGTCGGCGTGATCACCATCAGCCGAGAAAGCTACAGCCACGACGTGGATGCCGAGTTGAACCGCGCCATCGATTGGCTGAAGGCGCGAAAGATCGACCGCGTAATTGTCACGGGCGACTTCCACCTCTCTTCCCAGCTCGTGGGTGCGGACATCACGGACTTCTTCCCCGCGATCGAGGACCACGCCAAGGGGATTGAACTCTCGCGCAACTGGTCGAAAACGGCTCGCCGCCTCAACGACGAGTTCGCCGTCTCGGTTGGTTTCATCAATGGGAAACGCTGCCTGGGCGGGATGCTGGAGCTGATGGTCCATTGCCATTACGTGATCGCGGTGGAGTCGGCCGATCTCGGCATGCCGGAAGTGACTTTGCCGGTGGTTCCCGGAATGGAAGGTTGTCACTGGATGTTTCGCAAGGCAACGCCCGAATATTGGCCACGGATTCTCGATCTGCTGCTTGACGGACGGCCAGCGAAGGCGAAAGATGCCGTTGGGTGGATCGTGGATTATGCGGGTCCCGTCGCCGACGCGGTCCAGGCGTGCTGGGGCGCCGCGACAGGCAATACCCGGCTTCCGAAGCGAGCGGTGGCCGATAAGGGTTTGACAGGCGTGCCGCGCGATGTGCCGGGGCTCCGGCCCGCGGATGGAGGCGTGGAAGCCGGACGCAAGGCGATTTTGGACACCATCCAGAAGGCATGCGAAGCGACTCTGGCTGAGGCCATAACCATTCAGGCCAGGCATTCCGGGGAATTCATGGCCACGCCGCACTGCCGCAACGGAGTCGTCGGCAGCGCGTTCGCGAAGACGATGGCCGTGTAGTTGGCGGCCAGGGCATGCCATGATCGTTGAATCGCTCGCATAAACCGTGCTTCTGCGGTCGAACGCTTCCCGAAGGAGGAGGAATGGCCATTCAAAAAGTCGGTGTGGTTGGCTGCGGGCTGATGGGTTCGGGCATCGCGCAGACCGCAGCTCAGTCTGGTTTCACGGTCGTTGTTCGCGAAGTGACGGACGAATTGGTGAAGAAGGGGCTTGCTTCGATTGAGAAGAACCTGAACCGCCTGGTGGAAAAGGGCACGCTCAGCGCGGCGGACCGCGACCAGGCGAGAGCGCGCATCAAGGGGACGACGCAGATCGAGGACCTGAAGGAGAGCGACATCGTCATCGAGGCGATCATTGAGCAACTTCAGCCGAAAGTGGAGCTGTACGCACAACTCGATAGGATCTGCCCGCTGACGACCATCTTTGCCAGTAACACGTCGTCGCTTTCGATCACCGAGATGGCTACCGCGACGCGCCGCCCGGACCGCTTCATCGGCCTGCACTTCTTCAATCCGGTGCCGATCATGAAGCTGGTGGAGGTGGTGCGGACGATCGCCACCGACTCGGCAGCCTATGAGCAGGCGGTCAGCTTCGCCACGAAGCTGGGCAAGACGCCCGTGCGAACCGGCGACCGCACCGGCTTCATCGTCAATCGGCTGCTGGTGCCCTATCTGCTCGACGCGATTCGCGTGCTGCAGGATGGCCTAGCTTCGATCGTGGATATCGACAACTCGATGAAGCTCGGCTGCGGTTATCCGATGGGGCCGCTCACGCTGCTCGATTTCGTCGGGCTCGACACCACCTATTACATTGCCAACGTGATGTTCGACGAGTTCCGCGAGGCGCGTTTCGCGCCGCCGGCGCTGCTCAAGCGCATGGTGCTGGCCGGCTGGAACGGCCGGAAGAGCGGCCGCGGCTTCTACGATTATGCCGACCCGAAGAACCCCAAGCCCGTGCCGCTGGTGTTCTGAGCGGAGCGAACCGGAGCGCTCTCGATGGCCTACGAAAACCTGCTCTGCGAAGTGAAAGATTCGATTGCCCGTATCACATTCAACCGGCCGAAAGTGCTGAACGCGCTCAACCACGCGACGATGGTGGAGCTGGGCGCGTGCCTGGATGAGGCCGCCCGCGACGACGCCGTGCGCGCGCTCATCCTTACCGGCTCGGGCGACAAGGCATTCGTCGCCGGCGCCGATATCAACGAACTGGCCCAGCACACCGCAGTGGATGGTAAGGAGTTTTCCATTTTCGGCCAGGGCGTGCTGCGCAAGCTCGAAACGATGGGCAAGCCCTCGATCGCCGCGATCAACGGCTATGCCCTGGGCGGGGGTTGTGAACTCGCCCTCGCCTGCACGCTGCGCATCGCGGCCAAGACCGCCAAGTTGGGCCAGCCCGAGGTCAAGCTCGGCATCATGCCCGGCTACGGAGGCACGCAGCGCCTGGCGCGGCTCTGCGGCCGGGGCGTCGCGTACCAAATGGTGGTCACCGCCGAGATGATCGGTGCCGAGGAAGCGCTTCGCATCGGCCTGGTGAACCAGGTGGTCGAGCCGGGCGAGGTGGTGGCCGCGGCCGAGGCGATGGCCAGGAAGATCATCGCGAATGCGCCGCTGGCGGTGAAATACTCGATGGAGGCGATCGACCGCGGGCTGGAAATGCCGCAGGAAGAGGGCCTGTTCCTCGAAGCGACGCTCTTCGGCCTGCTTTGCGCCACCGAAGACATGCGCGAAGGGACGAGCGCCTTCCTCGAAAAGCGCGCAGCCCAGTTCAAAAACCGTTAAAATCCAAAACGCTGTCTCCAAGGGAGAAAAAACGGCCCGGGCGCTCTTGTGTGCGCCGCGCCGCATGACCCAATGCCTGACAAACTGCAACCCGGCGAGATTCGCGGCGACTGGAGCGCCAAAGGGCTCCGCTTCGGTATTGTCGTCAGCCGCTTCAACAGTTTTGTCACCGAGCGGCTGCTCGCAGGTGCGCTCGATTCCCTGGCGCGAGCCGGCGCCGCGTCCGGGCAGGTGGACGTGGTGCACGTGCCAGGATCGTTCGAGATTCCGATCACCGCGAAAAAAATGGGCGCCACCGGCCGCTACCACGCGCTGATCTGTATCGGCTGTATTCTCCGGGGCGACACGCAGCACTATGAGCACATCGCGACGGAAACGGCGCGCGGCGTGCAACTCGCGCAGCTCGACACCGGCGTCCCGATGATTTTCTGCGTGCTCACCTGCGATACGCTCGACCAGGCGATCGATCGCGCCGGCGTCAAGAGCGGCAACAAAGGCGCCGATGCCGGGTTGGCGGCCCTGGAGATGGCACAACTCTCGCGCAAGCTCGCCCCGGCCGCAAAGCCCTCGCCGGCCCGGCCAGCCGTGCGCCGGCACCGGCGGCATCGCTGACATGGCCCTTTTCCGCAAGGCGCGCGAATGCGCGCTGCAGATGCTCTATCAGTGGGAATTTTCTCGCGCCGAGCCTGCCCGCGTGGAGGCCGCCTTCTGGAAAACGACGCGTGGGTCGAATGAAACCCGTTTTCTCGCCAATCAGCTCTTCGAAGGGGCCGCGGCCGAATCGGCCGCCACGGACGAACTGATCGCCAAGCACTCGGAAAATTGGAGACTCGACCGCATGGCGGCGATTGACCGCAATATCCTAAGGCTGGCCGCGCACGAACTGCGGAGGGGCCAGACGCCGGAAAAAGTGGTGATCAACGAAGCGCTCGAGCTGACCAAGAAATTCTCCGAGCCCGACGCGGTTGGCTTCATCAACGCAGTGCTCGACGCGATCCGCAAATCGCTTGCCGAGCCGAAAAACATCTGACCGCAAAGGCTGTTTGCCCGGAGCGCCCGGGCCGGGGACAATAGCCATGATGCTGCAGGCGGGACAAACCGTACGGGTAAACCTGGCGGGAATGCAGGTGGGAGAAGTGACCTTCCACGCCGCCGTCACCCACGCCGTCGGCACCATCGTGCGGCAAACCAAAGACGATCCACCGACCTACCTCGTCCGGCTGCTCTTCTCGTTCCGCGGAATCAGCGAGGTTGAAGTCCCCGCTGATCGCATCAAGGCCGGCTAGGGCCGCCCTCCACGCTGAATCATCCGCGCCAGGCCGCTCGCAACTTGCCAGGCACAATTCGCCATGCCGTGGCATGGGGCTTGCGGTTTGCCGGGCGTGCCAGGCCTTTCTGTTCACCCATGCCGGCAGCTGAGCTATCATGGGGCCGGTTTCTACACTGTCCTAGGGCGCAAGCGCCCCACGCGAGGTCCACTGATGATTCACCGACTCGTTTCACACAACGGCACACTTGTGCCAGTCGAACAGGCCCGGCTTTCCCCGGGCCAGGAGGGACTGATCAACGGCTGGGGGCTGTTCACCACCCTGCGCGTATTCGATGGTTGGCCCTTTGCTTTTGAGCGCCACTGTCGCCGGCTGAGCCGCGACGCCGGGCGCACACACGTCCCGTTTCATCCCGACGAGAAGACGCTGCTCGCCGATATCCTCGCGGTGATTCGCGGTAATCAGGTGCAGGAAGGCGCGGTGCGTGTCTACGTTATCTGGAACCGCACCGGCAGCTGGCACAGCGATGAATCGCTGCCCGAAATCGACGTCGTCATCACCTCGGCTGCCCTGCCGAAGTATCCGGAGACGGTGAGGCTGGACCTGCGCGAGCAAGGCCGCCATGCCGCCTCGCCCCTCGCAGGCGTCAAGGTGATCTCCTGGCTCAACAATGTCTGGAATGTGCACGAGGCGAAGCAGCGCGGCTTCGACGAAGTGGTGCTGCTGAACGAGCGAGGCGAGGTTTCCGAATGCACGGCCGCGAACGTCTTCGCCATGCGCGAGGGCGAAGTGCTCACGCCGCCGCTGAGCTCCGGCTGCCTGGCCGGGATCACCCGGGAAGTGCTGCTGGAGATTTCAGGCGCCGCCGGCGTCAAGATGCGCGAAGCGCTGCTGCGGCCTGACGACCTCTACACCGCCGACGAAGTGTTTATCTCCTCGACCAACCGAGCGGTTTTGGCTGTTGCCGAAGTAGCCGGCCACAAGATCTCCGCAGCTCCCGGGCCGATAGCACGGAAACTGGGCCAGGCCTTTTTCAACTACCTGACCCAATACATCGCGCAGGCCAAGCGCGGCGGGCAGCTTCAAGCCGGGGCCTGAGGAGTTCGCGCCAGCTTCCGGCCGCAAGCGGATTCCGCAACGGCGAACGGTCGTTCGTGGCATCCGCTCCCCTGCCGAATCATCTAACAACTCACCGACAGGCGGCCGGAAGCGGCCGCATTTCCCTCTGGCGGGCCGCAAGCGTGGAAGCGGAAAGGAGCGATCGATGACCGATTTGGCTGCCAAGAAATGCGTACCCTGCAAGGGTGGTGTTCCCCCGCTGAAAGGTGAGCAACTCCAAAAACTGGGACGCGAAACGCCCGATTGGACCATTGTCAACGAGCACCACATCGCCCGCACCTTTAAATTCCCCGATTTCAAAACCGCGCTCGCCTTCGTCGACAAAGTTGGCGCCGTGGCCGAAGAGGAAGGTCACCATCCGGACATCTACTTGGCCTGGGGCAAAGTGGAAATCACTAACTGGACGCACAAGATCGACGGCCTGACCGAAAGCGATTTCATCCTCGCCGCCAAAATCGATCGCCTCTACTCACACAACTGAAGCACGCAAAAGCCATTTCTCAGCAATGCCGGGGTGCTCCCGAGGGGCGAGCGCGCCTCCTGTTGCTCTTGGCGCTTGCGGTGCCCGGGAAAGCGAACGCGACACCTCCGCGCCTCGCTCGGGCCCCCACCCACGCTTCCCATACTCCAATCGTTTCGGTTGATCGCGCGGGCCTGTTTCGGTTCACACGGAGGGGTTTCCGGTGTATAAGAGTGGCCATCTGATTCCTCGCAAAGGGGTGTGCAGGCCAGGAGGGCTTCATGAGATTGCTGACGAACAAGTGGATCCGGATTGCCGGATTGGCAGCGCTGGTGAGCATGGCGATGCTTGTCGGATGCTCGTCGCGTGGTTCGGCCCCGGCAGCCAAGCAGAAGGCAAGTACTAGGGGCGCGGCGTTAACGCCGCAACAGCAGGCGATGCTGAAGGGCTCCTACCGCTTTACAAAAGACGGCTGGATCTACGTGCACCTCCAAGGCACTCCGGAAGAGGTCGGTTTTCAACACGGCTATCTGCTCGCACCGGAAATTGCGGATGCGTTCAGGGCCGAGCGGATCTATCAGGTTCACACCACTCATCACCGGTGGTCGTTTTTCCGCGCCGCGGCGCAAAACATGCTCTGGCCAAAAATCTATCCCGAGTACCAACAAGAGTTGCAAGGGATCGTCGCCGGCCTCCACGCCCACGGCGTTGAGTTGGATCTCGACGACATCGTTGCGCTGAATGCGTTCTCCGAATTGCCCGGTTACTACGCGCCGTGGTACGACGCGCGCCACAAGAAACAGGAAGCGGCGGCCGGATTCTCCCCGGTGGCGGCCGATTCCTTCCGTTACGATCACTGCAGCGCCTTCGTTGCCACCGGCAGCTACACGAAAAACCATGACATCGTCATCGCTCATAACAACTGGACGAGTTATTTCGAGGGCGAGCGCTGGCGCATCATGTTCGACATCGTTCCCGAGCATGGCTACGGGATCCTGATGGACGGCTTCCCGGGCGTGATCACGAGCGACGACGATTTCGGAATCAATTCCGACGGCATCATGATCACCGAGACCACGATCTCCGACTTTCATGGCTGGAATCCCAACGGGATTCCAGAATTCGCGCGTTCGCGCGAGGCGCTGCAATACGCCAGCTCGATCACCGATTACGTCAAGCTGTTGAACAAGGGCAACAACGGCGGCTACGCGAACGACTGGCTGCTGGGCGACCGGAAGAATGGCGAGATCGCACGGTTCGAAGAGGGTCTGACGCACACGCGGCTGTGGACCACAAAAAACGGCTATTTCGTGGGCTCGAATTTCCCGAGCGATCCCTCCGTGATCAAGGACGAGACAACGTTTAACGTGCGCAATATGGCCAGTTCCGCCAATGCGCGTCACCTCCGCTGGGAGCAATTGATGAAGGAATACAAGGGAAAGATCGACATCCAGCTCGCCGAGAAATTCGAAGCTGACCACTACGATACCTACGAGAAAAAGACCGATCCGGACGAGCGGACCCTTTGCGGACACATCGACCTGGACCCGAGAGGCAAACACGCCTTCGAGCCTTCCGGCGCGGTCCAGAGCAAGGTGACCGACAGCGAACTGGCGGCCCACATGAGCCTGATCGCGCACCTTGGCCATCCGTGTGGCGAGAGCTTCTACGTGAAGCCGTTCCTGAAGGCTCATCCCCAATACGATTGGGAGAAATCGATTCTGGGCAACATGCCGGCTTACCCCTGGACGGAGTTCACCGCCGGCGAACGAGCGAGGCACTAGCCGACCGGCGAAACGGCGCCTTCGATTTATCCTCGACCAAAGCGAAGCGTACAATTCGCGCCGACGATGCTCTCCGCGCCGAACAGTAGGCCCGCGAGGCAAAGCGCGGCAGCGGTTGTATCCGGCTGGCGCTAGAATCTTCCGACCTTCAGCAGGTTCATGCTGAAGATGATCCACAGGTAGCCGATTCCCGCCAGCGCCACGCACAAGCTCGTCACGCGTGCCCACCACCAGCGCTCGTGCCGCACCCAGGAACGGAATCCGTTGTAGATCGCGACCACCGCGCCCAGCACACCAACAATTCCCAAGGCCATCAGCAGGTAGAGGAAGGGATACAGCCGGTCGGTCAGCGATCCCGGTTCCCTTCCCGCCAGGCTGAGGAAGACTAGCCAGCCGAGCAACACCACAAGGTCGGCTGCGCAGGCCAGCTTCACCAGGCGCCGCACCATCCGGTCGGCGGGAGCCATTTGCAGCCGCGCGCCATAACGGCGGCGCACCAGTGCGGCCACGGGCCACAGCGCGAGTGCCAACAGGAAAATCGCACCGATCGCGAAAAACATCGTTTCCACCACCCAACCGCTTTCGAGCAACGGCACACGCTGGTAGACGACAGCCGGAAAATCCGTCACGATCTCCCATCGGCCCGACGGATCGCGACGAAATGCCAACCGGCTCTGGCCGCCCACGTCGCGCCAGATCATCGGCGCCACTTCCTTCCACGTTTTCACCTCGCCGTTCAGGCTCTTGAAACCGCTTGCCTCGAGCGTGCCGTCGGGGTTGGCATGCACGTGGACTTCGCCCAGCACCGAAGCGAATTTCATGAAGCTGGTGCGCCAGCCGCGGCTCGAGATGTAGCTGCCGGCAACGTCAGCCGCGTCGGCGCGGCTCGTAAGCTGCAACGCCGGCGCAGGCGGCGTGTAGGGAAAGTAACGATCGAGGAAGCGGTTCCAGAGATAGGAACGCGCCTCGACGGCCGAGTTGTCGCGTCCGGCACTGTTGTAGGAGACGAAAAAGCCGAGATCGGCGTAGGGCATCAGGTGCAGGTCGCTATGGAAGTATACGGTGTCGCCGCCATGGCCGAAGATGCGATGGCCGTTGCGCGACTCCTCGTAGAACCCCAGACACATGCCGTTCATCGACGGCACCAGGCCGAACTGGCGCGATTGCATCGCTTCCGCGGCTAACGGGTTGAGGATGCGAGCATCGTCGTAGCGACCCTGGTTGAGCTCGGTAATCATGAAATGTGCCATATCGTCTCCGGTGGACGCGAGGCTGCCGGCCGGAAATGCCTGGACGATCTCGTACTTGCCCGGCGGGCCTGAAGCAACGAAATAACCTTTCGACGCGAGCGGCCGGAGCGGAGCGGGCAGCGGCTGCCGGAAACTTGAATGCGCCATGCCGAGCGGGCCGAAGATGTTTTTCTCGACATATTCGTCGAACGGCATCCCCGAAACGCGCTGCACGATATAGCCGGCCAGCGCCGCGCCATAGTTCGAATAGGCCGGCACCGTTCCGGGCGGAAAGATGCGCGCGGGAAGATGAGCCTTCACGTAGCTGGAGAGCGGCACCAGATCCGCCGGAGCGGGAACGAAGAGATCGTCGATGGCTTCTTCGAAGCCGGGGGTATGGGTCATCAGATCGCGGAGGGTGATCGGCCGCGAATAGGTGGCGGGAATGCGGAAATCGAGATAGTCGTTCACGTTGTGATTGAGCCGTAGCTTGCCTTGCTCGACCAGTTGCATCACTGCGGTCCAGGTGAAAAGCTTCGAAATCGAGCCCACACGGAAGAGCGTCGCGGTCGGTGAAATGGGGCGCTTGGTCTTCACATCGGCATAGCCGTACCCCTGCTCGAACATCACGTGGCCGTCTTTCACCACCACCACCACGGCACCGGCAACGTCATCCCTGGCAAGCTGGAGCGGAACGATGCCGTCGAGGAAGGCGCCGATATCAGCCTTGGTCATCAGCGCGGCCTGGGGCACGGCCGGCACGGTTTGTGCAGGCGGCGCGGCCTGGGCTGGGGCCGGCGGCGCGGACGTCTTTGGCGCAGGTTTTTGGTCGCCGAGGGCAAGGCCCGCCGCAAGAAGCAGTGCGAGAACGGCTATCCCACCACGCAAACCTGCTTTCCTTCGCACGCTCGACGGCCGCACGTTGTCCATGGGGTGCGCTCCTTCAGTTCGAGAATCGTTTGCGGTGTTGAGGCTTGCCGAATCTTTGCTGTTTTGCGCCTCCAGTGTCAACGAAAACCGTATTCGGCGCGGCCCGGCGCGGTTTGACGAAGCGGGCCGGCGACCTCTACCATCAAATCGCCAAGCGTTCGCTTATGTCCGCAGCCACTCATCCCGAGCTCCTTCGCGACGCACTCGGCCGTCCGCTCGGCCAACTGCGCGTGTCGGTGACCGACCGCTGCAATCTCCGTTGCCGCTACTGCATGCCGGAGGAGGAATACCACTGGCTGCGCCGGAGCGACCTGCTGACTTACGAAGAGATCGCGCAACTCGCCGACATCTTCGCCGATGCAGGGGTCAGCAAGGTGCGCCTGACCGGAGGGGAGCCGCTGCTGCGGCACGATGTCCACCGACTGGTGCGGCTCCTCGCCGCGAACGGCCGCCTCCGCGAAATTGCACTCACCACCAACGGCGTTTTGCTGGCCCAATCGGCACAGCTGCTTCGTGAGGCCGGGCTCACGCGCGTCACCGTCAGCCTGGATACGCTGCGGCCGGAGCGATTCCTGGCGCTCACGCGCCAGAATCTTCACGACCGCGTGTTGGAAGGAATTCGCGCGGCTGGCGCGGCAGGATTCGAGCGCTTGAAAATCGACACGGTGGTGATAGGCGGGCTCAACGACGACGAGATCCTCGAGATCCTCGAATTCGGCCGCAGCATCGGCGGCGAAGTCAGATTCATCGAGTACATGGACGTGGGAGGCGCCACGCTCTGGACGCCGGACCAGGTGATTCCGCGTGACGAAATTCTTGCCCGGATCGAGCGCCGTCACGGCGCCGTCGAACCGCTGCCGCCCGATGGCACCGCTCCTGCCGAACGCTTTCGGCTCCGCGACGGCACCTGCTTCGGCATCATCGCTTCGGTCACCTCGCCCTTTTGCCGCACCTGCGACCGCAGCCGGCTGACAGCCGATGGCATGTGGTACCTCTGCCTCTATGCCCTGGCCGGCACGGATCTCCGCGGGCCACTCCGCCGGGGCGCGAGCCGAGAAGAGATCGCCAAACTGTTGGCCGAGGTTTGGACTGCAAGAAGCGACCGCGGCGCCGAGCAGAGGCGCGAGGCGCGCACCCGCGGCCCGCTGGTGACAATCGAAAACCTGCGACGCGATCCCCACCTGGAAATGCACACCCGCGGTGGCTGAAGCACGGACCACTTGCAAGCGCCAGCGGAAGGAATTGAGTCGAGATGAACGAACGATCGCATCAAGACGCGGCGAGCGACCGACTGCGGGCGCTGGTCGAAGTCTCGCAGTCAATCCTGCTGCATCGCGACCTCGCCGACCTGCTCGAAGACCTCGCGCTTCGCCTGCAACCGGTTGCTCCCTTCGAAGTTGTCAGCCTGATCCTGCACGATCCGGCGGCTGGCCGGATGCGGCTGCACATGCTGCGCGGCCCGCTTCCGCCGCTTCCGATTCCCGAAGGGCTCCCGGTCGACGAATCGCCCGCCGGCCTGGTGTGGCAAACGCAACAGCCCCTGCTGCTCGAAAATCTCGAACACGAAGACCGGTTCCCTGCCCTGATTCCCTATTGGCGCGAGCAGGGCATCCGTTTTGTCTGCATGCTGCCACTGACGACAGCCCACAGGAGACTGGGCGCGATTGCCTTCGCCGCGACGCACGAAGCGGGAAACGGCGAATATGATCTGGAGTTTCTGGGCAGCGTGGCGCGCGAGGTGGCCGTCGCGGTCGATAATGCGCTTCATCATCAGGAGGTCCAATCCTACCAGCGCCGCTTGGCCCGCGAGAGGGACCGCCTGCGCACGCTGCTCGACCTGAACAACGCCGTCGTCTCGCGGCTGGACCTGCGCGAGCTTTTCGCCGCCATTTCCAGCAGCCTGCGCCAGCTCTTCGACTGCGAATTCGCCAGCCTGGCCCTGCACGAGGCGGAACGCAACCGCATGCGGATCCGCGCGCTGGATTTTCCCACGGGCAAAGGACTGATCCGTGAGGAGATGACCGTCCCGCTCGACGTGGCGCCCTCGGGCGAGGCTTTCCGGCGCCGGCAGCCCCTGCTGCTCAACCGTGCGGAACTCGAACGCTATCCGCACAGCGCCATCGAAGCCGAGGGCTTGCGCTCGGTACTCTGCCTGCCGCTGGTCGGGCGCACCGGGCCGCTCGGCACATTGAACCTGGCCAGTCTCCGCGAGAGCGCCTTTTCCCAGGAAGACGTCGATTTTCTGCGCCAGGTGGCCGATCAGATTGCCATCGCCGTGGAAAACGCGCTTGCCTTCCAGAAGATCGAACAACAGAAAGATCGCCTGGCCGAGGAGAAACTCTATCTGGAGGACGAACTGCGCGCCGAATATGGCCTGGACGAGATCATTGGCGAAAGTCCGGCTTGGAGGCGCGCCATTGAGCAGGTGCGGAAGGTGGCCCCAACCGAAACCACCGTGTTGCTGCTCGGCGAAACCGGGACAGGAAAGGAACTGCTCGCGCGGCTGACGCACCAGCTCAGCGGGCGCCGCACGCGCAACTTTGTGAAACTCAATTGCGCCGCGATTCCGACCGGACTGCTGGAGTCGGAACTTTTCGGGCACGAGAAGGGCGCCTTTACCGGGGCCATCTCGCGCCGCATCGGCCGCTTCGAGTTGGCCGACCAGGGCACGCTTTTTCTCGATGAGATCGGCGATATTCCGCTCGAGTTGCAGCCGAAGCTGCTACGGGTGCTCCAGGAGCGCGAATTCGAACGCCTGGGTTCGAGCCAAACCCTCCGCGTCGACGTGCGCCTGGTGGCGGCCAGCAATCGCGATCTGGCATCGATGGTCGCCGCACGCGAATTTCGAGACGATCTCTACTACCGTATCCACATCTTTCCTATTCGCGTGCCGCCGCTTCGCGAGCGCGTCGAAGATATTCCGCTTTTGGCCAACTACTTCGCCCAAAATCACGCCGCGCTCGCCAACAAACATATCGAGACGATTCCACCCGAGGCCATCGAAGCCATGACCCAATATCCTTGGCCGGGCAACGTGCGCGAGTTGGAGAATCTGATCGAACGAGCAGTGATTCTTTCCCCTGGCTCGATCCTTCGCGTACCCCTGGCCGAGCTGCAAATGCCGGCCACTCCCCAAAACGCCTCACCGGCACTCGTCGACATGGAGCGGGACCACATCCTCCGAGTTCTTCAGCAAACCCACTGGCGCATTGCCGGCCCTGGAGGCGCGGCCGCACGCTTGGGCATGAAGCGGACAACCCTCCAATCACGCATGCGGAAACTTGGAATCGAACGGCCAGAGGCGGGCCCACTTAGCGAAGTGCCCAGAAAGTCCAGACGACGTTGAGTGCCGACATTTCGGCACAATGCCGACATTCAGTCGCTCCCTTTGTGCATTTGCCAACCATTTCCTGCGACCCTGCGCGTCCTAACCACATCGTATACAATTGGTTATTCTGCCTGCCGAAGTCGCGGCAGAGGAGGAAACAAATTTGCCCTTGCTCAACGAGGTTTCTCCGAGAACAACCATGATGAAGGCAACGCAACTACAGCAGGGCGAACAACTCCTGATTCGCGTCGAAGGTCGGCTGGCAGGCCCGTGGGTCGCCGAACTCGAACAGAGCTGGAATCAAGCTGCGGCCATGCACGGATCGCGCGCCGTCCAGGTTGAACTGGCCGGCGTCAGCTTTATCGACGAGGACGGCAAAGAACTGCTTCGCAAGATGGCTCAGGCAGGAACGCGGCTTTCGGCGGCGGGCTGCCTGGCGAGGGCAGTTGTCGAAGAGGTCGAGGGCAAGCCCGCCGGGAAGCGACGCGGCTGGAGAACGAAAGGCGTGGTCTGTTTGCTGGCCGCCGCAGGACTACTGATGCCGGGCCGACTGAAGGCCCGAGGGATGCCGGCGCAAAAAGCGCCGGCGCCGAAGAAAGCGGCGCCACTTACGCTGCGACTCACGCTGCACGCGGCCGTGGTGATGGCGCTACGCCAGAACCCGCAAGTGCAGATCAGCGCGATCGAGTTGGCCCAAAGCCAGGAAAACCGGAACATCGTGCGTTCCGACCTGCTCCCACAGGCATCGCTTGATGTGCGCGACCAGGCAGTGCGCGACAACCTCGAGACAGCTTTTGGAAGACCGTTCGCGGGTTTTCCCGAGCACCTCGGGCCCTTTCAGGTTTTCAGCGCGGGAACGTTCTTCTCGATGCCGATTTTCAACCTCTCGCTCTGGCGCCAGTTGCAGGCAGCTGACCACCTGGTGACTGCGTCGGGCGCCAACCGGATGAGTGTGCGCGAACAGGTGACGCTGCTGGTGGTTTCCCAATACCTGGCGAGCTTGCGCGCGATGGCCAGCGTGCGGGCGGCGCACTCGCGCGTGAGGCTGGCCCGGGCGCTCTACCTGCAGGCCAGGGATCTGCAAAAGCATGGCGTTGCCACCGGGCTCGACACCCTGCGCGCAAACGTGGAATTGCAAAACGAGGACCAAAACCTGATTCAGGCGCAGACCACCGAAAAAACGTCGCTCTACGGCCTGGCCCGGTTGCTCAACGTCGACCCGCACACGCACCTGGTTCTGACCGACCAGATGAGTTTCTACCGGACTCCGCCCTTCACCGCGAAACAGAGCATTGCCATGGCGATCACAAACCGGCCGGAGATGAAGGCGATTGACGCACAGGAGCGGAGCCTGGAATTCGACCGGATGGCGGTGAGCGAGCAGAAACTGCCGACACTCGACTTCACCGGACAATATCTCCAGGAAGGCATCTCGGCCACCACAGTAATCCCTACCTACGTCTATCAGGCAGACATCCAACTGCCGATCTTCACCGGCGGACGCATTCACGCCCAGGAGGCCAACGCCCGACTCAATCTGGCGAGTCTGGTGCAGCAGAAAATCGACCTCACGAACCAGATCGCGCTCCAGGTGAAAACGGCGGTAGCGGACCTGGATGCCGCGCTCCACGAAGTCAAAGTTGCCAACCTGGGCGTCGTGCTGGCGCGCGAGGAGGTTTCGCAGGCCCGGGACCGTTTCCAGGCGGGTGTGGCCGACAATATCGAGGTTGTGAGCGCACAGAACGCGCTCGCCCGCGCCAACAACAACCAGATCGGCGCACTCTATCGCTACAACGAAGCCAGGGCCGAACTCGCTCGCGCCACTGGCCAGATGCTGGATCTGTACGTGAAATGAGAGGAACTCCTGATGGGCACGAATGTGACCGAACCGACAACTGACCCGAATGCTTCCGAGCGGTCGAAAAAAGGCCGATGGGCACAGCCCCGCTTCCGCCGCGCGGTAATCATCGGCCTCGTGTTGCTGCTAGCCGTTATTGGGGGTATCTGGTATTACCTGCATGGCCGGGTCACAACCGACGACGCCGAAATCGACGGAAACATCACCCCCATCGCTTCCAAGGTTTATGGCTCCGTCAGCAAGGTTTTCGTTCGCCGGAATCAATACGTCCACGCCGGCCAGGTCCTCATCAAGATCGACCCGCGGGATTACGAGGCAAGGGTGGCACAGGCACGCGCCGCACTGGAACTGGCCGAGGCGCAGGCGCGGGCGGCGCAGGTTGGTGTTCCGCTCGCCCAAGGCACGACGCATAGCGCCATCGAGGCTGCCCGAGCCGAGATCAACGCGGCCAAGGCGGAATACGATCGTGCCCGGCTTGCTTATACGACCGCGTCGACGGCCGGGCTCGCTTACGCCGAGGCACAAGTCAACAAGAACAAGGCGGAGAATGCGCGAGCCCAAGCCGACTGGAGCCGCATGAAGCCGCTCGTTGCCAAAGCGGAAATTTCCGAGCTGCAGTACGACTCCTATGTCGCGGCGGCCAAGAGCGCGGCCAGCGAGTTGAAAGCCTCGGAAGAACAGCTCGCCGAGGCCAAGCACCAGGTGGCCATCGATCGCGCGGCGATGGTGGCTGCCGAGTCACAGATCGGACTGGCGAAGGCGCATCTCAGCGAGGCGCTGGCCAACGTCCACCAGGTGCCGATGCGCAGGGCGGACGCGCACTCGGCAAACGCGAACGTCGCCAAGGCGAAAGCAAATCTGCAGGCGGCCGAGCTGGAGCTCAGCTACACGACAATCGTTGCCCCGACTGACGGTGTAGTGACCCACAAGGAGGTCGAGCCGGGCCAGATCCTCGAGCCCGGGCAGGAGGTATTTGCCATCATTCCGCTAAATACGGTGTGGGTACGCGCGAATTTCAAGGAGACGCAACTGGGCAACGTCCATCCCGGTCAGCGCGCCGAAATCCACGTGGACATGTACGGCAAATCGTTTCCAGCTCGTGTCCAGTCGCTTTCCGGCGCCACCGGGGCACGGATGAGCCTGCTGCCGCCAGAAAATGCCACCGGGAATTTCGTTAAGGTGGTGCAGCGAATTCCTGTGAAGATCGTCTTCAATCCGCTGCCCGGCGGGAAATACGTGCTTCGACCGGGGATGAACGTCGAGGCCACGATTTTCACCCGGTAAAGAGCGGCCGCGGATTTCCCAATCCGCGGCCGGGGGCACCCGTTTCCAACCCGGCGGGAACCAGACGACCGGCGCAACCCACAGCCACAAGGACGGTCAGGACATGAGCGGCGAGCAATCCAATTCGTTCATGGCGCGGGCGATCCAACTCTCGCTGGAAAATGTGCGTTTGGGCCGTGGTGGGCCCTTCGCCGCGCTGGTGGTCAAAGATGGCCGCGTGATCAGCGAGGGAACGAACCTGGTGACCAGCGAGAATGATCCAACGGCCCATGCGGAAATCGTCGCGATCCGGCGTGCGTGCCTGGCACTCGCCACATTTCAACTCACCGGATGCGAGATTTACGCGAGCTGCGAGCCGTGCCCGATGTGCCTCGGAGCCATTTACTGGGCGCGACTGGACCGGCTTTTTTACGCCTGCCAGGCTGAAGATGCTGCCCGCGCCGGGTTCGACGATTCCCTCATTCGTGCCGAACTCTCCCTCCCCCACCAAGGCCGACGCATCCCCATGCTGCAGCTCATGCGCGAAGAGGGGCTTGCTGCTTTCGAAGCCTGGATGGCCAATCCCAACAAGATTCCCTACTGACGACGCGTCTCGGCTGGCAGAGAAGCGCTTTTCAACTGTCCGTTATCGATTTGGCTCCCCGCGTGCTCGGATCTCAACGATTTGACGGAAAGGAAAACAGAAATCAAGCCGTTGCGGGAACCTTGCCCCAACTGGGAAGTGAGCGTTGACCGGCAAACACTTCCGCAGCCCACCTGCCCAGATATACCGAGAAGCTGACACCATCGCCGCCGAGTCCGTTCAGGACGATCACGTCCTTCGAGCACGGATGTTGGTCGAAGAACATCTGCCAGGCATTGCCGAAGCGGATCGGCCCGCCCCAGCGCAGCGCAAAATCGACATCCGCCAGAACGGGGTGCAGTCCACGAACGCGCCGCTCGAGGCTGGCGAACAAACCGGCGGCGACGCCCTGACTGATGTCGAGCGCGGCCAGGTCGGCGTCGTCGGCAATGTCCACCAGGCCGCTGCCGAACATTACCGCCCCGTTCGGCATGGGCCGGCCCCATAGGTAGGGCAGATCGGACGTGTAGAATCCCTTTCCCGAAGAGAGCCCGAGCGCCGAGAGTGCAGCATCTGCGAGCGGCTCGGTTTGAACGGCGAGCGTGAACCTGGCCCACGAGTGCTCGGCCAGACCAGAAAGCTCGACCGATTGCGCATTGGTGGCGAGTAGCACCTTTTTGGCACGGATCGTGCCCACCGAACTGCGAACGACAAGAGGCGATTCGAAGGCGACATTCTCGACCCGCGCCTTTTCCAGCACCAACACGCCCCGCCGCGTCGCAGCTAGGGCCAGGTCGCTCAGGATGCGGCCTGGATCGATCCCTCCGCCAGCAACTTCCTTGATGACGCGCAGGGTACCCGAATCTTCCCAGACAATCGGGGAATCGACGCGGCCACCGCTGCGGGCAATTTCGAATACGCCGGGAAACTCGATGTCGCCGGCAGCGCCAAGCCGGTTGAGCGTGTCGCGATAACCGCCCAGCACGTCCCCGAGGCACTCCAGCTCGCCTTCGGCTGCTTCCGCCAGCGCCAAGCCCCCCGTGCGCCCGCTGGCGCCC
Source organism: Acidobacteriota bacterium (assembly GCA_021832085.1). Lineage (GTDB taxonomy): Bacteria > Acidobacteriota > Terriglobia > Acidiferrales > UBA7541 > JAKASX01. The sequence continues at coordinate 7,156 of JAKBLM010000025.1, read as the reverse complement.
GCGCCGACGCGGGTTGCTTCCAGCAGGACAACACTGCACCCGGGAGCGATTTCTTTCAGCCAGGCCGCCGCCGACAGGCCGGAAAAACCGCCTCCGACGACGACGAAGTCCACCTCGGCGGGCAACGGCTGCGGCTTCGAGGCGAAGTCGATCTTCCAGGGAGGAATGCCCCAGTTCATTGGCGTCTCAATCCCATTTAGCCCAAAACTTCCCGATCTCGCAAGCTTCCGCTGAAAGGTCTTCCTTGCGACGCTGCGCGTCGGAGCGGTTCCGCGGCTTTTGATGTGCCTGCGCATCACCATTTTCATTGCCTCCGTCACGACTGCGGGACTTCGCCAACACTTCTCGCGCCGGCAGCAAGGGCCACCCCTCGTGATTTGCCGGAGCCAAAGCGCACTGTGCGAGCCGGAAATGATGCCTGCGTAAGAGTCGCATGAATTTCTGGTAACAGTGTCCCGGCGCGCCTGCGTGAGGTGACGATGGATTTGAGCCAACTCTCCGACGACGCAGCCGCCTATTTTCCTCAACCTGCAGGGACGCGTCTGCGCAGCGATCGAGGACTTCGAGCGGCGCATGAACGGGGCACGTTTCCACGAAGACCACTGGGAGCATGCCGGTGGCGGCGGACGTACGCGCGTCTTGACCGACGGCGGCGTGTTCGAGAAGGCCGGCGTGGACTTTTCGCTTGTGCGGGGCGAATCCCCGCCCGACCTTGCCTCGACGATGCCCCGCGAAGGCCGCGCCTTTCGAGCCACTGGCATTTCGCTGGTTCTCCATCCGCGCAGTCCGCTTGTGCCCACCGTTCACGCGAACGCATGCTTTCTCGCCAAGGGCCAAGGAACCGGCCAGGTGGGGTGGTTCGGCGGCGGCGCCGACATGACTCCGTATTACTTTCGGTGCGAGAACGTCATTCATTTTCATCGCGTTTGGAAAGAGGTTGCCGGGCGGTATCCAGTGGCCCATCACCCGCGCTTCAAGCGCTGGTGCGATGAATATTTCTATCTGCCGCATCGCGGCGAGCCGCGAGGGGTTGGCGGGATCTTCTTCGATTATCTACGGGAGCGTCTCGACGAGGTTTTCGCTTTCGTTCGGGATGCCGGCGACCATTTTCTTGCCGCCTATCCGCCGATCGTCGAGCACCGCATGGAAGAGCCGTATGGCGATGCCGAGCGGCGCTGGCAACTTTCGCCCCGCGGTCGCTACGTCGAGTTCAATCTGCTGTAGGACCGCAGCACGATGTTCGGCCTCAAGACGGGCGGTCGTGCCGAATCCATTCTGATGAGCCTGTCGCCGGAAGTGCGCTGGGGTTACGGGGAAACACCAGAGCCCGGAACGCCCGAGGCGGAACTGCTCGACGCGCTCCGGCCACGCGATTGGGCCAGCGAGCGATAGGAGGGCGGCGCAAGGCCGCTATGGGGATTGAGAAATGCGAGAGGCGATCTCGCTCGGCAGGCTCGGATGGGATGGAAGGCGGGCCTCAGGCGCCGCGCTTGCGGTCGGTGCGGATGCGCTCGATGTAACGGCCGGTTTCCACTTCCACACGCACGGTCTCGCCGGCTTCGACGAAGAGCGGCACCTTTATTACCACCCCGTTTTCGAGCGTGGCTTCCTTTAGCGTGCTGTCCTGTTGTGAATGCACCGCCGGCGCCGTCTGGGTCACCGCCAAATCCACGGTCTGCGGCAGCACGATGCTCACCGGCCGGCCCTCGAACAGTTCCACCGGCAGCTTCATTCCCTCCTGCAGGAACCGCTCCCCCGGCCCGATTGTTGAGCGTGGAATGACAATCTGTTCAAACGTTTCCGGATGCATGAAGGTGCAGGACTCGGCATCGCCGTAGAGGAATTCCATCGATTGCCGGTCCAGCTCCAGATCCTCGAAGCGCTCCTCGGGGCGAACGTGCAATTCGCTGAGGCGGCCGGTGTCGAGGTCTCGTAACTTGATCTTGACGAGATTATGGATCTGCCCGGCACGGCTTTTGAGTTCCACCTCGACCAGCTTGTAGGCACGGCCTTCGGATCGAATCGCCATTCCCGCTCTCAGCTCGATCGCAAGCATTCCGATAGCGTCTCTCACTCCTAAATACAATAAAGAACCGCACTGTGGACGGCCAATCAGGGAAACCAAGCGGAACCCTCGAAGCCGTCAAGGCCGCTGCCGCACGGAAACAAGCCGATTCGCGCATGATAGCACATGCACATGTCCTCAATGGTGCTTGAGGCACCGGAGCAGTTGTGGCAGAGTCGAGCGGTGATCCTGGCGCTTGTCTTCGTTTTCGGACTGGTCTTCGGCAGTTTTCTGAATGTGTGCATTCGCCGGCTGCCGCGGCACCAATCCCTGGTAAACCCGGGCTCCCATTGCCCGCGCTGCCTGACGCCGATCCATCCCTGGGACAACATACCGGTGCTGAGCTACGTGCTGCTCCGGGGACGCTGCCGCGCCTGTCACCAGCCAATCTCGCCGGAATATCCGCTCGTGGAACTGGCTGCCGGGCTCCTCTTTCTGGGCTGTTATTGGCAGTTCGGCGTGACGCTGTCCGGCGCGAAGTGGACACTCTTCTGCTCGATGATGCTGGTGCTTATCTTTACTGATCTGCACGAGCGCTTGCTGCCGGACCGGGTGACCTATTTCGGCCTGGTTGCGGGACTGGCGTTCAGTCCCTTCACGCCCGAGGCCGATAGGTTCGGGCACTGGGTGCTCAACGTGTGGTTCTCGGTCGGCGCGGCGACGTGGCTGACACGCCTTACCAATGCGGTGATGGGCGCGGCGGTCGCCGGCGGTTTGCTCTGGCTTTTCGCGGAAGGCTACTTCCGGTTGCGGGGACGCGAAGGCATGGGACTCGGTGACGTGAAGATGATGGCAATGGCGGGCGCGTTTCTTGGCGTCCGCCAGGCAATCCTGATGCTACTCGTGGGCTCGATCCTCGGCAGCGTGGCAGGAGGCATTGCCATACTGGTTTTACGCAAGGGCCGGGATTACGAATTGCCCTTTGGAACCTTCCTCGGCATTGCGGGGCTCTTTCTGATTTTTGCCGGAGGGCCCCTGTTGCACTGGTATCTGTCCGTTTCGGGCCTGGCTCGGTGAAGGCGGTCGTGCGGATGCTTCAGGAAGCTTCGACTTTTGCGTTTTTTGTGCCCGGCCGTTGGGCCAAATGAAGCGCAACAATGCCGCCCATCCAGCGCTCGTAGCGTACGTTCGCGAAGCCAGCGGTGCGCAGACTCTCCGCCAAGTCTTCCGGTGAGGGGAAACGGGCTACCGAAGTCGGCAGATAGCCGTACGCACGGCGATTGCCGGAAATGAGCCCGCCGATGCCTGGCAAAATCCGCTCGAAATAAAAACGGTACAGGCGGCCGAAGACCGGCCCTGGCGGCTCGGAAAATTCCAAGATCGCCAGCAGGCCGCCGGAACGCAGCACGCGCCGAAACTCTTCAATACCGACAGCGTAGTTGGCCAGATTGCGGAAGCCGAAAGCGACAGCAATCAGATCGAAGCAGCCGTCTGCGAAGGGCAAAGCCAGAGCATCCACGCCCAGGAAACAGCTTCCGCTCGATCGCGCGATCGCCTTTTCGCGCGCGCGCACCAGCATCCCATGGACGAAATCGCCGCCGCAGATGGCGACGCTCCCACCGGCCTGTTTGTGTGCCTCCCGCTCGAGCGCAAACGTTAGATCGCCCGTGCCGCAACAGACATCGAGCACGCACGAGCCGGGACGCAACCAGTCGCGAACCCGGCGAGCTGTGCGGCGGCGCCACCAGCGATCGCAGGAAAACGAAAGGAGGTGATTGAGAAAGTCGTAGCGCGGCGCAATCGCGCCGAAAAGGTCGCGCACCCGGCGCGCTGCTTCGGCCTCGTTTCCCGCTCCTTCCGGGCGCGTTCCGGCGGCCGGCTCTTCGGTCTTCGTCATCCTCGGGTGCCTGGCATAATCAGCGGCGCTCCCGCAACGCGGAACGACTCGTAGCTTTCGGCGGTTTCGGCTCGAGTTGGGGCAATACGTCGAACACCTCACGCACCAGGCTTTCCGGCACGTCTTCGGTGATTTCCACCTCGCCAATCCGCCGCGGCAACACCCAGCGCAGCCTGCCGGCGCGTGCCTTCTTGTCCGCGCCAAGCCACCGGACAATCGCGATCCTCCGCTCGGGCAGGCGTGGCAGTCGACCCACAGCTACGACGAGAGCGGCAACGCGATCGGCTTCGGAGGGTCGCAGCCGACCGAGCCGCCGGGCCAGCTCCACCGCAGCCAGCATGCCCCAGCCGACAGCCTCGCCGTGGAGCAGACTGCGGTATCCGGTGGCTGCTTCGAGGGCGTGACCGATCGTGTGGCCGAAATTCAGCACCTGGCGCAATCCGCCCTCGCGTTCATCCTGGCCGACGATGTCGCCCTTGATGCGGGCGCAACGCGCCACCACCCAATCGAGCACGCTGCCGTCGCGCGACCGGAGGCGGCCGACCGTGCGCTCAAGCACGTCGAAGAGCAACGGATCGGCGATGACCGCATACTTGACCACTTCGTAGAGGCCGGAACGATATTGGCGATCCTCGAGTGTGGCAAGCAGGTTGGGATCGACGACCACCAGCTGCGGCGGATAGAAAGCTCCGACCAGGTTCTTCCCTTCCTTGAGGTTGACGCCGGTTTTTCCGCCGATCGAACTGTCCACCTGCGCGACCAATGTCGTCGGCACGTGGACCAGACGGACGCCGCGCATGTAACTGGCCGCGGCAAAACCGGCGACGTCACCGACGACTCCGCCACCGGCCGCCACGACAACCGCGCCGCGATCGGCGCCGGCGCGCACCAGCGCCCGGGCGAGCCGCTCCACCGTGGCCAGATTTTTCGCCGTTTCCCGGTCGTCGAAGAGGATGCGTTGCGGCCGCGCCGGGCCGAGCGCCAAGCCTAGCGCCTTCCCGCAATTGCGCCATACGCGCGGTGAGGAGAGCAAGAACACGCCGCTCCGGTCGGCCGGAAGCTGCCGCGCAAGCCAGCCGCGCCGGCCGCATAGGCCGCGACCGCAAAGCAGCGGGTAATCGCCCGCCGAAGAGTGAATTACAAGCCGTTTCATTGCCGCGCGAAGACTGTACCACAGCCTTTAGGTAAACTTCCTCTGCGGAGCTTCGTGCTAACATAGACAGACCTGACGGGGTTCCAGTCCAGTCATGCAAGAAAGCGAACGGATTTGCGTGGATTACGCGGTGGTTGGCGCCGGCGTTGCCGGCTTGCGGGCCGCGATTGAACTGGCACGCGGCGGCAGCGTGCTCATGCTGGCCAAGGGCAAGGCAGGCGAGAGCGCGACCGCAGTGGCACAGGGCGGCATCGCCGCCGCACTCAGTGACGAAGACGAAATCGGCCTCCACGAGCAAGACACGATCCGCGCCGGCGACGGGCTCTGCGATCCCGCGGCCGTGCACGTTCTCGTCGAGGAAGGTCCCCGCTACATCCAGGAGCTGATCAGCTGGGGAACCCGTTTCGACCGCAACGGCACCCGGCTGGCCTTCACGCGCGAGGGCGCCCATAGCCGCTCGCGCATTCTGCACGCACACGGGGATTCCACCGGCTGGGAAATCAGCCGCGCGCTGCTGGCCAAGGCGCACACGGTCGAACGGATCGAGATGCGGATGCAGTCCTTCACCCTTGGCCTGGAAACCGCCGAAGATAGCACGGCGGTGACCGGGCTTCGCTTTCTCGACGAGCAAAGCGGACGGATGGTCCAGGTGGAATGCCGGGCCGTGCTGCTAGCCACGGGCGGTCTCGGCCAGATGTACCCTGAGACGACGAATCCGCCGTCCGCCACGGGCGACGGAATGGCGATTGGCTTCCGCGCCGGGGCCACGCTCGCCGACATGGAGTTCATCCAGTTTCATCCCACGGCGCTCGCCGCGAAAAACGCCCCGCCTTTCCTTCTCTCAGAGGCGCTGCGCGGCGAGGGCGGACTGCTGCGCAACGCGCTGCTCGAACGCTTCATGCCCCACTATCACGAAGGCGCGGAACTGGCGCCACGCGACGTCGTCAGCCGGGCTATTGTCTCGGAACTGAAGCGAACCCGCAGTTCCCACGTTTATCTGGACCTGACAGGGCTGAAGGAGGGCTTCGTCAAGAGCCGCTTCCCGCGCATCCACGCCACCTGCCTCAATTACGGCATCGACATTACCACCGACATGATCCCGGTGCGGCCTGCGGCACACTACGCCATGGGCGGGCTCAGAACCGATCTGCACGGCCGCACCAGCCTGGCCGGGCTCTACGCGGCCGGCGAAGTGGCCTCAACGGGCGTTCATGGTGCCAACCGGCTGGCCAGCAACTCGCTGCTCGAAGGGCTGGTCTTCGGCGCGCGGGCGGGCAAGGCGATGCTTGACGATGCCCCGGCCGCTAGCGGCGCGAAGCGGCACGCATCCGCGCACGGACCCAAAACCACACCCAAGGGGAAGCAGGCCCACGAGCCCGAGTGCGCAATCCCCGGCCCGGAAGCGGCCGCGGCGATTACCCCCGAGGAAGGCGTCGAGCCGACGCTTGACAAGATTCGCGGGATTCTCGGAAGCCGCGTGGAAATCCTGCGCGAGGGACGCGAGCTGACCGAGGCTATCGAGTTGCTGGATCGCATGGGACTCGGGGAGCCGGAAAATCCGGTGCGGCGCGACTGGGAAATCTACAACATGTGGACGCTTGCTGGCGTTGTGGCCCGATGCGCGCTGGCCCGGGAGGAAAGCCGAGGCAGCCACTACCGCGCCGATTTCCCCTACCACGACGACGAGCGCTTTGCGCGACATTCCCTGCTCGTGCGCGAAGGGGCGGTTCGTTTCGAGTAGTTTTTTCTTTTCCGCCCTTTGCAATTCACCAAGACCATAGACCGTCTGCAGATCAGGGGATTGCCTAGCCGTGGGCTTTCAGAGCCTGTGCGGCGGTTGGTGATAGCGGTGCGGCAATCGGAAACAGCAGATCCCTCCCTACGGACGGCGTCGGGACGCCCTGCGGTCGTCACCGGCCATTTTCATGCGTGGCACGGCGTGGGCAGGAGGGCACAGCCAGGATTGGCTGTGCTAAGTTGTGTCCGTCAAGTTCAGCAAATTGGGTCTGACGTTTTCTTTGTCGGCCGCTGATTTCGCGAAGGGCCTGCAGCCCGGTTCGAAACGCCGGGGGGTGGCGTTTCGAACCGGGCTGCAGGCGGC